>NZ_QAYX01000024.1:0-725000 GCF_003054705.1 Opitutus sp. ER46
GCCCCCGAACGGTTAATTTTCATCCTCGCTCCTCGGTTTTCGAGAACCACATCCCTTCACGAAAAGAACGCGAAAACCGGAGGTGGCCCGCGCCTGGCCCACAGTCGGATCACGGTGGTCGGTCTCCCCGGACTTTCGCGTCATTTCGCGTAAGTTCGCGGTTCCCTCCTCTCCGGGACCTGTCGCTTCGCGGTTTCTCACGCGGCCAGGCGGTGGCAGTGGCGGGCGAGGTCGAGGTCGGTGACGACGGGGGTCTGCTCCAGGCGGCTGGCAAGCGAGGCGTCCCAGAGCAGGGTGCGGAGCGGAGCGAGGAAACGCCGCGGCACTTCGGGGTCGGCGAGGTTGCGCAACGCGGCGAGGGCGTGGCGGGTGGCGGGAAGGCCAAGCCACTCCAGAACGCCGAAGAGTCCGGCGCGCTCGAAGATGGCGGCAATTTCGTCCCAGCCGGGCCGCTCGGCGCCACGGAGCGCGACATGCGCCGCCACAAACACGGTGAGCGCGGGCACTTCGGAGAGAACGGGCAGCAGCTCCGGGCAACGGGAGATCACCTGCAGCGCCTCGAGTCGGCTGAACCGAAAGCCGGCGACGAAGGCGCGCTCGGTCGCGGGCATGAACTCAAGGTAACGGCGCCACATCGGCTCGCGGACGTAGGCGGCGGCGGCGGCAAACGCGCCTTCGGTCGGCTGCTCGGGCAGCCACGCGTCGCCACAGCGGCGCTGGAAGGCGACTTCGGGCCAGGCGGTGACGCGCCAGGCGATGCCCGCGTGGGACCAGCTGATTTCAACCGCGGCGGTTTCGGTCGGACGGCGACGACGGAGCGTTTTCATGAATGAAAGCTTAGCAGGACCCCTGAGACATTCCTTGTCCCACGGGCGAAAAAAGCCTTCCTTTCGGCATGACCTCACGCGTCCAGCTCTCCCGTCCCCCGCTCGAGCGCATGCTGCGGATTCACGACGAGCTCCGGCGCGGAACGCTCACGAACTGCAGCAAGCTCGTGAAGATCCTGAGCGTTTGCCGGAAGACGGTGTTGCGCGACCTGGCCTTCATGCGCGACCGGCTCGACCTGCCGATCGAGTTCGACCCGCTGATCCAGGCGTATCGCTACACGCATCCCGTGAGCGCGTTTCCGACGGTGCACGTGACGGAGGGTGAGTTGCTGGCGCTGCTGGTGGCGCAGCGGGCGCTGGAGCAGTACCGCGGGACGCCCTTTCATCGCTCGCTGGAGATCGCGTTCGAGAAGCTCGCGGGCGGGCTGCGGGACAAGATCTCGTTTTCGCCGGCGGACGAACTGAAGGCGGTGTCCTTCAAGAACGTCGGCCTCGGCAAGACGGACCTCGCGATCTTCAATGCGCTGAGCGGCGCGGTGCTGCGGCAGGAGGAGGTGGAGTTCGACTACCGCAAGCCGGGAGAGTCCGCGCGCTCACACCGGCGCGTGCGGCCCTACCACCTGGCGCACCGGGAGAACCTCTGGTACCTCGTGGCGTTCGATGTGGAGCGCGGCGGGTTGCGGACCTTCGCGGTACCGCGCATCGCGGGCGTGCAGGTGCTGAAGCAGAAGTTCGAGAAACCGGCGGACTTCTCGCCCGATGCCTTCTTTGCCGATGCGCTCGGCGTGCTTGGCGGGCGCGGCGATGCACACGACGTCGTGATCCGGTTCGCCGCCGGAGCGGCGGATCGCGTGCGCGAGCGCGAGTGGCATGAATCGCAAGAGCTGCGTGACCTGCCGGATGGCCGGGTGGAATTGAAGCTGAAGCTCGGCGCGTTGCCGGAAGTCGAGCGCTGGGTGCTCGGCTGGGGCGCGGCCGCAGAGGTCATCGGCCCGAGGGAGCTCCGGCAACGCGTGGCCGAGACGGCAGCGAGCATCGCGGCGAAGTATGGAAAAAGGGAATGAGGGAGTAAGGGGACAAAGGCGTGCGCCAGATTTCACGTGGCACCGGTAAGCGCTCTGGTCTCCAGAGGGCGCCGGCCTCTCAAAACACCGTCGGTCCCTCGTCCCTTCACCCCTGTCGTTCCGCCCCTCCGACCTCGCCCCGTCCTTTTCTTCCGCGTCATTCCGTCCACTCATTCCCTCACTCCCCCACTCCCTTACTCCCTTTTCATTCCCTTGCCGGCGGGGCGCTTTGCGGATTCGTTGGCCGGTTCCTGCGCTTCGGCGCGTCACAACTCACTTGCCGTTCACGTCTCCATGATTGCGACCCACTCGGGATCGATCCGCCTCTTCCGGTTTTCGGGCATCCAGGTCTTCCTGCACTGGTCCTGGTTCCTCGTGGCCATGATCGAGCTCTCGTTGCGGCGCGGAAGCTACAACTCACTCGGGTGGAACATCGCGGAGTACGTGATGCTGTTTGTCATCGTGACCCTGCACGAGTTTGGTCACGCGCTCGCGTGCCGGCAGACCGGAGGGCAGGCCCACGAAATCGTGCTGTGGCCGCTGGGTGGCATTGCCTTCGTTTCCCCGCCGCAGCGTCCGGGCGCGACGCTCTGGAGCATCGCGGCGGGTCCGCTCGTCAACGTGGTGCTTGTGCCCATCCTGGGCGGACTTCTGCTCGGTGCGGACTATCTCGAGTGGCTCGAGGGAAATCCCGACCTCGCGCACTTCCTGCTGGCGGTGAACGTCCTCAACGGCGTGCTGCTGGTGTTCAACCTGCTGCCAGTTTACCCCCTCGATGGCGGGCAGATCCTCCGCTCGGTGCTCTGGTACGGACTCGGCCGGGCGCGCAGCCTGCAAGTTGCGTCCTACATCGGCCTGGCGGGCATCGCGGCGGGCGTTGCGTGGCGCGTCATCACGGCCCGCAGCACCGAGACGCTGTTGTGGACTGGGCTCATGGCGCTGTTCCTTGTGCAGCGCTGCTGGATCGGCCTGAAGGAAGCGAAGTACCTCATGGCGATCGAGCGACTGCCGCGGCACACGGGCGTGCGTTGTCCCTCGTGCCACGCGGCGCCTCCCGGCGGTCCGCTCTACCTCTGCGTGCAGTGCCGCCAGCCGATGGACCCCTTTTCAACGCGGGCGGTGTGCCCGCACTGCCAGGCAACGCAGCCCGCGCTCCCGTGCGTGTACTGCGGCGTCGCGAGTCCGATCGAGCGCTGGGAAACGCGGTGATGGCGACCGCGGCCGCAAGCGGCCGCCGCGGTGTTCGAGTCCATTCGTGGTTAACCCCTGCCTGAGTCTGACCGATCGCAGCAGGTGAAACCGCGAACGGCGCGAACACACGCGAAAGTTCCGGGTGATCGACCGCTGAGATTCGACGGTGGCCCCGGGCGGCGAGCACTGCGGATTTTCGCGCTCCCTTCGCGGCTTTCGCGGTTCCTTCGGTTCGGCGATCGGTGTCTGTCCCCGTTTCGCGGACTCCGGACTTGAGTTTGACCGATCGCAGCAGGTGAAACCGCGAACGGCGCGAACACACGCGAAAGTTCCGGGTGATCGACGGCTGGGATTCGACGGTGGCCCCGGGCGGCGAGCACCGCGGATTTTCGCGCTCCCTTCGCGGCTTTCGCGGTTCCTTCGGTTCGGCGATCGGGGTCTGTCCCCGTTCCGCGGACTCTCGTGGTTAACCCCTGCCTGAGTCTGACCGATCGCAGCAGGTGAAACCGCGAACGGCGCGAACACACGCGAAAGTTCCGGGTGATCGACCGCTGAGATTCGACGGTGGCCTCGGGCGGCGAGCACTGCGGATTGTCGCGCGCCCTTCGCGGTTCCCTCGGTTCGGGGATCGGGGTCTGTCCCCGATTCGCGGACTACTCCACGGTCAGGTTATGCGCGGCGAGCGTGGTGCCCGTCTCGCGTTCGTAGTTGGCGACGGCGTTGCGCTGGTCGGCGATGGCACGGACGCGGTAGGTCTCGGCGGAGATCAGGCGCTCCTGCCATTGGATGAGATTGAGGGTGGAGCTGGCGCCGGTGCGGAAACGCTTTTCCTCGGAGTTGAGTACCTGCTGCGCGAGCTCGTAGGCGCGGGTGGTGGCCTCGACGCGCTGCGTGGTGGTTTCGAGCTGGCCGATGGCGGCGGCGACGCTCACGGCGATGTCAGTTTCGAGGCGCTTCAAGTCGGCCTCGGATTTCAGGAGGGAAAGCTTGGCGGCGCGGGCGAGCCCGCGGCCCTCGGCGAACGTGAGCGGGACGGAGACAAAGACGCCGGCGGAGTAGTCGCGGTGGTCCTGGTCGCGGACCTGGGCGCGGGAGGCGGCGAATTCGGACGCGATGCCGTTGTAGCCGAAGCGGCCGACGAAATTGACCTTGGGGAGGAGCTGGTTGCGGGCGTAGGCGCGATTGGCGCGGCGGATGGTGATGCCCTGCTTGGCGGCCTGGAAGTCGGGGCGGAGCTCGAGCGCGCGATTGAAGTCGGCGGCGCCGTCGGCGGTGAGCGGGGCGGCGGGGACGAGCGGATCGATCGTGAGATCGGGGCCGTTGGCGGCGAACTGGGTTTCGCCAATCAGGACGCGGAGCTGGTTCTCGAGGTCCTTCACGGCGCGGACGTAGAACAGGATGTTCTCCTCGCGGGTGGCGACCTGCGCGCGGGCCTGGGTGACGTCGAAATCGGAGATCTTGCCGACCTGGTTGCGGCGCTCGACGTCGCGGGCGAGCTGGGCGGCGAGTTCGCGGGAGCGGCGGGCGATGCGCAGCATCTCGCGCGCTTCGGCGAGGCCGGTGTAGGTCTGCATCACGCTGGTAACCGTATCGATGACGGTCTGGCGGTGATCCCAATCGCTGATGGCGCGATTGGCCTTGGCGATGCGGAGATCGGCGAGGTTGGCGCCGAAGCCGAAACCGCGGAGGAGCGGCTGGGTGACGGTGACGCCGGCGAACGAGACGTACTGATCGGAATACTGGTTGCTGGTGCCGCGTTCGTTGCTGGCCGAGCCGCCGATCTGGTACGAGAGACCCCACGGGGTGAGCCCGTCGAGGGACAGCGCGTACTCGTCGGTCTTGGTGATTTGCGAGGCGAGCGGGGTGGTGCCGACGGGGAATTCGCTCTCGGCGTAGGAGCGGCGGAAGGTGATCGCGGGATCGAAACGGCCGTAGGCGGTCAGGACGTTCGCGCGGGCGATGCCGCGGTTGAAGGAGCTGACTTTGACGCGCTGGTTGTTGCGCAACGCGAGGGCGATGGCGTCGGTCAGCGTGAGGCTGACCGGGCCGGAGGCGGCGGGAGCCGCCGTCGGAGCGACCATCGGAGCCGCAAGCGCAGGTGAAACGGGTGCGGCGCTGGCCGCCATGGGGACCGATGCGGCCGGGGCCGGCTCCTCCTGCGCGACGGCGAGTCGCGGCGCCGCGATGGCAGCACCCAGGGCGGCGGCGCAAAGCAGCGCGTGGAAGGAGCGGACGGAAAGAAGCGGGAATTTCATGCGCGAAGTCAGGGGGCGGCTCAGGCGGCCAGCATGCCGTCGGCGAGCCGGACGACGCTCGTGCCGAAGGAGGCGTTATCTTTGGAGTGGGTGACCTGGATGATGGTGACGCCGTCCTCCTGGTTGAGCTTGCGGAAGAGCTCCATGATTTCGCGGCCCTGGTCGGAGTGCAGGTTGCCGGTGGGCTCGTCGGCGAGGAGGAGGGCGGGCTTGGCGACGAGGGCGCGGGCGACGCCGACGAGCTGCTGCTGACCGCCGGAGAGCTGGCTCGGGTAGAGGTCCTTTTTCCCGACGATGTGAAAGCGATCGAGGGCGTCGCAAACGATGCTCTCGCGCTCCTTGCGCGGGATGTTGCGGTAGGAGAGGGGGATCTCGAGGTTCTCGTAGACGGTGAGGTCGTCGAGCAGGTGGTAGCTCTGGAAGACGAAGCCGATGTTCTGCTTCTGGAGATCGAAGCGCTTCTTCTTGTCCAGCTTGTGGACCGGTTGGCCGAGGAGCTCGTATTCGCCCTCCCAGCCGGCGTCGTGCAGGCCGAGAATATGCAGGAGGGTGGACTTGCCGGCGCCGGAGGGCCCCATGATCGAGAGAAAATCTCCCGCCTTCACCTCGAGGTTGATGTTGCGGAGGGCGTAATACGGGCCGCCTTTGAGCGGATAGACACGGTCGACGTGGCGCAGGGTGATCATGGTCGGAGCGCGAAAGCGCAAGTGGACCTTAGCAACGCGTGTGCCGCGGGTCGCGAACAAACTTAAGTTGCTTATTTATAACGGCTAGAAAATCACCGACGCATGGCGCGCGGGCGCGGTGCCGCCCAGTTGTGGAATTAGGCCGTCCCAAAACCGGGAACGGTGAAACGGGGCTGGCCGGGCGCGTGGTGGGACCGGCCGGCGGACGCGAAGTGGCGGGGCGAGCTTGCGTCCGGCGTGCGGGTGAAAGGGCGCGCCGCGCGGGGCGAAGTGGCACGGGGCAAACGAGCTGCGTCAGGGCGTCGGCTTGGGGGACGAGCCGTCGGGACCGGGAGCGGTGGTGCAGGGCGCGTGGGCGAGCGGGTGGTCGAGACGATCGACGTTGCGATCGCCATCGCGGGAAGTGCGGGCGGCGGTCGGCGACTCGATCCGATGTTGTTCCTGGCGGATGCGCGGGAGGGCGTCCGGATGGTGCTCGCGAACATAGTCGATGGCCTTTTCGCGGAGCTCGCACTGCAGGTTGAAGGAGGCGCCGGAGTCGGGCGCGCTGGCGAGGACGCGGACCTCCATCGTGCGGTCGTCGGCGTTGGTGACCTGGATGCCGAACACCTTGCCGTCCCAGAATTCTGATTTCTTCACCTCGGCGGCGAGGTACCGGCGGAGATCCTCGAGGGGCAGGGAGAAATCCACGCGCAGGGTGAGGGGCGACAGCATGTTGCTGGCGACGCGCGTCCAGTTCTGGAACGGCTTTTCGATGAAGTAACTGATCGGCAGGACGATTCGACGCTGGTCCCAGACGCGCACCACCACGTAGGTGAGCGTGATCTCCTCGATGTTGCCGACGTCACCCTCGACGAGCACCTGGTCGCCGAGGCGGATGGGTTGCGTCACCGCGATCTGAATACCGGCAAGGATGTTGCCCAGGCTGCGCTGGGCGGCGATGCCGAGCACGATGCCGGCGATACCGGCGGAGGCGAGGATGCTGCGGCCGACATCGCGCACCTCGTCGAAGAGCATGAGCACGGCGGAAAAGGCGAAGACCCCGATGAGCACCAGGGCGACGCGCCGCAGCATACGCACGCGGGTGAAGAGCGCGCGGTGGTCGGAGGCGGTGCTGGCCAGTTCGCCGGTGCCGAGGATGGCGGCGTCCACGAGCAGGACGGCGCGGCGGAGTGTCCACGCGACGGCGGCGATCAGCGCGATGCCGAGGAGCTTGCGCACGACGGTCATCGCGTCCTCGGAAACCGGCCAGAGCCGGAGCAGCGCGAAGGCGGCGAGGATCGGGACGGTGACGCGGAGCGCGGTGCCGAGCAGCGGGAAGAAGACATCGTCGAACCTGCCCGGGGTGCGCGCGGCGGCGCGGCGCAGCCGGTGATCAACCGCGACGGTGGCGGTATAGAAATACCAGAGCCCGGCGGCAAAGAAGCCCAGCGTGCGGAAATGACCGAGGATGGGGTTGGCCCAGCCCAGGTCGTCGGGCACCCAGTCGCTGCGCGCGACCACGTGGGCGACCGCGTAGAGCGCGTAGTAGCAGGCGAGGAAGCTCAGCGGGCCGACCGCGCGGTGCACCAGTTCGGCGAGGAGGTGGCGTTCCTCGTCGGGCGCGTGCTGGTGCAGGCGGTGGCTGACGCGCCGCAGCACCCGACGCACAAGAACGAGCGAGAGCCCGGTGATGAGGACGAGCCCGGCGATGAGCTGTGCCTGAGAGTCGCGCACGAGGTTCATGGCCCAAGTTTCCCGGATCGCGGCGGGGGCAGGTATCGGGAGCCGCCTCGATTGACCCTCGCGGATTCTTCGGAGGCACCCAGAGGACGGCGTCCGGCAGGCGGGCAACCCAGGGCGGGTCTTGCGGGAGGGGAGCAGCGCGGCGGTAATGGTTAAAATGAATTGACGTACGACAATTCATGTTTACTAACACCATCAACCCACGACAACCATGACTCTGTCTCACGCGCTGGTGCTCGGCTTCACGATGCCGGAAAAATTCAAGGACAACCTCGCCTATGGACTCATGGTGATCATCGCGGTGGCGGCGGTGTTCTGCATCATCAAGTGCATCCAGGGGGCCGACATGCTGGACCGCGGGGAGGACGGGAAGAAGAAGATCTATTCCGGTATCGCGATCGGCGTCGCCCCCTGGCTGGCCATGGCGGCCTTCGAGGCGACGGGGTTGTGGGACACATTGGGTCTCTCGCTTGTCCCAGGCGCGGTCAAACCCCTGCCGCCGGAGCTCGTCGACGTGATCCAGCTGGCGTGTTGGGCCGTGATCGGGATTTCGGCCATCTGGTGCGTGATCAAGTGCATCGCAGGCGCCAACCAGCTGGAGAGGGGCGAGGACGGAAAAAAGAAGATCTTCTCGGGGCTCGCGATCGCCGCCGCACCGTGGGTCGCGATCGTGGCGATGAATCTCGCGGGCTTCTGGGACGCGCTGGGGCTGTCGCTGGTTTGAGATATGCGCGTGACGTCCACCAACAGTGGTCCCGACTCGAAGGGCGTGGTGCGCTTCGGCAACTGGGAGCTGGAGGGCGAGGCCTACCTCTTCGTGGTCGTGGGGGCGGTGGGCACGCTGCTGGTGTTCATCATGAGCGCCTCGCTGGCCGCAGTGCCGCGGGCGGTCGTCTCGCTCCTGCCCATCATCCTGGCGGTCGGGTGGGTGAAGTTCTTCCTGGTTGGAAGGCCGCCCCATTTCACCGGCGACTTTATGGAGAAGCTGGCGGTGGGGCGGCATTTCAACCTCCGGCCGCAGGTGTGGGCGCAGTGGCCGCACCCGCGCGGTCACCGACCGCGCCCGCCGCTGACGGCCGGGAAGGGAGGCCCGCGATGATTCGTCGCTGGTTGAGTGAGGCCCTGGAGACGCGGCCGCCGGACGGGTGGTTCGAGGGCGACGTGCTTTGGTTTGATTCGAGCCTGACG
This sequence comes from Opitutus sp. ER46, assembly GCF_003054705.1. Taxonomy (NCBI): domain Bacteria; kingdom Pseudomonadati; phylum Verrucomicrobiota; class Opitutia; order Opitutales; family Opitutaceae; genus Opitutus; species Opitutus sp. ER46. The sequence goes on from NZ_QAYX01000024.1 coordinate 8,937, forward strand.
CCCTCGACGGTGCTGGCGCGGGGGGCCGGCCTCGAGTTGCCGGACCTGAAGAGCGCGGACCAGGCGACGCGCGACGCGTATTACGAAGCGCTGGGGACGTTTTTCTGCCAGCTCGGCGAGGACGAGGCGGTGCAGTTCCAGTGGCGCGTCGACGCCGACTACCAGGCGGAACTGGAGCTTTATCGTCGCCGGACCGCCGAAAGCGGGGCGGAGGGCTGGTGCCGGATGACGCGGGAGGAGCGGTATGCGCGCTACTGCGAGCGCCAGGCGGCGGGCCGGCTCCGGCGGGAGCGACTGGAGGTGTTCCTCTCGCGGCGGTGTACGTCGGTGCCGCGGGGCGGGTTCCGGACGGCGGAGCAGATCGACCGCTATGTGGAGCAGACGGCGAAGAACATGCAGGACCGCCTGCGCAACCTCGCCGGACGCCTCCCGGGGGCGCATCTCACGCCGTACGGCAATCGCGAGCACTTCGCGGCGTGGCGGGCCTTCTGCCAGCCCTCGCTTCGACTGCTGGGCGAGGAGCGCTATGCCGGCTTCGACCCGCGCGGCACGATCCTGGAGAACAGCTGGCCGGGAGGCGGGGTGACGACGCGGGACAGCGAGGGGCATGTGTTCTTCCGCATGGACGGCCAGTACCACACCCTGCTCGTGCTACGGCGCTGGCCGATGGAGACGCACCTCGGGATCATCTGGTCGCTGACGAGCGCCCTGGCGGGGAACTATTGCTACACGCTCAGCTGCTATCCGCTGAACGCGCCGCACGAGGTGGAGAAGACCGAGCAGGAGTTGCGGAAGCTGAAAGGGCATCGCGCCAACGAGGACAAGGTGTCGCTCGACACCGTGATCGCCCGCAAACGGGCGAAAGTGGCGGCGCTTCAGGGCGGTTTTGCCCGACCGTACGCGGCGCTGCCCGTGGTGCGGGTCTGGGGCAGTACGCTCGAGCGCTGTCTGCAGGGCGCGCAGGCGCTGCGCGAGGCGATCACGACAATGGGTGGAGCCCAGTGCATGCTGGTGGACGACGAGGTGCAGGCGAAGTGCCTCTTTTACGAGACACTGCCCGGGTGGACGGGCGGGCGCTACCGGGACTGGGATCTCTTCGCGCTCGCGGGCCGCGATCCGGCGGTGTGCTTCCTGCAGGACATGGTGCCGCTTTCGTGCTCGTACACGGGGCATCTCGAGGAGGCGGAGGCGATCTACGACGGCGAGGAAGGCGCGCTCTTCGGCGTGAGGACCTTTGCCAACGGGGTGCCGCAGCATGCGGTGATGACCGGCACGACGCGGGTTGGAAAATCGAGCCAGACCATCGACCTGCTTTCCCAGACCGACTGCTTCTTCGCCTTCCGCGGCATCGTGGAGGAAGGCCTCAGCTACGGAACGTTTGTCCAGCTCGTGGGCGGGGAGTCGATCATCCTGCACCCGGACGGAGAGCTGACGCTGAACTATCTCGACACCCAGGGCGTGCCGCTGACGCGCATGCAGCTTTCGGCTGCGACGGGACTGCTTTCGGTGATGGCCGGCAAGGCGCAGGACCCGGAGGTGAACGTCGCGCGGTCCGCACTGTACGGGGAGTATGTCGAGCAGTTGTACACGGACACATGGAACGATATTCGCCGGCGGGACCCGCGGCGGGAGATGGAGGCCGCGCGTTGGGCCCTGGCGATCGATCAGGCGCAGCGCCGCGGGCGGGGACAATTGCAGATGCCCACGCGGCTGGAGTTGTTTGCCGACCTGCGAGAGATGGAGACGGCGGACCCCACGCGCTGGCAGGAGGTGCTGGGTGGTTTTGCGGACGCGGAGCTGATGGGCTTTGCGCGGCAGCCACAGACTGGCCGGCTGGTGCGGGATGTCGGGCTGGCGTTCCTGCATCCGGAGGAATTTCCGACGCACACGGCGCTGGTGGAGATGATGCTCTACAACCGGATCCCGCACCACGAACGGGAGCTGGTGAACCGCCTGGCCTCCCGCCTCGCGGCCTGGCAGCGCAACGGCGCTCACGGGCGATTGTTCGATGGCGTGACGAACCGCCCGCTGACGAAGCGGGTGGTCCATTTCGAGCTTGGCCAGCTGCCCGGGGCGAGCGGGCAGATGAAGGAGGCGGCGATGTACCTCATCGCGAACCGGCTGCGGCAGCGGGTGATCACGATGCCGCGCGGGCGGCGCAAGCAGTTCATCTTCGAGGAGCCTTCGCGGTACATCGAAGTGGGCGGCGTGGAGCAGTTGTTCGGCGAGTTCTACGCGCAGATGGGAAAGTTCGCCTGCCACATCATGCCGGTGACCCAGCAGTATGCGCAGCTCTCCAAGTCCGCGTTGCGCTCGGTGATCTTCGGCAACTCAAAGCAGTTCTTCCTCTTCAAACAGAACGATCGGCACGACCTCGACGAGCAGGGCGACGCGATCGGGCTCCCCGAATCGGCGCGCGCGGCGATCCGCAGCTTCACCGCTCCCGAGTACCAGACGGGAAGCGCCCGGTTTTCGCAGATGGCGGTGTTTACCCAGGAAGGGGAGCACACCCAGTGCGGCGTGGTGCGCAATATCGTGACGCCGGAGATGCTGTACGTCTCGGACTCCTCCGGGGACCGGTACGACGAGCGGAGCCGGGCGATGGCGACGTACGCGGATCCGGTCGAAGGCGTGCTCGCCGAGACGGCGCGGGAACGCGACCAGGCACGGCGGCGGCGCAAGGACTCCCATGACGAACGAACTTAGGCGTGTGTATGCGGTGTGCCTGCTGGCGGCAGCGTGGGCTGCCGCCAGCTCCGGCTGCACAAACGTGAGTTCCACGGCCCGCCGCACGGGCGTGGTCGCCGTCGGCTCCGCAGCCGGCGCCGCGGCGGGCTACCTGGTGAGTGATGGAGGCGCGGGCCCCACGGCCGTCGGGGCAGTGGCGGGCGGGGCGATCACCCAGCTTGCGCTGGGCGAGGACGCGTCGGTCCGCCAGGACGGCTTCGACCAAGGCTACGTCCAGGGGCAGAGTGACGCGATCAAGCGGCAGTATTTCCTGCGCCTTGCCCTCGAGCGAAAGCCGGCCGACGACGCCAAGGCGGCGGGCGAACCGGTGTACTACCTGGTGCCGGGCCCCGAGGTGACGGCCGATGGCCGCAAACTCGCGCCGCACCAGGTGGCGATCCGCGTGGTGGAGTAAATCGAGGCCAGCTTATGCACCCAAAAAACCAGTTGGATTGGCGTAGACGCGTCGCAGCATGGCTGTTGTCCCTTCCGGACGGCTGGCGGGCAGCGAGGCTTGGTTCAAATCGAGCCGATTGGTGGCGGATGGGTTCAGTGGCGCTGGCGGCTCTGCTGGCGGCGCCTGCGGCCCACGCGATCTCCGGCGTGCTCGACACCGTCGTCATCATGCAGGACGTGACCGACAGCTACAAATGGCCGCGCGAGCAACTGGAGTGGAACCGCGTCGTGGCCCAACTGCAGGAGCAGGTTCACACCACCGAACGTCTCGTGCAGCGCGCGGATCGAATGATCGAGCTGATGGGCACGGCGGAGAATGCCGCTGATTTCAGCGCGCCGCCGAGCGTCATGACGCCCGTGAACCAGGCCGTGCGGCTCGAAACGACGAAGCATGCGATCGAATCGAGCCGCAACCTGTTCCGGCTCGGGAGCAAGACCCGGTCGACCTACAACCCGGCGAACGAAGTAAAGGCCACGTTCGAGGTGGCGGGTGCGACCGAAACCCGCGACGAGAATCGTTACGCGCATTTCGCCATGCAGGAGGCGATGTACGCGCGATACCGGACGGCCGCGACGCACGAGGAAGAGGTGCAGGGCGCCGAGACGGCGCTGCAGGAGGAGACGCTGCGTCGGCTGAAGCAGGTGAAGACGGAAGCGCAGATCGCGGTGCTCACTGCCAGCCTGGCGGCGTCGAAACAACGCCAGGACCTGGCGCACCAGAAGACGGTGCAGGCGAAGGCGGACCTCGATGCGTTTCGCGCGCAGCTCACCACCGAGGAGGCGCGGAAGCAGGAGGCCGACCGTGAGTGGTCGGAGACCGTGGTCAAACGGATGCGCGACAAGGCGCTCACGGCGTATCGCCGCCAGTTCCGCGCCGTCGGTTCCGAGTCCAACTGAGCCGCGCATCCGCGGCTCCCCTCCGATGCGCTCCGCCCTTCGCCGCCGCCGGGCTTCGCTCATTTTCTGGTGTGTCCGGCTGCTGGGGGCGGCAGGCGCCGCGCTTTTCCTATCCGCGTCACCGGTCCATGCGGCCGAGCCCATGGACTTCGCCCCGTTTCAGCAGCGGGCGGGCGCCCTCTTCGATCCTGGTGCCGCCACGGCAAAGGAGTCTCCGCTGCGCGTTGCCTGCGGCCATGTCCTGCTCCTGGCGCAGGCAGGCTCGGTCTGCCTCATTGTGGCGGGGTTGATCAGCCGGATGCGGCGGGACGACGCCCAGATGGAGAGCATCGCGGGCACGATGCTGAAGGTGGCGTTTATCGCGACGGTTGCCCAATGGCGGGCTCTGGCGTGGGAAACGGCTGATCTCGCGGCCGGGGCGATCGGCTACCAGCCGGCGGTGGTGGAGGGCAGGCCGTCGCCGCTGTTGGCCGCCAGCTGGAAGCTGCTCGAGCAGTGGGCGCCGCCGGGATCGCCGTATCTGGATACGCTGGAGGCGAGCGCCACCCCGGCGCCGGCATCGGGCCAGGAACAGGAATGGAGCCTACGGGCCTGGAACTGGGCTCGCGGGATGGGGGCGGCGACAACGAACGTGGCCGACGGCACCTGGCAGGCGGCGAGCGGGGGATTGCGCGCCGCGGCCGTCTTCGTCTGTTGCGGCGCAATGTCCATCCTGGTGGCGCTCACGCTTCTGCTCGCCCTCAGCGCCGAGTTGGTGCGCGTGCTCTGCTTTGAGATCGGCTGCGCCGTGCTGCCGATCGGCATCGCCGGGCTTGGCATCGAACTCCTGCGGGGTGCCTCGCTCAAGTTCCTGCTGCGGCTGGTCGTGGTCGCCGCGTGGCCGCTGGGCTGGGCGTTGGCGGCGCTCGTGACGCTTCCGCTGGTGGAGGGAGGCACAGCGTGGATGCGGGAGATCTCTGCCGCGGCGCTGGGTGAGCAGGGCGCCGCGCCCTCGTCGCTCGCGGTCGCCGCCCCCTATCTCGGGTGGGGAACGGTCTTCTTCTGCGTCGCGATGACGGTGGCGCTGTGTCTCTGGCTTGCGCTCACCGTCGTGGGCATGCCGCTCCTGCTGAGTCGCGGTGCCGTCGCCGGCTTTGCGGCGGTCCACGGCTCAAGCGCGCGGGAGGTTGCGACAGCGCGCATCGTGGAGGGGGCGGCGGTGTTGCCCCAACTCATGGCGTCCGAGAGCGAAACGAGGTGCGCGGTTGGGCGCGAGCGGCCGGCCGGCAGTGGTCTGGAGTCGCGTGGGTCTCTCGTGAGCGTCGAATCTGTCCAGGCCAGTCGACGGACCTCGACGCCCGCCGCTGAGCCTGAGCCGGCGCGGAGGGACCGCACCGACTTCTTTCCTCCGCGGAGGCACGGGGCATCGTGAGTCAGGGCGCGGGCCCTGTTCGCACCACGTTGGAAGTATCCCAGTTTTGGGACAAAAACGTCCCAGTTGCGATGCCTAGGCGAGCGACGCTGTGCGGTCGCACATTTTTATCGTGCTATCAGATAGATATCTACGTTACTGGCAACGCCCCCGGCACATCGGCTGCAAACGGAGGTGCGTAGCATGGACATTCCTCGCCCAGACCAGAGCAAAGCGAAGCGCAAGAAGCGGATCCTTTACGGATCGATCACCGGCTTGGTGCTGGTCGGGATCACGGTGCTGCTCGCGCAGTTGAAGCCGGCGGCTCCGACCGTCGACCGCAACCTCGTGTGGATCGACACGGTGAAGCGTGGAGAGATGCGGCGCGAAGTGCGCGGTCTCGGCACGCTGGTGCCCGAGGAGATTCGATGGATCGCGGCGCGTACCCAGGGCCGGGTTGACCGCATCGTCCTTCGGCCCGGTGCCGTCGTGACGCCCGACAGCATCATTCTCCATCTCGCCAATCCGGACGTGGAGCAGGCCGCGGCGAACGCCGATTCCCAATTCAAGGCGGCGGAGGCCGAACTGCTGAACCTCCGCGTCACGCTGCAAAGCGGCGTGCTCGCCGCCGAGTCTGATGCGGCGAACGCGAAGGCGCTCTTTGAGCAGACCAAACTGCAGCTCGAGGTGAACGAACAGCTCTACAAGGACGGGCTGGTGTCGGCCCTCGACCTGCGGCTGTCCCGCGTGACGGCCGAGCAGGCCCAGACGCGGAACGGCATTGAGCAGAAGCGATACGCGTTCGCGAAGGACTCCATCGCCCCGCAACTCGCGGTGAAGGAGGCCGAGGTCGACCGGCTGCGCGCCCAGGCAAAATTGCGCCATGACGAACTTGATGCCCTGGCGGTCCGCGCCGGAATGAGCGGGGTTCTCCAGTTGCTGCCGGTGGAAGTGGGCGCCCAGGTTCAACCGGGCGGCAATCTGGCCCGCGTGGCCGATCCGACCCGCCTGAAGGCCGAAATCCGCATCGCGGAAACACAGGCCAAGGACATCCAGATCGGCCAGAGCGCGACCATCGACACCCGCAACGGCGTGGTGGCCGGCAAAGTGGCGCGCGTCGATCCGTCAGTGCAGAACGGCACCGTCACGGTCGATGTGGTGCTGCCGGGTGAGCTGCCTCACGGCGCGCGCCCCGATCTCTCCGTCGATGGGACCATCGAACTCGAACGCCTTGAGAATGTGGTCTTTGTCGGCCGCCCGGCGTTCGGCCAGGAGAAGAGCAAGGTGAATATCTTCAAACTCGACCCGTCCGGCACGTACGCCGTGCGCTCCCCGGTCACCCTCGGCCGTAGTTCGGTCAACACCATCGAGGTGATCGAAGGCCTGCAGCCGGGCGAGCGGGTCATCCTCTCCGACATGTCCCAGTGGGACGCCAACGAGCGGATCAAACTGAATTAACCTCGCGCCGGCCCCGCCGTGCAGAATTTCCGTAACTCCTGCGTTCCCGCCGTGTTCTCCCGGCATCCCATCATGATCCCCGTTGTTGTCGTTCTCGTCGCACTTGTCTCGCTGGTGGCCACCGACGCCACCGGAGAGAACTGATGTCGCGTCCGAGCGCGCCGTTTGTTCCCACCCGCCCCCAACCCTAGACTCGTACCAATCACATGGAATCGCTCATCAAACTCGAAGGCGTCACCAAGGTATTCCTCACCGATGAGGTCGAAACCCACGCGCTGTCGGGCATCCACCTCGACATCCAGCAAGGGGAGTACGTCTCGATCGCCGGCCCTTCGGGCTGTGGCAAGTCCACCCTGCTTTCGATCCTGGGCCTGCTCGATTCGCCGAGCGATGGTACGTACCTGCTCAACGGCCGTCCCGTGCAGGGGCTTTCGCTGCCTGAGCGGGCCCGGATCCGCAACCGTGAGATCGGGTTCATCTTCCAGTCGTTCAATCTGATCGGTGACCTGACCGTCTATGAAAACGTCGAGTTGCCGCTGACCTACCGCGGGATGCCGGCGGCCGAGCGGAAGCTGGCCGTCACGCAGGCTCTGGAAAAGGTAGGCATGGCCCATCGCGCGAAACATCTGCCGTCCCAGTTGTCCGGCGGTCAGCAGCAGCGCGTCGCGGTCGCCCGTGCGCTCGCGGGCAAGCCCGCGGTCCTGCTCGCCGACGAGCCGACCGGCAACCTCGATTCGAAGAACGGCGAGTCCGTGATGCAGCTGCTCGAGGAGCTCCACAAGGCGGGCGCCACGATCGTCATGGTCACCCACGATTCGCGGTTCGCGCGGCACGCCGGCCGCACGATTCACATTTTCGACGGGCGTGTCGTCCAAGAGCAGGTCGAAAGCGACCCGACGAAATAGCCAGGCGAGGCAAGGTGCGCGGATCGGGGGGCGCGTTCGGGTTGGAGCGCGTTCTTGGTTGGTTTGATCCGGCACCTTGCCTCCCAAGGCTGTGGTTCCGACCGCGGCCCATTGTCGCGACGCGCCGGCCCGAGCCCGGACGTCTTTTCGGTCTCACCAGTTCGGGCCAGTCAAAGCTGCCGCGGCGCCGCCCTGGCAGGCGCTGACAATCGCGACCGCTGGGCACTTCCCATCCCGGCCGGGATCCGCCCTTTTTTCACCACACCCCGCTGTCGGGCTCCGTTCCCGCCCGACGCGCCACTTTCCCCACACGCCCATGCTCTCGGATCTTCGCTTTGCGCTCCGGCTGCTCGCCAAGCAGCCCGGCTTCACCCTGCTTGCCGTGCTCACGATGGCCGTGGCCATCGGTGCCAACACCGCTCTGTTCAGCGTCCTGAACAGCGTCGTGCTGCGGCCGATCGATTACCCGGCACCGGACCAGCTCGTGCGGCTCTGGGTGGTCAACAAGCCGAGGAATATCGAATTTCCGGCCATCTCCTGGCCCCGGTACGCCCAGTTTCGCGACCACGCGACGATGTTCAGCGGACTCGCGATTACCGCGGGCAACTCCGTGACGCTCACCGAGCGGGGCGAGGCGGAACAGGTGCCGAGCCTGCAGGCGAGTGCGAACTTTCTCTCCACGCTGGGGCTGGCGCCACAGCTGGGCCGTGGATTCACGGCGGCGGAGGATGAGGCGGGCGGTCCCAATGTCGCTCTGATCAGCGATCGCATCTGGCAGACCCGCTTCGGCGGCACGCCGGACGTTCTGGGCAAGGTGGTGACGATCGACGGCGTGCCTTACACCGTCGTCGGGGTGCTGCCGAAGGCGATGCCGGTGCCGTTTCACCAAGTGGAAATCGTGAACCCCCGGCCACTGGAGATCCCGTACGTCCCCGCGCAGGCGCGTGACGGCGGTGCGGTCGTGTGGCAGGTGACGGGGCGGCTGAAGCCGGGCGTCACCCGGGAAGCGGCGGAGAAGCAGCTCCTTCAGCTCGACGCTGCGCTCCGGGAGCAGCGGCCGCAGCTGATTGATGCCGACAACGCGCTGCAGCTCCGACCTTTTGCGGACGAAATCATTCCGGCGCAGGTGCGGTTGGGCACGTGGGTGCTGGGCGCGGCGGTGGTGGCGATTCTCCTGATCGCGTGCGCCAACATTGCGAATCTGTCGCTGGCGCGGCTCGCGTCCCGCACGAAGGAGATCGCGGTGCGGACCTCGCTCGGCGCGGGTCGTGGTGCCATCGTGCGCCAGTTCCTCGTCGAGAGCCTGCTGATTGCCGCGACGGGAGGCGCCTTGGGCGTGCTGTTCGCGGCGTGGAGCCTGGATGGCATCCGGTTGTTTGCCGGAGACCAGATTCCCCGGATCGATCGCGTGGCGGTCGATGGCGCCACGCTGCTGTTCGCCATGCTGGCCACGGGAGCGGCCGCGCTGCTCGTGGGCCTCTATCCGGCATGGCAGGCGACGCGGACTGACGTGCAGGTGGTGTTGAAGGACACCGGCCGCGGGACCGCGGGCAGCCATGCGAACAAGCTCTTCCGCAGTTCGCTGGTGGTGGCGGAAATCGCGCTTTCGCTGGTACTGCTGATCGGCGCCTCGCTGCTGCTGTACAGCTTCTCGCGGCTGCAGCGGACCCGGCTCGGCGTGGTGCCCGACGGAGTGGCGGTGGCGCAGGTCAATCTGCCGGAGCGGGACTACGACACGGGCGCCAAGCAGCGGGAGTTTGTGCGGGTGCTCCAGCAGAAGCTGGACACGGCGCCGGAGCTGGCGGCCGGGGGGGCCGGTTTCGGTGTGCCGCTGACGGATTCGCAGGCGGTCACTCCGTACTCGGTCGGGGGCAGGCCACCGCTGCCGGTGCACCAGCGCAGTCTGGTTTCGTTGCGGCAGGTGACGCCGGGCTTCTTTCGCGCGCTCGGGATGCGGTTGAAAGAGGGGCGGTTGCTGACGGATGCCGATCGCGCGGGCAATCCGCTCGTGGGGGTGATTGGCGAGAGTTTTGCGCGCAAGCTGTTTCCGGAAGGGTCAGCGATCGGGCAGTCGCTGGTTTTCGGGCGAAATGGAGAAACCCGCTGCGAGATTGTCGGTGTGATCGAGGACGTGAAGTCGGCCGGTTTGGCGGCGCCGGTACCCGACGAGATCTATTGGGCCCATGCGCAGCGCGGGAACGGAATCTTTCACGTGGTGGGCAAGGCGCAGCCGGGGCTGGCAGCGGGGGCGGTTCTTCCGGTCCTGCGGCGGCTGGTGCGGGAGATTGACCCGAATGTGGCGCTCGCGACGCCCCGCACGATGGACGAACTTGTGGCGGCGAACGTGGCCACGACGAAAGGCGTTTCGATGCTCCTCACGGTCTTCGCCGGGCTGGCCGCGCTGCTGGCGACGGTGGGGATCTACGGCGTGATGGCGTACAATGTGAGCCAGCGCACGGCGGAGATCGGCGTTCGCATGGCCCTCGGCGCCACGGCGGGCAGCATCTTTCACTTGGTGTTGCGGAATGCCGGCCTGCTGGTCGGGCTGGGTCTCGCGATTGGACTGGGCATATCCCTGGCGGCCAGCCGGGTCCTGCAGCAGCTCCTCTACGAGGTGAAGCCCTTTGACCCGATCGTGTTTGCGGCGGTGGCCACCGTCCTGGCCTCGGTGGGCCTGCTGGCCGCTTTGATTCCGGCGCGTCGGGCCATGCTGCTGGATCCGCTGACGGCATTGCGCGCCGAGTAAGGGGCTTGCCCGCTCCCGCCGGCAAGCGGGTGGGCGGGCGTGCCGTGCCTTGACGAACTCTTTCCCACTCACCCAACCCACCCATGCTCGTTCAAAACTTCGTCCAGGACGCCCGTGTAGGCGTGCGGATGCTCCTCAAGGAGAAATCCTTTTCCGTGCTCGCGGTGCTCGTGCTGGCGCTCGGTATCGGCGGCGTCGCGACGACGTTCAGTGTCGTCAATGCCGTGATGTTGCGCGGGTTCTCGTATCCGAACGCCGACCGGCTGGCGGGCGTGCAGGTGATCAATGTCACCGATCCGACCCAGCGCGTGGCGAATCTGAACGGGTTTGGCAGCCAGATCTTCCCGCTCGATTTCGAGGAGATGGTCGCGCAGCAGCGCTCGTTCGAGCGACTCGCCGCGTACATCTCCGGCTCGACCGTGAATATGACGATCGACGGCACGGCGTGGCGTTTCACGGGGGCGTACGTGACCCAGGACTTTTTCCGGGCACTGGGCGTGGCCCCGATCCTGGGGCGGAATTTCACCGCCGAGGACAACAAGCCCGGGGCGGAGAAGGTCGCCCTCCTCAGCCACGAGCTGTGGCAGAGTCATTTCGCGGCGGCGCCGACGGTCGTGGGCAAGGCGGTGCGCATCAATGGTCGGGCGGCGACGGTGATCGGGGTGATGCCGCCGGGCTTTCGGTTTCCAGTCAACGAGCAGCTGTGGGTGCCGCTCTACGCGGAGTTTCCGCCCGCGGCGCGCAACTCGCAGACGGCGCGTGTGCAGGGCGTTTCGGTGCTGGGCGCCCTGGGGCGAGGTGTTGCCTTTGAGCAGGCGCAGGCGGAATTCACCGGGATTGCCCGGCGGCTGGCGGCGGAGTTTCCCGACACGAACAAGGGTTACGAGACCGCGGCCATCCGGCCATTGATCAAGTCGTTCCTTTCGCCGGCGCTTTCGGGCCAGCTCCTGACGATGCTGGGGTTCTGCCTGATCATCCTGCTGATCGCTTGCGTGAACGTGATGAACATGCAGTTCGCCCGCGCGGCGCTGCGGGCGAAGGAGTTGGCGGTGCGTTCATCGCTGGGCGCGACGCGCTCCCGGTTGATCCGGCAGATGCTTACCGAGAGCCTGATTGTGGCGCTGATCGGGGCGGTGTTTGGGGTGGGCGTGGCGGCGTATGCGACCGGCTTCCTGCAGGACGTGACCCACAACCTGGCCAACCCGTTGCCGGACTACATCGTGTTCAACGTCGATGGCCGGGTGCTCGCGATCGCCGTGGTCGCGGCCATGATGTCGGCGGTGGTGTCGGGGTTCGTGCCGGCCTGGGTGTCATCGCGGGCGTCGGCCGTGGAGGCGTTGAAGGAGTCGGGGCGCGGCAACACGAGCCGGAGCATCACGCTCATCACCCGGGGGCTAGTGGCCATGCAGATTCTCCTGAGTTGCATCCTGCTCATCGGCGCCCTGCTGGAGGTACAGTCGGTGGTGCGGCAGCAACGGATCGACTACGGCTATGATACCCAGGCGGTGCTCGTGGGCCGCATGGGGCTGATGGACGCGGCCTATCCGACAGGTGAGTCCAGGAAGCTGTTTTTCGACCGGCTGCTGCGGGAATTGAGGAATCATCCGGAATTTGAGCAGGCGGCGCTGACCAATCGGTTTCGAATGACGTTTTCGGGCGCGGCGAAGATCGAGATCGAAGGTCGCGCCTACCGCGCCGACGATTCCGATCGGCCGCTCACGAACTTTGAGCAGGTCTCGGATGGCTACTTCGAGACCCTGGGGGTGAAGCGGGTCGAAGGCCGGGATTTCGCGGCCGACGACGAGGATCGCAAGTTGCCGGTCGCCATCGTGAACGCGGCCTTCGCGCGGAAGTATTTTGGGCAGGAGAGCGCGGTGGGCAGGCGCTTCCGGACGGTGGTCAACAACGGACAGCTCTTCGGCCCCTGGCGCACCATTGTCGGCGTCGTGCAGACGACGCGGATGGTCGGCCCCTTCAACAATCCCAATCTCGACGAAGCCGGTTTCTACGTGCCGTACTTCGGGGCGCCGACCGGCCCTCTCCTCGAAGGCCCATTCCCGCACCAATTTGCGACAATCGTGGTCCGGCCCCGCGGGGGTGCGTCGCGGGTGCACGCGCTCGCTCCGGCGCTGCAGCGCGAGGTCAATCGGGTCGATCCGGATCTCCCCTTGTACTTTGTGGGCAGTGCCCAGGAGAACCAGGCGACGTTCATTGCGCCGAACCGGATTATCGCGGGCATGTTCACCTTGTTTGGCGCGGTTGCCGTCCTCCTTGCCTCGGTCGGCCTATATGGCGTGACCAGCTTCTCGGTTAACCAGCGCACCCAGGAGTTTGGAATTCGCATGGCCCTGGGCGCGGACCGGAGGCGGATTCTGACCCTGGTTCTCAGGCAGGGGGCCTACCAGTACGTGATCGGCGCGGTTCTGGGCCTCGGTTTGACGCTGACGATCGCGCTGATCGCCCGGCAGGCGATCGTGCAAAGTGCCCTCCTCTTCGAAGTGAGCCCGGCGGATCCGGCCACGTACCTGGGCGTGGCGGCACTGCTGGGCCTGGTGGCTCTCGTGGCGACGATCATTCCCGCCCGGCGAGCGACGCGGGTTGACCCGATGGTCGCGCTGCGGGCGGAGTAGGCCCCGGCTGGGGCGCGAAAAGGCCCCTGTGGAAATACCAGTGGCAAACGGTTGGCGTTCATAAAACCGTTGTGGTTCGCCCGTGCCCGGGCAGGGGCTGGCGACGTCAAACTCTGTCGTTCCCACGGGGCCCGCCGTTGGCCGGGCCCGCGAGGAGGGCGGGACCCCATGCGCGCCGCCCGAGGGCGGTCTGCCGCTGATGACACTGGAATCTAACACGAAAAGGTGCATACCGAGAGGCGCGGCGCTACGAAGGGCTGCAGAAAGTGAACATTGGAGAAACTAACCCCGACAAATCGCGTCCATGCCCCTGAATCCCCGGGCTCAATGGTCACCCGCAAACAATACGCAAGCATCGCAGTTGCGCGTGCGCAGCACCTGCTGCTACGGTGTGTTTACCCGGTTTTGATTTTGACTAACTAAATTTCGCACATCTCTTCAACCCATGGGCAACGCAACACAACAAAAGTACGGGCAGTTCGTTACGAAGCAGTCTCCCATCCTCTACGCGAAGCAGGAGATCGGCGGCATCATGGTGCGCCCGGATTCGCGGGCCGTGATGCGCAAGGCGATCGAAGGCCATCCCGTCGAGGTCGGTTCAGGCAACGACTACATCAATTTGTATCATGTGTTTGAGCGCATGGTCGAAGGCGACCGCCGGCTCGGGAAGCTGAAGCTCATCCGCAAGCAGATTGGACACTCGCGCTGGCTCATCTTCGTCGTGCCGGAGAACGCCGCCGCCCCCGAAGTCCCGCTCGTCGACGGCTACGATCCGAAGCGCGGCCGCTACAAGCGGTATGCCGAGCAACTGGCCGCCGGCAATGCCGTGCAGCTGCCCAGCAAGGTCGAGGCGGTCAAGGCGCGGCGCGCCTGGCAGCTCTACGTGCCGGCGGAAAAACGCCGCCAGCTGCGCTCCACGATCCGGAAGGTGCCGCGGACCGGTCGCTTCCTTGTCGCGGTGCTCCCGCGGGAAAAGTCAAAATAGAATTGACGGGGTAAAAGTATTTGGCTGAATGCCAGGTGTGGCGCACCTGGCCCAGCTTGAAGCGTACCTGAATCACCGCCTGCTCGGGCAGCCGGAGGCGGTGGCCGAGTTTTCCTCCGCGATCGTGCGCGCCGAATGTGGTCCGGCGCGGCCGGGGCGCACGCGGGCGTTCCTCCTCCTGCTCGGGCCCACCGGCACGGGGAAGACCGAGATGGTGCATCTCACCGCGCGGTTTCTCTACGGCGCCGCGGCGGCGCAGCGCCTCGAGCGGTTCGACATGGGGGAGTATCAGCACCCCGATTCCGTGGTGCGGCTCCTCGGCTCACCGGCCCAGCCGCCGTTGCTTGGTCGGGCCATCGACCGGCTGAACGCCGCCGGTGGTGGCATCCTGCTGCTGGACGAGATCGAAAAGGCGTTTCCGGATCTGCTCACGGCGCTCCTGTCGTTTGATTCCGCGCGGTCCACGATGTTCGACGGGACGACGCGCGACCTGACCCGGCTGGTCGTGGTCCTGACCTCGAATCTGGGTGCCGCCGAGGCCGCGCGCATGGAAAACAGCGGCTACAGTGCCATCTGCCGCAAGCTGCGGCACGCGGCGGAGGAGCGCTTCCGCAAGGAAGGGGTGGCGCGGTTCACCTCGGTGAACTGCATGAACGTCCTGACGTATCCCGTCCAGGAGCAGATCACCCGCAACCTCGTGGCCGCGGAGCTCGAACTGCAGAGCCAGCACCTGCGCCGCGTGATTTCGGCTGAATCCGAGGTTGTCACCTTTCTTGTCGGCAAAGGATTTTCGCCCGACCTGGGGGCGCGGCATATCCGCAACTGCGTGGAGCGCCATGTCGGGAATGCCCTCCGGGCCTTTGCCTTGGCCGGTGCGGATGATCCACCTGCGCGGGCCACGCGCGCGCCCCTGGCCGACCGCTGGTCGGATGCGCTGCTGCTCACGGTCGAGGCGGACGAACTCGTCGCCCGGCCTGCCGAACGCAGTGCCGCGCTCCGGGGAGTGCTCACCCGGCAGGTGCCGGCACCGGCGGCCGAGCCCCGGACGCGCCAGCCGTTCGCGGACCGGGCCGCGTCACGCTTTAGCCAACCCCAAACCAGCGATGCTCCCCGAACCTCCCCTGTCTGCCCCGCGTGAGAAAACTCTGATTGATGTCGAAGTGCTCGATTTCGGTCCGCTCTACGAGCAGGCCGTCGAGCACTACCTTTCGCTGCAACCCGAGCGCCGCGGCTGGTCGGCGGAAAAGCGCGGCCGCCTGGTTATTCGCACCGAATGCCGCTGGGGGCGCATCAACCTCGAGGACCACTCTTTGTACGTGCTGAACGAGACCGGCGAGGGGCCGCGGGAGCCGCTCTCCGCCACGACCAAGGCCTACGTGGCGCTCTTTGCCGAAATGCCCCCGCTGGGGAATGACCCCGGGTTCTTCGAGGCCAAGCCGTTCTGCAAGGTTCCCCTCGACGTGCACCTCGCCACCGCCCTGCGGGCCATTGGCATCGTGGCGCTGGAGGACTTCATCCGGGCGAAGATTCCAGAGATGGAGGCCGCCTATCAGGAGTGGCGCACGGTCCTCCAGCAGGCGCGCGCGCGGATTCTCGCCGCCCGGGCCCGCCAACCGAGCGGCGCGGCCACGAAGGCCGATACCCACACGCGTTTGCGCGGCTGATCCGGCCGGCCCTCCCTACGCCCAGCGCCATGAATGCCGCAGTGTCGCCAGCGGCCGGTGGCACCCCGCCCAGTGAGATCGCCCGGCCTACGCCCCGGCCGGGCGACCACGACATGCCCGTTCCGCGCCACACCCCCAGCGTGATCGCGGTGGCGGAGCGCAGGCGAGCCGAGTGGTGGAAGACCAGTGCGCTCCTCGTGAGCTTGGCCGCCCTCGCCCTGGCATACCTGACCATCCGGGCGGGACGGTCCATCGAGCGGATTTATGTCATGGATCCGCTGGGCAATGTGCACGCCGGGCCGGTCGAGCCGATGGCCGACTCGCGCCGGTTCTTCCACGTCACGGCCATCTACGCGACGAATGCCGCGCTGCAGCGCTCTCCCATGGGCTTCGACTTGGCGGAAGTCCTGAAACTCTACTACACGCCCCGCGCCGTGGCGAAACTGCAGGAGGATCACAAGCGCCGCGAAAACGACGTCCGCCGGCGCAATCTGCAGTGGAAACCCATCATCGATCAGATCAGCGATCCGGTTCCCGCCGGAGCGAACCGGCTCATCGAGGTCCGGGGGCGGATCATCATGGCCGGTGCCTACGCCAATCGCTCGTTCTATGACGAACGTCCATTCACCCTGGCGCTGACGCTCGGCCGCAACCCTGACCTTGGCCAGGCGGGAGCCTATCCCTGGGTGTGTCAGGACGTGGATCTCCGCGTCACGGAGGCAGAAAGGAAGACGCCGTGAGCCTGCGCACGCTGCTGCTCCTTGTGGTGTTGGTGGTGGTGCGGTCCCTCGCGGCGGCGCCCGAATCCAGCGGGGCCATCCAGACCGTAGAGCTCGATCCGCAGCGGCCCTACTACATCCCGTGCCATCCGCGGGTGACCACCACCATCCGGTTTCCGGGCCCCATCGGCGCACCGGAAGGCGCGGTCAACGTCTTCACCGAAGATGCCAGCCGCCAGCCGGCGGAGTACCTGGTGGCATGGCAGGCGGGGGATGCGCATTTCACCATCACGCCCTTCAAGGACGCCCAGCTGGCCAACCTCAATGTCCCGCATGACGGGCTCACGTTCGTGTTCTATCTCTACCTGGTGGCCGAGCCATTGCGGGCGGTCGCCTCCGTCAACATCGTGCGGCCGGGGGCCGGGCCGACGCGCCTGCTTCCAGCGGGCGACGCCGCCGGCAAGATCGAGCGGACCACCAAGATGCCCGCCTCCGAGTACGTGCCCGCCACACCCGCCCGGCTCCTGGGATTCCTGGATCGCCTCAAGCTCCTGCATGCCACCCCGCCCGGACCTACGCTGGACGAAATGACCCGGGCCATGCGGGTCGAAGTGGCGGCGACCTCCGAAGCGCTGACATCGCGCGTTGGAGGCGCGCCGCATGGACCCATCCGCCAGGGACTCGTCGCCGCGTTGGGCTCGGGCCTCAACGACGCCGGGGTCTTTCAGTTGATCCTGCTGCGGACGGTCCGGGATCTTCGCACCGGTTGCATCGGTTTCATCTGCCTGCTGCGCAACACCTCAACCCAGGTGCTGGCATTCGATGTGAACAGTTTCGGTGCGCGGGCGGGCGCGGAATACCTGGGCCAGCGGATCAGCGATGCGACTCCCATCCTGAAACCTGGCGAGCAGAGTCCGGCCTACTTCATCGTGCAACCGCCGGCGGCACGCCCCCTCCTGGCGGACAACCCCTGGCGACTGACGGTCGATCTGGTGAGCCCCCGGCTCGACGCGGCGGCGGCACTCGCGGGCAAGGAGGCCAAGCCATGAAGGCCTTCCTGCGTTCCCGGATGGGTGTGATCTCGATCATCGGTTTCATCGCGTTGATGGGCTTCGCCCTCCATCGCGTCATGGCGCGGCGTACGGCCCGCGCGGCAGTGCCCGGGGCCGCGCTTGCCGCCCCGCCCACCCCTGCCTCCAGCGCGACGCCGCCCGGACCAGTCGCGCCGGTGCCGGCGGCATCCAAGCCCATGGATCCCGTGGCGGAGAACGCCGCGTATCTGGAGCGCTATTACGAGCTCGACCAGCGCATCCGGGAGGACCGCGACGCGGCAGGGGTGCCGGTCACGCGGCGGGAGAATGCGGCGACGCCGAGCGGGGCGGGGCGCGTGTCCGTCATCGATGACGCGCCCGTACCCCCGGCGCAGGGCACCGGCCGAAGTTCGCTCCGCCTGCTGGGGCAGGGGGGGCGAACTCCCTCCCACTCGCCAACCGTTCCGGCAGAGAACGCCACCGCCGTCCCGGTGACCGTCGCCGCGAAAACGCCGGATCCGACTGCGGACGAGGGAGAGGCCGCTGCCGACCGGCCGCGCTCCCGACGGTTCAATCCCTATGGGCGCGTCTTGAAGTGTGAGTTGGTCTTCACCCTCGATTCGACGACGGAGGAGACCCCGCTGGTGGGACTCGTGATGGAGCCGGTGTACAACAACGGCCTGCTCGTGATCCCCGCGGGCACCGAGTTGCACGGTGTCGCGCGTCCGGACCGGCTGCGGGACCGACTCTTCTCCGGTCCCGAGTGGATCTTCGTCTTCCCGCGTGAGGCGGGGCGCCCGAATGGCCGGCAGCTGAATGTTCGTGGCGTCGCCCTCGATCGCGTCGAGCCCGACGCCAACGGCATGACCTGGGGCATCACCGATGGCTCGTATGGCCTGGCCGGCCGGGTGATCCGCTCGCTCGATCGCCTCGAGATCAAACGCTTCGTCGCCAACTTCCTCGCCGCCGGCTCGGTGGCGCTGCAGGAGCGGAAATCCGACCGGCTCGGACAGGATACGGTCCAAAACACGCCGCAGAATGCCGCCTTGCAGGGCGTGTCGGCGAACCTGCAGCAAATCGCCGAGGACGTGGCCAAGGAGATCGAGGAGCACGGCGTCTTCATCCGCGTTCCGGCGGGCCACCAATTCTACTTTTACCCGATGCAGGTCATCGACCCGGACGTGGCCGATATTTCGTCGGACATCGCGATCGTCAAATGAACCTCCCTGCCTTCCTGACTCTTGGTTCTCTCGTCCTGACCGCGGCTGGCTGCGCTTCGAGTCCGGCGTCGCCGGCGGCGCGCGGGCCCGATGTGAAACCCGGCTTGATCATCCTCACGGCCCAACAGGCGGAGCAGCGAGGCCTGCGCGTGATTGGCCCGGCCGACGCCGCATCCGCGGGCCCACCGGCGGTCGGCGCCGCCGCAGTTGCCACCCCTGCCTCGCTCAAGGCCTACACGATCAATCGTGCCGTCGACGCCGGCGATCCGGACCTGATGCACGAGGAACACGTGGTCTATCGTCGCGAGACGGCTCCACAGTGGCGTCTCGATGTGGGCGCGGACCAGAAGATCCTCGTTGGCCCGCGATTGACCGATGGGCGGCAGGACCTGCAGCCGCTGCTGAGCAAAGAGCTGGTGGGTTACCTCAACGACCAGCGGCGGGCGGTGGAGGCGAACGACAAGGCCATCGCCACCCTGATTGAAGCGGTCGAGTCGCTCACGCGCAGCCAGCAGGCACTCATCCGCGAACGACAGGCAGCTGAGGAGGACGAAGACGCCGAGGAACTCGGCGACGAAACCGACGCTGGCACTGGATGAACTCTCTCATGAAGCACATCACATCGTTACTCTGCCGCCGGGGGCGCCCTGGCCGGTCCTGCGCCGACCGCGCGGCCAGTGACGGCTGGCTCCGTTTCCTGTTCCCGTGCATGACGGTGGCCCTCGTGCTGTCGGCCGGACGACCTCTGAACGCGGCCGAGCCGCCGGCGGAGTCCGGTTGGTCGGCGGAACTGCTGCAGCAGATCCTCCAGGCGGAACCGACAAGTGCCGAGTCCTTGCGCGCGCCGGTTCCGGCCCGGGAGATGTCGCTTCGCAGCTATAACTTTTCTCACCTGCGGGTGGGCGAGGCCGGCCGCACGCGGAACGTGCTCGCGATCCTGCAGCAATTGCTGCCGCCCGGGAGTTCGGTGAAGCCGGATGTGGCGGCAAACAGCATCCACGTCCTGACCACGACGACGGCCCAGCAGGCGGTGTGGGACTACCTGTCGGCGGTGGATATCGCGGAGGGTCCACCCGAGCCCGCTGCTGGTGTGCCGGCCGACGTGCTTGCGGCGCTGCGGAAGCTCGCCGAGACGGGCGACCAGTCGGCCAAGGTCCTGACCGCGGTCCGATCGCTCGGCACCGACGTGGCGCACCACATGGCCGAGATCGATCAGCGGCAGCACCGCCAGACCGTAAAGCTGGTCGGCGGGGGCGCAGCGCTGGTCGTGTTCATGATCGGGCTGCTGCTCTGGATGATGCGCCGGTCGCCGGCGGTCCCCGAGGCGGCCCGCGAAGGGGCGGGCTCGGTCGCGCTGGCGCTTCGCTCCGACCAGCTCGCCTCGGCACTGACGCCGGTGCACGACAAGATGCGCACGGAAATGCTGGGCATGCTCAACGAGGTCGCGATCAAGCTGCAGGCCCAGCACAACGAGCAGCAGAAGCTCGTGCAGGAACAGCAGCAGCGATTCGAGGACGCCCGGGTTGCCCTCGCGGAGGAGCGAAAGCAGTTCATCGACCAGGCGGGAACGATGGTCGTCGAGGCGGTCGAGCGGGTGGATGCCACCACCGCCAAGCTGGTGAAGCAGCAGGACAAGGTGTCCGACTTGGTGGAGGAGCTCCAGTCGACCGTCCGCGAACTGGATCACACAAAGGACGAACTCCGGACCAAGGAGATCGAATTGGAGCAGGAACGGGCGAAAATCGCCGCGCTCTCGCTCCTGTTGGAGGAAGGCTCGCCCCTACCGCCCATCGGCCGGCCGACCAACGGACACCAGGCCGGTATCACGGCGAATGGCCGCACTCCAGGCAACGGTTCGTCCACACCCCATTTCCCATGCATGACCCAACTCCCGACTCCCTCCCTTCTTTCGCCGACGCTGGGCCAGTCCCGACTGGAACCGCCGGCAGCGCCTCGGTTCACCTTCCTGCCGCCCGATCATCCGGAGACCTGACCGTCCTGGAGCGCCTGGAGGCGTTTCAGGAGCTGATGCGCCAGGGCAACGCCCTGCTGGGCGAGGCCGTCGCGCATTGCCGCGAGGCCGACCTCGCGCTCGCCCAGGTCGCCGCCGAACGGCAGGACATCGAGCGCGTGCGTGCGGAACTCGACCGGGCGAGGGATCGCGCGGAGGCGGAAGCCGGGGTGGCACGTTCGGCCATGGCCCAACTCGAAACCCAGCGGGCGCAACTCAGTGCCATGCGGGATGAACTCCTGAAGGCCCGGGGCGACCTCGAGGGGTTCCAGCGCGCGCAACATGCCAGTGAGGAATCGCTGCAGCAGCGCCTGACGGAGGCCCGTGAACAGCAACAGCACCTCGAAGCCGAACTCGAGCGACTGCGCCGGCAGGGTGAGGCCTCGCGCACGCTGAACACCACGCTCGGCCAGCTCGACCTGCTCGAAGGCAAATTGCGCGTAACGGAGCGCGAACTTGCCGCCACCCGCCATGCCCTCGACGAGGAGCGTGGGCGGCGCGACCGCGCGATCGCATTGATCAAGCCCCGCGCGCTTGGCGTCGAGGAGACCGCCCCCGTCGTCCCATGAAAGTGCCGCTCTGTCCCTTGGTCCTGCTGCTCGTTGTGCCGTCGTGCATTCTTGCGGGTGAAGATCCGCCGCCGCCAGCCGCGACGCTGCCTGATCCGTCGCGGGCCGACGCGTCGCCCCGACGCACCATCGAGCATGGCGGCGAGATCTTTGCGCTGGCCAGCGAGTCGCGCCGCGGCTCCATCGAAACCGCCGAATACCTCCCGGTCGGTGAGACGCTGGAGCAATGGACGCAGATGGTGACCGTGCAACGGCTCACGTTCGTCACGCGGCGAACGCCCGAGGACTTTCTCCAGTCGTTTCGGGCTCACGTCTGCCAGGACGGCGCTTCACTGGACGTGCTCAAGCAGGGCGGCAATGCCGCGGTGTTCGCGGTGCGTCTCCCTGCGTCTGAGTCGAACGATGAGCAGGTCGTGATCGGGATCGTCTTCGCGGAGGCGTCCGCTCCGACGCTCCTGAATGTCGTCCAGTACGCAATGAAGCCCACTCGCCGACCGGTGCCGCTGGTTGCGGCCCAGCTACAGGCGTGGCGCGACGCCTTTGTCCGGCAGGCGATCGCCGCGACCGGTTCGTGAGGTCGCCCAGCCGGTGTTCAGTACGTGTAGAAGAGCTCCTGCAGCGCGGCGACGTCGCGGGTCCGGGTCAGCCCGAGCATCAGCAGCACCCGCGCTTTCTGCGGATTCAGTTCGTCGGCCGTGACGAACCCGAGCCGGTCATCGTCGACTTCAATATTCCGCTCCACCACGCCACCTCCGGTGCGTGAGCTGCGCACGACGACGATGCCCTGCCGCGCCGCGTCCGCGGCGGCCCGCTGGGCGGGCGCCGCGATATTCCCATCGCCCACGCCGGCAATGACGATGCCCTCGGCTCCTCCCTCGACGGCCGCGTCGATGAGTCCCCGGCCCATGCCGGCATGAGCGTAGACGATGTCCACTCGCGGCATCCGCGTCAGGTTTTCGACCGAGAATTCGCTGCGATAGGTGTGACGGCGAACCGCCGGGGCATAAAGGTGCAGTCGCCCGCCGTTGACGAGTCCGGCCAGCCCACGATGGGTCGACCGAAAGGTTCCCACCTGGGTCGTGTTGGTCTTCGCCACCTCTCGCGCGAAGTGGATCTCGTCGTTGGCGACCACGAGCACCCCGCGCCCGCGGGCTTCGGGATACGCGGCGACCGCCACCGCATTGTACAGATTCATCGGTCCGTCGGCGCTGATCGCCGTCGCCGGCCGCATCGCGCCGACCAGCACCACCGGCTTCTCCGAACGGACGACCAGATTCAGGAAAAACGCGGTTTCCTCCATCGTGTCGGTGCCATGAGTGATCACGGCGCCATCGATCTCCGCCCGGTCGAGCGCCGCCTGGGTTCGAGCCGCGAGCTTCAACCAGGTTTCGTCGTCCATGTCTTGGCTGCCGATCGCCGCCACCTGTTCCACATCGATGCGGGCGAGCTCTGCGACCTGGGGCACTGCCGCGATCAGCGCGTCGACCGAGAACGCCGCCGCTTTGTACCCGCGAGCTCGGTCCTGGATCTGCGCGCCCGCAATCGTGCCGCCGGTGGCAAGCACGTGGACCTGAGGAACGGGTGAGCTGGTTCCAGCCATGGCGCGAACGCTGACACGCGGGTTCCCAGCTGTCGCGGTGAAAGTGGATGACGCAGATGCCAGACCGCGGGCGGACTTTGTTTAACACACTTTGTGGCAATCACATCCGTGCCCAGGGTGAGATGGCTCCAGCCTCGGCTTGAACCCCGCACTCGACAGTCGACTGTCGCGCGGCATGCTGGGCGACCTCACATGCGCCTCAGCGCCGTCATTATTGCCGCCCTCATGATTATGATTCCGAGCGAATCAGGGCGGCGGCGCGTGACTGAGTAACGACACCAACAAGTCACTTTTCCGAAGCCCTGAGCCGAACGCTCAGGGCTTTTTGCTTTTCCGCCATGAAAACCACCGCCACCGCCGCTCTCTCCCTTGAGGATTTTGCCGCTGCCCGCCGTCGCCTCGCGACCGGGCTTCGAGTGACGCCGTGCCACATTGCCCCGGCGCTCACGCAGTCGCTTGGCATGCGGATTTGGCTGAAGCGGGAGGACCTGCATCGCACCGGCTCGTTCAAGGAACGTGGCGCGCGCAACGCCCTGCTGTCCCTTTCCGAAGACCAGCGGGCGGCCGGAGTGGTGGCCGCCTCCGCCGGCAACCATGCCCTCGGACTGGCCTTTCACGGGGCCCAGTTGGGCGTGCCGGTCACCGTCGTCATGCCCTCGGGGGCGCCGGACGTGAAGATCTCCCGCTGCCGGGCGCTTGGCGCCAGTGTCCTGCTGCATGGGGCATCCTTCGACGCCTCGCAGACCCACGCCGCCGCCTTGGCGGCAAGCACGGGTGCGACGCTCGTGCATCCGTTTGACGATCCAAACGTGATCGCCGGGCAGGGCACGCTTGCCCTCGAGGTTCTCCAGCAGGTGCCGGACGTGGATACGATCGTGGTGCCCGTGGGTGGCGGTGGGCTGCTTGCCGGCGTTGCCACCGTGATCAAGGCGCTGCGTCCGCGTTGTCGCGTCATCGCCGTTGAGCCCGAACATGCGGCCGGCTTTCTCGCCGCGCAGATCTGTGGACGGCCCGTCCGCGCCGAGGTCGCTCCGACGCTCGCCGACGGCCTGGCCGTCGCCCAAGTCGGCGAACGGACCTTTGCCGCGGCGGCGCAGCGCGTGGATGACGTCGTGACGGTCTCGGAGGACGAAATCGCGCGGGCGATTGCCGCCTTGGCCCGTCAAGCCGGCGCCGTGGTTGAAGGCGCCGGTGCCAGCGCACTGGCCGCAGTCCTGGCCGGCAAGGTCCGGGGCAGGTCCGTCGTGCTGCCCCTCACCGGCCGCAACATCGACCGCCGCGTGTTCGAGCGCGTCCTGGCCGAACATCCCGAGGCTACGAGGAACCTCGACTACGCGCACGCGGCCTGAACGCGGGGCCCGCGGTCAGGGCAGCACCAGCGTCTGCCCAACCGCGAGCCGGCGTTCATCGCGCAACGTCGTGCGATTCGCCTCGAGGATCTCGGGCCAGCGATACGGATCGCCGTAATAGCGTTGAGCCAGTTGCGAGAGCGTGTCGCCCGGCATCACGACGTGCTGGCGGGGCCGCGCCACGACCGGAGCGACCGGCGCCGCCGGCTGCGTCGGGCGTGAACCCGGACGAGTCGGTGCCATGCGCGAGGGGTTCGTCGAAGCCGGCACGATCACGGAAGGCGGCGGATTTACCAGGCGTGAGGCGACCGCCGGCCGAACGGCCGCAGGGAGGGGAGTCGATGTTGTCGCCACGATTGGCGCGGGGCGAGGTGCCGGGGCACTCGTTTCGGCTGCCGCCGGGGCCGGAATCGCGGGCTCGACGGACATCGCAGGCGTCGAGGGATTGGGTGTCGACGTGCTGTCAGCGCGGGCACTGGCGCGGGCGAGTTGCTCGCGCAGCCGGTTGAGATCGGCGGCGAGGTGCTCGTTCTCAGCCGTCAATTCCGCGCTGGCGCTGGTCTTCGCTTCCGCGGCGGTGAGGCGCGTCTCGAGGTCGGCCCGCTCGGCCGTCACGCGCGCAAGTTCGGTCCGGATTTGATCGCGCTCCTGCGCGGCGGCCTGGCGCTGTTCATTAGCGGCGGTGAGTTGCTGCCGGAGGGTGGCCAGTTCGGTGGCGAGTTGTTGCTGCTCCGCGGAACCCGCAGCGGCCGACTTGGCCGCTTCCTCGAGCGAGGCGACGCGTTGCTGGAGCTCGGTGCGATCACTGGCCAGCTCGGCCACGGCCATGTTGGCCTTGCCGAGCTCCTTCTGCAGCTCAGCCACGCGGGCATCGGCCTTCTGCCCCGCTGACTCGACCGTCAGCGCGAGCTGTCCGGCAATGCTGTCGCGCTCGCGGCTGACCGCCTCGATCTTCTGGCGGGCCGCCGTGAGCTCGGCGGTGAGCTGCTCCTGCGTCAGATTGGCTTGGGCGAGAGCGGCGCGCGCGGTTTTTTCGCTTTCCGTGAGGGTCGCGAGCTTCTGCTCCATCTCGGTGCGAAGGGACGTGAGCTGGGTGAGTTCGGCTCGAAGGTGTTCGCCCTCCTGTCCCGCGGTCTGGCTGCCTTGCGCGGCGGATTCGAGCGAGCGTTCCGCAGCCGCCAGCTTGCGCTGCAACTCGGCCCGCTCGGCGGCGAGGCCGTTCAGGGCTGACGTGGTGGTGGCGAGCTCCCGCGCGAGGCTGTCGCGATTCGTGGTCAGCGCCTGCAATTGGGCGGCGGCAGCCGCAGCATCCTGGCGCGCCGCCGCCTTGGTCTCCGCGAGTTCGGTCGCGAGCCCGTCCCGGCTGCGGGTGATCTGGACAATCTGCCCCTCGGCGCGAGCGGCTTCCGCCCGCATGCGGGCGAGGTCCTGGGCACCAGCTCCACCGGCCTGGGTGGCGGCGGCCAGCTCCTGCCGCGTGGCTTCCAGCGTCGCGGCGAGGCGGTCCTTCTCCGCGGCGATGGCCGCCGCGCCCCGGGAGTTTTCCTCGAGCGTCGCGACCCGCCGCTGCAACTCATCGCGCTCGGTCGTGAGCGCGGTGAGCCGAAGATTGGCCTGGTCGATGTCGGCTTGAAGCGCGGTGGCTTGCGCCAGCTTGGTGTTCGCCTCCGCGGCCTCGGCGGTGATGGTGGCGATCTGGCGGTTCAGCGCGTCCCGTTCATGGGTGAGCTGCTGGATCTCGGAACCGAGCACCGGCTGGGAGGCGAGGCGGTCGCGCAGTTCGACGATCTCCCGGTGCGCCGCCTCGAGCTCGAGGGTGCGTCTGGTCAGCACGGCCTGCATCTCGTCGTACCGGACCCGAAGCTGGGTGAACTCCTCGCGGCTCGTACGGTCGGCCGCCTGCGTGCGCGCGGCGAGTTCGGTTGCCAGCCGGCTGCGCTCCGCCTCGGTGGCCGCGAGTTGCTGCTCAAGCGTGGCGAGACTCAGCCGGTTCTTCTCCAGGGCGACACGGGCGCCGGCGAGGTCCGACGACTGCTCACTCAGGGCGGCCTGGGCGGCTTGCAGTTGCTGCTGCAGGGCGGCAAGCGGGGCGGAGGTGGTGGTCGGCGCGGCTTCGACCGCGGGGGCTGGAACTGGCGCGGCGGGCGCGGCGGAGCCGGTAATCTTGGGGTTGGCGGCCCGGAGGGCCGCAAGGCGTTCGCGGGCGGCGGCGTACTCGGCCGCCGGCATCGTTTGCACCAGGGCATCGAGGGCCCGGGACGCCCCGCCTGTATTCGAGGCCAGCGAGAGCCAGACAAAGGCCTCCGTGGCATCAACCGGGACGGACCGGCCCTGGGCATACGCCAGCCCGAGGTTGTATTGGGCGATCGCGTTGCCGTTTTCGGCTTTGGCGCGGAGCGCGGCGATTTCGGGCGGCTCAGGATCGACTCGCGCCGGGCTGGGCGCGGCCAAGAGCAGGGCGGCAAAGGCACAAACGAGAGGACGAGCGGACGTCATGTTGAAGCCGGGCCAGACTGCGCCCGTGCCTCCGTAACTCAATGCGCGAAATGCAGTCTGGATCCTCGCTAACGCGAGGATTTGGGGTCCTTCGGTGGATTGAAGACAAACGGCATGTCGACGGCGGCAGCCACCGGTACGCCCTCTTTCACCCGCGGAAGAAAACGCCACAGGCGCGCCGCCGCGAGGGCGGTCTCTCCGAATTCTGGATGGGTCGCGCTCTTGATGGTGGGATTGAGCACGCGTCCGGTTGGGCTGACGGTGAAATGAATGATCGCCTGCGCTGCGACCCGACTCTTGCGGAGCCCAGCCGGGATATCTGGCGCCGGTCCAAGGTAGGGCTCCGGCAGGGCGTTCTCCACATCGACGACTTGGCGTCGCACCAGGTTATCCAGGGCGCCCTCGACCTCACCAAATGGCATTGCGGAGTGAAAGAGTTCCGATCCCTGCGTGAAGAGGTGGATCCGATACTTGCCCGCGCCGAGAGGAATGCCGATGGGGGCGCTGATCCCGATCGACTTGGGCTCACGGGGCTGGAGGTCGCCGATCTGGCGGGTCACGTAGAAGTGCTCTCCCGCGTCGGTGTAGAGATCGATGACCATGAAGACCTGATCGAGGGCGAAGGCGGATTCGAAGTCGGCCTGGAGCTCGAGCCGGTGATTGATCTGCGCGCCCTCGTTCATCACCTCGGTGTGGGAGGTGCGCACGATCTGGTTGCGGATCGCCACGTACATGGGGGCCCACTCCTTGGCGGGGCTCAGGGTCAACTTGCGGCCGGCGGCCGGGACCAGTTTTCCCGCGCCGTTATCAACGTACGGGACGCTCCCCTCGACCCGCATCACCAGGCGAAACATGTTTTCGTGTTCCGCATAGAGGGCGCACTGCGCGTGCGCTACCGGGGAGGCGGCGATCGCCAGGATCCCGGCTGCGAAGACTACCTGGCGAAACGGAGTGACGAAGATGCTCATGAAGGGGGACGGAGGGCGTGCGGGCCGGAGGGCGTGGCCGTCACGGGTTGAACACGAAAGGCATGTCGATGGTGGCCGGCGTGGCCCGGCCCTCTTTCACCCGCGGCAGGAATCGCCACATCCGCGCCGCGGCCAGCGCTGATTCGCCGAACGCCGGGTCGGTCGCCTCCTTGATGATCGGATCCTGCACGCGTCCGGTGGCCCCGATCGTAAGTCGAATGACCGCGCGTCCCGCGGTCTTGGCTCGCTTCAACTTTGGCGGGTATTCCGGCGTCGGACCGACATAGGGCTTGGGCTCGGCGTCGGTGACACCTTCGAGCCGGCGGCGAACCTGCTTGTCGAGCGACCGCTCGATCTGCCCGAAGGGCATCTCCGAGTGGAAGACCTCCATGCCTCGTGTGAAGAGATGCAGCTTGAACCGGCCCGGCCCGATCCGCTGCGTCAGCGGCACGGACATTTCGATCGGCTTCAAATGCCGCGGCGTCAGGTTGCCGATTTCCTGCACGTACAGGAGCTTGCCGGCATCCTCGGTCTGGAGTTCGAGCACGACAAAGACGTCTTCCAGCGGGTACGCGGACTCGAAGTCGCCCTTGAATTCGAAGCGTTTGTTCAGTTCCGCTCCCGAGCCCATCATCTCCATGCTGCGGGACATCACTTTCAGGTTTCGGATCGCAATGTAGACCGGAGCGTATTCAGGTACCGAATTCATCAGGTACCGCGACTCCGCCGCGACGAGCTTGCCGGCACCATCGTCAACGAATGGCGTCAGGTGGTGCACTTGCCGGACCAGCCGGCCTTCGCCCTTGTACTGCGCATAGAGCGCCACTTGGGCGGTTAGCGAGTTGGCGGTCAGCAGGAGCAGAAGAACGCTGAGACCCGCGAGGCGGCGAAACTGGAAGTGCATTGGGGCAGGGTAGGTTACGCCGCCATGCCCAATCAGAATTAGCCCGCGGCTCCAATCCGGATTTGCAGCCCGGTTGCCGGAGTTGCCTAAAACAGCGTCGCCACCTCGCCGAGCCACGGGTCAATCCAGCGATGCGCCACGAGGAAATACAGCGCGCCGGCAATCGCGAGCATCGGGCCAAAAGGCACGTGCGCCCCGAGCGCGAGCCCCGTCGGCTCGCCGTCCGGAGTCTCGGTAGGCGGCGCCACCTGCGCGCGCTTGCCGGTGATTTTCTCCCACAGCCACGCCACCGCGAACCAGACTGTGCCCACCAGCGCCCCGCCAAAGATTGCGACCACCGCGCCCTGCCAGCCGCAGAAGGCGCCGATCGCGCCGACAAACTTCACGTCGCCGAACCCCATCGCCTCCTTCTTGAGGACGGCTTCGGCCACCAGCGCGATCCAGAGCACGAGGCCCGAACCGACCAGCAATCCCTGGAGCGAGAGGAAACCGGAGCGCATCGCGTCGACGAGAAACATTCCGCTGTCCTGGCCATGCAGCGCCGGCACCCAGAAGGAGAGCAGGAGGCCGAGGACGCCGAGCCCGAGCGTGAACGCGTCGGGAATGATCATATGATCGAGGTCGATGAACGTCGCTGCGATCAGGGCGCTGACGAAAACGGCGCCGCAGGCTGCCACGAGCGGGGGAAGACTGTTCCAGCAGACCACGAAGAGGACGGCGGTCAGGAGCTCAATGGCGGGGTAGCGAATGGAGAACGGTCGCCCGCAGCAGCGGGCGCGGCCCCGCAGGATGATCCATGAGAGGATGGGAATGTTGTCGTACCAGCAGATGGGCTGGCCGCACGCGCAGTGCGAGCCGGGCGAAACGATCGAGGCGCCCGCCGGGACACGATAGATGACGACGTTGAGAAAGCTCCCGACGCACGCGCCGAGGACGAAGGCGACCGTGGGAAAGAACCACGGGAAAGCCGCGGAAAGTTCGGCGATGGAAGCGGAGGTCATGCCGGGAGACGGACGCCCGCCACGTTCGCGGCGCAGTCAGGCGCTGGCAAGCCTCGCGCTAGTCGTCCAGGCCGGCGTACGGCTGGGGCCGGGGCGGCCGGCGTGGGGAGGTGTCCGTTTCCTTGGGCGGAGAAACCGGCTGCGGGTTCAGCGCGGCGTGCGCGGCGGCGGCCATGGTCGGGGCGGTGCGCGTCGCGGGTACCCCCGTCCAGATTTCGAGCGCCTTGGCTCCCTGGTGCACCAGCATGCCCAGGCCGTTGGCGTGGGGCAGCCCCAGGAATGCCGCCTGCCGCAGCAACCGCGTCTCCGCGGGATTGTAGATCATGTCGAACACCGCGGCGGGCCGGGGCAGCGCCGCGAGATCGATGGGCGCCGGGTCCGATTCACGCAGGCCGGCGCTGGTGGCGTTGATGACGATCGCGTCGGCGGGCAGATCGTGCGGCGGCACGCCGGGCACAAAGCCGTGGAACGGCACATGCCGCGCCAGCGGCGAAAGCGCGTCAAACAGCAGCTGCAGGTTCTCGCGCGTGCGGTTCGCCACCCACAGCGAGGCGCACGGACGCTGGAGGCACTCGACGGCCGCGCCGCGCGCGGCTCCGCCGGCACCGAGGAGGATCACCGCAGCGCCGGTGAGGCTCCGGCCCAGGCTTTCGTGCACGCCGGTCGCGAGGCCATAGCCATCGGTGTTGAAACCGTGCCAGCCACCGGGGCTCCAGCGCAGGGTGTTGATGGCGCCGACCGGTCGGGCGGCCGCGTCGATCTCCGCCACGAGCGGGAAGGCCATCACCTTGTGCGGCACCGTGAGATTCACGCCTTGGAAACGGCGGGCGTGGAGCAGGTCCAGCGCGCGGGGCAGATCCTCGGGCGGCACGTCGAACCGCACGTAGCGCCAGGTGGCAAACGACGGCTGCGCGCGCGCGAGGTCGGCGAGCGCGGCGTTGTGCATCGCCGGACTGATCGAGTGCTTGATCGGGTGGCCGAGCACTGCCAGCCACGTGCCCGGGCGCGACCAGGATTCCAGGTCGGCGAGCGTCAGTACCTCGGAAGTGTCGGGAGTCGCGGCCACGGCAGGCTCGCAATAGGCGTGGCCGTCCTGGCTGATGTCAATCGGGCGCTGCGCCTTAACGACGCCCGCGCCCCGGTGCCTAGCGGGTCCGCTCAGGACCGCGCGTGGCGCTCGTACGTCGCTTCGAAGTCCTCGACGAACCCGGCGAACACGCGGGCCTGCTCCGGCTGGCCCGCCGCGGTGTAGTGGTTCACGAGATTCCGGCAACTGCGGCAAAGCACCTCGCGCACCGGCGTCGGCGCCAGATCGCTCGCCTTCGGGATGATGTTGTTGGCCCGGAGCAACTCGTAGATCTCGTCGGCGTCGCGGAAAACCCCGCGGTCAAAGGCGTCGATGAAGAACGGCAGATCGTCGGTGAAGCAGCCGACGATGAAGTGGCCCGGCAGGCCCACCGGCTCGAGGCTGAGGCCGAGGCGCTCGCCCACCAGGAGGTACACCACGCTGAGCGAGATCGGAATGCCCGTCCGCCGGCGCAGCACCTGGTCGATGAAGCTGTTGTGCGGATCGGTGTAGTGCTCGACGTTCCCGTGGAAACCCCACTCGTGGAACAGCACGCGGTTCATCACGCGGCACTTCTCGCGCATCGACGACGGCTCAACGATCAACGCGCGGCAACGCTCCGCGATCGCATCCAGCTCGCGGCCGCATTCCGCGACGTCGAGCTGCGGGTCGGCGGTGCGCGCCAGCAGCAGGGCGCCGGCCTCGAGATCGTAATTCTGCGCGCGGATGAAGCCGCGGAACTCGGCCACCGGATCGGAAAACTTCAGCTCCTCGAGAAACCACGTGGCGTGGCGGGCGAGGATGCGATTCGAGCCCTGCGCGATCGTCTGCAGGAACGGCACGGCGGCACTGCCCAGCTGCGTGAACCGGGACAGCAGCGCGCGACGCACCGTGGCATTGGTGTCGTCCAGCAGGCTGATCAGCGCGTCCTGTTCGGTGGGAGGGAGAGTCTGGGAGTCCACGGCGTGCAGAGGAGAATTTTCCGATCGGTCGCGCAATGGATAAACCTACTCCGCCGGCAGAAAAATGGATTGCCCGACAGAGGGTGGCCAACGCGTTCCCGTAGGAGAAAATCGGACACGATTCTGGCCGGTTAAGGCGAAACCTCGGCGGTCATCGCGTAGGCCGATGAGGGCGCGTATTTTCCGCGCGCGTTTTATGTGCCGCGGACTCCGG
Organism: Opitutus sp. ER46; assembly: GCF_003054705.1. Classification (NCBI taxonomy): domain Bacteria; kingdom Pseudomonadati; phylum Verrucomicrobiota; class Opitutia; order Opitutales; family Opitutaceae; genus Opitutus; species Opitutus sp. ER46. The sequence goes on from NZ_QAYX01000024.1 coordinate 40,905, forward strand.
ACTACGTCGCAGATCGCTGACCGTAGAGCGCGGTGCCGACGCGCACGATCGTGCTGCCGGCGGCCACGGCGATCTTCAGATCGCCCGTCATGCCCATCGAGAGTTCGCGCAGCGGCGCACCGAACCGCGCCGCGAGGTCATCACGCAGGGTGCGCAGGTTGCTGAAGGTGCGCCGGGCGTGCTCTTCGGTCTCGGTGGGCGTCGCGCCCAGCGGCGCAATCGTCATGAAGCCGTCGACGCGCAGGTGCGCCTTGCCGAGCGCGGCCTCGAGCAGCGCCGGCGCGTCCGCGAGGTCGGCACCGAATTTTGCCGGATCGTTGCCCGCGTTGATCTGGAGCAGGATGGGCAACGTGCGGCCGAGTTCCGCCGCGGCGCGGTCCAGATGGTTCAGCAGCTTCACGCTATCGACGCTCTGCACGCGGTCGAAGTGCTCCGCGGCCTGCCGCGCCTTGTTCGACTGCAGGTGCCCGATGAGCTCCCACATGACCTTGGCGGTCGACTGCGCGCGCTTCTCGACGCCCTCCTGCACGCGGTTTTCGCCCACGGCGCGCAGGCCATAACGCGCCGCAAATTCCACCGCCGCGGCCGGCTGCGTTTTCGTGACAGCTAGCAGATCGACTTCTGAGGGCATTCTGCCAATTTCTGCGCAGGCTTCGCCAATAGCGGCGCGGACTTTGTCAGCGCGTCGGGCAAACTCTTCGAAGTCAATCAGGAGGCCTGAAGCGGTGGTCACGGTTAGAAGTTCTACTTAGTCGTTTACGCCTCCCGGATAGCTTCTAGATTGGCTAATACAACGCCAGCTAATCATGCAGATCGAAAATTTCAAAATCTTCGCTGATCTCGTCGAAACGAAGAGCTTCTCGAAGTCCGCGAAGTTGAACGGCATCACCCAATCGGCCGTCAGCCAGCAGGCCCGCGCGATGGAGCGCCATTTCAAGACTCTGCTGATTGATCGAAGCCAGAAACAATTTCAGCTGACCCGCGAGGGCCAGCGCGTCTACGACGCGGCGAAGGAGATGCTGCACACCTACGAGAAGCTCCTCTCCGAGCTGCAGGAGATGAAGAAGGTGATCAGCGGCACAATCCGCATCTCGACCATCTACTCGATCGGGCTCCACGAATTGCCGCCGTTCATCAAGAAGTTCCTGCACGACTATCCTTCCGTGAATGTGCGCGTCGAGTACCGGCGCTCGAACCTCGTGTATGAGGATATCCTGCACAACTCGGTCGACTTCGGTCTGGTCGCGTTCCCCGTGAAGCAGCGCCAGATCGAGGTGCTGCCGTTCCGCAACGATCACCTCGTGCTGATCGCCCATCCGCAGCACCCGATCGCCAAGCGCGGCGAGATCGAGGTGAAGGATCTCGCGACCCAGAAGTTCATCGGCTTCGACCCCGACATCCCCACCCGCAAGGCGATCGATCAGATCTTCCGCGAGCACAAGCTGGAGCTCGAGCCGGTGATGGAGTTCGACAACATCGAGACGGTGAAGCGCGCGGTCGAAATCGACCACGGTATCGCGATCGTCCCCCAGGCCACTGTCATCCAGGAGCAAAAGCAGGGCACCCTCGCGGTGCTGCCGTTCAAGGACAAGCAGTTCTCCCGCCCGCTCGCCATCCTCCACCGCAAGGGTCGTGTGCTCACGCCGGCGATGAAGAAGTTCATCGAGACCCTCGGCCTGGACCTGCCCGAGTCGCACGAGAGCTGAGCCCTTCCGCGGCGTAGTCGCGCCTCGCGGCGCGCCTGCCTTCACCGTGAAAGACGCCGGCGCATTTGCGGCCGGCGTTTTCGTTTCTACGCTCCGCCCTCCCACGATGAAGACGCATCCTTTCCTCCTGGCCGGTGCCGCCTTGGCGACCCTGGCCGCCTGTTCCCCCCGCCAGAAGCCCGACCCGAAGGTCGATGCGCCGTCGCAGGCCGCCGTGGCCGCGGCAAGCGAGGGGACCGCGGCGGCCGCTCCGACCGCCGCCTTCACGCCTGGCTCGGTCACCCCGGCCGCGCCGGGCAAGGCCGCCGCGGAGGCGGCGCTGCCGGTGATCGGCCCCGCGCCCGCGTGGGAGCTGAAGGACCTCAACGGCGCCACCGTTCGGTCTGCCGATTTCAAGGGCAAGGTCGTCGTCGTAGACTTCTGGGCGACCTGGTGTCCGCCCTGCCGCGCGGAGATTCCCGGCTACGTCGAGCTGTACAAAAAGTACGGCAAGGATCGCCTCGCCATCGTGGGCGTCTCGCTCGACCAGGGCGGCGCTGACCAGGTGAAGCGCTTCGTCGAACGGTTCGGCATCACGTATCCGATCGTCATGGGCGACGAGGCCGTGCAGTCGGCCTTTGGGGGCATGGAGGCAATTCCCACCACTTTCCTCATCGATCAGCAGGGCCGCATCCGCGACAAGAAGGTCGGCGCCGAGCCGACCGAGGAGTACGAGAAGAAGATCGCCGCGCTGCTCTGAACGCCCGCTGCTGCCCGTCGGCGTCCATCGCTCCGGCGGGCACGCCGCGTTCAGACTCCGACCCACGCCAGGCCGATCCGCAGCCACAGCGGGATCACGATCAACCCGAGCATCGTCGTGGTCAGGACCACCTGGACCGCGGTCCGCGGGTGGCCGCCATAAAGCCGCGCCATGAGGATGGGAATGACCGCGGCCGGCATCGCCGCCTGCACGATCAGCACGCGCTTCAGCTCGACCGAGCAGGGCAGGTATCGCGCCAGCGCGAGGATCAGCAGCGGCAGGAGGAGGAGGCGAAGGACGCAGGCCGCGGCCGCGACCTTGGGCTGGAACAGCTCGGCCGGACGATGGAGGTAATTCGCGAGGTTCACCCCGGTCATCACCAGGCCCAGCGGAATGCCGCACACGCCGAGGCCGTGGATGATATCGGTCACCGGCTTCGGCAGCAGCGCGGCGCCGCCGGTCAGGTTTCCGGCGACCGCCAGCACGAGCGCCACCACGATTGGACTCACGAGCCGGCGCCAGCCATCGCGCAGGGACAGCCCGCTCAGGACGAGCAGTCCCACGGTCCACAGCGCGGTCTCGACGCCGACATTGTGCACGAGCAGCACACCGGTGCTCTCGACACCCCAGATGCCGGCCATGATCGGGAGCGGGAGGTAGCCGTAGTTGGGAATGCCGGCCGCGAGGGCGAAGGTGCGCATGCCGGAGCCCACCTGCAGTCCGATCAGTCGCGCGGCCACGAGACAGACGCGGATGCCGACCCACGTGACGATAAACCCGACGAGCGGCGGCAGGAGAATGTTGCTCGGCTGCCGCAGCGCCGGGTTGTTGGCGACCGATTCGAAGATGAGGCAGGGGTAACAGATGTTGACGACGAGCCGGATCAGGCCGGTCTCCGCATCGCCATCCATCCAGCCAAGACGCCGCACGCCCACGCCCACGCCGATGAGGCCGAAGACGGGCAGGACGAGGAGCATCAGTTGCCAATACGAGGGCATTGCAGCGAGCGTCGCAGCGGGGCGCGGAAGGGGGCAACCAGATCCTTTGGCTGGCCGCCCGGACCTGCCGCCAGGCGGGGGCGCGCCGGTGCGGGGAGGCGGGGTGCCACCGGAAGTTGGACAAGCGCGCCCAAAGTGACACGCTCACCGCCGTTCATCCTCCCATGCTTATCGTCGCTCTCTGCGTCGGTTACGCGCTTGGCTGTCTCTCCCCGGGCTGGCTGCTTGTGCGGCGCGCGACCGGCCAAGACCTCCGTCAGACGGGCAGTGGCGGCACCGGCGCGACCAATGCCGCCCGCGTTCTGGGGGGGCGGGCGTTTCTCCTGGTGATGGCGCTGGATGCGCTGAAAGCCGCGGCCGCGGTGCTGCTGGCGCGCTGGCTGGCGCCGGAGACGCCCTGGCACGTGCTCGCCATGCCCGCTGCCGTCGCCGGGCATATCTGGCCGGCTCCGCTCCGCTTCAAGGGCGGCAAGGGCGCGGCGCCGCTCCTCGGTGGCGCCGTGGCGCTGAATCCCTTTTTCCTGGTCGCCGCCGCGATCCCGGCCGCCATCGCGGCGGTGTTTGTCCGGCGCACCTTTGTGCTCACCACCGCGGCCGCCGCGGGCGGCATTGCCAGCGCCGCGTGGCTCCTGCCGGGTACGCCGGAGCGCGTCGCCTTCGCGGCCACCGTCGGACTCGTCCTTCTTGCCCATCGGTCGCACTTCGTGCGAGCGTCCGGCCCCGCCCCTTCCTGACCGCTGCCAAGCAATGGATACCGCCACTGTATTCAAAGTCGCCACCACGGATGCCGAGTTCGAGCAGATCCACCGGCTGAACTACCGCACGTTCGTGGAGGAGATTCCCCAGTACGCCCCCAATTCGGTGGGGCGGCACATCGACAAGTTTCACGCCGAGAACACGTACATCATCGGCGTGCGCGAGGGGCAGGTCATTGCCCAGATCGCGGTGCGGCGGCGGCGGCCGTTCTCCCTCGATGCCAAGCTGCCGGACCTCGACCGGTACCTGCCGGCCGGGCGCAACGTGGTCGAGGTGCGGCTGCTCGCGGTGGACGCCGCGCACCGCAACGGCCCGGTGCCCGCCCAGCTGATGCAGGCGGTGGCCCAGCATTGCCATGATCGCGGCGACGATGTGGCCGTCATCTCGGGCGCCGTGCGGCGGCTGCGCTTCTACCGGGCGATGGGCTTTGAACCGTTTGGGCCCGTGGTCGGCACGGCCGAGGCGCCGTACCAGCCGATGCTGCTGACGCTCGAGAAGTTCCTCGCCGCCTGCCAGCAGCGCCGCAGCCTGCAGCGCGATGGCGCGCCGGCCCTCGTCGCGGACCCGCGCAGCCTGGTCAATCTGCTTCCCGGCCCAGTCGCCGTCTCCGCCCGCGTTCTCGCGGCCGTGGGGCGCCCGCCCGTGCCGCATCGTGCACCCGAATTCATGGATACGATCGCGGCCGTGCGCCACCGGCTCGCCGCGCTGGTCAACATGCCCGACGTCCAGATCATGCCGGGCAGCGGTTCACTGGGCAACGACGTCATCGCCGCGCAGATCGCGGGGCTGGGCCAGCCCGGCATCGTGATTTCAACCGGCGAGTTCGGCGAACGGCTGGCCGATCAGGCGCGCCGCGCCCGCCTCAACTTCCATTGGGAAAAGCTCGAATGGGGTACGCCCATCACCCGCGAGCTGCTCGACCGCGCGCGGCAGTCCGCGACCGGTGCCGGCTGGCTCTGGTGCGTCCACCACGAGACGTCGACCGGCGTGCTGAATGATCTCTCGCTGCTCAAGGCCTTCGCCCGCGAGCACGGGCTCAAGCTCTGCCTCGACTGCATCAGCTCGATCGGCGCCATGGCGGTCGACCTCGATGGCGTGCACCTCGCGAGCGGCGTGAGCGGCAAGGGCCTGGCCGCGCTGCCAGGGCTGGCACTCGTGTTTCACGCCACCCGGCCCGAGCGGCGCACCGACCTGCCGCGCTATCTCGACCTGGGCCTGTGGGCCGCCTCCGACGGCGTGCCGTTCACTCATTCCTCCAACCTCGTTGGCGCGCTCGATGTCGCTCTCGCCGAGGTCGAGCGCTTGCCGGGCGGCCGCTGCGAGGCGCACGACGACGCCCGCTGGCTCCGTGCCCAACTTCGCGCCGCCGGCTTCGTCCTCGGCGCCGACGAGGAGCATGCCTCGCCGATCATCGTCACGATCAAGCTGCCGCCCGAAATCTCGGCGGAAGCGATGGGGGAGCGGCTGGAACGCCGGGGCTTTCTGACCAGCCACCGCAGCGGCTACCTCGCCGAGCGAAACTGGATCCAGTTCTGCCTCATGGCTCCGCCGCCCCGCCCGGTGCTGCAGACGCTCGTCGACGCGGTCCGCGAAGCGGCGGCTGAACTTGCCGCCAAGCCGGCCGAGGCCGTCACCAGCGGCGCGAGCTGAGCCGCGGGCCCCGGGGCGCGCCGCACCCGAACTAGCTCCTCGCAGCCACCGCGCCCCTCACGGTACGGGCGTGGCCGCCGCGGCGCCGGCCTCGCCGATCGCCGACCCCGCGATCCATCCGGTCGTCCACGCTGCCTGGAAATTGAAGCCGCCGGTCACGCCGTCGATGTCGAGCATCTCGCCCGCGAAGTGCAGGCCCGGGCAGATCCGGCTCTCCATCGTGCGAAAATCCACCTCGCTGAGCCGGACGCCCCCGCAGGTGACGAACTCGTCCTTGAAGATGCTCTTCCCCACGACGGTGAACTCCGCCACCGTGAGCTGGTCGGCGAGCACGCCGAGCGCCGCGTTGCCCACGCCCGCCCATTGCGTCGTCAGCGCGATCTTCGCGCCGCCCACCAGCCGTTCCCACAACCGGTGCGGCACGGCGACCGGGCTCCACGTGCCGATCTGCTTCCGCGGGTTGCGCTCCCGGATCGTGGTCAGCTCGCGCAACACCGACTCGCGCGTGTGCGGGGGCACGAAGTTCACCGTCAGCGGAAACTCGTAGTTGCGTCCCGCCAGCTCGCGCGCGCCCCAGGCCGAGAGTTTCAAGATCGCCGGGCCGCTCAACCCCCAGTGCGTCACCAGCAGCGCGCCCGATTCCTTCAGTTTCGTGCCGCGCACCGCCGCGGTGGCGTTCTCCACCGACACGCCGGAGATTCCGATCAGCCGCGGATCGTCGATGTGAAAGGTGAACAATGACGGCACGAGCGGCTCGATGGTGTGGCCGAGCGTGCTCGCGATTTCGAAGCCCACCGACGAGCGGTTCCCGCCGGTCGCCAGCAGCAGCCGTTCGCAGCGCAGCCCGGTGCCGTCGGTCAGCGTCACCCAGAAGCCGCTCGCTGCATCCCGCCCGGCCCGCTCCACCTTGCGCACGCCCATGCTCGTGAGCACGCGCACGTGCGCCGCCTCGGCCGCGCGCTGCAGGCACGCCACGATGGTCTCGGAATTGTCCGTGACCGGAAACATGCGGCCATCCTCCTCGGTCTTCGTCTCGACCCCCTGCTCGAGCAGCCAGGCCACCATGTCGCGCGGCTGCCAGCGGTGGAAGGCGCCGAGCAACTCGCGTCCCCCGCGCGGATACCGCTGCACCAGTTCCCGCGGCTCGAAACACGCATGCGTGACGTTGCAGCGGCCGCCGCCGGACACGCGCACCTTGGCCAGCGGGTTGGCCGTGGCCTCGTAGATGGTCACTTCGCCGGCGGCGCCGAGTTTCTCCGCGGCGGTGATCGCGCCGAAGAAACCCGCGGCGCCCCCGCCTACCACCATCACGCGTGTTGTTGCTGCCATTTCCCGCGAGCGTGCGCGCGGGCTCCCGCGAGTCGATCCGGTTTCCGCAAACCTCCGCCCCGTAAACGCGTACGCCCGCGGCGCGGAGCCGGTTTCGGCCGACGATCGGGCGCGACACGCAGCGCGGATTTGACACCGGGCGCGCCGTCCGTGAGCTTCCGCGCCCCTCTCATGCCGCGCTTTCGCACCTTGCTCGTCTGCCTGCTGGCCGCCCTCTGGCTGCCGGCGACGCTGCATTGCGCCGTGGATCGGCTCGGCGCGCTCTCCGCGGCGCCCACGTGCTGTGCGGAGAATGAGGATACGCCGGCTGGCAACTTCGATTCGTGCGACACCCGCTGCCAGTTGGCGGGCGTCGGTCTCGAGCGCGGGGCCGATCTCGCGGTGAAAGCGCTGCCGGCGCCGGCTCCGCTGCCGTGGCTGCTCGTGGCGGCGTTGACGCTGCCGCTGCCAGCCACCGAGGTGGCGCCGCCTGAGCCGCCGCAGAGTCCGCAGGAACTGCGGCGCACCTGGCATTTCGCGGCGCGCGCCGCGGTGCCATCCCGCGCGCCCACGCAGGTTTGATGACCCGCTGAACCGGCCCTGCGGCCCGCCCTGCGCGGCGGCCGTGATTGCGGCCGTTTCCCCCCAACGTCGTGCCGGTGCTCCGCGCCGGCCGGCCAACGTGTACCGTCTATCATGAACCTGCGCCGATTTCCTGTCTTCCTGCTCCTGAGTTCCTCCCTTTTCGCGGCCGAGCCGCTTCGCCCCGACCTCCTGGTCGGCGAGGTGGCGGCCCGCCATCCCGAGCTCGCGTTCTACCAGGCCGAGTTGGCCGCCGCCCGCGCCTCGCGCGTGGTCGCCGGCGCCCGACCCGATCCCGAAGTGGCCCTCGAGGTTGGTCGCAAGCGCGTGCACGACGTCGCCGGCGCCCTCGCGGGCGAGGGCACCGCCTGGTCGGTGTCGGTGGCCCAGACGTTCGAGTGGCCCGGCCGCCTCGCGTTGCGCAAGGCGATCGCCAACCAGGACGTGGCCCTGGCTGAACTCGGCGTCGCGCGATTCTCCGCCGCCCTGCGGGCGCGCGTCCTGACGCTCGCTTACGGCGTGGAGGCGGAACAGGAGAAGGCGGCGGCGCTGGCCGAGGTGGCGGAGCGCTTTCGCGCCCTGAAGGAGGTCTTTCTTGCCCGCGATCCCGCGGGCGTGACTCCCCTGCTCGAAACGCGCGTCATCGAGGCGCAGGAGCTGGCGATCCAGCGGCGCGCGACGGCGGCCGCGCTGGCCCTCCAGGCGGCTGTGACCGAGCTCAACCAACTGCGCGGCGCGGCGCTCGGCACCGCGCTCACCGTCGCCCCGGTGGGCCTCAGCTTCAGTCCCGCCCCGGCGGCCGCTGAGTTGCTGCGCGCGGCCCGCGAGAACCACTTCGATTATCAGGCGCGCCGGCTGGAGCTGGAACAGCAGGGCTTCGCCGTGCAGCTCGCCCGCCGGGAGCGGCTGCCGAATGTGACCCTGAGTCCGTATGTTGCCCAAGAGGAGGCCGGCGAGCGGGAGCGCACGATTGGCCTCGGGGTGTCGGTGCCCCTGCCGCTGGGCGCCCGCAGCCGCGGCGGGGTTGAGCTCGCCCAGGCCCGGCGCCGCCAGGCGGAGGCCGCATTGCAGGTGGCCGAACGCGAGCTCGAGCGGGAGGTCCTCGCGGCCGCCCACGCGTTCGCCGCCAGGCAGGCGGAGGTGGCGCGGTGGACGCCCGACGCCGTGACGCGCTTTCGCGAGGCGGCCGCCCTCGCCGACCGCCACTACCGGCTCGGCGCCGTGCCGCTGGCCACCTACGTGGAGCTCCAATCCGCCTATCTCGAAGCCGTCGAGGCGCTCCTCGACACCCGCCAGGAGGCGCTCACGGCGGCGCTCGAACTGCAGCGCCTGACCGGCTGGCCAACCCCGTTCGTGGCGCCGCGCGCGCCGGAGGAATCCAAATGAACTCTCGTCCTTGCATCATGAATACCCCGGTTGCGGCGCTGGTCCTTGCGGCCCTGGCCGCTACTCCCGTCCTGTTCCTCACCGGCTGCGGCCCGGCGACCCCCGCCCACGCGGCAGAGGAGGCGGGCGTGGTCGTTGGCCCGCAATACAGCGCGAGCAAGGGACTCCACGTGCCGGAGGAAACCCGCCGCGCGCTGGGTCTCACCACGGTTGAGATCGCCGAGCAGTCCGTCGCCGGCACGCTCGCCGTCCCGCTGCGCGTTTACGACGTCACCTCCGGCCGCGCCCGGGCGACCGGCCTGCTGCCGGCCGCCTCCGCCCGGCGTTTGCGCGTCGGACAGACGCTGCAGGTGCCGGCGGCGGGCGAGGCGGTGGTCACGCAGCTCACGCCCGCGGCGGGCGCCAAGGGTGGCGCCTGGGAAATCCTGGCTGAATTGCCCGCGAGCGATTCCACCGCGATGGGCGCGTTCCTCGACGCGAAGGCAGAACTGCCGGTGCAGGCCGCGGCGGTGACCGTGCCGCGTTCGGCGCTGCTCGAAGCGTTCGACGGCACGTACGTTTACACCGCGAGCGGCGAGTACTTCGTGCGCACGCCCGTCACGCCCGGCGTCGCCACGGCCGACGTGGTGGAAATCAAGGACGGCCTCTACGCCGGCGATGTGGTCGTCGCCTCGCCGGTGATGTCGCTCTGGCTCACCGAGCTGGCGGCGATCAAGGGCGGTCATTCCTGCTGCGTGGTTCCCCCGGAGGAAAAATGATCCAGACCCTCCTTGACGTTTCGCTGCGCCGCCGACCGCTGGTCTGGCTCGCGTTGCTCATCCTCATTGCCATCGGGGTTTGGTCGGCGTTGCGGCTGCCGATGGACTCGGTGCCCGACATCACCAACCCGCAGGTCCTGCTCAACACCGAGGTGCCCGCCCTCGCGCCTGAGGAGATCGAGCAGCTCGTGACGCGGCCCCTGGAGCTCCAGATGGCGGGATTGCCGGGCATGATCGAGCTGCGCTCGCTTTCGAAGTTCGGGCTCTCACAGGTGCGCATGACCTTCGAGGACGGCGTCGACCTTTACCGGATTCGACAGCTTGTGACGGAGCGGATCGGGGCCGTGCAGGCGGACCTGCCCGAGGGTATCCAGCCCAAGCTCGCGCCCATCAGCACCGCGCTGGGCGAGGTTTTCTACTACACGGTCGAATACAAACGAGGCGCCCCGGCCCCGGTGACGCGCGAGGCGCAGTTGCAGGAGCTCAAGCAGGTTCAGGAATACGTGGTGAGTCCGCTCCTGCGGGCGACGCCCGGCGTCGCCGAAGTGAACACGAGCGGCGGCTACGAGCGGCAGATCGTGGTGACGCCCGACGTGGCGCGCCTCACGAGCGTGGGGCTGACGACGGAGGAGCTCGCGGAGCGCATTCGCGCGAACACCACGAACGTCGGCGGCGGCTACGTGGAAATTGGCGGCGAGCAGGTTGTGGTTCGGGCCAACACCCGCGTGCCCGGCCTGGCGGAGATCGCGGACTTGCCGCTGAAATTTGCCGGCGCCACCGCTCCGCTGCGCGTCCAGGATGTCGCCTCCGTCGACCTCGGCTCGGCCTACCGCCTCGGCACGGCGACGGTGGACGGACGTGAGGCGGTGCTCGGGGGCGTGATGATGCTGGCCGGAGCCAACAGCCGGATCGTCGCCCGCGACGTGGCGCTCAAGGTCGAGCAGTTGCAGGCCAAGCTGCCTGCGGGCGTCGAGCTGCGGCCGCTGTACAACCGCTCCGACCTCGTGAACCGCACGCTGCACACCGTCGAGAAGAGCCTGTTCGAAGGTGCGATCCTCGTGATCGCGGTGCTGCTGGCCCTGCTCGGCAACCTTCGCGCCGCGTTGATCGTCGCGCTGGCGATCCCGCTCTCGATGCTCTTTGCGGTGACCGGGATGGTCGGCAGTCGTGTCTCCGGCAACCTGATGAGCCTGGGCGCGATCGACTTCGGCCTGATCATCGACGGCGCGGTGGTGATGGTGGAGAACATCCTGCGCCACCTCGGCCTCCGTCAGCGCGAGCTGGGCCGGGGGCTCAGCGGCGACGAGCGGCTCAAGGTGGTGCGACACGCCGCCCGCGAGGTGGCGAACCCGATGTTCTTCGGCGTGCTGATCATCGCGGTCGTTTATGTGCCCATCCTCGCGCTCACGGGCATCGAGGGGAAAATGTTCCGGCCGATGGCGCTCACCGTCATCTTCGCGCTGCTCGGCTCGCTGGTCCTCGCGCTCACGGTGATGCCGGTGTTGTGCTCGCATTTCCTGCGCGGGCGCGTGCACGAGGAGGACAACGTGCTCGTGCGCGGCTTCAAGGCGCTCTACACGCGCGTGCTCGCGGCGGCCCTGCGCGCGCGGACGCTTGTGGTCCTCGGGGCGGTGCTGCTGTTTGCGGGCTCGGTTGCGCTCTTCACCCGTCTCGGCGCGGAGTTCATCCCGCAACTTGAGGAGGGAACCATGCTGCTCCAGTTCGTCCGCAGCGGCAGTGCCGGGCTCGAGGTGTCCGCCGAACTGCAAACCCGCTCCGAGCGCCGGCTGCTGGCGCAGTTTCCCGAGATCGACCGCATCTTCGGCCTGACCGGCACGGCCGAGATCGCCGTCGATCCCATGGGCCCGAACCTCACCGACGCGTACGTCGAGTTCAAACCCGAGGCCACGTGGCGAAAGGTCGACGGCCGCCCGATCACAAAGGCGGAGCTGATCGACCTGATGCGCCGCGACCTCGCCGTGTTCGCCCCGGGGCAGACGTTCCTTTTCACCCAACCGATCCAGATGCGGTTCAATGAAATGATGGCGGGCGTGCGCGCCGACATCGCGGTCAAGCTCTACGGCGACGACTTCGCCGAGCTCGACCGGCTCGCCACCCAGATTCGAGACGTGCTGCGCGCCATCCCCGGCGGCGGTGACGTCGAGTTCGATGCCTTCGGACGCACGCCCATGCTGGAGATCCGCTCGAACCGGGCCGCCCTGCAGCGGTACAATCTCTCGTCTGATGAGTTGAACCACGCGATCCGCGCCGCGCTCGCCGGCGAGGAGGTCGGCACGTTGTTCGAGGGCAACCGCGCCTTCCCCATCGTGGTGCGTCTGCCGGAGACGGCGCGGCGCGACCTGGAGCAGCTCCGGCAGGTGCCGGTGCGGGCCGAGGGTGGCGGCCTGCTGACGCTTGGCCAGGTCGCCACGTTCGAGCGGCTCGAGCAGGTCAGCGCGATCACGCGCGAGTCCGGCCAGCGCCGCGCCGCGATCCTGGTGAACCTGCGTGGGCGCGACACCGCCGGCTTTGTCCGCGAGGCGATGGCGCGCCTCCAGCGCGACGTGAAGCTGCCCCCGGGTTACACGTACGAGTTCGGCGGGCAGTTCGAGAACCTGCAGCAGGCGCGGGTGCGGTTGGCGGTCATCGTGCCCGCCGCGCTCGTGTTCATCTTCTTCCTCATCCTGATGAGCTTCGGCCGGGTGCGGCAGGCGGCCCTCATCTTTGCCTCGGTGCCGCTCGCCGTCACCGGCGGCGTCTTCGCCCTGTGGCTGCGTGGCCTCCCGTTCACCATCAGCGCGGGCGTCGGGTTCATCGCCCTCAGCGGCATCGCCGTGCTGAACGGCATCATGCTCATCAGCTTCATCAACCAGCTCCGGCGCGAGGGGCACGATGTGCGCACCGCCGTTGTCGAGGGCACGCTCACACGGCTGCGGCCCAAGCTTCTTACCGCCCTGGTGGCCTCGCTCGGCTTCGTGCCGATGGCGCTGGCCACGGGCGCCGGCGCCGAGGTCCAGCGCCCGCTCGCGACCGTCGTCATCGGCGGGATCATCACCTCGACCTTCCTTACCCTGGTCGTCCTGCCCATCCTGTACGACTGGGTGGAGGGCGGGGCGAAGGCGGCGCCCCGCGCCTCTTCGGCGCCGATTCCCAGTCCCCACGCCTGACGCTCCGCGTCCGGTCCCAGCCTTCCTTTCCGCATGAAATCCATCCGACTCATTCCCTTGTTCCTCCTCGCGCTGGCGGCTCCGGCCCTCGTGGCCGCCGAGCAGGTCGCGGCCGGCCCGAAGGGCGGTCGCCTGCTCACGCGTTCGCCCGAAGCCGTCGAGTTCTTCGTCAACGCCGAGCGTCGCGTCGAAGTCGCCTTCTACGACGCGGCGCTGAAGCCGCTGCCGCCGGGCGACCGTGAGGTCACCGTGCTGGCGGAGCCCGCGAGCGGTCGCGTGCCCGTGGCGCTCGAAAAGCACGCCGAGGGCTTTGTGTCCGCCGCCGCGCTGCCGGCGGGCGAACCGTACCGCGTGGTGGTGCAGGTGCGGGAGAAGGCCGGCGCCCGCCCGCAGAATTTCCGGCTGCAGCTCAACCTCGCCAACTGCGCCGAGTGCAGTCACCCGGAGTACGCGTGCGTTTGCGGGCACTGAGCGGCCGCCGCGGGGCGCCGGCGGCGCACGCGGCCGCACGATAGGCTCGAACGCCGCTGCGGGACGTGTTCTGCTGCGGCGCCATGCCCGATTTCTTCCTGGCTGACGACTTAAGCGGCGCGCTCGACGCGGGTGCCGCGTTCCTGCGCGTCGGGCGCCGGGTGCGCATCGTGCTGCGCCCTGGCGCGTGGGAGCGGCGTACGCCCGAGGAGGTCCTCGGCATCACGACCGAGACGCGCAACGCGAGCCCGACGGCCGCGGCCTCGGTGGTGCGCGCCACGCTCGGGATCGCGGCGGCACGCGGGGAGAAGCTCGTGTACAAGAAGATCGATTCGACCCTGCGCGGGCCGGTGGCGGCCGAGATCGAGGCGGTGAAGGCGATGATGCCTCTCGTGCGGGTCCTGTTCGCCCCGGCCAATCCACGCGTGGGCCGCACGGTGCAGAACGGCCGTCTGCTGGTGAAGGGCGTGCCGGTGGCGGAGACCGACTTTGGCCGTGATCCGGCGAGCCCGCTGCGCGCAAGCGCGGTGCGGGAGATTCTCGGCCGTGCCGCGGATGTCGATGTGGCGATTCCGGATACGCTGCAGGAATCCGACCTGGCCGAGGCGGTGCGCCGGATGGATGCGGACGGTGCGCCGTGGCTGCCAGTCGGATCCGGCGCGCTGGCGGTGCCCGTGGCGGCGCGACTGGCGGACCGGGGCGCGCCCACGCCGGCGCCGACCTGGCCGCCGGTGCCGGCCTCGCCGGTGCTGATGCTCGGCGGCAGCGCCCATCCCTTGAACCAGGAGCAGGCCGCCGCCCTCGAGCGAGAGTACGGCGTGGCGCGGCTCACGCTCTCGCTGGAGCAGCCCGCCCAGGCGATCCTCGGGGCCGCGGATCAACTCCGCCGCGTGGGCGGTGCGATCTTGCATGGACCCGCCGCGCGCATCAGCCCCGCCGCGGCCTTGCGCGCGGTGGTCGACGCCAGCGTGGCGCTGATCGACGGCGGCGGCGTGCGCCGGATCTTTGCGACCGGCGGCGAAACGGCCCACGCGCTGTGCGAGCGGCTCGACATTCGCTCGCTGGAGCTCTGCGAGGAAATCGAGCCCGGCCTGTGCCTCTCGGTCGGGGAATCGCCCCGCGGCGCCTACCTGTTGGCGGTCAAACCGGGCGGCTTCGGCGACACCCAGACGTGGATCCGCGCATTCGAGCGGCTGAAGGAGTGAAGAGAACGGGAACGCCTTCGGAGCGAAGGTGAGAGTGAGAGTGGGGCGATGGAGGGTCCGAGGTGTTGGGGCGCGGGACGTCTTACTCTTACTCGTACTCTTTCTCTCGATCCGAGTGCATGCACTCAATCCCTCCAAGGCAGGACACAGAGGGCACGGAGATCGGAGGAGGGGCACAGAGCGACGATTCGGTTGGGCCGGTTTTCCTCCGTGTCCTCCTCCGGCCTCCGTGCCCTCTGTGACGAGGACGAGCGGCCGGGCTGGGACAGGTAGAGACTTTCAACCTGCAACCTTCGAACCTGCGACTTCGGTCGGCGATTCGTCCGCGGGAACGAATCTGTCCTCGTGGAGCTCGGGGGGGCGGCGGCGGGTGAGGAGCTGCCACCAGAGTCGGGCGTTGGCGGTGACGACCACCGCGACGAGGATCAGGAAGGTGCCCGTCACGGCGGCATCGATCCGGTTGTTGAGCACCTGGGCGTGCCAGGTCGCCAGTTCGCGCGCGGTGCCGCCGGCGGCGATCTTGGCCTCCAATCCGCGGGCGAGATCGAGGAAGCCGATGGGCGCACGGCTGAATATCTTCATCCAGCCCGCGCTCATCGTCACCGCCAGCAGCCACGCCAGCGGCGCGAGCGTGACCCAGATGTACCGCGTGCGGTTCATCTTGATGAGGACGGTGGTGCCCAGCGCGAGAGCCACGACCGCGAGGAGCTGGTTGGCGATGCCGAAGATGGGCCAGAGCGAGTTGATGCCGCCGAGCGGGTCGACCACGCCCTGGTACAGGAAGTAGCCCCAGGCGCCGACGAACAGGAGCGTCGCGACCACGCCGCCGAGCCGCGAGTGGGTGTGGCCCAGCGGGCGCCACACGGTGCCGAGCGCGTCCTGCACGATGAAGCGGCCAATCCGCGTGCCGGCATCGATCGTCGTGAGGATGAACAGCGCCTCGAACATGATCGCGAAGTGGTACCAGAGCGCGAGGGCGGTCTTGCTGCCCAGCACCCCGGCAAACATGTGCGCCATGCCGACAGCGAACGTCGGCGCTCCGCCCGTGCGCCCGACCATGGTCTTCTCGCCCACGCTGTCCGCCAGCGCCTGCATGTCCGATACCGTCACCGGGTAGCCCAACTGCGTCACCTTCGCGGTCACGACCTCCGGCGCGCCCGCCATGTTGATGGCGAAATACTGGCCCGGCTCCATCGCGCACGCGGCGATCAGCGCCATGACGCCGACGCACATCTCCGTGACCATCGCCCCGTAGCCGACGACGCGGATGTCGCGTTCCTGTGCGAGCAGCTTGGGCGTCGTGCCCGAGGCGACGATCGAGTGGAAGCCGGACACCGCGGCGCAGGCGATGGTGATGAAGCAGAAGGGGAAGACCGGTCCGGCAAACACGGGCCCGGTGCCGTCGATGAACGTGGTCAGCGCGGGCATCTTCAGCGTCGGCGCGAGCGCGATGACGGCCAGGGCGAGCGCCGCCACCGTGCCGAGTTTCATGAACGTGCTGAGGTAATCGCGCGGCGCGAGGAGCAGCCAGACGGGCAGGATCGAGGCGAGCACGCCGTAGGCCATGATCCACCAGGCCAGCGTCGTTTGCCGCAGCGTGAGCAGGCCCTCGAGCGGCGTGCCCGGCAGGAACTTGCCCAGCCACACCGCCGCGAGCAGCGCGATCACGCCGGCGCCGCTGATCGTCATGAGCCCGCGGCTGGCGAACCGCGTGGCCTTCATGCCGAGTCCCATGGCGATCGCGATCGGGACGGTCAGCGCGATCGTGAAAAGGCCCCAGGGGCTCTCGGCGAGCGCCTTCACCACGACGAGCGCCAGCACCGCGAGCAGGATGACCATGATGGCGAGGATGCTCACGAGCGCCGCGCCGCCGGCGAACGGTCCGACCTCCTCCCGCACCATCTGGCCGAGCGAGCGGCCGCCGCGCCGGATCGAGCAGAAGAGGATCACGCTGTCGTGCACCGCCCCGCCCAGCGTTGCGCCCACCAGCATCCATAGCAGGCCCGGCAGGTAGCCGAACTGCGCCGCGAGGACGGGTCCCACGAGCGGACCGGGGCCCGCGATCGCCGCGAAATGATGGCCAAACACCACCCAGCGATTCGTGCGCACGTAGTCGTGTCCGTCGGCATGCACCTGCGCCGGCGTCGCGCGCAGCTCATCGATCGTAAGCACCTTCGCCATCAGCCACGCCGAGTGGAAGCGGTAGCTGAGCGCGAACACGCACGCCGCCGCCACGACCATCCAAAGCGCGTTCACCGGCTCGCCGCGCGACCAGGCCAGCACCGCCACCGCGGCTGCGCCCGAAAGCGCCACCACCGCCCAACCCAGGCAGCGCCAGGGCGCGCGCGAGGACGAAGATCGATCAACCGAGGACATAAGAAAGGGGTGTGCGGGCGGGCGACACCGGCTCAGCCGGGCTCACCGCGGGCCGCGGTTGTGGGGTTGGACACTCGATCACAGCTTCCGCCCGGCGCAAGGCCCCTGCGTGTCACCACGCCCCCGGAGACTCGCTCTCACTGTCACGCAATACGTGACACTTGTCCGGGCCATCGCGCGACATGTTTCTGTCGTAAGCTTTTCGCCAGTATATTTTTGCAGAGCGATCTGGTCCGCGGAGCGCCGCGGCGAGTGTCACGTATTGCGTGACACTTTTGGCGGGCGGACTCAGCGCGCCTCGATCACCAGCGGCGACACGCGGGTGCCCTCCTTGACCTTGTCGCCGGGGTAGACGATGAGCCGGTCGCCGGGGTTCAGGCCCGAGAGAATTTCGGTTTCGACGCCATTGGTGCGGCCGATCTGGACCGTGCGCTGGCGCGCCCGCCCGCCGTCGATCACGAACGTCTGCCAGGTGCCGCCGCGCTGGAACAGGGCGCCGGCGGGGGCGTGCAGCGCGTCGGGTTTCTCCCAGGTGACGATCCGGGCCTCGACGCGGTAGCTGTCGCCGAGCGTGGGGCGCTGCGCCACGGGATCAGTGAAGTCGGCGATCACGTACACGCGCTGCTCCTCGACGCCGAGGGCGGAGATCTTGGTGAACGCGGAGGGCTCAACCAGCCGCACACGGGCGTTGAGCGGGGTGTCGCCGCCCCAGCGTTCGAGCAGGACGCGCGCGCCGGGCCGGATGGCGACGCCATCGCGGGAGAGGACCTCGATCCTGACTTCGAGATCGGTCGGATCGCCGATCTCAAGGAGAGGAAAACCGGCGGGCACGACACGCGCGCTCTCCTGAAACACGCGCAGAATGCGGCCATCGACGGGGGACGTGAGCTGCAGCGGCGGCAGCGAGCCGCCGTCAGTCGGCCGGCCGCGCGTGAGCAGCGCGCGCGCCTGCTCCAACTCGTAGGCGGCGACCTTCACAGCGAACTCGCCGGCGCGCGCGTCCTGCGCCGCGGTGTCCGCGCGCATCTGCGCCAGATCAAATTCCTGGGCGGAGGCCACGCGCTGTTCGCGCAGCACCCGGGCGCGCTCAAATTCCGCGGCGGCGAGCTTCGCCGCCGCGGCGGCACGGTCGCGCTGGGCGACGGCGGCATCGCGGGCGGCCTCCGCGCCGCGAATCCGCGCCTCCGCCTGCGCGAGCAGCCGGGCATCGAGAAAATCTGCGCCGCTGGACTCGAGCACCGCGAGCAACGTTTGGCCGGCCACGACGGGCGCGCCTGCTTTCCAGTCGATGCGCTGCAACTGTCCACCCACCGGCGCGGAAACGACGTAGCGGTTGCGCACGCGGGTCATGCCTTCCTCGTCCACGGTTACGATCATGGCGCCGCGCTGGACCACGCCGGACTCGACTGGAATCGCGCGCGGCCAGAGCCCGATCACGATCAGCAGCACGAGGAGAACACCGCCGACCAGCGGCAGCCGTCGACGCCACAGGGGCGCAGATGAGGGAGGCATGGAAAAAGTGAAAGTGAGAGTGAGAGTGAGAGTGACGGCGAGAGGGAGGGTGAACGTGAGGGGCGGAGATGAGGGTGAAGCCTGCGTTAGTCGTTCATGCCTGTCTGGGCACTTTCACTTTCACTCTCACTTTTACTTTTCAATCCACCCCCTTCAAGGCGGTGGCGAGATCGATGTCGGCGAGTTTGCGGGCGGCGAAGAGGGCGGAGGCGGCGGACGCGAGGGCGACGACGAGGACGGCGAAGGCGTAGTTGGCGGCGGTGAGCACGAGCGGGAGCCGGACCGTCTCGGTGTTGACGGTGGCGATGATGACGCGCGCCATGCCGGAGCCAAGGACCAGCCCGAGGGGCAACGCGATGAGGGTGAGAATCACCAGCTCGCCGACGAGCACCGCGCCGACTTCGGCCCGGGTGAAGCCGAGCACGCGCAACGTGGCGAGCTCCCGCGCCCGCTCGGAGAGCGAGATGCGCGCGCTGTTGTAGATGATCCCGAACGCCACGATTGTTGCGAAAACCAGGTAGAGCTTTTGCAGCAAGCCGATGCTTTGCGCGGTGGTCTGGCGGAAGCCCTCGCGTAATGAGTCTTTGATGACGCAGCCGCCGATCCGGGGCGTCTCCTTGACGGCGGCGGTGAAGTCGCGCCAGCGGCCGGCGGCGATGATGAGATGCGCGCCGGTGATCTGGTCGCCCTCGAGCAGGAGCCGGTTGAGCGCGTGGATCTCCATGTAAGCGGCGGTGCCCGCAAAGTCGTCGGCGAGGCCGACCACCGGCACCACGATCTCGCGTTCGCGGCCCTCGAGCACATGGGCCACGACCTCGTCGCCGGGCTTCACGCCGAGGACGTCGGCGAGCTTGGCCGACATCACGATTCCACGCGGCGGCAGCGTGAGCTGTTCCGGCGTGGCGTTGATCACGCGGCTGAGGGTGCCGCGTTCCGGCAGGCCCTGGATGAGGATGCGGCGCTTGATCGGACCGGCGCGGAGCTCGACGGGCACGTAGCGAAACGGTTCGGCGAGCACGACGCCCGGCAGGTGGGCAAAGTCGGCGAGGGCGCGTGCGGGGCCCGGCTCCACCAGCGACAACGTGACGGTCTGCCGCTGGATGACGTCCCACTGGAAATCGATCACGTAGGAGATCCCGTCCCGAAAGGCGTTCGGCACGATCAGAATCCCGGTGGCGAGCGCGAGGGCCACGCAGGTCAATGCGCTCCGGAACGGCCGGCGCTCGATGTTGCGCAGCGCCATGCGGAAGGAGGCGCTGAACCAGCGTGCGGCGCCCAGGCGCTCGAGCAACGCGGGGCGAAAGTGCGCCGGCGCCTCGGGCCGCATCGCTTCCGCCGGCGGCAGCCGGACCGCGCGCCGGACCGCCCCGGCGACGCCGACAAAGGCCGCGAGCGAGCTCACGCCCGCCGCCGCCACGAGCACGCGTGAATCCAGGAGGAACTCGAGCTGTGGAAACCGAAAGAACAGATGGTACATCTCGACGAGCCGGTGCCCCATGAGAATGCCCGTGATCGTCCCGAGGGCGACGCCGACCACGACGATCGCGAGGGAGAACTTGAAGTAGTGCAGGCCGACCTGCGCGTTGCTGAAGCCGCACGCCTTGAGCATGGCGATCTGCTCGCGCTGCAGCGCGATCTGCCGGCTCATGACGGAATTCGTCATGAACGCGGCAACGCTGAGAAACACGACCGGGAAGGCGATCGAGAGCCCCTGCAGAACGCGCAGTTCGTCGTTCACGCGCCGGTTCGACGGATGGTCGCCCCGGCCGTAGGCGCCGCGTGCGCCGTAGGGCATGAGCACGCGGTCCACCGCGGCGATGACCCGGGGTTCCGAGGCGCCGGGCGCGAGCGTGAGCGCCACCGAATCGAACGCGCCGTAGAGTTGAAAGGCCGTGGCGAGCTCCTTGTACGGCATCCAGAACACGCCGTACGTCTTGTTGTCGGGCAACGCCGCGCCGGGCGGCGCCTCGAAGACAAACTCCGGCGACAACACCACGCCCGAGACCGTGAACGTCTGCTTGGCGCCGTTGAGGACCGCCGAAATCTTGTCGCCCGGCCGCAGGCCATGCGCGTCTGCGAACGCCTCGCTCACCGCGATCTCGCGGCGCGTCTCGCCGCCGAGCGGCAGTCGTCCCGTGCGCAGGTACGGCCGGTTCAGCGTGCGCTCGCCGTACTCGGGCAGCGAGTTGATGAGCCCGACCGCGGGTTCGACCAACCCCGGCACGTCCAGCGTGACCTGCCGCGCGATTCCGGTCTCCACGGCGGCGACGCCGGGGATGGCGGCGAGTTCGTCGCGCACGGCGTTCGGGGCGCGCTTCAACTGGGCAAAGACCTGCGCGAAGCGGTGCTCCTCGTAGTAGGCATGGCGCGTCGTCTCCAGCGACAGCATGAGCGACCGCGTCATGATCATCATCGCGAGGCCGCTCGCCATCACGAGCGCCACGGCGAGTGCCTGGGACTTGAGGGCCCGCAGATCGCGCAGGAGTTTGCGGTCGAGCAGGCTCATCGCGCCATCCGTGGCCCCGGCGGGAGGTCAACAGCCCGCCCAACGCCCGGCTTTGACGCGGGCAAGAATGCGGGTTGGGCCGAGCTGGTCACGGGCGGCAAAAGCTGGCCCGGCCCGGGCAAATCGCAAGGTCGCGGCCGTCCGCGCCGCCCGCCCCCGGTCATCGCCGCTGACCGCCAAACCGAGATAACACGCCAAATCTGGCGTGTTATCTCGGACGGCAAACCGCTCACCGGCCGAGGGCGGCAGGCTGAGGGCGGACCCGTGGCGCCCGCCGCGGACGGCGGGCGGTGGTGCTACTCGCCGACGACGAATTTCCGCAGCGTCAGGAGCATCCGGGCGCTGACGGGTTTTCCGTCTTTCAAGGCGGGGCGGAATTTCCAGCCGGTCACCGTCGGGATGCTGTAGCGGGCGAGGTCCTTTTCGGTGGCAGAACGCACCGAGAAGCTGCGCGCCACGCCGTCGCGGCCGACCACGAACTCGAGCTCAATCTGCGGCTTGTTGAGCGTGAGATAGTACGGGACCTTGATCGGCTTGTCGTTGAGCGCCTCGGGCTGGCGGTCGACTTCGCCGGCGGCAAACACCCGGCTGCTGGCGGCGAACTGCGCCTGGAGAGCCAAGGTCCTGCCGGCTTCCACGACGCCGCTCACGGCTGCGGGTTGGTCGAAGTTCGCGTGAGCGATTTCGAACTCGGCGGCACCCGGCGCGACATCGGTCAGCGTCAGCGGAGTGGTGCCGACGGGGACGCCCTTGCGTTTCACGGTCGCGCCCTGCGGCTGGCTGTTGATCGTGACCCGACCGGTCGAGACGACCCAGCTCGTGCGGGAGTTTTCGTTGCGCGTGACCGAGACGCGCTCGGTGTGGGCACTCCAGCCCGGAGACGAGAAGGTGACGGTGTAGTCCCCGGGAGCGACGTCCGGCAGCGCCGCCGGCGTCGTGCCGGTGCGCACCTGCTTCGGGTCGACCATGAGCATCGCGGCCGGCCGCAGCTCGTAGTTCATGCCGGCGGGGGTGGAGGCGATCTCGAGCGTGCCGGTGGAGCGCTGGAGCGGCACGTTCACCGAGGTGGTCTCGTTTTCCTTCACCGCGCCTTCGGTCGTGGCGGTCTCGTGCGTGGGCGACGTCACGACGATCCGGTGGCTGCCGGTCTTGAGGTCGGCGAATGTCGCAGGTGAAGGCCGGGGCGGCAGGTCGCCGACCGCCACCATGGCGCCGGCGGGCTCCGTGGTGACCACGAGGGCGCCCCGGGCGTTGGCGCGGCGGGCTGCAGCCTGGACCTGGGCCTCCTTCTCCGCGGCGGCGCGCGCGGATTCTGCCTGGGCGAGCTTTTGGGCGGCGTCCAACTCGATCTTCTGCCGGGCAAGGGCCTCGCGCTTGGCCCGCTCTTCGGCTTCGCGGGCCCGGGCCTGTTCGGCCTTGAGCTGCGCTTCGGCCTGTTGCTTGGCGGTGGCGGCACGGGTGGCCTGGGCTTGCTGGGAATAGAGGATGAAGCCGCCGGCCACGACGATCACCGCGGCGGCGATGCCGATGAGCAGGGCTTTCGATTGGGATTTGCCCGCGCGGGCGGGGGGGCGCGGTTCGCTGCCGTAGGCGACCGACGTCGCGGCGCGCGCGGGTTCGGCGGGCGCCGGAGCCGGCTTCTTCTCGGCCGGGCGCGGAGCAGGCGTGGGCGCGGGTGTCGGCGGTGGCGTGGCTTTGCGGGAGGGCGCGGCGGCGACGCTGGGAGTGGCTGGAGCTGCGGGAGCCGGCGGAGTGGGAGCCGGCGCTGCGGTGGGGGTGCGGCCGATCGGGTCGACGATCGCGTTGCCCAGCGCAAGGGTGCGCCACGAAGGCAGCCACATGACGGGCGCTGAGGTGGCGGTCGCCTGGGCGTGAATCGCGTGGAGCAACCCAAACCAGGCGGGAGAGATCTTCGATTCAACCACCGAGCTGCCGAACGTGACGTTGGCCTTGGCGCGCCACGCGGGCAGGTCGGGCACGTGTACCTCGAGGCCGAAAATCCTGGCAATCGCGGCGATGAGCCACTGCTGCGGCACGGGCAGGGTGCCGCAGTACAGCGAGAAGGGCTTGGGCTGGTCGCTGACGAGGCGCGCCAAGTCGGCATCGACCGTGTCCGCGAGCCGGTCGGCGATCCTGGCGCCGACGTCGGCGAGGTTGAGATCGGTGTTGAAGAATGTCTGGGCGGCAGCCTCCGTGGATTTGAGCCCGAGTTCCGCCTGGACCGAGGAGAGAATCGTGTCTCGGGTCAGGCCGATGGGGCAGGTGCGCAGGATTCCGGCGGGGGTCACGAGGATGGCGTGCGAGGCGCGGGCGCCGATCTCGAGCATGACGGTGGGACCGGAGACCGAGGCCACGAGGGCGCCGGCGGTCGCGGTGGTGGCGGAGGTGCACCGGGTCGGCTTGCAGTCGAAACCGCTGACGGCTTCGCGCGCGGCCTCAAACGCGGTGGTGGGCGCGCTCACGGTGAGCCACCGGGCGGTTTTGTTCGGGCCGCCGTTGACCGTGTCAACCGCCATGGCGGCGACCGCCGGAGGAAGTTCTCCGCCGGCAACGCGGTAGGCGGCCTCGAGCGACGGTGCGGTGGCGTTGGCGTCCCCGACTTCGATCCGGAGGCCGGCTGGCCGCAGGGCGCAAATCAGCGGGGTGGTGGTGACCGGAAAGACCCGTCGGGCGGCCTCGACGACTGCGGCCGGATTGATGGTGGAAACCTCTTCCACCCGATTGATGCGGAGCGGCAGGTCTCTCGGGTCGCAGCGCGCAAAACGAA
The DNA here is from genome assembly GCF_003054705.1 of Opitutus sp. ER46. Taxonomy (NCBI): domain Bacteria; kingdom Pseudomonadati; phylum Verrucomicrobiota; class Opitutia; order Opitutales; family Opitutaceae; genus Opitutus; species Opitutus sp. ER46. The sequence goes on from NZ_QAYX01000024.1 coordinate 64,792, forward strand.
GGGCGAAATCGGTCTGTTCGAGGAAGTACAGGGATTCGGAGTTCATTGGGGAGGGGGCCCGATTGCAGGGCGTGCTCCTCACCAACGACCGGGCGCGGCGGTAATGAAAGGCTAAGCGTTACCACTCATGGTTTTGACTATGAGTTAGTTAACACATTGTTAAAACCGGCCCTGCCGCGGCATGCGGACGGCTCCGGAAACCGCCCGGGACTGGTTACCAGGCGAGATCGCTGACGCGCCCGCGTTGCGGGTTCTCGTGGACGCTGACCAGCCGTCCGTCCTGGAGGGTGAACACGCGGTCGGCCATGCCGGCGATGATGGCGTTGTGTGTGATGATCACGACGAGCGTGCCCAGCTCCCGGTTGATGTGCTCGATGGCCTCGAGCACGGTGATGCCGGTGTGGACGTCGAGAGCGCCGGTGGGCTCGTCGCAGAGCAGCACTTCGGGGCGCTTGGCGATGGCGCGGGCGATGGCGACGCGCTGCTGCTCGCCGCCGGAAAGCTGTGCCGGAAAATGATCCATGCGGTCGGAGAGGCCCACCAACGCGAGCGCCTCTTCGGGCGCCATCGGGTCGCGCGCGATCTCGGCGATCAGGGCGACGTTTTCGCGCGCCGTCAGGCTGGGGATGAGGTTGTAGGCCTGGAAGACGAAGCCAACCGCGTGCCGTCGGAAGTCGGTGAGGCCAGCTTCGTCGGCCGCGCCGAGGTTCCAGTCGCGGTACTGCAGTGTGCCGCGGGTGGGGGAGTCGAGTCCGCCGAGTTGGTTGAGCAGGGTGGATTTCCCGCTGCCGGAGGGGCCGAGCAGGACGACGAGTTCGCCGCGGTAGAGATCGAAATCCACGCCGGCGAGCGCGGTCACGGTCGCGGCGTCCTCACCGTAGATGCGCGCCAAGTCCCGCACGTGAAACATGCGCGGACGGGCGGAGCCGGGCGGGGCGGGCGGGACGGTGGACGACACGGGTCGGCATAGAAACGCCGGGAAGGGGGATTCGCAACCCGCCGGTCCTTCGGAGTGAGGGTGAAAGTGGGAGTGGGGGGGGCCGACTGATCGCGGCGTGGGGGAGCCGCGGGCCATCCTACACTTTCTCGTACTCTTTCTCTCGATCCGGGGGCGTGAGATGGCAGCTGCAGCAGTCCTTACTTCAGTTTTCGCGCAGCGAAAACTGCTCAATCCCTCGAGAGAACGAGTAAGAGGAAGAGTAAGAGAAAGAGAGGGGGCCCCCACACCCCTTCTCGGGCCGCCGGCAGGCGGCACGAGGGGTATCGAGTTTATCGATTCACGCTCAGGGTGGGACTCGGGTAGCATGCCGGGCGTGAAATCAAACCTGCCCCGGCGGAATTACCCGCTGCTTCTCGTTGGCCAGTTTCTCGGAGCGTTCGGCGACAACTTCGTGCTCGCGGCCATCCTCGGTCCGCTGACGTTCCAGCTGCTCGCGGGGAAGATCACGGAGCAGCAGGTCAACGCGCAGAACACGCTCTTCAGCGCGGTGTTCTTCGTTCCCTTCATCCTGCTGGCGCCCCTCGCCGGCTTCCTCAACGACCGGCTGCCGAAGACGACCTGGCTGCTCGGTGGCAATGCGCTGAAGCTCGCGGGCACACTGGTTGGCCTCACGGGCGTATGGCTGCACCAGGGCGACTTCCACGCGAGCCGCGTCTGGCAGGTCATCGGGTACACGATCATCGGGCTCGGCGCCTGCGTTTACTCACCGGCCAAGTACGGCGTCCTGCCGGAAATCCTGCCGGCGGACCGGCTGGTGAAGGCGAACGGCACGGTCGAGATGCTCACGTTGATCGCGATTCTTGGCGGACTCTGGGGCGGCGCGTCACTTTACGACCACGGTCGTTCGTTGCCGCTCTGCTACGGCGTGACCGCGGCGCTCTACGCGGTGGCGCTCATCGTCAACGGGCTCATGTCCGCGACGCCCTGCGATCGCGCGACGCAGCTTGGTCACAGCGTCGGCGAGTTTGGACGGCACCTGGCGTCGCTCGCACGGCATCCGCGGCTTGGCCGCGTGCTGCTCGGCTGCGGCCTGTTCTGGTTCACGGGTGCGGTGCTGCGGACGAACCTCCAGGGCTGGGGGCTCGACGCGTTGCGCGCCGCCGGCGTGGCGGAGATCACGAACCAGCGCCTGGCGCTGCTGAAGATCGGCCTGATCATCGGGGTGGTCGCGGGTAGTCTCCTCGCCGGCCAATGGCACCGCACGGGAGACCTGAGCTGGGCGCGACGCTATGGCCTCCTGCTGGCGGGCGCGGTGGCGCTGCTCGGCTGGCTCGGCGGCCACGCCGGTCTCGCGATTGCCGTCGCGGGCCTCGTGGCCGCGGGCCTGGCGGCGGGGCTCCTGCTGATCCCGCTCAACGCCGCGCTCCAGCACGAGTCGGACCCGACGCGTCTCGGCAAGACCATCGCGGTGCAGAACTTCACCGACTACTGGTCGATGCTGCTGGGCGCGGGCTTCATGCAGCTGCTGACGCACTTCGGGCTGCTCGCGAATCCGATCTTCCTCGGCCTGGCGGCCACGGTTGCGGTGCTCGCGTTCTTTCTGCGGATTCCCGCTGCCCCGGCGCCCGGACAGGAGGCCGCCTCCACCTCAAGCGGGCGTTCGTGAAACGCCGCCCCTGAGTCCATCTTTTCCTTCGGTCCCTTCGATCCCATGAAAACGGTTCTCCGTTGGCTGGTGCGGCTTTGGTTTCGGTTCCGGGTGCACGGAGCCGACGTGCTGGGCACGCCGGGCCCGGTGCTGCTGGTCCCGAACCACGTGTCGTGGCTCGACTGGCTCTTCCTGTACGTGGTGCTCGACGACGACTGGAAGTTCGTGGCGGCGACCGTGACGGCGAAGCACAGCTGGGTGCACCGGAAGCTGGTGTTGGGTCGCCGGACCTTTCCGATCGATCCGAGCTCGCCGTACGCGGTGAAGGCGATGGCGGAGTTTCTCGAGCAGGGTGGCCGGCTGGTGCTGTTCGCCGAAGGGCGGATCTCGGCGACGGGCGGGCTGATGAAGCTGTTCGAAGGCACCGGCTTTCTGATCCGGCGTACGCATGCGAAAGTGATTACGTGCTACCTGCGCGGCGCGAACCGCGTGCGGTGGGTCCGGCACGGCGGCTGGCGACGCTGGTTCCCGCGCGTGAGCATGCACTTCAGCCCGGTGCTCACGCCACCGGTCGAGGAGGGCGTGAGCGCGAGCGTGGCGCGGCAGCGGCTCACGCGCTGGCTGCGGGATCGGATGGTGGCGCAGCAGTTCGAGGTCGAGCAGGCGTTTGGGCCGCGGAACGTCCTCGCGGCCATCGCCGAGACGGCCGGCAACTTGCCGGGGCGGGTGGCGCTCGAAGATGCTACGTTTACCACGCTCACGTACCGTCGACTGATGGTCGGGGTGCGGGTGCTGGCGGCCGCGTGGCGGAGGCAACTCCGGCCGGAGTCGGAATCGCCGTGCGTGGGCGTGCTGCTGCCGAATGTGAACGCGACGCCGGTGACCGTGCTGAGCCTGTGGGCGGCCGGGCGCGTGCCGACGATCCTCAACTTCTCGAGCGGCGTCGCGACGATGCTCGGGTGTGCGCGGCTGGCGGGCTTGCGCGAGATCATCACGTCGCGCGCGTTCGTGGAGCGGGCGCGGCTCGACCTGCCGCCCTTCACGCAGGCCGGGCTGAAGGTGATCTATCTTGAGGACGTGCGCGCGACGCTGTCCCGCGGCCGGCAGTTGCTGACGCTGGCGCACGAGTGGCTCGCGCCGGGGGCGAAGCTGCGGCGCGGCAGCCTGGCGGCGGACGCGACGGCGGTGGTGCTGTTCACGAGCGGCTCGGAGAACGTGCCGAAGGGCGTGGAGCTGACGCATGGCAACCTGCTCGCGAACATGCGGCAGGGGCTCGCGGTGATGGACCTCACCGACCAGGACCGCTTCTTCAACGCGCTGCCGCTCTTCCACAGCTTCGGGCTGACGGCCGGCACGCTGCTGCCGCTGGTGCGCGGGTGCTACACGTTCCTGTATCCGACGCCGCTGCACTACCGCATCGTGCCGGCGATGGTGTACGAGCGGAACTGCACCGTGCTGCTCGCGACGAACACCTTCCTCAACGGGTATGCGCGCAAGGCGAATCCCTACGACTTCCGCACGGTGCGGTACCTCATGGCCGGCGCGGAGAAGGTGCAGGCTACGACGCTGGAAACGTGGTCGCGCGTGTTTGGGTTGCGTGTGCTCGAGGGCTATGGCGCCACCGAGTGCAGCCCGATCCTGAGCGTGAACACCTGGCTGGAGCCGCGGGTCGGCTCGGCCGGGCGCCTGCTCCCTGGCATCGAGTACAAGCTGCAGCCCGTCGAGGGCGTGGCGCGCGGCGGCCGGCTCTTCGTCCGCGGGCCGAACGTGATGAAGCGTTATCTCAACCCCGAGGCCGACGCGGCGTTCCAGGCGCTCGGCGGGTGGTACGACACCGGCGACATCGCGGAGGTCGATGCCGAGGGTTACGTGCACCTGCTCGGGCGGCTGAAGCGCTTCGCGAAGGTCAGCGGCGAGATGGTGAGCCTGACCGCGCTGGAGGACGCGCTGGCGGGGGCGTTCCCGCAGTTTGGCGCGCGGTGCGAAGTGGCGATCCTGGCGCGGCCCGATGCGAACAAAGGCGAGCTGCTGATCGCCGTGACGAACGACTCACGGCTCACGCTGGCGGAGGTGCGGGCGACGCTGAGGGCGAAGGGATTTTCAAACCTCGCTGCGCCGAAAGAGCTGCAGGTGGTGCACGCGATCCCAAAGCTCGGCACCGGCAAGGTGAATCACCGCCAGCTGGCGGAGGCGATAGGCGGTAAGCCATGAGCGATAGGCGATAGGCGAGCGGCTCGAGACGGAGGAACGTGGCCGCAAAGATGCGCAAAATGCAGAACCGTATATAACCACGAATGGACCTTAATGGACACGAATGGAATGGGTTTGATATTCGTTCAAATTCGGTGGTTAACCCATATCCGGCTTGGATCAGCGCAATCTGTGGTTAAAAACAAAGTCTGTTGTTTGACCTCAGAATATTCGGATAAATGCAGGGTATTACAAAGATCCGGAGTGCAGTCGTCTTCTCCGGTTCGATCTCGGCGCACTCTGCTACCTCCCGTTCACCCTGCCTTGGTCAGACTCCGTCCTATCCTGCCTTCATTCGAGTCATCTGTGGTTAAATACAGAGTTTGTTGTTTTGACCTCGGATTGCTCATATTCAATGAGTATAGCAGATTGACAGCGGGCCTTTGTGAATTAATTATTATATAATAATCATTTTATGTAATTGTTTTATACGTGACCTGAGTTACCGCGCTTCGCGGCGGCGGGACTCGATCTCCTGCGTGAGCTCGGCGGCGCGGTGCTCGGCGATGGGAATCTGGTCGGGGGTGTTGCGCTGGAGGTAGCTGCGGATCTTGGTGGTGGCGCCGAAATCGGAGCCGTAGTTCTCGGCCACGATGAGCCAGGCCAGCGCCTCGGTGTAATTCTGTGGGGTGCCGCGTCCGTTGGCGTAGAGCGCGCCGACATTGCGGATGGCCGAGCGGGCGCCACCCCGGGCGGCCATCAGCATGTAGGAGAAGGCGCGTTGGTCATCGAGCGCGACGACGCGGCCATGCGTGTAGAGACCGGCGAGCCGAAACGCGGCGTCCACGCTGCCGGCGGCCGCTCCGCGTTCGAGGACGGCGAGGGCGCGATCCGGGTCGGCGGGCACGAGGTCGCCGTTGAGCAAGACCTGGCCCCAGGCGTAGAGCGCGGAGGCGTTCCCGCGGTCGGCCGCACGGCGCAGCGTGTCCACGTCGGGCCATTCGAGATGTTCGCCGTTGATGGTGGCGACGGAGACCGGGGGGCCGACCGGGTTGAGCCGGGAGGAAACCGGCGGAGCCGGCAGGTCGAGGTTCGCCTTGGGCGCGTGCACTGGCGGCAGGTTGGGGCGCCGAGGCAAGCGTTGGGCGGCTCCGCCCATCGGGCGCAGCGGTTGCGCGGGCAGGATCTGGGCGGCGGATTGCGTGGCCAGCTCGGCGGCGAGGCCCTTGGCGCGGGCTTCGCCCCGGGCGATCCAGAGCGGTTGCCGCATGGCGTTGATCTGCTGGCGCACAAGGGCGTCGCCGTCCACGGGCGCATGATTTTCGCGGGCGAGGATCATCCACGCGAGGGCTTCGACGACGTCCCCCTTCACGCCGCGGCCGCTAGCGTAGGCGGCGCCGAGGTTGTAGAACGCCTCGGGCGCGCCGCCGGCGGCGGCCGCGCGGTAGTAGGTGAGCGCCAGGGTCGGGTTGGCCGGCACGCCCTGGCCGGTTTCGAGGAGCTTGCCGAGACGGAAGGCGGCGGAGGATTCACCGGCCCGGGCGGCGCGCTCCAGATAGTCGATGCCGCGATCGATGTTCGTCGGCATGCCCTCACCGGCCACGAGCATCTCGCCGAACGCGGCGCACGCGAGGGCGTCGCCCAGGTTGGCCGCCTTCTCCAGCTCCGCGACGCTGGACCACATCCCCGGGTTGCCGCCGCGGCCGCCGGTGCGGGAGAGCAACTGGGCGGCAGAGTCCTGCGCCGGCAGCGGAGCGGTCATGGCCAGGGCAACGAGAGCGGCGAGGAGGGGAACGGGACCGGACATCGCGGGTGGAAAGCGCTGGCAACCAAGGGCGAGTCGGCGGCGAAGGCAACCGCGGCGGGGAGCGATGGGGCGCGAGCGAGCGGGGGGGCGGGGGCACTCGAACATTCCGGGCGGGACACGGAGGCCACGGAGGTCGGAGGAGGGCACGGAGCGAAGATCTGCCGGTTTTCCTCGGTGTCCTCCTCCGTCCTCTGTGCGCTCTGTGACGAGAACGAGAACGCCTTCGGAGTGAGAGTGAGAGTGAATCCCGTGGGAGCCCGGAGGGCGCGACAACTCGCACCTTGAGCAGGGAGGCGGGGGGACCTAATGCTCGCTGGCTCCGCGCTGCTTCTCCCCACGCATGATCAACATTCATCATCTCGAGCTCTTCTATTACGTCGCCCGCCATGGTGGGATCAGCGCGGCGGCGCGGCACATGCCCTATGGGATTCAGCAGCCGGCGGTGAGCGGCCAGATCCTGCAGTTGGAGGAAAATCTCGGCGTGGCGCTGTTCAAGCGACAGCCGTTCCAGCTCACGCGCGAGGGCGAGGAGCTGCTGGCCTTCATCAAGCCGTTCTTCGACAACGTGGAGAGCGTGGGCGAGCGGCTGCGGCAGAATTTCGCCCCGCAACTGCGCATCGGCGCGGCCGAGGCCGTGCTGCGACACCACCTCCCCAAGGTGGTGCAGCGCGTGAAGGAGACGCACCCGGGATTCCGTCTGGTCCTGCGTTCCGGTTTTCAGAACGAGCTCGAAGGATGGCTGCAGCAGCACGAGCTCGACCTCGCCGTCATCCCGCTGCACCGGAAGCCGCCGCCGCATGCGCGCGTGCTGCCGCTGGTCCGGTTGCCGCTGGTCCTGCTTGCGCCGCGCAAAGCCAAACTGAAGTCCGCCGAGGAACTGCTCACGCGCGGCAAGCTGACGGAGCCGCTGATCGGGCTGCCACCGGCGGAGGCGATCAGCGAGGTGTTCCAGGCTGAGCTTGGCCGCCGGAAGATCACCTGGCCGATATCCATCGAGGCGAGCTCACTCGAACTCATCACGCAGTACGTGGCCGACGGCGCGGGCTACGGGGTCAGCATTTCGATCCCGCAGACGATCACGCACCGCGACGTGCGCGTGCTGCCGCTGGACGGCTTCAAACCCGTGGAGCTCGGCGTGCTGTGGCTCGGTGAGCCAGCGCCGCTGATGCGGCTCACGCTGCAGCACATGCAGGCTTACGCGCAGGAAACCTGGCCGGAGTCCGCGGTCGCGGCGGACGCCGCGACCGGCAAGGCTGAAGGAACGAAGGCGGAAGGCTGAGTTCGGAAGCCAGAAGCCAGAGGCCAGAAGACGGAAGCCAGAGGCCGGAGGACGGAAGACGGATCCGACCGATCCGACCGATCCGTCCGATCCGACTGATCCGACTGATCAGGCCTCAGGCTTCAGGCCTCCGGCCCGCCTCACGGCGCCTCGGTGATCCGGTCCTTGGCGAAGAACTTCAGGCGGGCGACGACGACGGCGATGGCGCCGAGGGCGTAGAAGGCGCCGAACCAGGCGAAGCCGTAACCTAGACCGTGGCCCGCCGGGTAGATCTCGCGGAAACGGCCGAGCAGCCAGGGCGAGAGCGAGCCGACGAGAAACGCGGCCATCACCATCACGGCGACGGCGGACGCGCGGTAGCGCGGCACGATCACGTCGAAGAGCGAGGCGTGGGTGTTGCACTCGTAGAAGCCGCGGCAAAGGCCGAACAGCGCCATGGCGGCGCAGACGGACACGACGCTCGGGGCGAGCCCCATCCAGAGCAGGGCCGGGGCGCCGAGCGCCATCGCCGTGATTTGCAGCTCGAGCCGCGCGGTGGGCCGGCGTTGCGCCCAGCGGTCGGAGAGCCAGCCGCCCACCAGTACGCCGACAAGTGCGGCCAGGTGGTGGAAGAACATCGCGTAACCGGCGGCGAGCGTGAGGGAGAGCCCGCCCTTCTCGCGGAGAAACTCGGGCGCCCAGACGACATAGGCGTTGTTCACGAAGACAATCGCGGTGAAGGCGATCGTGAGCATGACGGCGGTCGGGACGCGGAACAGGACGCCGAGCGCGCGGCCGAGGTCCTGCAGGGGTGAGGTAGCGGCGGTTTCGCCGGCGACGCGGCTTTCCTCAGGGCCGACCCGGGCGGCGCGCAGGCGCAGGATGAAAACGAAGCCCAGGAGAATGCCGCCGCTGCCGAAGGCGAAGAAGGCCGAGCGCCAGCCCCAGTGCTGGGCGATCCAGCCGCCGAGGAAGCCGCTCGTCATCACGCCGGTGTAGAGCGCGGCCTGGTGCACGGACATCGCGATGCTGCGCGTCTCGCGGTGATGCCGCGCCAGGAGGGCGTAAGCGGCGGGCGAGTAGAACGACTCGCCGCCGGCGGTCGCGATGCTGCGCAGCATGATCAGGCTGAAGAGCCCGGTCGCCAGGCCGGTGAACAGCGTGGCGGCGCTCCAGAAGATCAAGCAGGCGGTAATCACGCGGTGCTTGGGCCACTTGTCGCCGGCATAACCGGCGAACGGCATCAGCAGCGCCAGCGCGAGGAACAGCACCGAACCGACCAGGCCGATCTGCGAATCACTCAGGCCGAGGTCGACGCGAACCTGGCTGACGACCACGCCGAAGATGGCGCGGTCGCCCTGATGAAAGAAGAAAGCCAGCGAGAGCAGCAGCAGGAGCTCCCACTTGAACGGGAATTTTGGGGCGGGGGAGGTCATCAGGTTTCGAGGTCGGCGGGGACGAGCTGGCAGGAGCAGCCGCCGTCAACGACCAGGCTGGCGCCAGTAATGCGGGTGGCCTGGTTGGAGGCGAGGAAGAGCACGGCGTCCGCGATGTCGTCCGCCGTCGCCTCGCGGCCGATCGGCAGGTTGGCGCGGCGGCGCGCGGCGAGCTTGGGGTCGAGGACGTCCCAGCGGCCGGTGTAAATGTAGCCGGGCACGACGGTGTTCACGCGGATCCCGAGCGGCCCGAGCTCCACGGCGAGCGCGCGGGCGAGCGCCTCGACGCCGCCCTTGGAGGAGACATAGGCGCAACGCTTGCGAATCGGCCGCGTGGCGGAGTTGGAGCCCATTTGCACGATGACGCCGCGCTTCTGCGGCGCCATGAGCTTCACGGCGTGCTGGGCGCAAAGAAACGCGCCGATCAGGTTCACGCGCACGGTGTATTCGAAAACCGACAACGGCGTGTCGAGGAACGCGTGGCCGATGGCCTGTTGCGCCGCGTTGTTGACGAGAACGTCGAGCCGGCCGGCGTCGGCGCGAATCCGGTCAAAGAGCCGGGCGATGGCCGCGGCATCGGAGAGATCGGCGGGCGCGGCAATGACGCGGCCGGCGGTTTCCTGGGCCGTCTTTTGCGCGGCCGCGGCGGTGGCGGCGGCATCCAGGTCGTGCAGCCAGACAGTGGCGCCTTCCTGGGCAAAACGACGGGCGATGCCGAGGCCGGTGTTGGTGGCGGCGCCGGTAACGAGAACGTGTTGATCCTTGAACCTCATGATTTGTTGGGCTTCGCAGCGGTGAAATAGGAGCGGGCGTCGGCGGGGCGGATCTGGGTCAGCGCGCCGGTGTAGTGCCGCAGGTCACGCGGGTCGTACGGGTGGCTCGGGATCGCGTCCTCGTTGAGCTCGAGGCCGAGGCCGGGGCCGGTCGGGATGAACATCTGGCCCTGCTCGAAGCGTACCTTCTCGGTGGTGATCTCGGAGCGGTACGGCACGTCGCTCGACATGGTCTCGAGCAGGAAGAAGTTGGGGGTGCAGGCCGCGATCTGGAGCGTGGCGGCGTTGGCCACCGGGCCCGATGGGTTGTGCGGGCAGACCGGCAGCTGGTACGCCTCGGCCATGGCGGCGATCTTCCGCAGCTCGCCGATGCCGCCAACGTGGCTGACGTCGGGCTGGATGAAGTCGGAGCAGCGCAGATTGAGGAAGTTGCGGTAGTCGTAGCGGCTGTACATGCGCTCGCCGGCGGCGATGGGCACGCGGACGCGGCGCTTCAACTCGGCGAGGCCCTCGGGATTGTCCGGCGGCAACGGCTCCTCGAACCACGTGATGTCAAACTCCTCCAGCGCGTGACCGATGCGCATCGCGGTCGGCACGTCGAAACGGCCGTGCCCCTCGATGAGGATGTCGACCTCGGGCCCGACCGCGGCGGAGACGGCCTCGACGCAGGCGAGCGCCTGCCGGAGGACGGGCTTCTCGATCTGGCGGTAAGCCTTGCCGAACGGGTCCCACTTCAGGCCGCGGAAGCCCTGGGCGACGGCGGCGCGGGCCTTCTCGGCAAATTCATCGGGCGTGACGGCCGGTGCGAACCAGCCGTTGGCATAGCAGGGGACGCTCTCGCGCACCTTGCCGCCGAGGAGTTGCCAAACGGGGACGCCGAGGGCCTTGCCCTTGATGTCCCACAGCGCCATCTCGACGCCGGCGAGCGCGCTCATGAGGACGGGGCCGCCGCGCCAGTAGGCGTCGCGGTAGGCGTCATGCCAGAAGGCCTCGATGTCGAATGGGTCGCGCCCCACGAGGGTGCGCTCCAACTCGCGGCAGGCCTGGGCGACGGTGAGCTCGCGCATTTCCAGCGTGGCTTCACCGATGCCATCGATGCCGTCGGACGTGCGGACCTTCACGAACACCCAGTTCGTGCGGTACGCGTGGCAGATGAAGGTTTCGATCGCAGTGACTTTCATGGAGAGGGTTGGTGACGGAAAGGGGCTCAGGGCTCCGCGAGCGACGGGGCGGGCGCGGGGGCGGCCGGGCGGCTGGCGCCGTTGCGCAGCTCGTACAGCCGGGAGGCAATCTGCCGCACGGCGCCGACCGTCTCGCGGTACGGGGTGTCGCAGATGTCGACGAGGCCGGTCTGGTAGTTCTCGCCGTCGAAGCGGCCGGTTGTCGGCTGGTCGAAGTACTGGAACCAGTGCGTGCCGATCACGTGGGGGTTGCGCAGCGCGCTCTCGACATAGACGGCGTAGGCGGTGGCGCGGGCGGCCTGGTCGGGCACCGGCACGAGGGCGGGGGCGAGCGGACCGCGGTCGAGCGCACCGAAGTGGAACTCGCCGATCAGGATCGGACGGTCGAGGCCGTCGGGTAGGGCGACGTCGGATACGAGGGTCGCGTAACGGTTGATGCTGATGACGTCGCAGTGGCGCACGGCGATGCCCATGACGAGCGGGTTGGCGCCCTGAGCGAAACGGCAGCCGAGGTAAAGGTGGTGGGGGGACTCGGCTTTCACGGCGGCGCGGCAGCCGCTGAAGTAGGCCTCGAGATACTGGGCCGTGAAGGCCTCGAGGTCGGAACGCACGGCGGCCCGCTTGAGGTCCGGGATATCGGTCGCCGCGAGCCAGCCATCCCAAGTGGCGTGGCGGGTTCCCCAGGCGGTGTTGAGCGCGGCGATGTCGGCGTAGCGGGCCTGCAGGGAAGTGAGGAAGGCGCGCTTGGCGTGCTGCGTGGCGGGGGAGGCGAGCGTGCACTCGGCGACGTAGGTGGAGGTCGACCAGTTCAGCTCGTTGTCGACGAAGAAGCCGAGGCACCACGGATCGTTGAGGGCGGACTTGAGGTCGGCGCGCAGCGTGTCGCGCATGCGCTTGGCCCAGCCGGGATCGAAGGGGTCGGGCAGCTTGCCCCAGTTGCCCTTGGAGCCGGCGAGCCGGAATTGCGCATCGCCCATGGGCGCCGAGTACACGATCGCGGTGTACGGCGTCTGGCGGCGTTCGTACACCGCGGGGTCGGAGGAGTTGGCGATCGTGTTGAGGCCCCAGCTGGCGAGGCGGCGCTGGGCCTCGGTGGCGTAGGCGTTGACCCAGCCGGCGCCGAACTTGCGGGAGAGATTGGCCTCGAGGTGATCGTAAACGGCGTGGTTGGGCCGGCCGACGTAGTACCCGCGGGTGGACTCGGGCTCCGTGCCGAAGAACGCGGCGTAGGGTGAACCGGCCGGCGGCAGCTCGAAGTAGTGTTCGCGGTCGGGCAGCGGGGTGCCGTGGTAAATGCCGCCGACGCGGACGCGCGTGCCAACGCGGACCACGCCGTGTGACCAGAAGAGCCGGCCCTCGGGGTCGATCAGCCACCAGCGGCCGTCGATCTTCTCGGTGCGGAAGAACCCCGTCGCCTCGCGCTGCGGGCCCTTGGCCCAGCCGCCGAAACGGTCCCAGTCGGCGGGGCGGGCATGAGCGGCGAGATCCTGGTTCTCCGCGTCGCGGCGGGCGGTGAAGTCAGCCTCGCGCGTGATCTTCTCGGGCCAGTCGCGATGGCGGTACTGGCCGTAGAGATCGACGAGCGGGAAAATCTTGTCGGGCGTCCAGTTGGCCAGCGGCGCCGGCGTGCCGCGCCCCTCGAGCGGCCCGACGGAAATGGCGGCGCCGGCGGCAACGTCGGGGAGGACCAGCCGCACCTGGCGGACGCGCGCGGCCTCGACGACGCCCCGGCGGACGAATTCGTGCGGCATGACCACGAGGGAGCGGTAGCGATCCGCGGGCGGTGCCTCGTCGGCGGGGCCGGCGAGCGGGACGATGAGCCAGTGCACCTGGTTGCCCGCCGGCAACGCGAGCTCGGCGCGGACGCCGCGGCGCAGCGGGTTGGGCTCGCGGGCGCGGGACTTGTGGTCGTCGACATGCAGGACGACGCGCACAGGGAAGGGACTGAGATTGCGGACCGGGACGGCGAGCTCGGCACAGGCGTCGAGTTTCCAACCGCCGGCGGGAGGAGTGAGCTGCAGCCGCGCTTCCGTCGCGTCCGGGGCGGCGCGCAGCGTGAGCCAGCCCTGGGCCTGGAGCCGGGCCTCGGCGCCGCTGGCCGCGTTCACGGGCAGCGAGGCGCGATCATCCGGCAGCGGACGCGCGAACGGGGCCGACGGAGTCAGCACCAGCGCCGCGGGCACGAGGAGCGGGAGCAGGCGGCGCAGGGCGGGGTGCGAAGTCTTCATGGGGCGGCGGAGGGAGCGTGCGGGCGAACGCGCCACGCGGCGAGTAACCAACTGCGCCACTTCCTTTCGATTTTACGCCAGCGGGCGAACGTGGCCGCGGGCGCGAAGGAAACACTGCCCGCCCGAGCGAAGAACGCCCTGTTCCGGCGCGAGGAAAGACGCGGGCGGCGCCCGAGCGGAGCGCAGCGGGTTGGCAAAAAAAAGTAATCCAGTGTCGCATTTAGCCGCTGGGCTTCGGTGGGCGCGCATGAAAAATCCGCCGGCAACCGGTTACCGGATTCCTTCGGCGACCGGGGACCTTTCTGCCCAGCAAACCTATGCCGCCCCTCCGGAGCCCCGCTCCGGCCGGCGAGTTCTCCGCCATGAAGCTTCCCCAACGCCTTGTCCTCTGCCTCGGCCTTCTTTGCGCCGTCCCTGCGGCCCTGCCCGCGGCGTCGGCTCCGGCCGCCGCTGCCGTCGAGCCCGGTGTGATCACCGGGTACGTCTACAACCCGATCACAAAGGAATACGTCCGCAACGCGGAGGTGGTCGTGGAGGGCACCAGCCTCGCGGCGATCACCGAAGGCGATGGTTCCTACCGCCTCGTCGGTGTGCCGACGGGTCCCGCGGTCTTGCGTGTGCGCTATACCGGCTACGAGGCCGTTACCGCGGCGCTGGTGATGGAGGCCGATGCGGGGCGCACCCAGAATTTTGAGCTCAGCAAGCCGACCGCGGTACGCGCCGGCAAGGATGAGACCATCGTGCTCGAGGGCTTCGTCGTCTCCGCCGAGCGCGAGGGCAACGCCAAGGCCATCATGAGCCAGCGCCGCTCGATGGATATCACCAACAGCGTCGCGTCCGACGTCTTCGGCGACGTCGCCGAGGGCAACATCGCCGAGTTTCTGAAGCACCTCGCGGGCGTCGATCTCGACTCCGTCGAAGGTGACGTGCGCACGGTCCGCCTCCGCGGCCTGAGCGCGGAGTACACGGCGGTGACGCTGGACGGCGTGTCGTTGGCCAGCGCCGACGCCAACACCTCGGGCAGCGGCAACTCCCGCGCATTCAGCTTCGAGCAGGTCTCGCTGAACAGCATGGATTCGATCGAGATCTCGAAAACCGTCAGCGCCGACGTCGACGCGAACGCGCCGGCCGGCACGATCAATCTGAAGTCCAAGCGTGCGTTTGACCGCAAAGGCCGGCGGATCGCCTGGCAGGCGAACGTGGGCATGAATTCGTCGGACTTCACGCTGTCGCGGACGAACGGGCCCGACAACGCGCAGCGCCGGAAGATCGAACCAGGTGGCATGCTCGAGTACTCGGATGTCTTTCTGAATCGGAAGCTCGGCATCGTGCTGAACATCAGCGAATCGAACACCTATGCCATCAGCGCGCGGTCCACGCTCGCGTACAATCGCGAAGCCTCGGATGTCGATCCGCGCGTCGTGGTGCCGACCTCGATGGCGCTGACAATCGGTCCGCGCATCACCGAGCGTTTCACCACGACGCTGACGGCGGACTACAAGGTTTCGCCGAAACTGAACTTCGGGCTGACGGTGATCTCGAACTATAACGACTACTGGTTCGACATGCGCACGGCGACGTTCACCACGCACAACGCGGACAAGAAGGTACCGGCTGCGCGCGCTACGGTTAAGGGCGACGACCTGCTGATGGCCCTTCAAGCGACCTCCACCTCGTCGGCAAAGCTGGCCGTCACCGCGCAAGGCATCGCGAAAGCGGGCGAGACCTGGACATACATTCCGAGATTTGAGTACCGGATCGGTCGGTTGAAGTTGGAGGGCAAGTTCGCCTACTCGGACTCCCGGAGTTGGTATGATCCGATGGGTCGCCGCGG
This sequence comes from Opitutus sp. ER46, assembly GCF_003054705.1. NCBI lineage: Bacteria > Pseudomonadati > Verrucomicrobiota > Opitutia > Opitutales > Opitutaceae > Opitutus > Opitutus sp. ER46. Next base: position 80,087 of record NZ_QAYX01000024.1, read on the forward strand.
CTCAGTGGTTTCGTCCGGCGCGATGACGAATGTCAGCACGTTCACGGCCGCGCGCTCGGCGCTGAAGCGCTCGGACTGGCAGTTTGCCCAGACCGGCGGCAAGTCATGGAGCGACGGCGCGAATTTCACGACCCCGACGCTGCAGGTGGACGACGGTCGCACGTCCCGGTCCAAGATCGGCAGCGGCCAGATCGACGGCAGCTTCACCGTGGGCTCGAAGCCGGCGATCCAGATCAAGACCGGCTTGAAGACCAAGGAGGAGCAGCGGACGTATGCGAACCGCCGTGCTAACACGTACTACACCTACGAGGGTCCGAACGCCGCGACGTGGAAGACGGCTTACAACATGCCGTACGACCTCGATCTCAGCATGCTCGACGGCGGCAGCGCCGTCTCGAACACCGGCGGGACGATTTTCATGCCGGACGTGCAGAAGCTGGCCAACCTGTTCCGCGAGCATCCGGAGTATTTCAAGCGCGCGGCCACGGCGGCGAACTACTACTCGGCAAACATTCTGAATATGAAGGACTATACGGAGAACGTGAGTGCGGCCTACCTGATGGGGACGACGAACCTCCGCAAGGCCACGTTCCGCGTCGGCATGCGTTGGGAGGGCACGCGCACCGATTCACTCGAATTCGATCAACGCACGAAGGGCGAAATGGCGGCTGCCGGCTACGCGCTCGTGAAAAACGATGATGCCGGCATGCTCGCAACCACGGTCGATGGCGTGAAGTACCAGTTCGAATCGAAGCCGCTCGTACACCGGAAGGGATACTACGATAATTTCTTCCCGAGCGCGTCGTTCAAATATCGTTTCCTGCCGAACCTCGATCTGCACGTCGGCTACGCGAAGACGATCCGCCGACCGGACTTCTCGGACATCTCAGGCATTTGGTCGGTGAACGAGGAGGCCCACACGGTGGAGATGCCGAACGCCGGCCTGAAGCCCGAGCTTTCGAACAACTACTCGGCGCGGCTGGCCTACTATTTCGAGCCGGTTGGTGTCATCGCGGTGAACTACTTCGTAAATACGGTGAGAAACCTGCACCAGAAGATGTATAAGCTGAGCGCCGCTGATGTTGGCTACACCGGTACAGACTATGCGGGCTATGAATTTACGACGACTCTGATGAGTCCGGAGAAAGTCGAGATCCGTGGCTTCGAGTTTGAATACAACCAGAGCCTCTCGTTCCTGCCGAAGCCGTTCTCCGGCCTGAACGTCCGCGCGACCTACACGCGCAATGATTCGAGCGTGAAGGTCGTCGACATGTCGCCGCACGCGGCGACGGCGGGCCTCAACTACACGTTCCGCCGGCTGAACATCTACTCGAGCGTCAATTGGACCGACGACCGCCCGCTCGGCACCTACGGCAACTATCGCCGGCATCGGACGACCACGGATGTGGGCGGCAGCTTTGCGCTGGGCCGCGGCATGAGCCTGTTCTTCGCCGCCCGCAATGTGTTCAACGTGCCGAACATCAACCTGCAGGAGTACCCGGGTGAGGCCGCCTTCGCCGTGAACTACGGCTACTACGGCACCGCCTGGACGTTCGGCGTGAAGGGTACTTTCTGAGGCGCCCCCCGGCGTCGCGATCGTTCTCGTACTCGTTCTCTTTCTCGTTCTCAGGGCCGGGCCACGCAGTGGTCCCGGCCCTTTGCCTTTCCGGCGCCTGCCTGGCGCCGGATTCTTCCTCTTACTCCTACTCTTTCTCTTTCTACCATCATCAAGCGGGCGGCCAACGGGCCGCCCGCGTCTGAGAGTAAGAGAAAGAGGAAGAGTAAGAGAAAGACCTTGGGGGTGGCCCCCGCGCTAAAGGGAGTGCGACCGACGACGGTACTCGTCGGGGTGGCAGCCGACGCGCTCGGTGAAGATGCGCGTGAAGGCGGAGAGCGCGGTGTATCCGCACTGGCGGGATACGTCGCTCACGGTCCCATGCGTGCGGCGCAGGAGGCGCTTGGCCAGCCCGAGCCGGAACTCGATGACGAAGTCGTGGATCGTCCGGCCCGTGGCCGTGAGAAACCGCCGTTCAAGCGTGCGGCGCGGGATGCCGATGACGTCGACGATCTGGTCGGTGCCGAAGGGAGAGTGGGCGAGCGAGCGGATCAGCTCGATCACCGCCACCACCTTCGCGTCGGCCACGAGGAGGCGCTGGCTGGAGGCGCGGACGGCGACCTCGCTGGGCGGAAGCTTGCGGTAACGCGGCACGGCTTCACCGCGGCTGTGCGCGGCGATCGCGTCGGCCGCCAGCCGGCCAATTTCACGCGTCGGCAGGCACACGCTCGAGATGCCGGGCTGCACCAGGTCGCATAGCAGCTCGTCGTTGCCAACGCCCACGAGGGCGATGTCCTCCGGCACGCGCAGGCCGGCCCACTGGCAGGCCACCAGAACGCGCTCGGCGAGCTTGTCATCGAACGCCATCACGCCGGCGGGCTTGGGCAGCCGCTTCAGCCACTGGCCAAGCTTGGGAATGTCGGACTCGCCGTGCGGCGAGACGTTGGCGAAGGTGTCCACGGTACAGCCGCGATCGCGGAAGTAGGTGGAGAAGGTGGCCGCGCGATGGACGGAGGGCGGGTGCGTGGCATCGGGGCCACAGTAGCCGAAGTGCTCAAGGCCCAGGGCCTCGAGGTGCTGTGCCGCGGCCGTCGCGATCGCCGCGTCGTCGACGAAGATGGCGGCCTGGTCGAACTCGAGGTTTCGCGCGCTGGTTTCGACGCAGTACACGCCGAGCCGGCGGAGTTGCCGGTGAAACGCGGTGGCGCGGTCGTACAGGATCGCGCCGTCGACCTTCATCTGGGCCACGCGGTCCACGGCGGTGGCGTCCTCCTGGCGCACGAGGAAGAGTGTCCAGTTCTGCTGTACCGCCCGCTCATACACGCCGAGCAGACGTTCGCGGCCCGGGCCGTCACGGGTGTCGATGCACACGGCGATGCGCAGCCGCCGGGGCGGGCGGATCTTGGCCGGGCGAGGACGGGAGGAGGACATCGGGGCGAAAGGGCTGAAGGCGGAAAGGACTGAAGGGCTGAAAGACTGAAGGCGGAAGCCGGAGGACGGAAGACGGAAGACGGAGGCCAGAGGCCGGATGCCGGAGGACGGAAGCCGGAAGCCGGAGGACGGAAGACGGAAGCTGTAGGGCGGAATACGGAGGGTGGAACAAAGCATGGATCACGGTGCGGCGGGAGTGGGCAGATGAGCCGGAGGTGAGACATTGGGGACTCGTTCTCAGGTGTCTGTCGTCGGGCCTCCGGCTTCTGGCCTCTGGCTTCTGGCTCCCAGGGGCGTGGCGCAAATTAGGAAGTTAATGGCGCACTTTGCCGCTCGGAAACCCATCGGCCGACTGGATCATCCGGCCATTGACCCGCGGTGCGTCGACCCAAACGGCGCGCCGAACCTGCCAAGCTCACACCCCCGGATGGTCGCAGTCCGATCCAGCCATGAAGTTCACCCGATACCTTGCCCTCAGCGCCAGCCTCCTCGTCGCCACCCCGCTGCTCTGTGCCGCGGATGAGACCACGTCCGCCGCGCCGGCCACTCCGGCCGTGATCACGACCGGTGTCATCACCGGTGCGGTCCTAAACCCGATCTCCAAGGAATATGTCCGCAATGCCGAGGTGCAGGTCGAGGGCGCGGGGCTCTCGGCGATCACCGAGGCGGATGGCACCTACCGCCTGATGGGGGTGCCCGCCGGGACGGTGACGCTCGTGGTCACCTACACGGGCTACACGCCCGCGCGGGCGACGGTGAATGTGACCGCCGAATCGATCGTCACGCAGAATTTTGACCTGGGCGAACCGCTGGGCGGTCGCAGCGCCAAGAGCGAGACCATCGTGCTGGGCGAGTTCGTCGTGTCGGGCGAGCGTGAGGGCAACTCGAAGGCCATCATGAGCCAGCGCCGCGCGATGGATATCACCAACAGCATCGCGTCCGACGTGTTCGGCGACGTCGCCGAAGGCAACGTGGGCGAGTTCCTCAAGAACCTCGCCGGCGTCGATCTCGAGACCGTCGAAGGCGATGTGCGCACCGTGCGCCTCCGCGGCCTCGCGGCGGACTACACCGGCGTGACGGTCGACGGCGTGACCCTGGCCAGCGCCGATGCGAATGGCGCCTCCACGGGCGGCTCCCGCGCGTTCACTTTCGAGCAGGTTTCGTTGAACAGCATGGATTCGATCGAGGTGTTCAAGACCACCAGCGCCGACATGGATGCCAACGCGCCGGCCGGCACGATCAACCTGAAGTCCAAGCGCGCCTTTGACCGGCAGGGCCGGCGGATCACCTGGCAGACGCAGGTGAACATGAACTCGACCGACATGACGCTCTCTCGGACCGACGGCCCGGACAACGGCAAGCACCGGAAAGTGCGGCCGGGTGGCATCCTCGAGTACTCGGACGTGTTCCTGAACAAGCGTCTCGGCATCGTCCTCAACATCAGCGAGTCGAATACGTACAACGTGAGCGCGCGCTCGACGATGGCCTACAACTACGCCGCCACCGCGACCGATCCCCGCCCCGTGGTGCCGTACTCGATGGCCCAGACGATCGGACCGAAGTTCAAGGAGAACTTCAGCACGACTCTGACCGTCGATTACAAGCTGTCCCCGACCCTGAACTTCGGGGTGACGATGATGTACAACTACACCGACCAGTGGTTCAACCTGCGGACGGCTACGCTGTACACCGCCACGAGCTCGGCGGCCACCCGCACCACCGCGAACGTGGTCAAGGGCGACGATTCGCTCTACGGGTTTACCACGACCACGACCGGCTCGCGGCTGAACATGGCCGCCAACGGCATTTCGAAACCGGGCGAGGTTTGGACCTACATCCCGCGTTTTCAGTACAAGATCGGAAAACTGACCATCGAGGGCCGCTTTGCCTATTCCGATGCGCGCAGCTGGTACGACCCGCTGGGCCGCGAGGGGGCGATCTTCGGCACCGGATCGATGGCGGTCTCCGGGATGTTCGCCGCAACGCGCAGCAGCTACAGCAAAACGGACTGGAAATTCCGGCAGCTGAGCGGCAACGGCTGGGACACGGGTGCGAGCTACTCGACGCCCACGCTCTCCATCAATGACGGTCGCTCCTCGCGGTCCAAGGTGGGCAGCGGCGAGATCACGGGCTCGTTCTCTGTGGGCAGCAAGCCGGTGATCGCGATCAAGACCGGCATCAAGGCCAAGCGGGAGACCCGCGACTTCAAGTACGAGCGCGCGGCGTACTCCTACACCTACGAAGGGCCGGGCAGCGGTGTCGGCGCCTGGAAGGATTACCGGCTGCCCTACGCGATGGATTTCAGTCTCCTCGAGTCAGCGGTGATTTCGACCTCAGGGGCGGAGGCGTACGTGCCCGACATCCAGAAGATCGGGGCGCTGTTCCTGGAACACCCTGAGTACTTTTCTCGGGCGAAGACGGACACGGGTGCGAACTACTATTCGGCGTTCGTCGAGAACCGGCGCCATTACGAGGAGGCCATCGATTCGGCGTACGCGATGGCGACGACGACGCTGTGGCGAAAGCTGACGCTCCGCGCCGGATTGCGCTGGGAGGGGACCGAAGGCGATTCGCGCGAGTTCGACGCCCGGACTCCGGACGAGGTTAAGGCGGCTGGCTACAAGCTGGATAGCTCGGGTATCGCGACGACGGTCGACGGCGTGAAGTACCAGTACATGTCCAAGCCGCAGACCCATCGTAAGCGCGAATACGACAACTTCTTCCCGAGTGCGTCGGCGAAGTACAAGTTTCTGCCGAACCTCGACCTGCAACTGGCGTACAGCAAAACCATCCGCCGTCCGAGTTACGCCGATATGGCTGGCGTGCTGGTGATCGATGAAGACTCCACGCTCGTTACGGCGCCCAATCCTTACCTGAAGCCGGAGACGTCGGACAATTTGTCCGCTCGCCTCGCGTACTATTTCGAGCCGGTTGGCCAATTCGCGGTGAACCTCTACCAGAACCGGGTGAAGAACCTGCTGGTGAATGCGGACGACGTCACCGCGGAGGAATACGGGTACACCGGTCCACTGGATCTCAGCGGCTATCGATTCAGCAGCACCGTAAACCGGGGCGGCACGACCAAGCTGAACGGCATGGAGCTCGAATACAGCCAGAGTCTCTCGTTTTTGCCTGGTCCCCTCTCGGGGCTGAACGTGCGCGGGACGTACACCCGCAGTGAATCCAGTATCACCAATCCCAACATGGCGCCGCATGCGGCGAGTGGGGGCCTGAACTACACCTTCCGTCGCGTGAACCTCTACGTGAACACCGTGTGGACCGACGACACGCCGACCAGCAGCACCGGTCTCCGTTACCGCAAGCACCGCGCCAGTGTGGATGCGGGCGGCAGCGTGCGGCTCACGCAGAAGACCAAGCTGTTCTTCTCCGCGCGTAACATCTTCAACGAGCCGTTCATCACGCTGGAGGAGTATCCGAACTGCCCGGCAGTCGCGGTCAACTACGCGAAGTTCGGCACGTTCTGGACGTTTGGCGTCAAAGGCACGTTCTAATCCCGGCAATCCCTTAACCGGCGCGCTGGCGTCGGCGCGAATCCTCGCGCCGCCGACGGATCGTGGCGATTTTCCAGCCGCCGACCCTTTCTCCCATGGCATCTCTCCGCTGGTCCGGCCTCGCGGCCCTCTTCTCCGTCGGTTGTTCGCTCGCCTTCAGCGCGCCGGCGAACCCCGTCCAGGTCGACTTCACGGTCAAGAATGGTTGTGCCGAGCTGGCGTGGCGGTCGGACGGCCTGGCGTTGGCGGCGCAAAGCGCCGGTCTTCCCCGCGCGGAAGGCGGGGCGGGCGCGGTGTGGACGCTGCGATTGCAGTCGGTGCAGGACGCGAAGGCGACGCTCGATCTCAGCAGCCGCGACCAGCAGGCGAAGGTGGAGCCGATTGCCGGTGGTTATCGCGTGAGCTACGGTCCGCTGGTGGATGCGAGCGGCGGCCGGCACGCGCTCGAGCTGATGCTCGAGGTGCGGTCTGAGTACGCGGCGTTCGCGGTGACCGGCAGCTTGCGCAACGGCACGACGGCGTGGCGCGTGGTGGAATTCGCCGGCCCGGTGGTGGGCGGGTTGCCGGCGCAGCTCGAGCAGCACCCGCTGCTGGTGCCCTACGGATACGGCATGCAGGTGCGGGCGGTGCCGAAGGAGCCGACGAAGCCCGCCAAGCGGGCGCCGGCGTGGCTGGCGGCGGGCGAGGGTGTGCTGGAGCTGAAGGCGGACTATCCCTCCTACGAGGCGAGCATGCCCTGGCTGGCGCTGACCGGCGAGGCGGGCGGGCTTTACTTGGGCGTGCATGACGCGCAGCAGGCGCCGACGAATCTCGTGGTGCGGCATGACGCCGCCACAAATCGGCTGTCGCTTCGTCTCGCTCATCCCCTGACTGTGGCGCCGGGCGACAGCTGGGCGCTGCCGAAGACCGCGGTGTACCTCTACCGCGGTGGCTGGCAGACCGCGGCGAAGTTTTACCGGGCCTGGTACGACCGCGCGTGCCCGGCGCCCGCGACGATTCCCTGGGTGAAGCAGAGCTCCGGCTGGCTGCTGGCGATTCTACGACAGCAGAACACCGAGCTCATCTGGGACTATCCCTCGATTGCAAAGCTCTGCGATGTCGCGGACGAACGTGGGCTGAATATCGTGGGACTCTTCGGCTGGACCGAGGGCGGTCACGATCGCTGGTACCCCGATTACCAGCCGGACGAACGGATGGGCGGCGAGCAGGGGCTCAAGGCCGCGATCACGGCGGCGCACCAGCGCCAGAAACGGATCGTGATCTACTACAACGGGCAGCTCATCGACCAGGGCTACAGCTACTGGGAGCCGCGCGGCCGCGCGATGACGGTGCAGGAGGCGGATGGCAGCTATGCGTTCCAGTCCTGGCAGAAGTATCTGGATACGCCGGCGCGCATTCACGGGCTGGCGTGCCTCGCTTCGGTGGACTGGTATCAGGTCCTGCTGAATCTCGCGCTGAAGGCGCACCGGTTGGGGGCGGACGGCGTGATTTACGACCAACTGGGAATGACCGCGCCGATGACGTGCTACGCGAAAGGGCACGGGCACCCGGTCCCGGCGGTGGTTTACGGTGCGGATCGGACGCGGCTGTTGCAGCGCGTCCGCGATCACATGCGCACGGTGCAGCCGGACTTTCTGGTGATGACGGAAGGGCTGCATGATGCGGTGCTGGGCTCGGTGTCGCTGTTCCACGGCTGCGTGCTCGGGGTGTTTGCGCCGACGACGGCCGAGGTGCGGCACCTGCAGGGAGCAAAGACGGTGTTCGCGCAGTTTCCCGATCTATTTCGGTACACGTTTCCCGAGGTGCTGACGACGATCCGGAATCCACGACCGATGCAGGAGCGGCGGACGACGAATTACGCCTGCCTGTTTGGCATGCGGCACGAAATCGAGACTCGCTACGCGGCCGACAAGGCATACCTGCTGGAAGGGAAAATGCCGGCCGCGGACGCGTACGCCAACATGGTGTCGAAGGTCACGGTGAGCGCGGTGCAGTCGATGTCCCCGGCTGAAGCGACGAAGTACCTCCGCACAATGGTCGATTTTCAGCGGACACATGCGGCCTTCCTCTGGGAAGGGCGGTTTGCCTCGAACCTGGGCTACACCATCGACGGGCCGGCGACGCTGCTGGCGCGGGCCTATGAGTCGGGCGACCGACTGGCGGTGGTGGTGTGGAATCCGGAGAAGACGCCGGCGAGCTTCCAGGTGGCCGTGCCCGGCTACCGGCTGACCGAGGCCTTTGAACCGGAGCGCGGCGCGGTCGATCCGGCGGCGTCGCTCGGCGCGGACAGCATTCGGCTGCTGATCGCCGTGAAAGCGCAGTGATCAGTTTTCGCTGCCGCGAAAACTGACAAAATGGCGCAGCCATTTTGCTGAGCAGACGGTCGGACGCAGTCCGGCCGTCTGCTACCTGAAGTACATGCCGCCGTTCACGTCGATGACGGTACCTGAAATGCGGGCGGCGGCGGGACTGGCGAGATAGACGGCGGCGGCGCCGATGTCATCGGCGGGGGAGACGCCGAGCGGGACAGACTGGGTAAAGCCTTCGCGCGTCTTCGCGCTGTGCGTCTGCCGCAGCATCTCGCTGTCCACGATACCCGGGGCGATGGCGTTGACGGTGATGCCGAACGGCGCGCCGGTGCGCGCGAGCGTGCGGGTGAAACCCAGCATGCCGCTCTTGGCGGTGGCGTAGTGGACAAAACCGTACAGCGCGCCCTGGTGGGCGACGACGGAGCTGATCTGGATGATCCGGCCGGAGCGCTGTTCGCGCATGATTCGCATGGCTTCGCGGGAGCAGAGAAAGGTGCCGGTGAGATGGGTGCGCAGCACGGCGTTCCAGCTCTCGAGCGTCGTGGCGAAGATGTCCTCGTGCCGGACGATGCCGGCGTTGTTGACGAGGATGTCGAGCCGGCCGAACTCCGCCGCGGCGGCGGCGAACATGCGCTGGACCCCGGGCTCGTCGCCGACATCGCACGCGATGAACAGCGCGCGGCGGCCGGTGGCGCGGATCGCAGCGCAGGTGGCTTCAGCCTCCGGGCTGGCGGCGAGGTCGTTGACGACCACGTCGGCGCCAGCGCCCGCGAGGGCGCGGGCGATCGCGGCACCGATGCCGCGGGCGGCGCCGGTCACGAGGGCGGTCTGCCCGAAGAGCGGAAGGGGTTGGGGGGAAGTCATGGGTCGGCGCCAAGCACGGCGCGGGCGGCAGACTACCGCCGCGGCGCGGAGCGGTCCCAGTGGCAATTCACGCCAGCACTTACCGTTTTTGCGCCAGCAGAGTGCGGCGGGCGCGCGACTGCTTCACAGCGCGTGCGAGCGCTTGCGGTAGGCGTCGGGATGGCAGCCGACGCGTTCCACGAACATGCGGGTGAAGGCGGACAGGGCGGCGTAGCCGGACTGGCGCGCGACCTCGCTGATGGTGTTGTGGGTGCGGCGGAGGAGCTGCTTGGCGAGGGCGAGGCGGAACTCGATGATGAAGTCGTGGATGGTGCGTCCGGTGCTCGCGAGGAAGCGGCGCTCGAGCGTGCGGCGCGGGATGCCGATGGTGTCGACGATCTGGTCGGTGCCAAAGGGGCAGTGGGCGCGGGCGCGGATGAGCTCGATGGCGGCGACGACCTTGGGGTCGGCGACGAGGAGGCGTTCGCTGGAGGCGCGGATGACGACCTCGGTGGGTGGCAGGGAGCGCTGGGCGGGCACGGCGCGGCCCTGGTAATGGGCATCGATGGCCTCGGCGGCGAGCCGGCCGATCTCGCGGGTGGGAATGCAGACGCTGGAGAGGCCCGGCTCGACGAGTTCGCAGATCAGCTCGTCGTTGCCGGCGCCGACGAGGGCGATCTCCTCGGGCACGGCGAGGCCGGCCCAGCGGCAGGCGGCGAGGATGCGCTCGGCGATCTTGTCGTCGAACGCGAGGATGCCGGTGGGTTTGGGCAGGCCGCGGAGCCAGGCGCTGAGCTCGGAGAGCTGGGAATCACCGGTGGCGGAGACGCCGGCGAAGGTGTCGACGGTGAACCGCTTCTCGCGCAGGCGGGCGGCGAAGCTGGCGGCGCGCCGGACGGAGGGCGGGTGGGTGGCGTCGGGGCCGCAGTAGGCAAAGTGTTCGAGGCCGAGGCTCTCGAGGTGCTGGGCGGCGACCGTGCCGACGGCCGCGTCATCGACGAAAACGGCGGCGTCATCGAGCTCCAGGTTGCGGGCGCTGGTTTCGACGCAGAAGACGCCGTGCTTGCGGAGCTGCCGGTGAAAATGCCGGGAGCGGTCAAACAGGATCGCCCCGTCGACCTTCATCTCGATGACGCGCTCGATGCCGGCGGCGTCGTCCTGGCGGACGAGGAGCAGGTTCCAGTTGCGCTGGACGGCGTATTCGTAGACCCCGAGCAGGCGTTCACGCCCGGGGCCGTCGCGCGTATCAATGCAGACGGCGACCCGCAGGCGTCCGGGGCGTGGTTTCTGGACCCGTTTGCGGCTGGCGGCCACGTCGCCTGCGGGACCGGAGGTTATTCGGCGGGGGCGCCGGTGATGACTTCGCCGCCCTTGACGCTGACCTTCTCAAGGATGGCGGCCTTCACCTTGGCGGCGAGTTCCGGCTTTTCCTTGATGGCCTGCTTGGCGGCGTCGCGGCCCTGGCCGACGAGGTTGCCCTCGTAGGCGATCCAGGCGCCCTTCTTTTCGAGAATCTTGTGTTCGAGGCCGAGGTCGAGGAGCGAGCCGTTGGCGGAGATGCCCTCGTCGTACATGATGTCGAACTCGCACTCGGTGAACGGCGGGGCGACCTTGTTCTTGACCACCTTGATCTTGGTGCGGTTGCCGATGACCTTGCCCTCGGGCGTCTTGATCTGGTCCTTGCGGCGAATGTCGATGCGGACCGAGGAGAAGAACTTCAGGGCGCGACCGCCGGGCGTGGTCTCAGGGTTGCCGAACATGACGCCGATCTTTTCGCGGATCTGGTTGGTGAAGATGCAGACGCACTTCGTCTTGCTGACGACGGCGGTGAGGCGGCGCATGGCCTGGGACATCAGGCGGGCCTGGGAGCCGACGGTGGCGTCACCCATCTGGCCGTCGAGTTCCTGCTTGGAAATGAGGGCGGCGACCGAGTCGATGACGATGACGTCGATCGAGTTGGAGCGGATGAGCGTCTCGGCGATGTTGAGCGCGTCCTCGCCGGAGTCGGGCTGGGAGACGAGCAGGTCGTCGAGGTTGACGCCGACGACGCGGGCGTACTTGGGGTCGAGGGCGTGTTCGACGTCGATGAAGGCGGCGAGGCCGCCCTTGCGCTGGGCCTCGGCGATGACGCTCAAGCAGAACGTGGTCTTGCCGGAGGACTCGGGGCCGTAGATCTCGATGATACGGCCGAGCGGCAGGCCGCCGACGCCGAGGGCAAGGTCGATGGCGAGGGAGCCGGTGGAAAGGGTCTCCACCTTCATCTTGGTGGCGTCACCCAGCCGCATGATGGAGCCCTCGCCGAACTGCTTGGTGATGGCGGAGAGGGCGAGCTCGATGTTCTTGTCGCGGGCCGGAGCGGCGACGGCGACTTCCGCCTTCTTGGCGGCGGGACTGGCGGACTTGGTTTCGGGAGCGGCTTTGGACATGGGAGCGGAAAAGTGAAAGTGACGGTGAGAGTGAAAGTGGGGTCGAGTGGCGCGCGAGGCGCGTTCGGACGTGGTAGCGTGGGAGGTGGCGGGGCCGAGGCAAGGATGGAGGCGACGCGGCGGCCCCGGACGTGTACACGTGTACACGTGGCGGCGTCAAGGGGGATTCCGGCACACACCTGGCAGGCGGTGGAGGGGCGCTGGCTACCGGGGCCCCGTTTGGGGCCGCCGGGCGTCGGGAAGGGGAAGTCAGCGCCAGCCTGCCGGGTGGCAGGTGTCTCTGCGGCGCATCACTCGATCTGGACCCACTGGCCGCGGACGAGGCTGCGGACGGTGGGGGTGCCGGGGGGGAGCCGGTTGGGATCGAGGAAGTTCTCGTCGAAGTACCAGTTGCGGGTGGGCACTTCGTAGTAGCGATTGCCGCTCGAGCCGGGTTCGCGCCACGAGGCGGTGGACTGCTTGCTGGCGTAGAGATTCACGATCGAGCCGTAATAGGTGAGTCGCTTGCCGCTCCACGTTTCCATCAGCCGGAGGTAGTTCTCCGCGCCGCCACTGTAGGCCGTGCCGTCGGAAGCGATGACGCCGGAGACCAGCGCGCAATTGACGGTGGTGTTGGCGGCCACGCGGCTGCCGGTGCCGGTGGAGGACGTGTAGGAGCTGGACCAATTCTTCGAGAGGATCGTGACGGCGTCAGCGATAACCGAGGCGGGCTCGTAGTAGCCGGAGACCATGTTGGCGGCTTCGAGATCGGTGCCGGAGTTCACGGCGGGTTCGCCGCCGGTGTTGTAGTTGCCGACGATGTACGCGGCGTTGTCACTGGCGACGGTGAGGCCAGCGGTCGGACTCGAGGAAAGGGTGCCGGCGGGCAGAGATGAGCCGTTGATGAGCCGGATGCCGGTGCGCCGGGTCGAGGTGTTGCTCACGTCGGTCACGTAGAGGATCCCATTCCAGAAGGTCTTGCCCTTGATGTCGGTGGCGATCGTGTCGCCCTTCAGGTCGGCCGGCACGGTGCCGGTCCAGGTGGTATCGGACGGGATCGTGGCGGGGAGTCCGCCGGCAGCCTGGGCGGCGGTGAGCTTCGCGACATCGACGTTGGTCGTGTAGATCGTCTTCGCCTCGCGGTAATCGTAGATCTGGTAGTCGGTGCTGCTCCCGGTGGAGTCGGTGAGGATCAGGGTGGAGAGATAGTCGGCGAGCGTGCCGGTGATGACAGTGCCGTCCTTGGTTTTGAAAATCTTGCTGCGGGCGGCGATCTTCTCGCCGGTCGGCGCGGTGACCTCGGCGGACGAGGTGTTCACCAGGACCTTGAGGCCGGCGAGGGTGTAGAGCCGGTCGGCGGCGTTGACATCGGTCTGGCCGACAACGGGGATCTCGATCAACTCGCGGGCGCCGTCGTTGTTGGCGTTGGTGTCGCTGGTGTTGGAGGCGAAGTCACCGGGGACGCTCTGCGTCGAACTCAGCACCGGCGTGCCCTTCTGGTAATCCGGGGTGGTGGCGGAGGTCATCTTGCCGCGCGGGTCTTCCGGGAGCTTACGTTGGGCGACGTAATTGTTCACCGTGGTGATGTAGTCGGTGAAGGTCAGCTTGCCGCTGGCGGCGATGTACATCTTGCCGTTGGTGTGCACGCGGCCGCCGATCTTCATCGCGCCGCCGGCGCCCATCTCGAGGTCGCCGTTGTAGAAGATGGCATACTGGAAGAGCGGGGTGAGCGTGTAGTCCCACTCGCGCTGGTACTGCACGTGCACGGGCGCCTTCATCAGCGGGACCTTGCGGGTGAATTCGACGACCGTGATGTATTTGTAGACGCCCTTGGTGGCCGTGAAATCGGAGTGCGAGCCGACCGGCACGCCGCCCTGCACGGGGACGGTGATGAAGGCCTGCCATTCGTAACCGTCGTCCGCGGTGAAGACCGTGGTCGGGGCCTTCGAGAGATTGGTGATGCTGGAGATGGAGGCGGCGTCGGGCAGCAGGTCGCTGGTGCTTTCGCTGATGCGGGTCTTGAGCTGCTGGTAGGCGAGTTCGAACGCGTATTCGGCGGCGTAGGTGGATTCGAGCCGGATGTTGCTCCGCTTCTCCGCCTTCGCGCTCGTGTTGATGTAGCTGTAAACGCCGCCGAGGATCGTCGCCATGACGACGGCGAGGATGAGCAAAAGGAAGAGCGCGCTGCCGCGATTGCGATTTCGCCACCCGGTGCGGCGCGGGAAACGTGAGGCCGTCTTCATTGGTTCGTCGGATCAGTCCGGGTATAAACGGTGGTTTGCACGCCCTGGAGCGTGCGCCCGGAGCCGCTGCCGCCCGGTACCTTCTGCAGATTGATGATCACGTAATTCTTGGCGTCGGTCGGGATCACGAACGGCACCGTGGCCGTGCTCGAGACGTTGGCCGGCTCGGAGAGCGGGCTGAAATCGATGTCCCGGGCGAGCACGGTGTACTGGGCGGTGTTCTTGCTGTCCGGATAGTAGCGCAGTTCGCCCTGGTTCTTTCCTTCGGCCGAGACGACCTCGAACATCATGCGGCGGCCGGAGGTGGCGTTGATGCGGGTGCCGCTGGGCACGCTCACGCCGAGTTTCGCCGTGAGGGTGAGGGTCTTGTTGCCCTTGCTGTTGCTGATCGAGTTGATGACGCGCTGGGTCGCGATGCCGAACGCGGTGGCGGGGATCGTGATGGTGTCGCCGACGGCGAATATCGAATTCAGATCGGTCGTTGGCATTTCGCTGGCTGCCTTGAAGTAGGTCGCGACATCGGTGTTGGTGATCGCGCCGGCCGGGCGGGCCGCACTCTTCCAAGCGGAGACAACCACGGCGGGGAGCGTCAGGTCGGAGAGCTTCAGGACCTTCTGGTCGCTCTTGGTGCCCTTGATCGTCTTCGCGTCGTCGATCCAGGTGATGTCCTCCACGGTCGCGTACCCGATGTCTTTGGGCGGAACGAGCAGCTTGAGTCCGCCGGACTCAACCGTCGGGAGCTGCGAGGCGCTCCGTACGGCTTGGGAGATGACGTCGGTCGCGTAGCGCAACTCCGCCGTGCCCTTCAGGCCAAACTCGGTGTGATGCGCGCGCTTCATTGCGGCGACGTACACCACCATCGTCATGCTGATGGCCAGGCCGAGAATCGAGGTGGCGACCAACACCTCGGTCAGGGTGAAGCCCGCTTGGCGCCGGCATGAGGACGAAAGAACGGGAGAAGGAGCGAGGTCCGAAATCATGGCAGGCGATGGGCGGGTTCGGAAGGTCACTCCAGGTTCCGATACAGGAGGGTGGAAATGATCTGGGTGCGCTTATCCCACTTCCACTCCACTTCGACGCGCAGGGTGCGGGAGGCGCCGGTGGACTCGACCTGCACGACCCGGCGGGTGAACCGAATGCGCCCCACCGCGTTGTCGCCGGTGATCGTGAGCGGGGCCACCTTGCTGGGGGCGTATGACGTTTTCACCGAGCTGGTGATCGTCTGGTCGGCGGAGGCTACGAACGTGTCGAAATCGGAGGCGAGCAGCCGTTCGGACTCAGCCTGCAGGAGATGATAGCCCTCGCTGCGGACGGCCACGGACAGCATCGACTTGGTGATCTGCTGCAGCCCGGCGAAGACCGAGAGGCACATCAGCGAGATCAAAAACATCGCCACGATCACCTCGGCTAAGGTGAAACCGGCGTTCGAGCTGGGCTGGCGTGATCTGCGTGGCATGGCCAATGGAAAAAACGGGAGCGGGCTGGCCGTCCTGCTTACTCCGAATGCCCGCCGTGCCCAGTAAATCCGTAGTACCCCGTGGGAAATTACCCCGTATTTACCTCTGAACCAGGGCTACGCTGCCGGGCGGAAGGCAGTTGCGAAATAGACGGCCAGCAGGATCAGGGCGAAGCTCACGGCGTAGTTCCACGTAAGCTTTTCGCCGAGCACCAGCCACGCAAAGCCCACGAAGACCATCAGCGTGATCACCTCCTGCATGATCTTCAGCTGATAGCCACTCATCCCTGAGGCGTAGCCGTGCCGGTTGGCCGGCACCATGAGGCAGTACTCAAAGAAGGCGATGCCCCAGGACATGAGGATCACGAGCCATAACGACTTGCCCTCGAATATCTTGAGCTTCAGTTGGCCATACCAGGCCAAGGTCATGAATATGTTGGAGCAGAGGAGCAGGGCGAAGGTTTTCACGTTAGAGGCGGTAGTAAGCCCGGAACCAGGTGACAAAGTGCCGGAGGCCCTCCTCGAGCGGAACCTTCGGCGTGAAGCCGAAGGTGGCCTGGACCTTGGTGAGGTCGGCGCAGGTGGCGTACATGTCGCCCGGTTGCGGGGGAAGAAGTTCGGTCACGGCGGGCCGCCCGAGCAATTGCTCAAGCATTTGCACAAACAGCAGCGTTTCGACGGGGCGGTGATGGCCGAGGTTGAAGATACGCAGGGCGCCGGCGGGGCGGGTCGCAGCGGGCGAGTCGCCCGCGGCGGGGGCGGTTGTGGCCGGGGCCGCGGGGTAGAGGAGGATCTTCAGCACGGCGCCAACGACGTCATCGATATATGTGAAGTCGCGCAGGTTACGGCCGGAGTTGAACAGCCGCACGGGTTTGCCCTCGCAGATGGCGCGCGCGAAGAGCGTGGGGGCCATGTCGGGGCGGCCCCAGGGGCCGTAGACAGTGAAGAAGCGCAGGCCGGTGATCGCGAGGCCGTGATTGAAGGCGTAGGCGGCAGCCATCAGCTCGTTGGCCTTCTTGGTGGCGCCATAGTACGAGACGGGCTGGTCGGTATTGTCGTCCTCGCGGAACGGCGGCGTCGCCCCGCCGCCATAGACGCTGCTGCTCGAGGCAAACACGAGGTGCCGCGGGCGGTGCAGCCGGCACGCCTCGAGCACGCTGGCAAAGCCATCGAGGTTGGCGCGGGTGTAGGCCGCCGGGTTCTCCATGCTGAAGCGCACGCCGGGCTGCGCGCCCAAGTGCACGACGTAGTCAGGTTTGAACGCTCCCACCAGTGGCTCGAATTTGCCGGCGTCGGCAAAATCGGTCTGAGCGAAGCGGAAGTCCTCATAAGCAGCGAGTTCCGCGAGTCGCGCCCGCTTCAGGCCGACGTCGTAGTAGTCGCTCAGGCTGTCGACGCCCAGCACCTCGCACTGTTTGGTTTCCGCGAGACGACGGGCGACATGGTAGCCGATGAAGCCGGCGGCGCCGGTCACGAGGACTTTCATCGGCGGGGTGATAGCCAGTCGCGCTGCGAAAAGCTAGCTGGGTTTTTTAATTGATCGTGCAAAATGCACCGCCGGCACAGCACCTGCTTCATCTATGACAGAATTGAGTACCCTCTTCCTAAAACCACGCTTGATTGGCGAAATCACCGGCCTATTGCTTGCGCGACTTTCGGCACCACGTACCGTCCACGCATGAAGATCAAAGCCTATCTCAAGCCGCACTGTGGCTGGTCGAACGGCGTGCGTGCTATTCTCCGGAAGTACGGGCTGCCCTTTGAGGACATCGATGTCGTGGGCAATCGGGAGAACTTCGCTGAGATGGTGCAGAAGTCCGGCCAGGCGCTTTCTCCGTGCGTTGAGATCGACGGCGTGATGCTCGCGGATGTGTCCGGCGAGGAAGTCGAAAACTATCTTCTCAGCAACGACTTGGTTAAACGAAATGACTCGCCGGCCGACGTGCCGACGAACGCGGGTTGCTCGGACGACGAGCACGCCAAAATGGCCACTAAAACGATCCGCTTTTTCTAATCCCGCGCTGAGAGCACACCGCACAATCCTTTCTTCGGGCCGCTCTCGCACCAGCCGAGACCGGCTCTTTTTTTGCCCTCACGCCCACCTCCTTCCTCCCCTTTCCAGTGAACACCACGTCCGCCTCGAACTGCCGCGACAACCATAACGCCACGCCCGTCCGGTCCCCGGGTCTACCGCCCAAGCAGGGACTGTACGATCCGTGGTTTGAGCACGAAGCCTGCGGCGTCGGCTTCGTCGTCGATATGAAGGGCCGCAAGTCGCACAAGATCCTGGCCGATGCGCTGCAGGTGCTGCGCAACCTCGATCACCGCGGCGCCAGCGGCAGCGAAGTGAACACGGGTGACGGCGCCGGCGTACTGATGCAGATGCCGCACGAGTTCCTCACCGAGGTGACGAAGCAGGCGCGCATCACGCTGCCGGAAGCCGGCCAGTACGGGTGCGGTCTCGTTTACCTGCCGCGCAATCCCTCCGTGCGCCGTAAGATCGAGGAGCGCTTCGAGCAGATTGTCCAATCCGAGGGGCAGGTCTTCCTCGGCTGGCGCACGGTGCCGACCAACGGCGCCTCCCTCGGCGACATGGCGCGCTCCTGCGAACCGTTCATGCGCCAGGTGTTCATCGGCCGCGGCGCGACGACCACCGACGATCTCGCCTTCGAGCGGAAGCTCTACGTCATCCGCAAGCGCGCCTACACCGACATCCGCACCTCCACGCTGGCGGGCGCCGAGTACTGGTACATCGCCAGCCTCTCGCAAAAGACGCTCGTCTATAAGGGCATGCTCACGACCGAGCAGGTCGACCAGTATTTCCCCGACCTGCAGTCGCCGCAGATGGTGACCGCGCTCGCCCTGGTGCATTCGCGCTTTTCCACGAACACCTTCCCAAGCTGGGAACGCGCGCACCCGTACCGCTATCTGGCGCACAACGGCGAAATCAACACGCTCCGCGGCAACATCAATTGGATGCACGCCCGCGAGCCGTGGTTCCGCAGCGACGCGTTCGGCGACGACATCAAGAAGATCCTCCCGATCATCAACCCCAACGGCTCCGACTCCTCGATGTTCGACAACACGCTCGAACTCCTGGTCCTCGCCGGCCGTCCGCTCGCGCACGCGATGATGATGATGATCCCGGAGCCGTGGTCGCATCATGAGTCGATGAGCGACGAGCGCCGCGCGTTCTACCAGTACCACTCCTGCCTGATGGAGCCGTGGGATGGCCCCGCCTCCATCGCGTTCACCGACGGCAAGCAGATCGGCGCCATTCTCGACCGCAACGGCCTCCGCCCGTCGCGCTACTACGTCACCAAGGAAGGTCTCGTCGTCATGGCCTCCGAGGCCGGCGTGCTCGATTTCCCGCCCGATCAGGTGATCCAGAAGGGGCGGCTCCAGCCGGGCCGTATGTTCCTCGTTGATACCGAGGAGGGCCGCATCATCGAGGACGAGGAGATCAAGCGCCAGATCTGCGGCTCGCTCCCGTACCGCCAGTGGCTCGACGAGCACCTCGTCCATCTCAAGGACCTGCCCGAGGCCCCCAAGGTCGAGGGCCCCGACCACGCCACGCTCCTGCAGCGGCAGATCGCGTTCGGCTACACGCACGAGGACGAGCGCATCATCCTCACCCCGATGGCGCGCGACGGCGTCGAGGCGATCGGTTCGATGGGCAACGACTCCGCCCTCGCCGTCCTCTCCAACAAGCCGCGCCTGCTGTACGACTATTTCAAGCAGCTCTTCGCGCAGGTCACCAACCCGCCGATCGACTGTATCCGCGAGGAAATTATCACCTCCGCCGAAACGCGCCTCGGCTCCGAGGGCAACCTGCTCGACCCGCAGCCCTCCGCCTGCCGCCGCGTCGAGCTGAAGTGGCCCATCATCACCAACGACGAGTTCGCCAAGATCCGCCGCACCAACCTCCCGGGCCTCAAGGTCGGCGTGCTCCCCATCCTGTTCCGCGTCAGCCGCGGCGAGCGCGGCCTCGCCAAGTCCATGGAGGAGCTCTCCGTCATGTCCCGCCGCATGATCGAGGAGGAGGAGGTCAATGTGATCATCCTCAGCGACCGCGGCGTCACCCATGACTTCGCGCCGATCCCGGCCCTCCTCGCGATCGCCGGCCTGCACCACTATCTCATCCGTGAGGGCCTGCGCACCAAGGTGTCGCTCGTCCTCGAGACCGGCGAAGCCCGCGAGGTGCACCACTTCGCGCTGCTCATCGGCTACGGCGCCAGCGTCGTGAATCCGTATGTCGCGTTCGAGACGATCGACGACATGATCAAGGAGCAGCTCCTCACCGGCATCGACCACAAGAAGGCCTGCGAGAACTACGTGAAGGCCGCCGCCAAGGGCGTGATCAAGGTCATGTCCAAGATGGGCATCTCCGCCATCCAGAGCTACCGCGGCGCCCAGGTCTTCGAGGCGCTCGGCCTCCGCCAGGACGTCATCGACCAGTATTTCACCTGGACGCCCTCGCGCGTCGGCGGCGTCGGGCTCGACGTCATCGCGCAGGAGGTCCTCCTCCGCCATCGCGCCGCGTATCCGGAACGGCCCGTCAACGGCGCCGTGCTGCCCGTCGGTGGCCTCTACAAGTGGCGCAACGAGGGCGAGGCCCACCTGTTCACGCCCGAGTCGATCCACTTCCTCCAGAAGGCGGTCCGCACCGAGAGCTTCGCGGTGTTCAAACAGTACACGCAGCAGATCAACGACCAGGCCCGCCGCCACTGCACGCTCCGCAGCCTGCTCGACTTCAAGGCCGGCACCCCGATCCCGCTCGACGAGGTCGAGCCCGTCGACTCCATCGTCAAGCGGTTCAAGACCGGCGCGATGTCCTACGGCTCCATCTCCAAGGAGGCGCACGAGACGCTCGCGATCGCGATGAACCGCCTCGGCGGCAAGTCCAACACCGGCGAGGGCGGTGAGGATCCCGAGCGTTACCGCTGGACCAACGAGCTGGGCGACTCGAAGAACTCCGCCATCAAGCAGGTTGCCTCCGGCCGCTTCGGCGTCACGAGCGAGTACCTCGTCAACGCCCGCGAGCTGCAGATCAAGATGGCCCAGGGCGCCAAGCCCGGTGAGGGCGGCCAGCTGCCCGGCACCAAGGTCTACCCGTGGGTCGCCAAGACCCGCCACACCACCGCGGGCGTCGGGCTCATCTCGCCGCCGCCGCACCACGACATCTACTCGATCGAGGACCTCGCGGAGCTGATCCACGACCTCAAGAACGGCAACCGCCACGCCCGCATCAGCGTGAAGCTCGTAGCCGAGGTGGGCGTCGGCACCGTCGCGGCCGGCGTCGCCAAGGCCCACGCCGACGTCGTCCTGATCTCGGGCTACGACGGCGGCACCGGCGCCTCACCCCAGACTTCGATCCAGCACGCAGGCCTGCCGTGGGAACTCGGCCTCGCCGAGGCCCACCAGACGCTCGTGCTGAACAACCTCCGCTCCCGCATCGCGGTCGAGACCGACGGCCAGCTCAAGACCGGCCGCGACGTCGTCATCGCCGCCCTGCTCGGCGCCGAGGAATTCGGCTTCGCCACGGCGCCGCTCGTCTCGACGGGCTGCATCATGATGCGAGTCTGCCACCTGAACACGTGCCCCACGGGCATCGCCACGCAGGATCCGCAGTTGCGCGCCAAGTACACCGGCAAGCCGGAGGACGTGGTGAACTTCATGCGCTTCATCGCGCAGGACATGCGCGAGATCATGGCCCAGCTCGGCTTCCGCACCATCGAGGAGATGATCGGCCGTACCGACCGCCTCGAGCCCAAGCGCGCCGTCGAGCACTGGAAGGCCAAGGGCCTCGACTTCTCGAACATCCTCTACCAGCCCGACGTACCCGCCGACGTGGGTCGGTTCTGCCAGATGAAGCAGGACCACGGCATCGAGCGCTCGCTCGACGTGACCACGCTGCTGCCGATCTGCCAGCCCGCCATCGAACGCGGCGAGAAGGTCGTCGCCGAGCTGCCCATCCGCAACGTGCATCGCGTCGTCGGCACCGTCACCAGCGGCGAGGTCACCAAGCGCCACGGCGCGGCGGGCCTCCCGGAGGACACCATCAAGATCAAGTTCAACGGCTCCGCCGGCCAGAGCTTCGGCGCCTTCGTCACGCGGGGCATGACGCTCAGCATCGAGGGCGACGCCAACGACTACTTCGGCAAGGGCCTCTCCGGCGGCAAGCTCATCGTTTACCCGCCGGCGACCGCGCCCTTCCGCGCCGAGGAGAACATGATCATCGGCAACGTCGCGCTCTACGGCGCCACCGCCGGCGAGGTGTTCGTCCGCGGCATGGCGGGCGAGCGCTTCGCGGTCCGCAACTCGGGGGTGGACGCCGTCGTTGAAGCCATCGGCGACAACGGTTGCGAGTACATGACCGGCGGCCGCGTCGTCGTGCTCGGCCGTGCCGGCCGCAACTTCGGCGCCGGCATGTCCGGCGGCATCGGCTACGTGCTCGATGAGAGCGGCGACTTCGCGCAGCGCGTGAACCCGCAGATGGTCGCGGTGGAGAAGCTCGATGACGCCCGCGAAATCACGGCGCTCCGCGCGCTGATCCAGAAGCACCTCGACTACACCAAGAGCGCGCGCGCCAAGCTCGTGCTCGACGCGTGGGACAGCTACGTGCCGCGCTTCGTCAAGGTGATGCCCAAGGACTACAAGCGCATGCTCGCCTGCATCGAGCGCGCGCAGGCCCAGGGTCTCACCGGCGACGAGGCCATCATGGCCGCCTTTGAGGAGAACGCCCGCGACCTCTCCCGCGTCGGAGGAAACTGACGAAAAAAGGCTGAAAGAACGAAGGCTGAAGGCTGAAAACAGTCCCAGCCTTTGCCCGAAGCCCCTCAAACCTCACTCCGACTTCAACTTCAGTCCTTCAGCTTTCAGCCCTTCAGCCTTTTCATCTCCATGGGTAAACCAACCGGCTTCATCGAGTATCTGCGCGAGCTTCCCGTCGACCGCACGCCCACCGACCGCGTGCGCGACTGGAAGGAGTTTCACCACCACATGGAGGAGAAGAAACTCCGCCAGCAAGGTGCGCGCTGCATGGATTGCGGCGTGCCGTTCTGCCACACCGGCAAGCTGATCAGCGGCATGGCGAGCGGCTGCCCGGTCAACAACCTGATCCCGGAGTGGAATGATCTCATCTACCGCGGGCTCTGGCGCGAGGCGCTCCAGCGGCTGCACAAGACGAACAACTTCCCGGAGTTCACCGGCCGCGTGTGCCCGGCGCCCTGCGAAGGCTCGTGCGTGCTCGGGATGAACAACCCGCCGGTCACGATCAAAAACATCGAGTACTCGATCATCGAGCGTGGCTGGGATGAGGGCTGGGTCATCGCCGAGGCGCCGAAGGTCCGCACCGGCAAGAAGGTCGCGATCATCGGCTCCGGTCCCGCCGGCCTCGCCGCCGCCGCGCAGCTCAACAAGGCGGGCCACACCGTCACCGTTTTCGAACGCGCCGATCGTCCGGGCGGCCTGCTGATGTACGGCATCCCGAACATGAAGCTCGACAAGAAGGAGGTCCTGCTGCGCCGCATCAAGCTGCTCGAGCAGGAGGGCGTCCGCTTCATCTGCAACGCCAACGTTGGCGAGAACGTGGAGCCGCAGATCTTCCTGAAGGAGTTCGACGCCACCGTCATCTGCACCGGCGCCACGCAGCCGCGCGATCTTCCCATCGAGGGCCGCGCGCTCAACGGCGTGCACTTCGCGATGGAGTTCCTGGGCGGCAACACCAAGTCGCTCCTCGACGGCAGCACCGACCGCGCGCCGCTTCACGCGAAGGGCAAGGATGTCATCATCATCGGCGGTGGCGACACCGGCACCGATTGCGTCGGCACTTCGATTCGTCACGGCTGCAAGAGCGTCACGCAGATTGAAATCCTGCCAAAGCCGCCGATGGAGCGCGCCGCGAACAATCCGTGGCCCGAGTGGCCCAAGGTCTACAAGATGGACTACGGCCAGGAAGAGGCGGCCGCGAAGTACGGCGCCGACCCGCGCGTTTATCTCACGACGGTGAAGAAGTTCGTCGGCGACGAGAAGGGGCAGGTGAAGGAAATCATCACCGTCGAGATCAAATGGGAGAAGAACGACAAGGGGGCGTTCGTCCCGAAGGAAGTGCCCGGCACCGAGAAGACGCGGCCCGCGCAGCTCGTGCTGCTCGCGATGGGTTTCCTCGGGCCTGAGCAGGCCCTCCTGAAGGAGCTCAACCTCGAGACCGATGCGCGCTCGAACGTGAAAGCCGAACACGAGAAGTACACGACCAACATCAAGGGCGTGTTCGCCGCGGGCGATTGCCGTCGCGGTCAGAGCCTTGTCGTGTGGGCGATCAACGAAGGCCGCGGCGCCGCGCGCGAGTGCGACCGCTACCTGATGGGTTACACGGACCTTCCGTAAAAAAGCTGATCTGGAAAGGGCTGAAGGACTGAACGCTGAAGAGCTGAAGATGCGTGTTCGACTGAGGGGGTGCGCTCCTTTTGGAGCGGCCCCGGACACGCGTTTTTTAGGCGCGTCATTGGTTCTCGGAAACGGATGAGTTTTTGAGCGGGCTGCATGCGTGACTCGCGTGTGGATGGTTCGCACTGCCGCAAAAAAACGCTTCGAGGGCGCTGCAATGGCTCACCGCGTTTCGTTACGGCCCACGCAAGGGAGCCCAAGAATCTCTGCGGAAAACTTTGCGCGTCCCGTCAAAGACGGCGGCGAATCCGCGCGGTGCCGTGTGCCTACGGCGCTGAAAGCCCGCGCGGATTTCGCGCGGACTCCTTTCACGTTCATCGCAGCGGACGACAAAAAACCCGCTCGATCGTCCTCAAAGTTTCATTTTTCCCGGCGGGAAAAATGAAAGAAGTATCCGGACATTATGCGGGAGTATCCGGACATTATTCCTGAGTATCTGGACATTATCCAGTAAGTGATTGGTGGTCAGTTCGTAATAATTGCAGCTATCGAACCCTCCTGATCGTGCGTTTCGGCGCGCGCGGTTCGCATGGCCCGAACGCAAGTGGACGATCTCAAGCCACGCCGTGCCCACGGCTGTTCGATCCGACCATCAAATGCCGCGCCCCGATTGTGCCAAAAGCCGCGCCCAAAAGGGGCGGAAAAGGGGCGGCGATGGGGCGGAAGGGAACGGGCTCGGGCCTCTTTCTCTTACTCTTGCTCGTACTCATTCTCTCGATCCGGGTGCGTGAGATAGCGGCGGCAGTAACGCTCACTTCAGTTTTCGCGGAGCGAAAACTGGCGAGAAGGAGACCCGTGGGCCGCGCCAGACTTTGCGGGAGAAAGAGTAAGAGGAAGAGAAAGAGCAAGACCAGGGGCGGGCCCTCAATCCCTCAATCCCTCAATCCCTCAATCCCTCAATCCCTCAATCCCTCAATCCCTCTGAGAGAAAGAGAAAGAGTAGGAGTAAGAGAAAGATTCCTGGGGCGGCGCTGGGCGCGCCGCCGGAGGAAAAGCCCGCGCCACCCGACCCAGGTGGCGCGGGCAACCGCTAACACCCCCAGCCTTTGGAGGGCCGGGGGAAAGGGGTTACTTCGCGGGTGCTTTTGCCAAGACGACGGCCGCGTGTCGCAAGATGCGGGGAGTTTGCAGCCGAAGCGAGCCGCCTTTGTGCTCAAGGGCCGCCGCGGGGGCGGGTGTGCCCTTCTCGGTGTCCCACCACGTCACGGACCACGCGCCGGCGGGAACCTCGTCGAGCACGATCGTGCCGCTGGCGTCCGTCTTGGCGCCGGGCTGCAGCACGTTGGTGCGATGGCGCACCCACAGGGCGATGAAGTGATCGTTGCGTTGGCCAAGGGCGGCGAGCACGGGCGCCGTGACGCCGAGGTCGATCTGCGACACCTTCACCCAGTCGGACGCGCCGGTGTTTTCCACGCGCACGGTGTGCTTGCCGGCGGTCACGGGCACGGCGAGTTCGGCGGGCATGGCTGCGGGGGCTTTCCAGAACGATTCGGCCGCGGGCTTGCCGTCGACCAGTACGCGCAGGCCGCCGCCGGATGTCGCCACTTCGGCGACGGTCACGCGCAACGTCACGGCCGCCGGAAAATCGGCGTGGAAGGTGCCGCTATTGGGGAAGCCATCGCGTCTTTCCGACTCGGGCACGACCAGCACGGCCGGCCAGTCGCCCATCTCGAGCGGCTCCCGGCCGTCGAGGGGCAGCGTAAACTCGCGCGCGGGCCGGCGCTGCCAGGCTTGGCAGCCGGCGAGCACGAGCGGGGTGCGGGCGTCGGTTTCCACGCGGGCGGAGAAGGGCGTGAGGTTCTGCTGGCGGGCGAAACCCGACATCACAAGGAAGCGCGGCACGACGCCGAGTTCCTGCACGCGACCGTGTTCGAGCACCTTGCCGCCCTCCCACGGCTGCGCCGGCAGGCCGTCGGGGGCCATGAGGGAGGCCCAGACCGGGATCACTTCGGCGAGCCCGGACTGACGTGCTTCGGCGGAGATGGGGAGGTGGTCGACGCCGAATTCGCCGTAGAAGATCGGCCGTTTCTCGCCCTCGAGCCGCGGCGCGAAGGTCCGCACGGCCGCGATCAGGTCGGCCGCGTAGAGGTGCGGCTGCAGAAAATCCATCTTCGCGTAGATCGGGCTGCGCAGGTCCTCGGTGCTCGTGGTGATCGGGTGGGCGTAGGCGTCGATCGAGCGGACGAGTGTGGCCATGTCGTCATGCCAGCGCGCGACGGCGGCCTCGTTGTGGTCGATCCGCAGGGCGTCGACCCAGTGCACCTCGTTGAAGAGTTCCCAGGCAAACACTGCCGGTGACCAGCCCCAGCGCGCGACGATGTAGCGGTATTTCAGCGCGGTGAAGAGGCGGGCGTTCGGGTCGGTGAAGAAATCGGACGGCGACTTGAGGAAGCCGCCCGGGTTGGCGGCGTTCCACGGGTTCTCCGCCCAGGACGGGTTCACGGCGGAGCTGTACTGGCCGTGATGTTGAAAAACGACCTGCAGGTAGACGCCCTGCTCCTCGGCGGCGGCGAGCAGTTCGTCCCAGCGCGCGGCCACGGTCGGATCGATCCCGCCCGGGGCGGGCGCGGGGCCGGCGCCTTCGCGCGGCCAGTCGAGATTCGTGCCGCCCCAGTGCACCATCCACACGCGGGCCCAGTTCAGATTCGCGGCGGCAAAGGCGCGGAAGGCCTCGCGGTACCACGGCACGACCTCGCCATGGGTCCAGGCGAGGTTGGCGCCGAAAGGAATGAAGGCGCGGCCATCCGCGCGCGCAAAACGGTCGGGATGCCGCGTGCTCACGCCGACCGGCGGCAGCCGCAGCACCTGCTTGTTCTCCAGCGTGGTGGCCGACCTCGGCTCGACCGTGACCGGGCGGGCCGTAGCGCCGCGCGTATCCTCGAGCACGGCTTCAAGCCGGTACGCGCCGATCTCGTCCGGGCGGGCGCGGACCGCGAACACGCCGTCGCCCGCGTAATAGGCGGGCAGCAGGAGTACGCGACCGGACGGCGAGACCACGCGTCCCCAGAGTTCGCGCGCGAACGGATTTCGAATCTCAGGCGCGGCCGGAGGGGTGAACGCGAACGTCAGCGGCCCGGCCGGAAGCGCCGCCGGCAGCGTGGCGAGGGCGAGGAGCGCGATGGAAAAACGGAGACGGAACATGGGCAGGGGAGGCGCCGGCTTCGCGGGGCGCCGACGGAAAGAGGGAGGGAACGGCAGGCCGTTCGAGGCCAGGGAGCCACGGCGGCTACGGCCGGACGCTGGCACCGCGGTCACCTCGGCGCAATCCGCACCTGGGTGACCCGGAGGCAGGGCGCGGGCCCTGCGGGCAGACAAAGTGCCGGAACGGATTCCGGCACTGCCAGCAAACGCCGCCGGGGAGGGAAGTCGTCCCCGGCGGCAGGTAACACCCTTAGAACGAGAACGTGTTCGAGAGCTGCCAGGTCAGGCCTTCCTGGATACGGGACAGCGCCACGGAGCCATCGGGCTGAATATTGACCGGGACGAGGTGAGCCTTCTCGCCGACGTTGCGGAGGTTCAGCTGCACGCGCCAGTTGATGCGATCGGAGAGCTGGCGGTGATAGCCGACCCACAGGTCGACATGATCGTCGGTCGGGCCGTGATAGGGCTGGTTGATGTCGAGTGTGCCCTTCACCGCGTCGTACTTGTAGCCGAGGACGCGCTTGTCCTCCCAGCGGTAGGCGACGCCGACATTCACGTTCTTCAGCACGCCGGTCTTGAAGTTGTAGTTCGTGACGGCGTTGAAGCGCCACGGAGCGACTTCGGGAACCTGGCTGCCGATCTGGGCCTGGAGCACCGCGTAGGGGGCGAGGATGGTGTCGGACCATACCTTGCGGAGCGGGTCGCCGCCCCACAGGCGGATCAGGCCCGCGTCGCCGGCGAGGAACTTCGTCATCTGGTCGATCCAAAGGCCGATCGTCGGGCTGATGGCGTCGCGCATCGCTTCGGTCTTCGAGAAGTTGACCGAGACGTTCCAGTTATCGAGCGGCTGGGCCGCGATTTCGACTTCGACGCCCTTCGAGGTGGTGTCGACCGAGGCGACCGGGCCGGAGCCGAAGCTCTTGAGGCGGCCGGCATAGGCGGGCTGGAGGCCGAGGCCACCGTTGGCGCCGAAGCCGCTCGCACCGTAGGTCGGCACGGAGGCATAGCGTTGGGCGTTGGTCGTGGCGGCGTGCATCGCCGCAACATTCATGCCGAGGCCGTACTCATCGACGAACTTCTGCGTGAGCGGGAAGCTCTTGAAGTAGTCGTTCACGATGGCCTGGATGCGCGGCTTGTCGGGCGAGCCGTCCGGGAGGGTGGCAATGCCGTTCCAGGGCCAGCCCCAGTTGCCTTCGCGGAGCTGCGGGTCGGAGATGCCGTCGAGCGCGGCGAGCGCGTGGGTGGCGCCCCAGTAGGGAATCGCCCAGGAATAGTAGAGATTGCTGGAGAAGCCCGCGCTGTCGGCCTGCAGCGTGGCATTCTTCATCTTGGTCTCGTACTTCGTGACCTTCAGGGAGAGGCGGTCATTCAGCGTGCTGATGACGACGCCGTAGTCCTTTGTCTCGGCCTTCGGGTTGTCGATGCCGTTGCCGAAGATGTCGCCGCGCGGAGCGTCGGCCTTGAAGTTCTCGGAACGGTTCACGAACACGCTGAGGCCCGTGCCCAGCGGCATCTTGGAGCGGAGGCGACGCGGCATGTGGAGGACCACGCCCCAGCTCTTGGTTTCGCCGGCGACATTGCGCGGCGTCACCGCGACTTTGCCGTAGTCGAGGGTCGAGACGTTGTTGGTGCCCTTCGGGCCGGCCCGGTTCTCGGTCGTGATCTCGTCACGGCGCCAGCCGAACGTCGGGACGATCGTGTTGTCCAACATGTAGCCCTGCCAGATGAAGGCCTGGGACTTGATCTCGAACTTCTGGAGCTGGGTGTCGGAGTAGAGCTTCGGCCGGTCGTCCGGATTGTCGTAGTTCAGCACGCGGAAGGAGTCCGAGCGCCAGCCACGATAGTTCGAGGCGATGTCGCCCTGGGTGCCGGTGGTGACGACCGGGACGCCGTTGGCATCGTAATCGATGTACGTGCCGGGGGCGGACGGGTCGACCGAGGCGTTCCAGTGCGAGTCGAAGTAGCGGAGGGCGACGTTGCCGTTCGGATTGATGGTCTGCGTGACCGCGCTGAGGTTGGCACCCGAAGCGCTCGAGCGGCCCGACAGGGAGGGCCCGAGATAGGAAATCCAGTCGTACTGGCGCTCGCCCGTGGTGATGTCGGTGTTGAGGGCATTCGCTGTGTTGTAGGCCGGATCGGAAGCCCAGCGCGTGAAGCTGCGCTGGTCGGTTTCCTTGGATTCCTCGGAGTAGAGACCGGTGAACACATGGCGGCCGAGGATCTTCGTCATCCAGTTCTTGCCGAGGTAGTCCTCGGAGTTGAGGTCGGCGAAGGCGGTCAGGCGCTTGTTGTCACGGTCGATGTAGTTCTCCGTGTTGCCGTACTGGCCGGAGTTGCCGACGTACGGACGCCCCAGATTCGGGTTCGGGGTGCCGTCCATGCGGTGCGTATTGATGTCGACGCCGAGGATGTACTGGTCGCCATTGAGGAACGCGAGCTGGCCGTCCTCGTAGCGCTGCATGTCGTACACGAACTCGAAGCCGAAGCGGTCCTTGAAGAAGGTCTGCGAGATCGCGATGTTCGCGGCGTCCCAGTTCTGCCACTCGCGTTTGTTGTTCCCGTCGATCAGCTGGTTATAGAAATCAAATATCGTCGGGTCGGAGAGCGAGACGTTGGAATAGTACTTGCCGCCGGGCACCGCCACGCGGGCGTAGTTGTTGAAGGTCGTCACGGCCCAGAGCTTCGCAAACTCGATGCCGGCGATCGGCGTCGTCTTGCTGCCGGCGCCGATGGGCGTGCCGTTGGCCTTCGGGGTCATGCTGTAGAGCAGGCCGGTGGAGTCGAAGAACGAGGCAATGTTCGGATTGCCCATGCGGCCGAACGAGCTTTCACGGAACCACGGATACGCCGCGGAGGTGCCGAGGTAGTTGTTGCCCCACTGGTCCCACGTCGTGAGCGGGTTCAGCGTCAGCTTGTTCATGTTGGCGACACCGTTCGAGGTGCCGGTCCTGAACCACGGCGTGATGCCGTCGATCGGCGGCAGCGAGCGGGGCCGATTGGCGTTCACGTTGCCGTTCTCGTAGTTGACGCGAATTGAGGTGCGCGACTCGGGGCCGAAGAGCTTGGGCTCGTAACGCACCGCGCCGAAGAGGCGGCGGTCGCGGTTGAACGCCGGCTTCTGCTGGTACTTCGTGCTGTCGTCCAACGCCGCGAAGCGGAGGGCGAGGACGTCCTTGATCGCGACGTAGTTGAAATCAGCGGACCAGCGCACGGAGCCGAAGCGGCCCATCCGGTTCTCGACCTTGTTCGAGTTCTTGAAGGTCGCGGTGTTGATGCTGGTGTTGATGATACCGGCAGGGCTGCCGACGCCGAAGAGGATCGAGTTCGGGCCGCGCTGCAGGTCGACGCGGTCGACGATGTAGGCGTCCCACGGGATCTCCGTCAGGAAGTAGTCCCGGGTGTTGTCCGCCGCATCCAGGCCGCGCACGCGGGTGTTGTTGCTCGGGCGGAGCAGATTCGAGATTTCATTGTAGGTCGAAGCGCCACCCGCGGCGGAGAAGTTGCCGCGCACGCCGGCGATTTCCGTGTTGGTCGTGTAGACCAGCAGGTCCTGCTGGTTCTTGGAACCCGTGTCCTGGAGAAACTGTGACGTCACCACGCTGATCGCGGAGGCCACGTCCTTCAGTTCCGTGCGGACGCGCGTGCCAGCGAGCGTGCTCGTCGCCTGGTATCCGCGATCCTCGGACGCCTCCACGAGGAAGGGCGAGAGGACGAGGGGCTCCTCCTGGGCGGCGGAGTCGGCCGCAGGTCGGGCCGGAGGCGGAGCACTCTGCGCGTTAAGCGCAGGTGTAACCGCAAGCGAGAATACGGACGTGAGACAAAGCGCACGTAGCCGCAGGGAATGGCGGGTCATGATCATTCGGGGGCTTGGGGTGGTTGGTGTTGGGGCGATCTTCGCGAAGCGGAGACCGGCTGCGTGCGCCCGGAAGATCCGGGACCGCGCTCAGCATGCCGACTATAACGGGGGGCGACGGGCGAGTGAATGAGTTCACTTGCACCGCAATTAAGTCTTATTGCCGGTAAACCTTGCGGGTTTTCCTCGGAGCGCGCGACGGGGAACTAGTCGGACTGAATGCTCTTTGCTTCGGTTTTGCGCCTGAACTCGCCGGGAGACTCCCCGGTGAGCCGCTTGAAGACGACGCACATGTACTCGACATGCTCAAAGCCGGCCAATTCAGCGATGCGCTTCAAAGGGAAGTCAGTCTCCATCAACAACTGCCGAATCTTCTCCACCTGCACGCGGCGGATCTCCGCCTGGGGGGAGCGACCAAGGTGCCGGCGGAACTTCTTTTCGAGCTGGCTGCGCGACGCATGGGCGTGCGCCACCACCTGATCCACCGTGAGACCCTGGCAGGAGCGCTCGCGAATGATGCTGAGTGCCGCCGCCACGTTGCGGTCATCGATTGCGAGCACGTCGCTGGACGGCCGCGTGACCATCCCGACGGGCTCGATGCGTTCGTCCAACGCCGAATGATCCTCCCCCGCCAACATGGCGGCCAGCACCTCGGCTGCGCGATACCCTGATTGATACGCGTTGGGCGCCACACTGCTCAGCGGCGGATAGGCGAGTTCGCAGCGAATCGCGCCGTTGTTCGCTCCCACCACCGCCACTTCCTCGGGCACGAGCAGTCCGTGCGCGTGCGCCGCGGTCAGGATCTGCTGGGCCCGAATATCGAAGCACGCCATCACCCCGCACGGCTTCGGCAGTCGCTTCAGCCAGTCGGCCAGCGCCGTGATCTGGTCGATGTCCCACGAGGGGGTGACGTCTCCGGGGTAGTTGACGTCGAACACGTTGCACTCACGGCCGGCGAGCTGCAGCGCCTCGATGAAGCCGTCGCGGCGCTCGCAGGACCAGCCGTCGTTCGAGAAGCCGGTGAAGCCGAAATGCTGGAAGCCGCGTTCCAGGAAGTGTTCAGCCGCCAAGTGCCCGATGGCCACGTTGTCCGGCCGGATCTTCGGCACCCCCGGAAAACGCGGCACGTCGTTCAGGTCGACGAGTGGGATCCGCAGCTTCCGGCAGGCCTGCACCAGGCCCGGGGTCGTGTGCCGGCTGATGATGCCGTCCCAGCGCTTGCTCTCGAGCCAGCGGGGATCGACCTCCGCGCGCGCCTCGTCGTCGTGAAACGCCGTCCAGATTTGGTGAGTGCGCTCGTAGTGCACGATGCCCCTCAGCATCGCCATGCATTCCTCGAAGCGGGTCAGGAAAACGAGGAGAACTTGCGGCCGCACAACCGCGAAGCTGCTGGCTGGCGCGGCTGACGCAAGTCCCGGATGACGGAGCGGCTTCAGGCGGGCGTCGCTCCTTCGCGCGCGCGCCGCGCCCGGAGCTCGGCTTCGATTTCGCCGACGCGCCGATCGGTGAGCGGGTAAAAGCAGGCCACGACCAGGGCCAGCGCGCCCAGCGCCGCCGGAATCAGGCTCATCAGCAAGACGAGGCTTCGCAGGACGGTCGGGCTCTGCGCGATGTTGGGCACGAACCCGGTCGCCGAGAGCATCGAGCCAGCCACCAGCCCGCAGACCGCCCAGCCAAACTTCTGCGACATCGTCGAGGCGGAGAACACCAGCCCTGTCGCCCGCCGGCCGTTCTTCCACTCCGAATAGTCCGCCGTGTCCGCGTACATCGCCCAAAGCAGGACCGCCAGCGGTCCGCCGGCCACGTTGCCGAGGAACTGGAATGCGAAGATCAGTCCCACGGCGTGCGCCGGCAGCCAGAAGTACACCGCGTTGCATGCCGCCGAAGCTGCGATCAGGAGGAGGAAGGCGGTCTTCTTGCCGACCCGCGCTGCAAACCAGCCCACGCCCAGCACGCCCACGATCGAGCCGGCGTCACCGGCCACGCCGAACGCGGCCCACAGGTCCTTGAACTCGCACAGGCGCGGCGCGTCCTGCCACGGCAACTGCACCATCTGCGGTCCGACGAAATACTTCAGGTAGTGCGCCGTGATCGTGAGCCGCGTGGAGATGAAGAGGATGAAGGTCAGCGTCGTCCCGAGCAGGATGAGCCACGGGCCGTTCCGGAACAGGTCCTTCAGGTCGCGCCCAATCGACGTTTTCTGCTCCGGCGGCGGCGCCACCCGCTCTCGGGTGCCGAAGAACGTGACCAGGAAGAAGCCGACCGCCACCGCTGCGACGACTATGAACGAGAGGCTCCAGCCCCGCTGCGGGTTGGCCGCCCCGCCGAAGCCGTCGATCATGTACGGCAGCGTCATCTTGATCACCAGTCCCGCTCCAAAGGCGAAGACGAACTTGATCGACGACACGCGGGTGCGCTCCACCGGGTCGGGCGTGATGACGCCGAGCAGCGCGGTGTACGGGATGTTCACCGCGGTATAGAGCATCATCATCAGGTTGTACGTCAGGTATGCCCACACGAGCCGGCCCGTCATGCCCAGGCTCGGCGTGGTGAACAGCAGCACGCCCATCAGGCCAAAGGGCACGCAGCCCCACAGGATCCAAGGGCGAAACTTGCCCCACCGGGTCTGCGTGCGGTCGGCGATGATCCCCATGATCGGGTCGTTCACGCCGTCCCAGATGCGGGTGAGCATGAACATCAGCCCGGCCGCCGCCGCCGTGATGCCGAAGACGTCCGTGTAGAAGAGCAGCAGGAAGTTGCTGAACGAGGCCCAGAACAGGCAGGAGGCAAAATCGCCGCAGCCATAGGCCAGCTTCTCGCGCAGCGGAAGTTTCGTGACGGGGTTGGTCATTAAAAGATTGGAGCGCCCGCGCTTTCCCTGCCTGCCCCGGGCCGGCGCGTGGCGGGCAAACGCGCGCGGGGCCAGGGCGCTCAGCAGGTGTCCGCCAGCGAGTGCCAGCGCAGTGCCCGACGCAGCCGGAGGAGCGTGATCGGGCGCGTGAACTCGAGTTCCACCGTCCGGGCCTCATCGGGGTAGAGCTCGAAGTAGTTGTCGCTTGCGCGATGTGGCAGGCCCGGCACGTCGAACGCCAAGCGGTGCTGGAAAACCGGTGCGGTGAAGGTCAGTCGCGCCCGCCGGGCATCGATCAGTTCCGCCTGCACCCGCACGCGCGCCTTGGGCAGGTTCAGGAACCGCGGCGCCGCCAGGAACACGGTGTCCTCGCTCACGCGCTCCCCGCCAATCTCGAGCGCGATGCGCAGGTAGAGCGTGTCGCGGTCGTGGCGCGCCAGCGCCGCGTCGAGCGCGACCGTCCGCTGGAGCACGCTTTCTCCCGGGCGGAGCGCCACGCGGTGGCGGCCGTGCTGCACCACGCGGCCATCGAGATGGAAGAGATCCCACCGCAGCACGCCGGACGCCGGCTGCGGCGCGTCGTAAACGGTGTACAGGTGCACTTCGCGCGGGGGCGGCGGGCGGTAGTTGCCGATGCCCGGCGTGTCGTCGGCGGGCACGTGTGCCGTGACCAGCGCCGGCGCGAAGAACCGGCGTGCCACAAAGTGCAGCGCGCGCCACCGGCCGGTGTATTCGATCGAACTCCATGAGGCCACCGGCCAGCAGTCGTTGAGCTGCCAGTAAAGCGCGCCCATGCAGTGCGGCATCAGCCGCCGGTAGTGCTCGACCCCCGTCTGGATGCAGTACGCCTGGTTCAGTTGCGAAAGATAGATGAGGTCGGCCTGCGTCCGCGGCAGTCGGTAGCGGCGGAACACGTAATCCAGGATCACCTGGTTGCCGCCGCGGTTCTTCTGGTGGTTCTCCATCGCCGGGCCGAACAGGTTGCCGGCTTCCGGCGCGCAGAACGTGGCCTGCGTCTCCGGCGAGCTGTAGCTCTGCATCCCGAACTCCGAGACGAAGCGGAACCGCCACTTCTCGTAGTCCTTCACTGGATGCCGGGCATGCCAGACGTCCCAGAAATGCGTGTCGCCGAGTTTCTCACCCGCGGCGTGGCCGTTGCCCGCTCCGTGGCCATTGCCGGTCCCCGGGCGGTGCGGCGACGATGGCCAGTACGCGGTGATCCCGTCCACGCGGTCCACCACCGTGGGCAGCGTCTGGTGAAACAGCGCGTCGTACGCGGCGCGGTGCGCGGGGTCCTGCAGGAGGTCGGTGTTGAGCCCCTCGATCTCGTTGTTGCCGCACCAGAGCGCGAGGCACGCGCGGTGCCGCAACCGCCGCACCTGCTGCTCCGCCTCCTCCTCGACGCTCTGGAGGAATGCGCGGTCGCCGGGATAGATCGAGCAGGCGAACATGAAATCCTGCCACACGAGCAGACCGAGTTCGTCGCACAGGTCGTAGAAGTCCTCGCTCTCGTAGATCCCGCCGCCCCACACGCGGATCATGTTCATGTGCGCCTCCGCCGCGCTGCGGAGGTCGCGCGCATACGCCTCCCGCGTCAGCCGCGTCACGAACGCGTCCGCTGGGATCCAGTTCGCGCCTTTGGCAAAGAGCGCCCGGCCGTTCACCCGAAACTGGAAGGTCTCGCCGGCGGCGTCGGCGTGCCGGTCGAGTTCGATCGTGCGCAGGCCCAGCCGGCGAATCCATGTGCCCAGCGCGTGGCCGTCGGCATGCCGCACCTCCACCGCCAGGCTGTAGAGCGGCTGCGCCCCTTGGCCGTTGGGCCACCACAACTGCGGCTGCGCCACGCGCAGGCGCGTCCCCGTGCCTTCGGCCACGACGATGTTGCCGAGCTTCAGCCGGTGATGGCAGGTCACCGTCCGGTCCGCGCGCGCCAGTTCCGGCGTGAGATCGAGCGTCACCGAACCGTCGTCCGCGTGCTCCTGCGTCACCCGCACGTCGACGAGCCGGTTGCGCGTCCAGCCTTCCAGCCGGAGGCCCTTCCAGATGCCCGCGGTGACGAAACGGGGCCCCCAGTCCCAGCCAAATTGGCACGGCTGCTTGCGCACCACCTGGCTGCGGCCCACCGGGTCGTTGAACTCCCGCGGCTGATGCCCGCGCCGGTGCGTGCGGATGTAGCCCATCGCGCTCGCGAAGCGGATCGTGAGCCGGTTCCCCGTCGCGCGCAGGTGCGGCTTCACTCGCCAGCGGTGGCCGACGAACATGTTCTCCGTCCGGCCCACGCGGCGGCCGTTCAGCGTCACCGTCGCCACGGTGTCGAGCCCGTCGGCGGCGAGTTCGACGACCTCCTCCGTCAGCAGCGCCACGGGGACGTCAAACTCCGCCGTGTACTCCCAGTCGTGCTCCTCGATCCACTGCAGCGCCGTTTCGTTCGCGCCCCAGAACGGGTCGGGGATGACGTCGTGGCGCCGCAGGTCGAGGTGCACGCAGCCCGGCACCACCGCGTCCCGCCAGGGACCGTCCGCCGTGGCGTCCCGGAACTGCCAGTTGGCAGAGTTGAGCGGGTGGTGGCGCACGGCGGCGAAGCGCGTCAGCGCTTGAGCGAATGATCCTTGATGAACTGGACGATCTCCTCGGCCTGGCAGAAGCACAGCGCGGAGAAGGTGTCCGCGGCGCCATAGTAGATCGCGATCCGGCCCGTCGCGGCATCGCACAGGCAGCCCACCGGGAAGCACACGCCCGGCACGAAGCCGGTCAGCTCGTACGGCGCCTCCGGGCAGAGGATGGCCTGGTCGGCCGAGGCGATGAGCTTCCACGGCTGCTCCAGGTCGAGGAGCATCGCGCTCATCGAATAGACGTAGCCGTTGCAGGTGTTCGTGACCGCGTGATAGAACAGCAGCCAGCCCTCGCTCGTCTCGATGGGCGACGGTCCGGCGCCGATCTTCATGCCCTGGAACCACGGCCAGCCGCGGCCGAAGATGTGCCGGTGCCTGCCCCAGTGGGTCAGGTCGGGCGACTCGCTGACGAAGATGTCGCCAAACGGCGTGTGCCCGGTGTCGGACGGCCGGGAGAGCATCAGGAACTTGCCGTTCACCTTGCGCGGGAAGAGCACGCCGTTGCGGTTGTACGGCAGGAACGCGTTCTCCAGCTGCTCGAAAGTCACGAAATCGGTCGTGCGCGCGAGGCCGATGGTCGGGCCGTGGTAGCCGTTGCACCAGGTAATGTAGTGCACGCCGTCGATCGGGGTGACGCGCGGGTCGTAGGCGTACTCGTGACGCCGGACCTCCGGGTCGTCGCATTTGAAGTCGATCGGCTTGGGCTCGAACGTGAACTTCAGCCCGTCTGGGCTGCGGCCAACGTGGAGGTGCGGCACCCGGTCCATGCCCTCGGTGCGAAAGACGCCGATGAACTCACCCTTCCATGGCACGACGGCGCTGTTGTAGATGCCGGTGACGCGCGGCAACGGCCGCCGACCGATCACCGGATTGGCGTCATAGCGCCACACGAGGTCCTGGTTCCCGGCAGGACGTGGCTGCCACGGAATGTTGGGAAGAGGAGATCCGACGATCTTGAGTTGCATGGCGGTGAAGGATGGCGGGCTTCGATCCGCGGCGTGGAACGCGGGGGCAGGAGGGCGGGGAACAGCCTCAACTCTACGGGTGGGCGCCGTCGTTGTTAATGAGTTCTATTGTTCGGGTCTTGAGAGCGGGCGGCGGGAGCGACGGCGGGCGCCGCTCCCGGTGCGTTTCGACGCGGAAACCAGGCGTGTCGGGTGAATTAAGTCGGCGTCGGGCGCCGGTAGGGCTCGACTATCAGCGATGCTTAGCCGGCGCGTAGGCGGACTACTTGGCGGGGGTGAGCCGGAAGAGCGCCACGTCGTGGGTGTCCACGCGCACCGTCAGCGGCTTGGTCGTGTCGCCCGCCGCCCGCTTGGCCCAAAGGTCGCGTACCTGATAGGGCCGGCGGTCGAGGGTCCAGAGACGTTCCCAATCGATGGTGAGGTCGGCCGGCGCGTTGCCGGTGTTGAGCGCGCAGACGGCCCAGTCGCCTTCACTCAGAGGCTTGATCCAGATCTCGATGGCGCGCGCCGGTTCGGCCAGCGCCCGGAAGCCCTGCTTGCCGAGTTTGTCCTGGTCGATGGCAATCACCTCACGGTCCGTGAGGATGGCCTGGATCTCCGGCTTCATGTGCCGGACGTCGTTTCCGGCCATGAGCGGCGCGGCCAGGATGCACCACAGCGAGAAGTGCGCGCGCGATTCGGCCATGCTCAGCCCGGCGTTGCCCACCTCGAGCATGTCGGGGTCGTTCCAATGCCCGGGACCGGCGTATTTGCCGATCCCGTCGGGCCCGATCGAATCCACCAGCGAGTACTGGAGGTCGAGGATGCGCTTCCAGCCCATCTCCCAGCCTTTGCGGCCATCGTAGGAGTCGTAGATATCGCCGGATGTGCGCCAGAGGTGGCCGATGCCGGAGGCCCACTCCCAGGGCTTGTTCTGGCCCCATTCGCAGATGCTGAGGACCACGGGCCGGCCCGCGGTGTAGAGCGCGTCGCGGATCCGCGTGTAGGCGTCGCGCGCGTCGGCATTGCCGCGGTTGCACCAGTCGTACTTCAGGTAATCGATGCCCCACGCCGCGAAGGTGCGGGCGTCCTGGAACTCGTGTCCCCAGCTGCCGGGATAGTCGGCGCAGGTGCGCGGTCCGGCGCAGGAGTAGATGCCGAGCTTGAAACCGCGCTCGTGCAGGTAGTCCGCCAGCGCCTTCATGCCGCTGGGAAACTTGGCGGGGTCCGGCACGAGGTTGCCCTGCTCGTCGCGCTGCTTCTTCGACCAGGTGTCGTCGATCACGATGTACACGTAGCCGGCATCGCGCATGCCGTTCGCCACCATCGTGTCGGCCGTCTGCTTGATCAGCGACTCGTGGATGTCGCTGGCGAACGTGTTCCAGGTGTTCCACCCCATCGGCGGGGTGAGGGCGAGATTCTCGAATTTCTGAGCCATCGCGGTGAGGGCGAGCGTGGAGGCAAGCAGGAGGGCGAGGGGCTTTCTCATGTGACGGGGAGGTTCGCGCCGCGGGCACGGATGGTTTCGCGGTACCACGCGTAGGAGTCCTTCGGCGTGCGTTTCTGGGTCTGGTAGTCGACGTGGATCAGGCCGAAGCGGTCCTTGTAGCCTTCCTTCCACTCAAAGTTGTCCAGGACCGACCAGTAGAAGTAGCCGGCGACCGGCACGCCGTCCTTGAGCGCCCGGCCGATCGTCGCGAGGTAACGTGCCATGAAGTCGATCCGCTGCGGGTCGTGCACCTGGCCGTCGAGGTGAACGAAGTCCGTGTTGCAGAAGCCGTTTTCCGTGAAGACCACCGGTAGTCCGTAGCGC
The DNA here is from genome assembly GCF_003054705.1 of Opitutus sp. ER46. Taxonomy (NCBI): domain Bacteria; kingdom Pseudomonadati; phylum Verrucomicrobiota; class Opitutia; order Opitutales; family Opitutaceae; genus Opitutus; species Opitutus sp. ER46. The sequence goes on from NZ_QAYX01000024.1 coordinate 119,503, forward strand.
TCGTGCTGCATCCGCGCGGCCCAGTATGGAGCGGAGGGCGCGACGTTGAGCCACGAGAGCGTGCCGCGGGGATTGCCGATGCCCCAGCCGCCGGGCGCCTGCTCCGGTGTGCCGTCGGCCCGGGCGCGGACAAGCCAGCCCGAGTAGCAGTTGTAGCCCATGAAATCCAGCGGCTGCGCGATGAGCTTGAGATCGGCGTCGGTGAATGCCGGCACGTCGGCGCCGAACGCGCGCAAGCCCTCCTCGGGGTAGTGGCCCAGGTACACCGGGTCGCCCCACCAGGAGAGGTTCCACATCGAGCGATCGTGGCACGCGAAGTAGTCGCGCCGCGCCGCTTCGATGTCGGTCGCGCTCTCGGTGGCCGGGATGCGCTCCCGGCCGGTGAGCGCGAGCGAGACCTTCACGCGATCGCGACAACCCGCCCGCAGCGCCTGCACCGCGGTGCCGTGCGCGAGCAGGAGATGATGCGCGCCCAGCAGGCACTCGCGGAAACTCAGCTTGAGCCCGGGCGCGTGCACCGCCTCCTGCAGCCCGAGCCCGATCGAGCAGGGCGGCTCGTTGAAGGTCATCCAGTGCTTCACGCGATCGCCCAGCCGCTGCGCGACGATCGTCGCGTAGGCGCCGAACCATTCCACGAACTCGCGGTTCAGAAAGCCGCCGCGCTGCTGCAGCGCCTGCGGCAGGTCCCAGTGGTAAAGCGTCACCCATGGCGTGATGCCGGCCGCCAGCAGCGCGTCGATCAGCCGGTCGTAAAACTCGAGGCCCTTCGCGTTCGCCGCGCCAGTGCCGTCGGGTATGATGCGCGGCCAGGACAGCGACAGCCGGTACGCGCTGACGCCGAGGTCGCGCATCAGGGCGACGTCCTCGGCGTAGCGATGGTAATGGTCGCACGCCACGTCGCCCGTGTGGCCTTCGAAAATGTTGCCGGGCTGGTGCGTGTAGACGTCCCAGATGGACGGCGCGCGGCCGTCGAGCGCGGCGGCGCCTTCAATCTGGTACGCGGCGGCGGCGACACCCCAGGTGAAATCAGCGGGGAAGTTCATGGGCGGGTCGGGTTACTTGAGGCCGAGGAAGGTCACGACGCGGTCCTGGTTTTCCGCGCCCTGCTCGGGCGTGTAGCTGTGCGCGAGTTCGAGGGTGAGGCCGAGTTTCTTGGGCGCGGTGATGACGTTGTACGCGGCGAACATCGAGGTCGGCGGGCACACGTCGTCGTTGTAGCCCCAGTTGTAGTAGCCCGGCACCTTCAGGCGGCGGGCGAAGTTCACCGTGTCGTAGTAGGCCGTCGTCGCGATCTTCGCGGGCGTGGCGTGCGGCGAGGGCGCGGGATAATTCCACTGCTGGAACGGCCGCGGCCAGCCGCCGGCGCGGCCGTGCAGGTCACCCGTTTGGTCACAACCGGCGGGGTGCGTGACCACGAGTGCCGTGACGCGCGGGTCGAGCGCGGCGGTGACGATCGAGAGCTGGCCGCCCTGGCTGGCGCCGGTCACCACGAGCGTGCGGCCGTCCCAGTTGTCGCGGGACGTGAGAAAGTCGTTCGCGCGGAGGCAGCTCAGGTAGACGCGGCGGTAGTAGTAGGATTCGCGGTCATCGAGATTGTAGAGCCAGTAGCCCTTCAGCGCGCTGCCGTAGAGCGAATCGTACACCTCCTTGGCCAGATTCACCGGGATGCCGTGGATGCCGATCTCGAGCGTGATCGCGCCCTGCGCGGCGGTGCCGGGATCGCCGGCGTACGGACGCACCCCCGCACCCGGGACGCGGAGCAGCGCCGGGTACTTCCCGGCTTTCTTCGGCTCGCAATAGATGCCGTACACTCGCGCCTGGGGCGTCCAGCTCTCGCCCACGGTGCGGAAACTCACGTGGTACACGTTCACCGTGTCGGTGCAGGCCTCGGGCAGCAGCGTCATGCGCGCTTCGAGCGGGACCTTGGCGAGCGCTTCGCGACCCTGCGTCCAGAACGCGTCGAAGTCCTCCGGCTCCGTTTGCGTGGGCTTGATCTTCTCCGGCTCAAACGCCGCGGTCGCGACCCCGCGCCACGTGCGGCCCGCGATTTCGGCTTTCACCGTGCACCGCAGGAAGCCGGGCGCCTGCAACGTGCCGCCGTCGATCACCAGCCCCTCGGGCGGGACCGTGGCAGTCTTCTCCTCGGTCGGACGCGTCTCCTGCCCGGCGGTGTAGGTGATGGAGGCGCCCTCGATCGGCTCGTTGTCCGCAACCACGGTCACCTTGAACTTCGCGGTCTCGCCGAGGCGGTAGGTCCAGTCGCGATGGTCGGGGGCCACGCGCACCTGCACGGCGGCGACGCGCAACTCGACGCCGGGCGGTACGGGCGTGATGGCCACCGGAGTGGCGGCGGGAAGGAGCGCGGGCAGGGCAAGCGCCACGATGCTCGCGAATAGCGGACGGGGGTTCTTCATGGGCCGGGAGGGGAGGGGGCGCGGAGTTTAGCCCAATGCCGCCAGCGGCGGAATGAGCTTCGTTGTTACGCGATTAAGAAATCGCGTCGGCGATTTCTTCACCTTCACTCCGGCGGCGGTACAGCCGCCGCCGGTCAGCCTAGCTTCGAGACGAAGGCGGTCTGCGCCGTGGCGTCGGCGCGGAGCCACAGCGGCGCCGGAGCACCTTCGCCGCAGTCGATCACCCGGACCACGTTGGCGAACGCCTCCGCCGTCGGCTCCATCTTCAGGAGCTGGCTGGGGGCGTCCTTGAACCATTCGGTGTCGAGGAAGTTGTCGGTCTTCTTCGGGAAGTACGCCAGGTACAGCATGTCATGCTCGACCAGATCGTTGAAGAAATGCGTTCCCAGTGAGACGTCGGGGATGAGCCGTTCGTGCATCGCGACGACCTCGCAGATCACCGAGGCCCGGCTGATCTCCGCGAACGAGACGGGAATCCCCAGCGCCGGGCTGTGCGTGCCCCAGCGGCCGGGGCCGATCAGCATGAGCCCGCGGTCGTTCGCCGGATGCTGCTGGTTCAGCCGCCCGATCAGTCGCGCCACCGCGTAACGGTCGCGCTCGCGCAACTGCGCGTACGTGTCCTGCACGATGTAGATGATCCGGCTGAGCGGCTGCTCCCGGCTCACGCCAATGACCGCGCCGTGCGCCGCCAGCACGCTTGGCAATGTCGGGTGGGCTGGAGTCGTCACGGCGGTCGGCAGTTCGCGGCGCACCTGGAACGTGCGGCACTGCAGCAGGTGGATGCGGTAGGTGCCGTCGGGGAGGAAGTTCAGCGCAAACTCCGTGTCGACTGGATGCTCATACGCCTCCTCGAGCAGCGTCAGCATGTGACGCAGGTCCTTGGCCACTGCCGTTTCGGTTAGCAGCCGGTCGAACGTCACGCACGGGTAACCCTCGGCTTCGGTCGGCGTGAGGTACAGGTCGACCGGGAAGTCAGTCGGTTCGCAGATCGCCTCGGCGAGCGGCAGCGACACGAACTGACCCTCGCGCAGGTCGAGGCAGTCCATCCGGCGCTGCGAGTGCTCCCGCACCTCCTCAAAGTTGGCCTCGGGCCGGCGCGCCGGGGCGTTGAGCGCCACCAGTCGCGTGTAGTCGTCGTCGCAACGGTCGACCGCGCGGGTGCCGAGGCCGAAGACCAGGCGCAGCACGCCCGCGCGGGGATCGATGTCGGGATGCCAGGCAAAGGGATTGTAGGAGAGCCCGACGCCCGCGGCCTGCGGGTAGTAGTAGCGGCCATGCGGTGCGCCGGACACGCGCATGATCAGCAGCGCCATGCGTTCCTCGCTCTCGAGCAGCCCGCGGCGGCGGCGATAGCGCAGCGCCTCCTCGTCGAGCACGCTCGCGTACACCCGGCGGACGGCGGCGAGCAGCGCGGCCATGCGCTCCTCGCGCGTGCCGCGGTTCACCACGAACACGCTCTCGTACTTGCCGGAGAACGCGTTTCCGCGGGCGTCCTCGAGGATCGAGCTGGAGCGCACGATGTACGGCGACTCGCCGAAGTAATCCAACACGCCCTGAAATTGCTCCAGGATGTGCAGCGGGAATTTGCCCGCGAGGATTCGCTCCCGGCCTTCGTCGAGCTGATCGAGAAAGGTGGCCGGGTTCTTCTGCCGCTCGCGGATCCACCAGACGCTGTTTTGCACCAGGTAGGTGATGAAGACCTCTGCGCCGACGAAGAACGAGTCGTGCACCTCGAGGCGGCTGGCGAGGTCGGGGTCGTTGTCGCGGATGATGGCACGGGCCACGAGCATCCCGAGCGTCTTCCCGCCGACCGAGCCGATGCCGATCATGCGGTCCCGGATCGCCAGGAAATCCTCCAGACTCAGGTAACGCTCCACCAGCGGCGCGATGCCCGACCGGTGCACGCGCAGCGCCCAGCGCACGCGCTCCAGCATCGCCGCGTACCGCTCCGGCTCGCAGTTGCCGTCGCGCTTGTCCTGCGCCACTCGCTGCGCCTCCTGGAAAAGCCGGCGCCAGTGGCCCACGCGGCGGTCGCTCTGCAGCCGCGGCCATTGCGTGCGCGACAGGATCTGCGCCAGCACCGCGCTTTCCTTCACGGGCACGAATGCCGCGCCCTGCCACACGTGGATCGTGTTGATGACCTCGCGCGAGCGGTGCTGCACCTTCACCGGCCGCACATAGAGCCGCTCGTCCAGCCGGAAGACATCCAGCATGAACTGCGTCGTCGCGCGCACCGACTCGATCGCGTAGCTCGAGTGGCGGTCTTGCAGTAGTCCAAAATACGCCACCGTCTCGAGCTCGCGGAGACGCGGGCACGTGAGGCTGAAGAAATTGCCCAGGCTCTGGTCGGACCACCACGCGTCCGCCAGGTGCGTGAGGCAGTCGAACACGTACAGCGCGCCGCGCCCGGCCTCCTCGATCACCGCGTGCACCTGGCGCACGAACGACTCGAAGCCCGTGGTGCAATCCAGCGTGTGAATCTCCGCGCCCGAGTCCGCGGTGAGCAGCGGCGCGTGACGGGCAAAACGGAGGTACACCAAGTGGCGGCCGGCTGCCTTGGCCGCGGCGGCGAAGGGCGCGATCAGGTCGGGGTAGGCGTCGATCGAGTCGACCTGCCAGACGATGTTGTCCCCCGGCTCGATGCCATGGAGCACCCGGTCGAGGCCGGGGAGTCCGGTGGTGACCGGCGGGAGGGCGTGGGTGTGCTTGGGCCGGGTGGACATAACGGGGGGACGGGGTGGTCCGGAGGTGGTGATGAAGACAAAATCGCCGGCCGGGCGCGAGCGCGCGCTCCGGCCGGCGAAGGGGGAACGGGCTCCGCGCGGGGCGGGACCCGGAGGCAGGGACCTCAGACGAGGCCCTGGTCGAGCATCGCGTTGGCGACCTTGGTGAAGCCGGCGATATTGGCGCCGAGCACGTAATTGCCAGGCGCGCCGTATTCCTTGGCGGTGGCGCAGCAGTTGGCGTGGATGTTCACCATGATCTCATGCAGCCGCTGGTCGACCTCGGCGCGGCCCCAATTGAGGCGCATCGAGTTCTGTGACATCTCGAGACCGGAGGTCGCCACGCCGCCGGCGTTGGCCGCCTTGCCGGGGCCGTAGAGGATGCCGGCCTTGAGGTAGGCATCGATCGCCTCGGGCGTGGACGGCATGTTCGCGCCTTCGGAGACGAGCTTGCAGCCGTTCCTCAGGAGCGTCGCGGCATCGCTGCCCTCGACTTCGTTCTGCGTGGCGCTCGGGAAGGCGCAGTCGCACGGCACGGACCAAGGCCGCTGGCCCGCGAGGTATTTGGCGCCCTTGAAGTGCTCGGCGTACTCCTTGATGCGGCCGCGGCGCACATTCTTGAGCTGCATGACCCAGGCGAGCTTTTCGGTCGTGAAGCCCTCGGGGTCGTGGATCGTGCCGTCGGAGTCGGACAGCGTCACCGGCTTGGCGCCGAGCATGAGCAGCTTCTCGACGGTGTACTGGGCGACGTTGCCGGAGCCGGACACGGTGCAAACCTTCCCGGCGAGCGCCTCGTTGCGCGTCTTGAGCATTTCCTCGGCGAAATAGACGGAGCCGTAGCCGGTCGCTTCCGGGCGGATGAGCGAGCCGCCCCAGGCGAGGCCCTTGCCGGTGAGCACGCCGCTGAACTCGCTCTTCAGGCGCTTGTACTGGCCAAACAGGTAGCCGATCTCGCGGCCACCCACGCCGATGTCGCCCGCGGGCACGTCGGTGTTCGGGCCGATGTGCCGGAAGAGCTCGTTCATGAAGCTCTGGCAGAAGCGCATGACCTCGCCGTCGGATTTGCCCTTCGGATCGAAGTCGGTGCCGCCCTTGCCCCCGCCCATGGGCAGCGTGGTCAGCGAGTTTTTGAAGACCTGCTCAAAGCCGAGGAACTTCAGGATGCCGAGGTTGACGCTCGGGTGAAAACGGAGCCCGCCCTTGTACGGCCCGATCGCGCTGTTGAACTGCACGCGGAAGCCGCGGTTGACCTGCGGGCGGCCGGCGTCGTCCTGCCAGGCGACGCGGAAAATGATCTGGCGCTCCGGCTCCACGATACGCTCGAGGATCCGGTTGTCGCGGTACTTTTTGTGGCGCTCGATGACGGGCGCGAGGGTCTCCAGGACCTCGTGGGTCGCTTGGAGAAATTCGGGCTCGCCGGCATTGCGGCGCGCCACGAGGTCGAGGACTTCTGCGATATAACTGTTCATGTGTGCGTGGACAAAGGCTGGGGCAGGGGCTGGGGGGAGCCTGCACGGGCCACGCGCGGACGGACGGCTCAGGCAAGCGCGGGCACGCGACCGTCGGGAAGCGCCGGGGTGACGGCAATACGGAATCCCGTCTTCATGCGATATTTTCGCCGCCTTCTGTGCGGCAGCAGCGTGCGTGATCGCGTTGGCTCGTGGTCCGATACTTCGGCCTCTGGTGCGATCCGTGGCGCTTGGCCCGGATGCTCGGCGTATTCTTGGGAGCACTGCTTTCGCGCCGCCGGCAGTGACGTGGAATCGGGCATGTGACGCGGTGACGCCCTGACCCCGTCTTCAGAAAACGGGGTCAGGGCGTCACCACGTCACATTTCCACGGGGTCAGGCCGTCACTTTGTCACATACTCGCGGCCACTTGCGAGGAGGCTGGCACGGCTCCGAGACCGGCATCGTCTGTTTTGATGAAGGGCGTTCTCCGGCGCGGGGCTTGCGGGGACGCGACGCATGTGGTTCGAGTCACGACGCCTTCCATGCGTGCCCCTCAACTCCTCCTGCTGTCGCTCGCGGCGGCGTTCCTGTGTTCCATTCCTGCCGCGCTCGCGGCGGAGTCAGCGGCCGCCCTCGCGGGTCCGGCGCCGACGCTCGCCGTGATTCCGGCGCCGCTGACGCTCGAGAACGCGGCGGTCGCATGGTCGGTCATTGATGACCGCACGCTCGAACTCGTCGCGCCAAAGCACACCAACCTGTTCAACGCGCCGGACGGAAAGCTCATGCTCAAGGGCGCCCCGATGCTGCTGTTTCCCGCGGCGCCCGAGTTTCTGCTGACCGCGAGACTGTCCGCGCCGCTGACCTCGCGCTTCGATGTGGCCGCGCTCGTCGTGTACCAGGACGCCACGACCTGGGTGAAGTTCTGCTACGAGAACTCCGCCACCCGGCAGCCGACTATCGTGAGCGTCGTGACGCGCGGATTGTCGGACGATTGCAACGCGCTGCCCGCCCCGGCGACGCACGCCTATCTGGCGGTTGCGCGAAAGGGCTCCGAGTTCTCGCTGCACTACTCGGAGGACGGGAAGAGCTGGGCGCTGATCCGGCACTTTGCGCTCGAGCTGAAGCCAGAGGCCCGCGTCGGCTTTGCCGCCCACGGCGCCGGCGCGACCGACCTCGCCGCGCGCTTTTCCGAAATTACCTACGCCCCCGTCGCCCCGAAAAACATGCGCCACCTGCAACTCGCGCCGTAACCAGCGCACCCGCCAATGAACCCTCGATGCGCCGGGCACGAGGGCTGCAATTATTAAGTCCCCGTCAACAACGGCTAACGGGATAATGTCCAGATACTCGGAATAATGTCCGGATACTCGCCGCCCCGAGATGCGCCTCGGGATGGCTCGACCTTTCTGTTTTCGCGAAAGCGAAAACGGCTCAGTCGTCGCTGCCGACGTCCTTCATGTGACCGGAGAGGTAGGAGTCGAAGGCGGCGAGATCGAGGAGACCGTTGCCGGTCAGGTTGAACATCAGGACCTTCTTCTTCCCTTCCTCGCGGCAGCGCTTCGCTTCGTCGATCAGGACGGCGAGCGCGTGCGAGGACTCGGGGGCGGGCACGATGCCCTCGGTGCGGGCGAAGAGCACGGCAGACTCGAACACCTTCAGCTGCGGGCAGGCGACGGCCTCGATCAGGCCGAGCTTCCGGCAATGGCTCACCATCGGCGCCATGCCGTGGTAGCGCAGGCCGCCCGCGTGGATGCTCGGCGGCATGAATTTGTGCCCGAGCGTGTACATCATCATCAGCGGCGTCAGCTCGGCCGTGTCGCCGAAGTCGTAGCGCAGCTCGCCCTGGGTGAGCGACGGACACGAGGCGGGCTCGACGGCGACGATGCGGTACTTTTTCCCGTGCTTCAGGTTTTGCTCGATGAACGGGAACGCGATGCCCGCGAAATTGCTGCCGCCGCCCGCGCAACCGTACACGATGTCTGGCTCCTCGCCCGCCAGCTCCATCTGCTTGATAGCCTCGATGCCGATCACCGATTGGTGGATGCACACATGATTCAGCACGCTGCCGAGCGCGTACTTGGTGTGCGGGTGCTTCACCGTGTCCTCCACCGCCTCACTGATCGCGATGCCAAGGCTGCCATTGCTCTGCGGGTCCTCGGCGAGGGCCTTGCGGCCAAACTCGGTCTCCATGCTCGGGCTCGCGTGGACCGTTGCGCCGTAGGTCTGCATGAGCAGCTTGCGGTACGGCTTCTGTTGATAGCTCACCTTCACCATGTACACCGTGCACTCGAGGCCGAAAACCTGGCAGGCCATGGCGAGCGACGAACCCCACTGGCCCGCGCCCGTCTCGGTCGCGAGACGCTTCGTGCCGGCCACCTTGTTGTAGTACGCCTGCGGAATTGCGGTGTTGGGCTTGTGGCTGCCCGCCGGACTCACGCCCTCATACTTGTAATAGATGTGCGCGGGCGTCTGCAGCGCCTTCTCGAGCCGGACGGCGCGCAGCAATGGCGTGGGCCGGTACAACGCGTACACGTCGCGGACTTCCTGCGGGATCTCGATGGAGCGCTCCGCGCTCATCTCCTGCGCGACGAGGTTGGCGGGGAAGATCGCCGTCATCAGGTCCGGCGTCACCGGCTGCCGCGTGCCCGGATGGAGCGGCGGGGGCAGCGGCTCCGAAAAGTCGGCGTTCAGGTTGTACCAGTGCGTCGGGATATCAGCGGCCGTGAGGTTGAACTGAAGCGGAGTGCTCATTGAAGCGGGGGGAAGAAAGGGAGGGGTTAGCCCGGCGAAAAACCCGTCGACGCTGCACGAGCCGCGACGCGGCGTCACGAAAGTAGTGCGTCACCACGAGGCGGCCGGCTGGGCCGCCCGAAATTGTTCTCTTTCTCGTTCTCGTTCTCTCAATCCGGCGGCCCTGCGCCGAGCCGGGCGATGCGACCTCACGAGAACGAGAACGAGAACGAGAACGTCGCGCCAGCTAGCAGGGCGTGAGGAAGACCAAACGAACACAAAAAAGAGAACGTTAGGAATGAAACATGCCGAAGATACCCTGCGGGTGAACGAATCCCGCCCCGGAAGGCTGGCTGCCGCCGGGAAGCGAACATTGCGTAGCGCGACCGAGAGGAGCGCACGAAGCGTATGGAGCGAGGACTGAAGCCACGTGACTGACCTCCGAAAGTTCCGAAGCCGTGGTCTCCCTGTTCGTTCTAGGGGGGACGAGACCGAAGCACCCGCAGTAAGTCGTGACCGGAAAGGCACGCCGGCCAGGGGTGTGGAGGCTGGCCGGAGGCTAAGAAGGTGGCAGAGGTTCGAGCGGGTATCCTGTGAAGCTGGGAGAGCCGCCAAACCGCTCTGGCAACAGGGCGACTGGACCGCGAGGGACAACCGAAGCGGGCTGGGGAGGTTGGGCGGCAGTCTTAGCGGCCCCATAGTAGCGTTGAAAGCAGGCGAACCTTGGACCGGAGGGAGCCTGTGAGTAGCGAAGGGGAAAGCCGCCGGGCAGAGGAAAGTGCTGAGGGCGCAAACGCCGGGGAGCAACCGCCCCGAGACAGCGTTTCCCAGCGTCAGCAGCACATAGCGAAGATGGCGCGCAAGTATGTCGGCAGTCCGATCACCACGCTGAATCATCATCTTGATCAGCTGTGGCTGTACGAGGCGTACCGGCGAGTGCGACGGGACGGTGCCCCCGGGATCGATGGGCAGACGGTGGCGGACTATGGCCGCGACCTGGACGCAAACCTGAAGGACCTATGGGAGCGGGTACATAGTGGCCGCTACCGGGCGCCTTTGGTGAAGCGGGTGCACATCCCCAAGAACGAAACGGAAACGCGTCCCATTGGGATACCGACCGTGGAGAACAGGGTGCTGGAACGAGCGGTGCAGATGCTGCTGGAGCCGATCTATGAAGTGGACTTCCTGGATTGCTCCTACGGCTTCCGCCCCGGGCGCTCACCGCACGACGCGTTGGCCGCAGTGCGAGAGATCGTGATGCGGATGGACGGTGGTTGGGTGGTGGACGTGGATGTGAAGCAGTATTTCGACACGATCCCGCACCAGCAACTGCGAGACATCGTGAGCCGACGGATACGTGACGGAGTGATTGAACGGCTGATTGCCAAGTGGCTGAAGGCCGGCGTCTGGGAAGACGGGCAGGTGAGCTACCCAGAGGCAGGAACACCGCAAGGCGGGGTGATCTCACCCTTGCTGAGCAACATCTACCTGCACGAGGTGTTGGATCGCTGGTTCATGGAAACGATCAGGCCAAAGTTGCAGGGTAAGGCGGAGCTGATCCGCTTTGCCGACGACTTTATCGTGATCTGCGAGCGCCAGGACGAAGCCCTTGCCCTGGTGGCAGAGCTGCGCACCCGGTTCACCGCTCATGGGCTGACCATCCATCCGGAGAAGACCCGCGTGGTGGACTTCCGGCATCCGTGGAAAAGCGGCCAGGTCCCGCAGACCTTCGACTTCCTGGGCTTCACCCACTACTGGGGGAAGACGCAGCGGGGCGGGTATGCGGTGACGCGCCAGACCCGAGGCAAGAAGCTGCACGCGGTGCTGAGCCGAATCCGCGCCTGGTGCAAAGCGCATCGGCACGACCGGCTCAGCGACCAGCACCGTGAACTCAGCGCGCAAGTGCGCGGGCATTACCAATACTACGGTATCCGCGGAAACTACCGCATGCTCCAGCGCTTCCGCCACGAGGTCGAACGGGGCTGGGCGTACTGGCTGATGCGCCGCTCGCGGGAGCGGCGCGGTCCCGCGGCGATCTGGCGGCTGCTCCAAGGTCACTTGGCGCTGCCGTCCGCTCATATCGTCCACGGCGCCACCCTCGAACCTGGATGCCTGTCACTCTAGCGTAGCGAACTCCTCTGCTTGAAGAACCGGATGCGTTAATTGCGCTCGTCCGGGTCTGTGGGGGCGTCGGCGGCCATACCGCCGGCGCTACCCGGAAGAACGAGCTGCGGGGCGGCTACGATAGCTGCGTTCGACCCTCAATCCCTCAATCCCTCCAGGCAGGACACGGAGGCCACAGAGATCGGAGGAGGGGCACAGAGCGAAGGCCCGGCCGATTTTCCTCCGTGTCCTCTTCCGGCCTCGGTGCACTCTGTGACGAGAACGAAGATTGTCCCCGCTTCAGTTTTCGCGGAGTGAAAACTGCCCTCAATCCCTTGAGAGAAAGAGGAAGAGTAAGAGGAAGAGAAAGAGATCCCGGCTCAACCCTCCCAGCGGCCGTAGATGCCGCAGGGGAGGACCTTGCCGTCCTTCTGGATTGGCAGGCCGACTTCGCCGGAGCTGAGCTTGCCGCCGCGGTCGTGGAGGAGCTCGGCGAGCAGGTTCTCGACGACCGTCGGCGAGAGGCGGGCGGTGTAGGCGTTGATCAGGAAGAAGAGCGGGCGCTCGGACAGCAGCGCGCGGCATTCCACGAGCAGATTCCAAAGGTGCTCCTCGAGTTTCCAGAGTTCCCCGGTGCTGCCGCGGCCGTACGTCGGCGGGTCCATGATCACGGCGTCGTAACGGCGGCCGCGCTTCAGCTCCCGGCGGGCGAACTTGAGGCAGTCGTCGACGATGTAGCGGATCGGCGCAGCGGCCAGGCCGCTGAGCGCCGCGTTCTCGCGGCACCACTTCACCATGCCCTCGGCGGCGTCGACGTGGCACACGCTGGCGCCCGCCTTCGCGGCGGCGACGGTGGCGGCGCCGGTGTAACCGAAAAGATTGAGCACGTTGATCTCGCGGCCCTCCGCGCGCGCCGAGCGGATCAGCCGGCTGAACCAATCCCAGTTGACGGCCTGCTCCGGGAAGAGGCCGGTGTGTTTGAAGGACGTGGGCCGAATTTTCAGCGTGAGCCCGAGCGGGTCATACTTGATCTGCCAGGACTCGGGGAGCGGGCGGCGGAATTCCCATTTGCCGCCGCCGGTATCGGAACGGTGATAAAAGCCATCCCAGCCCTCCCAGCGCGCGGGGGTCGCGGCGCCGGTGCGGCTGCGCTCAGTGCCGCTGCGGGGCCAGATGATCTGCGGATCGGGGCGCACGAGGTTGAAGCCGCCCCAGCGCTCCTGCTTCATGCCGTCGCCGCAGTCGACCAGTTGATAGTCCCGCCAGTGATCGGCGAGAAGGAGGCTGGGTCGGGAGGCGGGCGCGGCCATGGTTCCGGGCAGGCAAGAGCCGCCGGGGGCGGCTGTCGAGCTGAGTTTGGGATGGCCGGGGCGGGCCGTTTTGGGTTATTGACCAGAGGTCACGAGGTTCTGAACGTTTCCCCCTGTATCCGGATAGGCGTTTCGGCGCAGCCGGGTGCCCCACCAAGAACACACCATGAACTCCTCACTCGTTTCCCGCGTGCTCCTGTGCGCCGCCGCGCTCGCGGCCGGCCGGCTGGCTGCTGATACCATCGATACCCGCAACGGCGCCCATCTGGTCGGCAAGATCGTCAAGATCGACGCCGGCGAGATCACGATCGACACCGACTTCGCCGGCAAGGTGAAGGTGAAGCAGGCCGAAGTCGCCAGCTTCTCCACCGAGGCGCCGATCGCGGTCCGGCTGGCCAGCGGCACCCGCTTCGACGGTCAGGTGACCGGCGCGACCGGCGGGACGCTCCAGATCACCGGCCCGGACGGCACCGTGAACACCACAGTGGCCAAGGTGGCTGCCAGTTGGGAGGCGGGCGGCGTCGACCCGGCGGTCGAGCAGCGCCACTGGGAATACGAGGCGTCGGTCGACGTCTCCGGCAAGACGGGTAACAAGGAGCAGCTTGGCACCGCCGGCGAGGCGCGCGCCCAGATGAAGACCTCGCGCGACACGTTGCAGTTCTACACCGCGTACAACCGGCAGATGAGCGACGGCGAGAAATCGGCCGACCAGTTCAAGGCCGGCACCGACTACCAGAACAACTTCGCCGGCAAGACCTCGTGGTACGTGCGCGACGAGGGTGGCTTTGACCGCGTGAAGGATATCGAGGTGTACAACATCGCCGCGGCCGGTCTGGGCGTCGATTTTGTGAAGAAGGCCAAGCACACGCTGACGGCTCGAGGCGGTGTGTCGTTCCGCTTTGAGAACTACAAGAACCCGCTGACCGAGGACGTGAAGAGCCTCGGCTTGGACATCGGGCTGCTGAATGAAATGGAGTTCGAGAGCTCGAAGCTCGTGACGCGCATCTCATTCGTGCCGTCGTTCGACGACTTCGCGAATTACAAGCTCGTCCACGAAAGCTACTATCAGATTCCGCTCGCCAGTCCGGCCTGGAAGCTCCGCCTCGGCGTGAGCAACGACTACACCTCCAAGCCCGGCGTCGGCGTCGAGAAACTGGATACCGCCTACTTCACCCGCCTCGTGCTGAACTGGTACTGAGATCGCCGGGACGCTTCCGCTTCGCCGCCGGGAGCAATGACCGAGGGCCGACCACCGTGGAGGAGGTCGGCCCTCGTGCGTTTTCCGGGCGCGGCGCCCCGAGCGGCCGGAGGAGTGGATGCCTATGCGCATGGCTACGCTGCTCTTGCCATCGGGCGGCGAGTGCGGTGGCGTTCGCGGCTCCCGCCGTGGGCCACCCCGCTTTGCGCCGCGTTACTCGAAACTTCCCGAGACTCCGCCGTCTCGCCGGCGTGCTGGCCTTCGCCGTGCTCTCCGGCCCGCTGGGCGCCGCTGGACCGGCTCCCTCCCGGGCGGAGCTGACCGCCCTGTTCGCGCCCGAACGGGTGTCGCAGGTGGCGCTCTCGCCCGACGGAAAAACCCTGGTGTGCGTCCTGCGGGAGGGCCGGGCGCTGCGGCTGGTCACCCGCGACCTCGACCATCCCGCCGCCCGTGTGCCCCTGCGCGTCGAGGTCGAACCCCGGGGTTCGGCGTCCGGGCCGGGCGGCGGGCTCGGCCTGCCGTATCTGTGTTTCATGGACGCCACGACGCTCGTGTATGTCGTGCGCCTGCCGGCGAAGACCGAGGACGCGGTGCCGTCGGAGGAACTCCATGGGGTGGATCTCCGCACCGGCCAGGACCGGCGCCTGCTGGACCAGACGGTCTTCGAGCGCGACTACACGCCGCCGGTGCGGCGCCGCCATGTGAACCTCGACATCGAAACGGATGAGCCGGGGGAGATTGGGGAGGAGGGCGAGGACACCACCGCCGTCGCGCTGCCCGAAACCATCGATGTGCCCCGCGCGTTCCGGGTGCTGGGCCCCGTGCCGGGCGAACCCGGCTTCCTGGTCGTGGAGGCGCTGGGCAATGCGCTGGTGCCCGTGGAAACGTACCGCGTCGACCTCCGGACCGGCGTGCGGACCGCGGTCGCCGCCGAGGAGGATCCGGCCCGGATGCTGTACGATGGCACGGGACGTCCGCGCGTGCGGGAAACCGCCCGCGTGCAGGGGGTGGGTGCCGACAACATGGAGGACGAGCGCAGCCCGGTGCTGGCCCGGGCCTCCGGCAAGATTGTGCCGCAGGTCTTTGAATATCGCACGGCTCGGGGCTGGCGTCCGCTCGACGCGCTCGTGGGCGCAGCGGCCGGGCTGCGTTTCAGCCACGCCGATGCGGAGTACTACGAACCGCGTTCACTGCCGCTCGCGTTGGGCGGCGATCCGCGGGTGCTCTATTACGCGTCCAACGTGGGCCGCGACACGTATGCGCTCTTCAGCCTGGACCTGGAGACCGGGGCGCGGACGTCGGTGTACGCCGCAGCGAAGGTCGATCTCGCCGGTCCGGGCGATGCGTTGAGCGAACGCCCCCTGGTGTTTGATCGCGCGCGGCGGCTCGTGGGCGTGCACGTGCCCGGCCGTCCCGGTACGACGCACTGGTTCGACGCCGGGCTGGCGCGGCTCCAGGAGGAGGCGGAGCGTGCGTTTCCGGGGCGCCGCGTGACGCTGCGGGAATGGAGCGACGCGCAGGATCGCGTGCTCGTTGAGGTGGGAGGGCCGGGCGATCCCGGACGCGTTTACCTGTTGGAGACGACGCCGCGGCTGCGGTACACCGAGTTACTGCGGCGGGCGGGCAACCTCGACGCCCGGGGGCTGGCTTGGGCGTTCCCCGTGGCGCTCCCGGCGGCCACGGGCGAACCGCTGGCCGGCAGCCTGACCGTGCCGCGGCGCACCCGCCTGAAGCTGCCGCCGCTGGTGGTGCGTTTGCGCGATGCGCCGGGCACGCGGGCGGAGCGGGACGAGTTCGATCGCTGGGCGCAGGCGCTCGCGGCGTATGGTTTCATGGTGCTGGACCTCGATTACCGGGGCGCGACGGCTGGCGACCGGCTGGCGGCGGACGGGTTGCGCCGCGATCCGGATGGAGCGCCGGTGCGGGACGTGGTTGCGGCGCTGGACGCGCTGGCGGCGCAGCATCCGTATGACCAGCGGCGCGTGGCCTTGTTGGGGGAAGGGTTTGGCGGCTACGTGGCGCTGCGGGCGTTGGCGCAGTTTCCGGCGCGGTTCCGCGGGGCGATCACAATCGATGCGCCCACTGACCTGCGGGCGTGGCTGGCGGAGACCGGCCCCGGGTCGACCGCCGAACTGGAGTCGATGCGTTCGGTCTTCTTCACGACCAAGGACGAGGGGCCGGACATCGACAAGATGCTCAATGAAGCTCCGAAGGCGCGGCGGGGTCGGCGTGGCTGGAACCGGCCGGTCCTGCCGGAGCCGATCGCGTGGCGCCGGGCCTATTTTGGCAACGCGTCGCTGGGCCAGGCTTCGGTGCTGACGCAGGCGGCGGCGTTGCGCGCGCCCGTGCTGATCCTGCAGGACGAAGACCGGGCTGATTTTTCGCCGGCGCACGGCCGGAAGCTGCGCGACGCGCTGGAGCGCGCCGGGCAGGAGGTGGAGTACGTGCGATTGCCGCCGACGTACGCGCAGCGCGATCCGGAGACGTTGGCCCGCGTCGCGCGCCGGATGGGTGAGTTCCTGAACGACCACCTGTTCGACTACCGCGTCGATGTGGGGAAGGAGCGGGAGGTGAAATGAAGCGCACGTCGTGGGCGAAACTCGGGACCGTGCTCCGGGCGCTTGGCTGGCTCGCGTTGCTGGCGTCGGCGCCATCGGGGACGGTGGCGGCACCGGCGGAGGCGCCGCTCGAAATGCCCCCGATGATCGTGTCGGAAGGCACGACGCGGAAGCCGTGGCGTTACGCGGCGGCGCCCGGGATCGAGATCCTCGGCCGGTGCGACGACTCCGACCTGCGCGATCTCATCCGGCGGAATCACGCACTCACGCACCTCATGCGGGTCATCCTGCCCGACGAACTCCAGTTTCACACCAGCGTTCCCCGGATGGTCGTGGTGGTGGAGGCGTCGTCGGCGCCGACGCTCGCGCGCGACTTTCTGGAACGGTTTGGGGAGGTCGCCGAGGGCGGCGGCGCGCGGCGACCGGGCGATGGGGCCGCGGCGCGGGCGGAGGGGAAGGCAGGAACGCAGGAGCCGGTGGCCGTTCCGCGCGACGTCCGCGTGTTCCCGAACCTGATGCTGCAGGACCTGGATGCGTTCATGATGTTCGCGATGGTGGAGCCGGGGGCCTTCAACGCGGCGGACTATCGGTTTACGGAAGAGCACCTGCGGGTGATGCTGACCAACCGCACCCCGGCGCTGCCGGTGTGGTTTGTTGAAGGCTGGCTGCGCATGTACCGGGCCTCGCGCTTCGGCGACGACGAGATCGTGCTGGCGCCGCTCGCGTGGCTCTCCGCCAGTGAAGTCGAAAACCTGCAGGCCGATCCCGACCTGCCGCGGCGTGTGATGCCGCTGCCGGCCTTCTTCGCGCTGCGTGCCGAGCCGACCGACGCCGCCGATGCGGCGGCTTGGCGTGGCCAAGCGGAGCTGCTGGTGCGCTGGATGCTTGCGACGCCGGAGCGGCGCGCCGCGATGGGACGCTTCGTGAGCGGGGCGGCGGCCGAGGGTGAATCTGAGGCCCTCGTGCGGACCTGCTTCGGCGTCGACTACGCCACGCTGCGTGACGAGCTCAGCGACTCGCTGCTTTCACAGGTCGTCGAGTTTCGCCGCATCCCGACGGAGCGGCCGCCGCGGCTGCGCGGGATGGTGAGCCACATCGCGACGCCGGCGGAGATCGGCCGGTTGAAAGGCGAGTGGGAGCGGCTCGAGACGAACTACGTGCGGCTCCGGCATCCGGCGTACGCGTCGAAGTATCTGGAGCTGGCGCGCGAGACGATTGCGAAGGCGCGCGAGTCGGCACCGGGCGACCCCGGGCTTTTGGCGGTGGCGGGTTTGCTTGCCTGTGACCAGGGATTGCCGGAAGAGGCGCGACCGCTCCTGGAGGCTGCGGCCGCGCGCCAGCTTTGCCGGCCGCGCGTGTACGCGGAGCTGGCCGGGCTACGGCTCGACGAAATGGGCAAGGGCGAGGCCGGGGAGGCGCGGCGGCTCAGCGTGGCGCAGGCGGAGATTGTGGTGGAGACCCTGGCGCTGGCGCAGAAGCAGCAGCCTCCGCTCGCGCTGACCTATGGCACGCTCGCGGCGGCGTGGGCGCGCAGCGACATGCCGCTGACCGTCGCTGACCTCGCGGTGTTGGCCGATGGCCTGCGCCGTTTCCCGCGCAATCTGCAGTTGTTGTACTTTGGGGCCATCCTGGAGGCGCGGCACCAATCGATCGCCCAGGGCCTGGCTCTGGCCGAGCGGGGCCTCGCCACCGCCACCACGCCGGCCGCCCAGCAGCGTTTCCGCGACCTGATCGCCGCGCTGAAGCGCAGCCCATAGCGCGCGTGCTTTCTGCCCCAAGACCCCGCAACGGCGGGGCCCGGCCGGATGCCCTGGAGCAAAATGTGACGCCGTGACGGCCTGACCCCGTTTGCCTGAGACGGGGTCAGGCCGTCACCGCGTCACATTCCGTTCATAATTGGGGGCAGCGCGTCAGTATCCCGTCTCGGGTCCAGATAACTTGATTGGTCTTCGACCTGAGCCAAGGGGGCATCCGGCGTGGGAGGGGTGAGAAAACCGACCGGACCGCCGGCGGGCATTCGTGTGTCGACCCCGAAGGAGCGCCGGTTCAGCCTACGCGGGCTCGTTACCCAGACCCGTTTCCGACTCTCTGTCCGCCTGTTTCGTTGCCCGTGTCGTCCTGCGTCAGATCGATTCTCGCCTGCGTCGCCCCGGCGCTTCTCCTCGTGCTCTCGCCCACCGCCGCGCGTGCGTCGGATGTGACGCGTGGGCAGCTGACAGCGCTCCTGAGCCCCGATCGGATCATTGCCGCCACGCTCGCTCCCGATGGTCGCCATGTCGCCTTTGTGGCCCAGGAGCCGGACCGGACGTCGCTGCTAATCCGTGATCTGGACGCCGCCGCGGCGGAGACCGTCACGGTGTGGAGCGGAGCTGGGACGGCGCGGACCTTTTCGTTTCGAGCGACGGCGTCGTTCTCGGATCGGGTGAACTTTCTTGGGTGGGCGGATGCCCAGACCTTCGTGTACGGGCTGCACGAGGGGGCAGACGGGCATGGTCCCGAGCTGGAACTGCACGTGGTGGACGCCAGCGGTCGCAATCGCCGCAGGCTGATCGACTCCGACTCACTGGCGGTGGTTCACGGCTCCGGCAGCGAGGCGAAGGCGAGGCCTTTCATTGTCCTTGGTTTTGCTGCCGGCGCCGCGCCTGAGGTTCTGGTGCAGGTCGGCTCCGGCATTGCGGGCGTCGAGGTCCTGGCGATCGATCCGCAGACGGGACGGCGCCGGACGATCGCCGATGAACGGCGGAGAGGACGCTACCTGTGCGACGCGACAGGCGAGCCACGGATTTTCTGCCCATTTGAGGAGGACGCGGGCAAGGACCCCCAGTTCGAATACCGCCCCGCCCACAGCAAGCGCTGGCAAGCGCTCGAGCAACGCGTCCCTGAACTACGCTTCCGGGCCAGCGACTCCGCGTATTTCGAACCACACGCCTTCCCGCTGGGCTTTGGTGGCGAGAGCGAGGGGCTGTACTTTGCGACAAACGTGGGACGGGACACGTACGCCGTGCGCCTGCTGAGGCTGGAACGTGAGGCGCACACGGCGTGTGTTGCCGAGGACGCCGCGTACGACCTTGCCAAGCCGGATGACGCCTTCGGTGAGGGGCCGCTGGTGTTCGATCGTGCGCGCCGGCTGGCGGGGGTCCGGCGACCGGCCGCTGGGGCCGGCACACGCTGGCTCAACCCTGAACTGCAACGGCTGCAGGACGAGTTGGACGCCCGGTTCGTCGGTGCATCCGTGACGATCATCGAGTGGACGGAGGCGTACGATCGCGTGCTGGTTCACGTCGCGGAAGACGGTACCGCTGGACGGCTGCATCTCGCACGCCGCGGCGCCACGCTCGAGGTCGCGGAGATTCTCCGTCCGTTGGACCCGACGTCGGCGGAGGCGCGGCCGACGGTCCTGCCGCTGGTGGTTACAGCGCCCGCCGGGCACACGCTCTCCGGGTGCATCACGTTGGCGCACGAACCCCGGCGCGATCCGGCTCCGTTGGTTGTTGTCCTGCATGACCTGCTCCGACCGGCACTGCAGACCGCGGACCCATCGGTTCCGTGGCGACCCATCAGTCGTCGGCATCGGCTGGCCCAGTCGCTCGCCGCGTTTGGTTTTCATGTGCTCGAAGTCGAGTGCCGCGGCACGTCGGGGCGGGGGGCGGCATTTCGGAACACGCTCAAAGATGCTCCGGTTCGCGCGCCGCTCGACGATGTACAGGCGATGCTGGCGGCCGCCGCTCGGGTACAGGCGTGCGACGTCCGGCGCGTTTCGATCGTCGGGGAAGGCTATGGTGGTTTGCTCGCGCTGCGTGCGCTGGGGTTGTTTCCGAACCAGTTCCGCGCCGCGGTGAGCATCCAGGCACCGATGGATCTCGCCGCCTGGATTCAGGCGCCAGTCACCGCGCCCCTGTTGCCAATCGATGAGAAGCCGCTGCCCTTCGAAGGAGGCGAGGGACGGCCGATGTTGATTGCGCCAGCGGTTCGCGGCCCGCACTGGCGGCGGTCGGCCTGGCAGATGCGTTTCGGAGCATTTTTCGGCGGGAATGCCGCCTGGTTGCGCGAGGCCTCGGTCACGACTGACGTCGGCGCGCTCGGAGCCCCGGTGCTCGTGCTCGAAGATCCAGCGCCGCTCCTGCAGCCGGGCCCGGGCGGACGCGAACTGTACCACCGCGTGAAGCGTGCGGGCAAAGCGGCGGAGTACCGCGCGCTGCACGGCCCGCTGCTGGCAGGCGCGGTGGAGGAGCAACTCGCCGCGGTGACGCATCTAGCCGGGTTCCTGAACACCCACCTCTACGATTACGCGGTGCAAGTTGGGGCCGAGAAGGAGGTGCCGTGAGCACGCCGTGGGCACGCGGATGGAGATCGCTGCTGTTTCTTGCGTTCGGCGCGACGCTCGTCGCGGGCGCGGGTGGTGCGCCGGCCGTTGACGCGGACAGGGTGGTGGCCTTGCCGCCCTTGATCGTGAGCGACGTTTCGGGGCGACAGCCCTGGCGTTATCTGGCCGCGCCCGGCGTCGAGATCCTTGGGCGCTGCGACGACGCGATCATGTGCGAGCTCGTGGAGCGGGAGCATCGGCAGAACGAGCGCATGCGCGTGCTGCTGCCGGAGGAGCTGCGTTTCCGCTCCGATGAACCGAAGACCGTCATCCTGGTGGATGCGCAGCTGGCGCCGAAGCTCGCACGCGGGTTTGTCGAACAACTTGGCGACGTGGCGGCTGGGCTGGCGGAGACGAGGGACACGGCGGTCGCGCGGCGGCCCCCGGCCGCGGCGGGTCTCGAGGCATTGCTGGCGAGCCTCAACGCGCGGCTCCTGCCGAACCTGGTGCTCGACGCGGAGGATCATTTCGTGACGTACGCTCTCGTGGAACGGGGACCCGCGGCGGGGCGTTTCTTCTTCACGCGGGAGCACTGGCGGCAGGCGATGACGCGGCGGACGCCAGCGTTGCCGCCATGGTTTGTAGAAGGATGGATGCAGCTGCTGGATGGGCTGAGCGGAGACGATGACGCGTTCGAACTGCGGCCGATGACGTGGCTGTCCCTCGAGGATACGGCTCGCTTGCAGCGGGATCCGGATGCGCCGCGAGGATTGCTCCCGCTCGCGGAGTTTTTCACGGCAAAGCCGAAGACGCTGACCGAGGCGGGGCGCCGGTTGTGGCTCGACCAGGCGGAGTTGCTGCTGCGGTGGGGGCTCGACGAGCCGAAGCGCCGCGAGGCACTGTGGCGGTTCGTCGCAGCGGCGGCGCGCAACGGCGTGTCGGACGCGCTGTGCCAGGAGAGCTTCGGGATGGGTTATGCGCGGTTGCAGGAGCGGCTCGGCGAGTTCGTCGAGGCGGCGACGAGCCGGGCCTGCGTGTTGCGTTTCCCCACCCTGGCGCGGGTGCCCAAATCAGAGGTGCGGGACGCAACGCCGGCAGAGATCAATCGCCTGAAGGGCGAGTGGGAAAGATTGGCGCTGGGCTATGTGCGGGCGCGCTATCCCGGGTATGACAAGCCGTATGAAGCGGCGGTGCGCGAGACCGTGGGACGTGGGCTCGACCGCGCGCCGCAGGATGCGGCGGTACTGGGGCTCGCGGGCTTGTTGGAGATCGACCTTGGTCGGACCGAGGCGGCGCGGGCCCTGCTGACACGAGCGGTGGACGCTGGGGCGACCCGCGCTCTCGTGCGAGTTCGCCTCGCGGCTCTGCGACTCGCAGAGGCGCGGCGGGAAGCTGGTCGCGACGGCGAGGTGGCGACGGCAGAGGTGGCCGAGTTGGAACACGTGCTTGCGCCCACGTGGCAACGGCAGCCGGCGCTCGCGAGTGGCTATGCGGTGCTCGCTGAAGCGTGGTATCGTGGCGGAGGTCCACTGACACCGGTGGCGCGCGAGCGATTGCAGGAAGGGCTAGCCTGTTTTCCGGAGCATCTCTCGTTGCTCTTTTTTGCCGCGCGCCTCGAGGCGCGGAGCGGCGATGCGCATGAGGCCGAGGAGTTGGCCGAGCGGGGCCTCGCCACCGCCACCACCCCCGCCGCCCAGCAGCGTTTCCGCGACCTGATCGCCGCGCTGAAGCGCAGTCCATAGCGCGGGTGCTTTCTGCCGCAAGACCCCGCAACGGCGGGGCCCGGCTGGAGATTTTCGTGAGAAATGTGACGCCGTGACGCCCTTGTATCTTGGACGGTGAAGGTCTGGTTGCGGCTTCCGAGAATGGGCCGTAGAGCTCGTCGGAGGAAGCCGCAACCAGACCGGAGGCGACTCCCTTTCCGAGCCAGATCGATAACACGCCCCTGAGATGCGAAAGCAATTTCGTGGGTCAGCGCGGTCGGCTTGGAACTCTTCATACAAACTCGAACCGTTGGCAGAGCGCGCGCCTTCCGGGGCCGCAGCTCGAATCACAAGGCAGAGCGCTATGAACACCACGACCGAACCAGTTCGGTCGTACGTTGGCGTCGATATCAGCAAGGAAGCGTTGGATGTATCGCTCTCGGCCCAGGGCTCCGAGCGGCATCACAATAATGCGGCCGGCATCGCCGGGTTGGTTAAGAGGTTGGGCCAGATGCCTGGCCCAGTGCACGTGATCTGTGAACCCAGTGGCGGTTATGAACAGGCGTTGCTGGAAGCGTTATGGGCGGCGGGTCTTCCCGTCAGCTTAGTCAACGCGGCGCGGGTGCGTTCCTTTGCCCGGGCGCAAGGCCTGCTCGCCAAAACCGATGCGATCGATGCGTGCGTCCTGCGCGCGTTTGGCGAACTCCTTCGGCCCGCGCAGACGGCGGCGCCTGCGCCCTCCCGTCGTCGACTGGCCGCGCTGGTGCAGCGCCGGGAACAACTCGTGGATCTCATCCCCATGGAAGAACAGCGCCTGACGCAAACGCGTGAGGCCGTCCTCAAAAAGTTAACGCGGCACTTACTGACGGAGCTGCACAAGCAGGTGCAGCAGCTCGAGGAGCTCATCAAAGCGCAGATCGATGATGACGCCACCTTGCGCGGACAGAACGCACGGCTGCAACAGGTCAAAGGCGTTGGGAAGGTGACCGCCGCCACGGTCCTCGCCGAGCTGCCCGAACTGGGAAAACTCAACCGCAGGCAGGTCGGAGCCCTCGCCGGAGTCGCCCCTTACAACCGCGACAGCGGCAACCTGCGAGGTCGCCGTACCATCCGGGGTGGACGAATTAAGGTGCGCCGAGTCCTCTACATGGCCGCCACCGTGGCCGTGCGCTTCAACCCAATCCTAAAGACCTTCTACCAACGACTCCTCTCCGTTGGTAAGCCCAAGAAAGTCGCCCTCACGGCGGTGATGCGTAAGCTCATCGTACTCCTCAACCACCTCCTCAAAGACCCTCAATTTTGTCTCGCCTGAAAGACCGTTGCTGACCCCGTCTCAGGCAAACGGGGTGACCGCGTCACATGCGTTCAATGGAGACCGGGGGCGGCGTCAGTTTGTCGGGTTCGCGGGGGGCAGAGAGGCGGCTTGGGCTGTGGCATGGCCGGTTGGCTGTCGTAAAAAGTTGTTGTGAATGGTGTTCGTTTGGCGCGACGGTGGCGTCCTGCGCTTAGATAACCTCCGCGTCCGTGTCCTACCCCGGCCGATACTTCACTTTTCTGGCGCTGATGGCGGCGTTGGTTGCGCCCGTTGAACGGGCGTCAGCCGCGCGCCCGCGCGATCCGTCGCGGGACGAACTTGCCGAACTGTTCCAGACCTCGCGGTTGTCGCAGGTCCTGCTCTCTCCGGACGGGCAGCGGTACGCCTACGTCGTGACCGAGCGCGGGGCGACGACCTTGCTGACGCGGAAGCTCAACGACCCGGAGGCGCGCGAGGCCTTGTTTGTCGAACTGAGGTCCAGCAATCCGCGCGAGTCGCCCAATCTGGGATACTTCGGTTGGGCCGATGCCGAGACACTGGTGTATCTGATCACTTTCCCGGACCGGCCGCCGGGTCGGGACCAGGAACTCCGGGCCGTGCGCGCGGACGGCCGGGATAACCGGCTCCTGCTGCAACCGGCCGACATGCCGGAGTACGTCGTTTTCAGCGACGAGACGGATGGGCCCGCCCTCAATATCCGCCGAAGCATGCGTGTGCTGGGTTTTGCACCCGATGTGCCGGACACGGTGTTGGTGGAGATCGCCGGCCATGTCGGCGCGCGGGGACGATATGACGTCGCGCGCGTCAACTGGCGCACCGGCGCGCGCACCCGCCAACCCGGCGACGACCGCGAAGGCCGCCTGCTGTTCGATGCCTCAGGCGTCGCCCGCGTGTACGAGTCGCCGCGCGTGACGCCGTCGATATTAACGAGCATTCGCGGCGCAAAGCCGGACCTGCCGTGGCTGTCATCCCAGCAGTCGGTTCACGTGCGCGGTCCCGGGCAGAGCCGCTGGAAACCCCTGGCGCGGCTGGGGGAGGCGGCCGCCCTGCATTTCGATCACGGCCCGATGGACGAGTTCAAGCCGCGCTCGGTGCCGCTCGCGATCGGCGCGGATCCGCGACTGCTCTATTTTGCGTCCAACGTCGGCCGCGACACCACCGGCCTCTACGCGCTCGACCTAGACACCGGCAAGCGCACCGACTTTGCGGTCGAGTCGGCGGAGTACGATATCATGGACGTGCAGGAGGTCTTTAACCCGCGCGCGCTCGTGTTCGACCGCCGGCGTGTCCTGGTCGGGGTAAGGTTGCCCGGGGTGCCGGCAACGACGCGGTGGTTCGATCCCGTGCTGGAGCAACGGCAACGCGAGGCGACGGCCCGTTTTCCGGAACGCGAGGTGCAGATCCTGGGCTGGAGCGAGGCGCGTGACGTGGTGCTGCTGGCGGTGCTGCCCGCGGGAGGTTTTGTCCGGTACATCGTGATGCGGGCCGGCCAGCCGCCGCAGTTCACCGAGATTCTGCGTCGTCTCGCGTTCAGCGGCGACCTGCCCCGGCCGCGCACCGTCCCGGTTGACTTCACCACGCCGGCGGGCGTGCGGCTGACCGGCGCGGTGACGCTGCCGCGTATGCCCCGGAGCAACCCTCCGGCCCTGATCGTGCGGTGTCGCGACCTGCCCGGCTCCGCGATCCTGCCGATGCTCTCCCAGCGCGAATCGCAGGTGCTCGCCGCCTATGGTTTCATGGTGCTCGACCTGAATCACCGCGGATTTTCCGGCCTTGGCACGCGGCACCGCGACGCGATCCGGGGCGCGTGGGAACGAGTGCCGCTCGAGGATATTCGGGCCGCGCTGGGCTGGCTGGGCGAACACCACCCGTACGATCGTCGCCGGGTGGGGCTTTTCGGCGAAGGCTTCGGCGGATACCTGGCGCTCCGCGCTCTGCAACAGGAGCCGCAGCTGTTCCGCTGCGCCGTGGTGTTTCACGGCCCCGCCGAACTCCACGGCTGGGTGGCTGGCATCGCCGCAAACTCGATGTCCCTGCCGGAGGCGAATCCGCTGATCGCCCGCCGCCGCGCCTTCTTCAATTTCTCGCCGGCCGCGCCTGAGCCTCCGTCGGTCCTGAGCACCGCTGCGGATCTGCGCCGACCGGTCATGCTCGTCGCCGATCCGACACGGCTCGATCCCGTGGCCGACCAGGCCCGGACCCTGCGCGACAAACTCAAGGCGGCGGGAACCGAGGTTGAGTACCTGGAGTTGTCCGGAACGCTGGCGCGCCAGGACGCAACGAACGCCGCGCGCGTGTTTGAGCGCATCGGCCGATTCTACGCCGGGAGAATGTACGACTATCGCGTCGAGGTTGGCGCAGAGCGGGAGGTCGATTGAACGCGCGCCTGAACCCACGGCTGCTCCTGCTCGCGCTCACCCTGGCACTTCTTGAGCGCTCCCCAGCAGGCGGCGCCGAGGAGCCGGCGACGGTGCAACTGCCGCCGATGATCGTGTCGGAGAACACCTCCGACCGCCCCTGGCGCTACGTCGGCACGCCGCAGATGGAGGTTCTCGGGCGCTGTGATGACGGTGTGCTCAAGGACATGGTGACCCGAACCTACCGGCTCAACGAGCTGCTGGGCATGCTCCTGCCGCCGGCGTTGCAGCACCAAACCACGCACCCACGTCAGGTGATCCTCGTTGACGCGAAGTCCGTCCCGGGGCTCTCCCGCGAGTTCCTTGCCCAGTTTGGCGGCCTCACGTACGCCCGGCCGCCGGCCACGTCGAACCCGTCGCCGGCCCCAGGCCGGCCCGGGCAACCCGGAGTCGTCGTCGACCCGTCGGTGCCAGGCACCGCGTTGCCGCCGCTCCCGGGCGAGGCGCGAATCCAGACGATCCCCAGTCCGGTGCTGTACGACCTGGACCGCGTTGCGACCTTCGCGATCGCCGAGCGCAGCTCGATCGATCTCACGGCAATGTGCTTCACGCCCGAATACGTCCGGCTGCTCCTGGTCGGGCGCACGCCGGAGCTGCCGGCGTGGTACGTTGCGGCTTGGTTGCGGCTGTATCCGGCGTGCGACTTTCGCGACAAGGCAATCCACGTGGCTCCGCTGATCTGGCTGAACGAGGCGGAGACGAGGGTACTGCGTGACGATCCGGATGCGCCGCGGCGGGTGATGCCGCTGGTGGACCTCCTGGGCGGCTGGCCGTCGGCCGCGGACAAGGCGGCGGTCGAGCACTGGACCGTGCAGGCGGAGCTCCTCCTGCGCTGGGCGTTGCTCAACCCGGAGCGGCGCGCGGCGCTGGCGCGCTATATCGGAACGGCGGCGCGGGCGGGGGACTCGGAGGCCCTTTTCCGCGAGTGCTTCGGCTTTGGTTACGCCGATGCGCGGGACTATCTCAGCGATTACCTGCCCACGGCCGTGCGGAAAGGGGTCGTCTTCGAGTTGGCGAAACCCGCCAAACCGCCGCGCCTGCGTCCGCGGGACGCCACCCCGGCGGAGATCGGTCGGATCAAGGGTGACTGGGAGCGGCTGGAAACGGCGTTCGTGCGGAAACGGTATCCGGAGTTTGTCGGGCCGTACCTGATGCTCGCGCGCCAGACGATCACGCGGGCGCGCGAGGTGGCCCCGCAGGATCCTGGGCTGCTGGCGGTGGCGGGGCTGCTCGAGTGCGACGAAGGTGATCATGCCGCGGCGCGTCCTTTGCTGGAGGCGGCGGTGGCGGGCGCACGCTGTTCGCCCCGGGTGTACGTGGAGCTCGCCGGGCTGCGGCTCGAGGACTTCACCCGGTCCGACGACAACGAGTTCCAGCCGCTGGGCCCGGGACAGGCCAGTTTTGTGCTCGAGACGCTGGCCCCCGCGCTGGAACAACAGCCGGCGCTGCCCGCGACCTACGCGCTGATGGCAGCGGTCTGGGCGCGCAGCGCGACGGGCGTCGGGCCGAAGGAGATCGCCCTCCTCGACGAGGCGCTCCTGCGGTTCCCGCGGCATATCCCGCTGCTGTATTTCGGTGCCATGGTCATGGCGCAGCACCGCTCGATTGACGCGGCCCTGACGCTGGCGCGAACGGGCCGCGCGCTGCCGCAGCCGGCCGCAATGCAGAAGCGCTTCGACGAGCTGACGGCGGTGTTGACGAAAGCCCAGGCTGATCGGGCTCCGCGCAAGTAGCGCGCCGGGGCGGCGCGGTTTACCGTCACGTGCCGAGGCGGTTGTTGCCGGGAAATTCTGTTTTCTCTTATTTCATCACGATGAACCCCAAAACCCTGCTCATCTCCGCCTGCATGCTGCTCGCGGCACCGTTCGCCTTTTCGGCAACTGCTCCGGCCCAGTTGACGCTCGATGCGTCGAAGACCGGCCCGGTAATCAACCGCAACATCTACGGCCAGTTCGCCGAGCACCTCGGCCGCTGCATCTACGAAGGGATCTGGGTCGGGGAGAACTCGACGATCCCCAACACCAAGGGCTACCGCAACGACGTGATCGCCGCCATCCGCGAGCTCAACGTGCCGGTGCTGCGCTGGCCGGGTGGCTGCTTCGCCGACGAGTATCACTGGCGCGATGGCATCGGCCCGCGCGAATCCCGCCCGGCCATGATCAACACCCACTGGGGTGGCGTCGTGGAAAACAACCACTTCGGCACGCACGAGTTTCTCGATTTCTGCGAGCTGCTCGGCATCCAGCCCTACGTCTGCGTCAACGTCGGTAGCGGCAGCGTCCAGGAAGCCTCGGAATGGGTCGAGTACATGACCTCCGACGCCAACTCCCCGCTGGCCAATCTCCGCCGCAAGAATGGGCGCGACAAGCCCTGGAAGGTGCCGTTCGTCGCGGTGGGCAATGAGAACTGGGGCTGCGGCGGCAACATGACCGCGCAGTTCTACGTCGATAACTACCGCCGCTATAACACCTACGTGCGCAACTACGCCGGCAGCCGCATCCAACGCGTCGCCGGCGGCCCGAGCGACTCCGACTACAACTGGACTGAGGTGCTGATGAAGAGCGCCGCCAAGCAGATGAACGGCCTCTCGCTGCACTACTACACCCGCACCAACCCCGGTTGGCCGCCGCGCGGCTCCGCCACCGAGTTCGGCGAGAACCTCTGGTTCGGCGTCCTCAAGAACACGCTCGTCATGGACGAGCTCGTCACGAAGCACGGCGAGATCATGGACAAGTACGACCCCGAGAAGAAGGTCGGCCTGGTCGTGGACGAGTGGGGCACCTGGTACGAGAAGACACCGGGCAGCCACGAGGGCTTCCTCGAGCAGCAGAACACGATGCGCGACGCCCTCGTCGCCGCACTGAACCTGCACATCTTCCAGCGCCACGCGGACCGCGTCTCGATGGCCAACATCGCGCAGTTCATCAACGTGCTCCAGGCGATGATCCTGACCGACAAGGAGAAGATGATCGTCACCCCGACGTACCACGTCTTCGCCATGTTCAAGGCCCACCAGGGCGCCACCTCGATCCCGTTTCAGCTCACTTCGCCGAACTACACGTTTGAGGGCGCCAGCATCCCGGCGGTGAGCGCCTCCGCCTCGCGCGACGCCCAGGGCCGGATCCATGTCTCGTTCGCGAACTGCGATCCGAACAACGCCGTTGTGGTCGAGTGCAAGCTGACCGGCGTCACCGCGAAGGCCGTCAGCGGCCGCGTGCTGACCGCTGCGGCGATGAACGCGCACAACACCTTCGCGCAGCCGGACGCCGTGAAGCCGGCCGACTTCAAGGACGCCCAGCTCAACGGTGAGACGCTCCGCGTGACGCTCCCCAGCAAGTCCGTGGTGATGCTGGAGCTGTGAGGGCGGGTTCGGGGTCTTACTCTTACTCGTTCTCTTTCTCTCCGGCTCAGCCAGTCGCCGCCAGCGACTGGCTCGAGAACGAGAACGAGAACGAGCCGGCGGGGGGTACGATAGCTGCGGTCGGCCCTCAATCCCTCAATCCCTCAATCCCTCAATCCCTCGAGAGTAAGAGTAAGAGGAAGAGAAAGAGTAAGAGGCGGGCCGGCGGTGGCCGGCCCGCGGGGACCGTCAGGCAGCGGGCGGACTTTCCCGGCGCTCTTAACCGCGTAGTTTCTTTCGCCGTGCGAATCCCCATTGCTGCTGCCCTGGTCCTGACCCCGCTGGCCGTCGCGTCCGCTTGTGCGGCGCCCGCGGTTGCGCCGCAGTCCGCCTCCGCCGCGCCGGCGGCCGTGACCGACCGCGTCGCGCCGAAGCCGTTGTATCGGGATCCTTTGTACGATGGCGCCGCGGATCCGGTTGTCATCTGGAACCCCGCGGTCGGCCGCTGGTGGATGTTCTACACCAACCGCCGCGCCAACGTCCCCGGGCTCTCCGGCGTCGCCTGGGTGCACGGCACGCCCATCGGCATCGCCGAGTCCGCTGACGGCGGGCTCACCTGGCGCCCCGCCGGTGAAGCCGTCATCCAGCTGCCGCCCGACGTCGCGGGCGAACAGCCCACGTGGTGGGCGCCGGACGTGCTCACGGCGCCGGATGGCACGCACCACATGTTTCTCACCGTGGTGCCCGGCGTGTTCGAGGACTGGAATCATCCACGGCGGCTCGTGCACCTCACCAGCCGCGACCTGCGCACCTGGAGCCAGGGACGCGTGCTCGCGCTGGCGTCGGATCGCGTGATCGACGCGGTGGTGCACCGGCTGCCCGACGGTACGTGGCGGATGTGGTACAACAACGAGCGCGACGGGAAATCGATCTACTACGCCGACAGCCCCGACCTGGAGAACTGGACCGACCGCGGCCGCTGCGCCGGCGTGGCCGGGCGTTGCGAGGGCCCTTACGTGTTCCAGTGGAAAGGCCGCGCCTGGATGATCGTCGACACCTGGCGTGGACTCGGGGTGTACCGGTCCGACGATTTCGAGCACTGGACCGGCCAGCCCGAGCTACTCCTGGCCAAGCCGGGCCGCGGAGCCGACGACGGCGTCAACGGCGGCCATGCCGGCATCGTGGTCAATGGCGACCGCGCGTTCTGCTTCTACTTCACACACCCGGGTCGCGCCGGGACGATCACGCCGCAGGACAAGAACGCCCTGGAGACACGCCGCAGTTCGATCCAGGTCGTCGAGCTCTTCGAACGCGCGGGGGTGCTCTCCTGCGATCGCGACACGCCGACGCGCATCACGCTCGTGCCGCCGGCCGCGGCGGCTCCGGCTAACGCGTCCCGCTGAGGACGACCTCGGGAGGAGGGCCAAACGTACGCGATTCCCGGCTGCCGCGCCGCAACCCCTCCCAGCCTCCTCTCATGCGTTTCCCTGCATCGCTGATTCCGTTGTTGGCGCCACGGGTCCACGCCGCCACCGGCGGTTGGCGGTGCCGACTCCCTGCCGTGCTCGCGCTGGGCGTGGGAATCCTTCTCGCTGGGGCAACCTCGGCGCGCGCGGAACCCTGGGTGCGGAGCGAGACGGCGGGGGCGGACTTTGCGCTGGTGGCCAGGGACGGGGCGACGGCGACGCTGATGGTTTCGCCGACCGACGCGAAGGTGGTGAACCTGGCGGCCGCGGATCTCGCGCGGGACATCGAGCGCGTGACCGGGCGGCGGCCCGCGATCGCGACGACTCCGTTCGCGGGCGCATCGGGTCCGCTGGTGCTGATCGGCACACTCGGCGCGAACCCGTTGATCGATCTGCTCGTGGCCGACCGAAAGCTCGAGGCGACGTACCTGTCCGGCGCCTGGGAGAGTTTCCTGATTGCGACAGTGACCGATCCTTTCCCCAACGTGCCCCGGGCGCTGGTGATCGTGGGCAGCGATAGGCGCGGCACGGCGTTCGGCGTGTATGAATTGGCCGAGGCGATCGGTGTGTCGCCGTGGCACTGGTGGGCGGACGTCGCGCCGGCGCATCAGGAGGCGCTGTATGTGGCGGCGGGCGCGCGCCGGTTTGGTCCGCCGTCGGTGAAGTATCGCGGCGTGTTCCTCAACGACGAGGACTGGGGCCTGCAGCCCTGGGCGGCACGGACGCTGGAGCCCGAGCATGGCGGCATTGGGCCGCGGACGTACGCGAAGCTCTTCGAGCTGATGTTGCGGCTGAAGGCCAACACCGTGTGGCCGGCGATGCACGCGTGCACCAAGGCGTTCAACGCGTTCCCCGAGCACCGGCAGTTGGCGGACGATTACGCGATGGTCATGGGCTCCTCGCACGCCGAGCCGATGCTGCGGAACAACGTCGGCGAGTGGACGGAGCCGGGCGAGCGTTATGACTACGTGAGCAATGCCGCGGGCGTGCGCGCGTACTGGGAGCAGCGGGTGCGGGAGAACGGCGCGTTTGAGAACATCTACACGCTCGGTATGCGCGGGGTGCACGACTCCGGCATCCAGGGCGCGAAGACCGATGCGGAGCGGATCGCGGTGCTCGAGCGGGTGTTCGCCGACCAGCGCGCGCTGCTCGCGCAGCATGCGCGGGGCGGGGGGCGGGCGCCGCAGATGTTCTGCGCGTACAAGGAGGTGCTCGGCCTGTACCGCCAGGGCCTGAAGGTGCCGGACGACGTGACGATCGTCTGGCCCGACGACAATTTCGGCTACGTTCGCAACTACGCCTCCACCGAGGAGCAGAAGCGCGCGGGAGGCTTTGGCGTGTATTATCATTTGTCCTACCTCGGCGCGCCGATGGCCTACCTCTGGCTGTACACGACGCCGCCCGCGCTGGTCTGGGAGGAGATGACCAAGGCGTACGCGCACGGCGCGCGCACGCTGTGGATCGCGAACGTCGGCGACCTGAAGCCGGCGGAGATCGGCACCGAGTTCTTCCTGCAACTGGCGTGGGACGTCGACCGTTGGACGCGCGAGACGGAGCCCGACTTCCTGCGCACCTGGGCGGCGCGGGAGTTTGGGGAGAAAGCGGCGCCGGAGATCGCCGCGATCCTGGCGGAATACTACGCGCTCAATTTCACGCGCAAGCCCG
Source organism: Opitutus sp. ER46 (assembly GCF_003054705.1). Lineage (NCBI taxonomy): Bacteria > Pseudomonadati > Verrucomicrobiota > Opitutia > Opitutales > Opitutaceae > Opitutus > Opitutus sp. ER46. The sequence continues at coordinate 152,199 of NZ_QAYX01000024.1, forward strand.
AGCACCTGCAGCCGTGGCTGCCGAAGCAGAGCCCGCGGCTGAGCGGGCTTTCCGTCGCGGACCGGCAGGCGCGGCTCGAGCGGTTCGACGCGCTGCGTCGGCGCACCGAGGCGGTGGGTCAGACGGTGCGGCCGGAATTGCGCGATGCGTTTTTCGAGCTGGTCGCGTACCCGGTGCACGGCAGCGCGCTGGCCAACGAACGTTTTCTGCGCGGGGAGCTGGCGGCGATCGCCCCGACGCCCGCCGAGCAGGAAGCCAACGCGCGGCACGCAATGGTAGCCGACGCCGCGCTCAAGGAGCTCACCCGCCGGTTCAACGAGGAGATCGCGGGCGGGAAGTGGCGCGGGTTCATGCATCTCGAGCCGGCGGACGAGCAGTGGAAGTCCTTCCGGCTCCTGCCGTGGACCCTGCCGGCCGCGGGCCTCACGGCCGAAAAGCCGACTTGGCGCTCGCTCCCGGCGGGCACAGTGGTGGTCCAGGCGGAAGCCTCGACCGGTTCGCGCCCGGGTGCGGCCGGCACGTGGGAGATGATTCGCGGGCTCGGTCACGACGGCGACGCCGTGACGTTGTTTCCGACGACCGCGCCGAGCGTGGCTCTGGCGGAGGTCGCGACGAAAGCGGCGCGACTGGACTACACGCTGGAGCTTGGCGCCGGCCAGACGCCCGTGACCTTTCACCTCATCCCGACGCAGCCGCTGCAGGCCGGTCGCGGACTGCGGTTCGCCGTCGCGCTCGACGACGCCGCGCCTCGCGAGGTGGTGCTCGACGTCAGGGACGGCTCCGGCGAATGGGCGCTTGGCGTGATTGCCAATGAGGTCACGGTGACCGTGCCGTTGGAGGTGGCGAAGGCGGGGACGCACGTGCTCCGGCTCTACGCGATCGACGCCGGCGTGGTCATCGACCGCCTGTCATTTCCGAGAAGCTAACGTCCGAACTGCCCCGCGCTCTCTCTCCCAACTCTTTCTCTTACTCTTCCTCTTTCTCTTACTCTCGCTCTTCCGGTCCGTGTCGCCGGTCGGCGACCAACGGATTTTGAGAGTAAGAGAAAGAGGAAGAGTAAGAGAAAGATTCCTGATGACCCCCTCCCCATGAACGCACCCCGATTCCTCCTCGCGACCCTGGCGCTTTTCGGCCCCGTGCTGGGAGCCGCTCGCGCCGCCCCGGCTCCGGTCACCTCGATCGCCAGCCCGGATGGCGCGCTGGTGGTCGACGTGCAACTCGCCCGGCCGGCGGGAACGCTCACTTACTCCGTCACGCGCGCGGGCCAGCCGGTGCTGGCGGCGTCGCGGCTTGGGCTCGTGCGGGACGACACGGACTTTACGCGCGGGCTGACGCTGGTCGCCGTGGAACCGGGGCGGGCGATCGAGGAGAAGTATGAGATTCTGACGGCGAAGCGTCGGGCGAACACGTACCGCGCCAACCGCCAAGTCGTGGAACTCGTCAACGCCGACGGCGCCAAGCTTCAGGTGGAGTTCCAGGTGTCGAACGACGGCGTCGCGTTTCGTTATGTGTTCCCGGGGACGAGCGCGGTCGTGCGCTGGCTGCGCGAGGAGGTGACGTCGTTCGCCTTCCTGCCGGGGACGCGGGCCTGGCTGCAGCCGATGTCAGAGGCAAAGACCGGGTGGTCGCGCGTGAACCCGTGCTACGAGGAATACTTTGAGAAGAACATCGCGGTGGGCACGCCCTCGCCGCAGGCGGGCTGGGTTTACCCGGCGCTGTTCCGGTCGGGCGACACCTGGCTGGTGGTGAGCGAAGCGGGGCTGGGCCGAGACTACTGCGGCACACGGCTGCGCAAGGAGTCGCCGAACGGCGAATATACCATCGGGTTTCCGGACGCGCGGGAGACGTTCCCGGGCGGACCGCTGAATCCGGTGTCGGTCCTGCCCTGGCGGACGCCGTGGCGGCTGATCGCGATCGGCAGCCTGCAGACGGTGGCGGAGTCGATGCTCGGGATCGACCTCGCAGACCCGGCGCCGGCGCGTGCGCCGGCCGGGCGGCCGGGCAAGGCGTCCTGGAGCTGGCCGCTGTTGGGTGATCCGCAGACGACCTATGACGTGCAGCGCCAGTTCATCGACTACGCGGCGGAGATGCACTGGCAGTACTGCCTCATCGATTCGATGTGGGACCAGCAGATCGGCTACGAGAAGGTGAAAGAGCTGATCGACTACGCCCGGACCAAGGGCGTGTCCGTCCTGCTCTGGTACAACTCGAACGGCACGTGGAACGACGCGCCGCAGACGCCGCGGCACCGGTTGCTCACGCATGCGAGCCGGATCCAGGAGTTTGAGCGCCTGAAGGCGATGGGCGTCGCCGGGCTCAAAATCGATTTCTTCGGCGGCGATGCACAGTCGATGATCGCGTACTACCACGACATCCTGGCGGACGCGGCGCCGTACGGATTCCAGATGAACTTCCATGGCGCGACGCTGCCCCGCGGCTGGAACCGCACGTACTCGCAGCTCATGACGATGGAGGCGGTGAAGGGCCTCGAGTACGTGACCTTCGACCAGCGAAATGCCGACGAGGAACCGGCGCATGCGACGATCCTGCCGTTCACCCGGAATCTCTTTGACCCGATGGATTTCACGCCGCTCGTGCTCGACCGGATCAACAAGATCGAGCGCCGTACCAGCAGCGCCTTCGAACTCGCGCTCGCGGTCGTGTTCACGTCAGGCATCCAGCACTACGCGGAGATTCCCGCGGGCATGGCCAAGGCGCCCGAGTACGTGCGCGAGTTCCTGCGTCACGTGCCGAGCGTCTGGGATGAGGTGCGGTTCATTGACGGCCTGCCTGGCGAGTTCGTCGTCCTGGCGCGCCAGGGCGAGGGCCGCTGGTACGTGAGCGGGATCAACGCCGAGTCGACGGCGAAGCCGCTCACGCTGGACCTGCGGCGGCTCGGGCTCCCGGCGGGACGCAAAGGCATGCTTATCCAGGACGGCGCCCCGGGGAACCTGTCCTTCCAGCAGTCGGCGGTGAACCTCGGGGCCGACCTGAATCTCCCTGTGACCCTCGCTCCGCGCGGCGGTTTTGTCCTGGTCTTTGAATAGTGCCGGCGCCCGCCTGCGCCGGACTCGTCGAACGGTCCCGCGCGGGCGTCGTTGGCGGGCGTCGTGACGATGCCTCTCCTTGTCCGCGGTTGATCCCGTTTCCCCATGAAATTTCTGCTCCTGCTCGCCTCCCTCGCGGCGTCCCTTGGTGCCGCGGAACCTCCGGCGGCTTTCGCTCCGGCTGAAGCTCCCATGCCGCCGCCCCGCGTGGCGGGCGTGCGCATCGGGGTGCATGACCCGGTGATGATCCAGCAGGGCGAGACCTATTACCTGTTCGCCACGGGTCGCGGGATCGCGGTGTGGTCCTCACGGGATCGCGTATGGTGGAAACCCGAGCCGCCGGTCTTCGCGGCGCCGCCGCCGTGGGCGGTCGAGGCGGTGCCGACCTTCAAGGGGCACATTTGGGCGCCGGACATCGTGCGTCATGGCGGCCGCTACCTGCTGTACTACTCGGTGTCGGCCTTCGGCAAAAACACGTCCTGCATCGGGGTGGCGAGCAACGTGACGCTCGATCCCGCGGACCCGCGTTTTCGCTGGGTCGATCATGGCAAGGTGATCCAGTCCTTTCCCGGGCAGACCAACTGGAATGCGATCGATCCGGCCTTCATCACCGACGAGCACGGCACGCCGTACCTGGCGTTCGGCTCGTTCTGGGGTGGGCTCCAGTTGGTGCGGCTGAAGCCGGACGGACTCGCGCCCGACCAGGACCCGGCGGAGGCGATCACGATCGCGAGCCGCAAGCGGGACCCGAACGTGCCGAATCCGCCGGCGCCGCCGGATGACCCGATGGCGGCGGCCGATGCGGGCGGGAATGCAATCGAGGCGCCGTTCATTTTCCGCCGGGGCGGCTGGTACTACCTGTTCGCGTCGATCGACCTCTGCTGCCGCGGGCCCAAGAGCACGTACAAGATGATCGTCGGGCGCGCGAAGGACGTGAAAGGTCCGTATCTCGACCGGCTTGGCCGCCGGCTGGCGAGCGGCGGGGGCACGCTCCTGCTGGCGGGCAATGCCGAGTGGTACGGCGTCGGGCATTGCGGCGTGTACACCTTCGACGGCGCGGACTGGGTGGTCTTCCACGGTTACGACGCGGCGGACCGCGGTCGCTCGAAGTTGCGCATCGAAAAGCTCACCTGGGACGCCGAAGGGTGGCCCGGAAAGGCGAAGGGAGAATGATGAATGCAGAATGCAGAATGCTCACGCCTGGGGGTGTGTTGGACCACGGGGAACGGTGAATGAGATGACTTCATTTCCTGAAGGACGGCGGGGTTGACGGTCAGTCATTCGATGGGGTTGTTGGCGCGGGCGGGCGGGGCAGAGTGACAGTCTGAATTTCCGGGCCTTCTTTCCCGGTCCGCGCGTCTCCCCTTTTCCCCATTTCTTCCATGCGCCTGCGTCCGTTCGTCCTTCATGCCTTCGTCGCGACCCTTGCCGCCGCCAGCTTTGCCGCCCCGGCGATTCCGGTCCGCATTACCATCGATGCCGCGGCGCGCGGCCATGCGGTCAGCCCGATGCTGCACGGGCTCTTCTTCGAGGACATCAACTACGCCGCGGACGGCGGATTGTACGCGGAACTCGTGCAGAACCGTTCGTTCGAGCACGACGAGGCGCTGTTCTCCTGGGGCACGGTGAGCCGCGGGGCGGATGGGCAGGTGACGATCGAGACGGCGCAGCCGCTCAATGAGCGCAACCCGCATTACGCGCGGCTGGCGGTGCGCGCGCCCGGCCGGGGCTTTGGGCTGGCGAATTACGGCTTTGGCGGCCTCCCGGTCGCGGCGGGGGAAACCTACTTCGTTTCGCTGCGGGCGCGCGGGCAACTCGCGGCGCCTACCCCGGGGCCGGCGACGGCGCAACCCGCCCTGCAGGTGATTCTGGAGGATGAAACCGGCCGCCGGCTGGGGGCGTGCGCGCTGGCGACCCCTACCACCGAGTGGTCGAAGCTCGAGGGCACGTTCAAGGCGTCGGGACCGGCGACCAACGGCCGGCTCGTCGTGCTGGTCAACGCGCCCGGCCAGGTCGACGTCGACGTCGTTTCGCTCTTCCCGGAGAAGACGTTTCACGGCCGCCGCAATGGCGTACGCGCCGACCTCGGTCAGATGCTGGCCGACCTGAAGCCTGCGTTCCTCCGCTTCCCCGGTGGCTGCATCGTGGAAGGCAAGGACTTGGCAAACCGGTACCAGTGGAAGGACACGATCGGCGACATCGCGGAACGCCGGCAAAACTGGAGCCGCTGGCGCGATGCGATCCGCAACCAGACCGCGCCGCAGTACTACCAGACGTACGGGCTCGGGTTCTTCGAGTATTTCCAACTCTGTGAGGACCTCGGCGCCGAGCCCGTGCCCGTCCTCAGTTGTGGCATGGCGTGCCAGTACCAGAGCGGCGAACTCGTGCCGCTCGACCAGCTGGATCCCTATGTGCAGGACGCGCTGGACCTGGTCGAGTTTGCCAATGGTCCCGTCACTTCGACCTGGGGCGCGAAGCGCGCGGCAATGGGGCATCCGGCGCCGTTCAACCTGAAGTACCTCGGCGTGGGCAATGAACAGTGGGGTGAGCAGTATTTCCCGCGGTATCGGGCATTCCATGACGCGTTGAAGGCCCGCTATCCCGACCTGCACATCGTGACCACGGCGGGTCCCGGCGTGGACGACGGAAGCTGGAAACTCGCGTGGGACCGCTTCCGGAGCGACACGCCAGCGGACATCGTGGACGAGCACTATTACCGTCCCCCGCAGTGGTTCCTGGAGAACGCGAGCCGGTACGATGCGCAGCCGCGGCCGGGTCCGAAGGTGTTTGCGGGTGAGTTTGCGGCGCACGAGCGGGATCGCCGGGCCACGCTGCGTGCGGCGGTGGCGGAGGCGGCGTTCATGACCGGGCTTCTGCGCAACAGTGACGTGGTGGTGATGTCGGCCTACGCGCCGCTGTTCGCGCGCGCCGGGGCGATCCAGTGGCAACCGGACCTGATCTGGTTCGACAACACGCGGGTGCACGCGACCGGCTCGTACCACGTGCAGCGCCTCTTCAGCCGCAACCGGCCGGATGTGCTCGTGGGCCTGCAGATCGCCGGCGAGCCGATCCGGCTCACGCCGCTGCCGGCCAAGGAAATCTCGACCTACGGCGCCGCGCCGTTGCCGCCGTATCACCCTGCATCGGTACCGACGGTGTTTGCCGTGGCGGGCATCGACCGCACGGCGGGCGAGTTGGTCGTGTTTCTCGTCAATCCCTTTGCGGAGCCGCGGGCGGCAACGCTCGACCTCCGTGGCGTGAACGGCACCAACGGCCGGGCGGTGGTGCTGACCTCGGCGTCGGCCGACGACACCAATACCTTCGCGGAGCCGACGAGGATCGCGCCGCGCGAGGAGTCGTTCACGCGCGGCACCGGCCCCCTGGTCCGGGAACTCGCCCCGCAGTCGGTGACGGTCCTGCGGCTGGGGCTGTGAGGCTCGCGTCTCTTACTCCTACTCTTCCTCTTTCTCTTACTCTCACATCCGTTCCGTTTGTGCTGCCGCCGTGCTCTTGGCGAACCGCGGACTGGGAGAAAGAGAAAGAGTACGAGTAAGAGAAAGAGGGGGCCGCCGACCTGTCCGAACGGCCACGGGCGGGCGCCTTGACCGGGGGCGAAGGCGCGAGTCGGCTACTGCGCGCGGGGCGCCGCCCCCGCCTTGGTGACCTGACCTCCTTTCGCTGACCGCCGCTCCCTGCTTCTCCCCCCGTCTTCCCCTTTCATGAAAACCCTCGCTGCAACCTGTGTTCTCGCCCTGTCGGTGATGGCCGGCCCGAAGCTGGCGGCGGCCGCGGCGCCGGACGTCCCGGCGACACCGGCCCGGCATACATTCGCGATCGGCTCGGAGGATTTCCTGCTCGACGGCCAGCCGCTGCAGATTCGTTGCGGCGAGGTGCATTTTGCGCGGGTGCCGCGCGAGTACTGGCGGGACCGGCTGCAGCGGGTGAAGGCGATGGGACTCAACGCGGTCTGCGCGTACCTGTTCTGGAACTACCACGAGTGGGAGCAGGGAAAGTTCAACTGGAGCGGCCAGGCGGACGCGGCGGAATTCTGCCGGTTGGCGCAGGAGGAAGGACTGTGGGTCGTGCTGCGGCCGGGACCGTATGCGTGCGCCGAGTGGGAAATGGGCGGGCTGCCGTGGTGGCTGCTGAAGCAGGAGGACATCGCGCTGCGGACGCGCGATCCGCGCTTCCTGGCGGCGAGCCGGGCGTGGCTGGCGGAAGTCGGCCGGGTGCTCGGGCCGCAGCAGGTCACCCGCGGCGGGCCGATCCTGCTCGTGCAGGTGGAGAACGAATACGGGTTCTTCGGCAACGACCTCGCGTACCTGCAGGAGATGCGGCGCGCGGTGGTGGACGCCGGTTTTGACGTGCCGCTCTTCGCCTGCAATCCGACGTCAAAGATTGGCAGCCCGACGCCGTCGGAGCTGTTCAAGGTCGTGAACTTTGGCCGCGATCCGGCCGCGGGGTTCAAGGCGCTGCGCGCGGTGCAGCCCACCGGGCCTTTGATGTGCGGCGAATTCTATCCCGGCTGGTTCGATACCTGGGGTGCGCCGCATCACCTCGGCAACACGCCGCAGTACCTGGCGGACCTGGCCTACATGCTCGAGCACCGCGGCTCGTTCAGCATCTACATGGCGCATGGTGGGACGAGCTTCGGGCTCTGGTCGGGGGCCGACCGACCCTTCAAGCCCGACACCAGCAGTTACGACTACGACGCGCCGATCGCGGAGAACGGCGCGCTGGGCGAGAAATTCGTCGCGACGCGCGCGCTGATGGCGAAGCACCTACTGCCCGGGGAAACGCTGCCGCCGGTGCCCGCGCCCATTCCCACGATGGCGGTGCCCGCCTTCCCGTTGGACGAAATCGCGCCGGTGTTCGCCAACCTGTCGGCGCCCCAAGCGGAGGCGCAGCCGCGGACCTTTGAGGCGTACGACTATGCGCGCGGTGCGATGGTGTACCGGACGACCTTGCCGGCGGGCCCGGCGGCGGTGCTCGAGGTCGGTGCCGCGCATGACTTTGGCTTTGTGTTCGTCGACGGTCGCCGCGTGGGCGTTCTGGACCGCCGCGCGCGCAGCTATCGGCTGGCGCTGCCGGCACGAGAGAAGCCGGCGCAGCTCGACCTCCTCGTGTACGCGCTCGGTCGGGTGAACTTCGGCGTCGAGGTGCACGACCGCAAAGGTCTGCATGGGCCGGTGACGCTGACCGCCAAGGCCAGCGCGCCGGTGACGCTCGCGGGCTGGCAAGTGTTTGCGGTGCCGGTGGAGAAAGGACGTGAGGCGCTGCGTTGGGAGAAGCGCGGAGCGGGGGGCGCCGCGGCGACGGGCCCGGCGTTTTGGCGCGGCGACTTCGAAATTGGGCAACCGGCCGACACGTTCCTCGACCTGAGCCACTGGGGCTTCGGCGTGGTGTGGGTGAACGGCCATTGCCTCGGCCGCTTCTGGAATATCGGGCCCACGCAGACCGCGTATGTGCCCGGCCCGTGGTTACGCGCCGGGCGCAACGAGGTGGTGGTGCTCGACCTCGTCGGCCCCGAGGCGCCAGTCCTGGCCGGACTCGCGCGACCGATCCTCAATGCCCTGCGGCCGGAACGCGATTTTTCACCCGTGGCCGCGCCGGGGAAGCTGCGGCTCGATGGCGTGAAACCCGTGCATAGCGGCACGTTCGCGCCCGGCGGCGACGCCCAGGAGGTGCGGTTCACGGCGCCCGTGACCGGGCGCCAGCTCTGCTTCGAGGCGGTGAATGCCCATGACGGCAAGCCGGTGGCGGCAATCGCCGAACTCGAACTGCTGGGTGTGGACGGCCAGCCGCTCTCGCACGCGGCCTGGACGCTCGCGTACGTCAGCAGCGAGGAGAAGGCGTTCGAGGACGGCTCGGCCGGCAACGCGCTCGATGGGCAGACGGCGAACGCGTGGGTCACGGCCTGGAGCTCCGGTGCGGCCGCGTACCCCCATCGTCTGGTGATCGACCTTGGCGCCCCGTCCAAGGTCAGCGGCCTGCGCTACACGCCGCGGAGCGGGGCGGATGCTGCCGGGCGCATCAAGGAGTACCGCGTGTACGTGGGCGACGCACTGGTGGCGCGGTGAAGGTTCAATTGCCCCGCGGCCGAAATCCACCGCCGACGGGGCGGTGGCTTCGGGCGCGATGCCAGCGAGTGTCTGCTGGGGCGGCTTGCCTTGGCGCCCCGCCGGACGGGGCGCTGAAATGGGGTGTTTCTTCCTGTTCCCTTCCGCGCCAGAGTCCGTCCTGCTTCCTCACCCATGATTAGCTTTCTTCGACCGGGCCGCCTTTCGCTGGCGGCATGCGTTGCGCTCCTGGCGGGCGTCGGGTCCACGAACCTCTCCGCGCTGGATCGTCCCGACCGCACGTTCCAGGTGTTCCAGTTTCCGCGGGACCGCATTCCGCGCGTCGACGGCGACGCGAGTGACTGGGCGATGGTGCCGGAGACGTACGCCATCGGGCTGCCCGAGTTCGTCGACGACACTGGCAACCACGCCACGCAGGATCCCGCGAATCTCGCCGTGAAGGTGCGCGTTGGCTGGGTCGCCGGACTGAACCGGCTCTATTTCCTCTATGAGGCGACAGACAACTGCCTCGATTTCGCCGACCCGACGCTGAACTGCGACACGTTTGAGGTGATCGTGGACGGCGATGCCTCCGGCGGGCCGCTGCTCGACGTGACGCACAAGGAAATCGCCACCCCTCGCCACGTCGGCGAGGCGTCGGTCGCGCTCGATCCGCGCATCGGCCCGGCGGAGGCGCACTGGGCGATTCACGGCGTGCACGCGCAGAACTATCACGTGTTCACGCCGGCGGTGGGCAAGGACTGGTGCATCTCGTGGAACGCGGCGTCGTGGACGAAGGAGTTTCCCTGGGCCAACGCGGTTTGTCGTCACGACGCGCCCGCGGGCAAGCCGGGCAAGGTGGTGCTCGAATTCTGGATCACGCCCTTCGACTACGCCGGGCCGGAGGGGCCGCAGCGGGCGGTGGAGTCGGTGCTGCGGGAGGGCAAGATCATCGGGCTGGGCCTGATCGTGATCGATTACGACAAGCCGATCCGCGGCCAGCGCGGCTTCTGGAATCTTTCGCGTCATCACACGTCGTACGGCGACGCCTCGGAACTCTGCGCCTTCCGCCTGATGCCAATTGAGCCGGCGCTCCTGCCGGCGCTCGATGCGCGCTGGTCGTTCCAGGTGGTCGACCACGACCGGGGTGTCGTGGCGTTCAAGGACGAGTCGGTCGGCCGGGTCACTGCCTGGAAGTGGACCTTTGGCGACGGCGAGACCTCGATCGAGGCGCATCCGGTTCACACCTACAAGCAGCCCGGCAACTACGTCACGACCCTCGAGGTGACTGACGCCGACGGCCGGACCTCCCGGCTCTCGCGCATCTGGGATGTTCAGCTGCGGCAAGGGCCGCAGCTGAAGTGAGGGTGAGAGTGAAGGTGAGAGTGGAAACTGACAGTGGGCAAACGTGGGCTCGGCGGCGTTGCGGTAACAATCACCGGAACTGATCCCGCGTGGACACGGCTCGCCGACTCCTCTCGTTCCGAGCCACTTTCACTCTCACTTTCACTGCGGCTGTCACTTTCACTCCGGCCGTGGCGGTGCCACGGCCGGTCAGGCAGGGCGGACGGCGATCCAACGATCGATGGTGGCGAGGAGTTCACCGATGCGGACCGGTTTCTGCAGGTAGTCGTTCATGCCGGCGGCGAGGCAGTCGGAGCGGTCGTCGGGGCTGTTGTTTGCCGTAACGGCGATGATCGGCGGGCTGCCGTCGGGGCGGCGGGCGCGGATCTGGCGGGTGGCCTCGATGCCGTCGAGTTCCGGCAGGCGGATGTCCATGAAGACGATGTCGTAATGGCGTTCGGTCACGAGCGTGACGGCCTGGGCGCCGGTGTCGGCGTATTCGGCGGAACAACCGAGGGCGGCGAGCATGCGGCCGAGGACGATCTGGTTGATGACATTATCCTCGGCAACGAGCGCGCGGTAGCGGCTCACGGGCATGCGGTGGAGCTCGGAGTTCGCAGCGGGGTGGGTCGTGCGCTGCCCTCGCAGGGCTTGGTTGAGCGCCTCGTGGGTGAGGATCGGCTTCACCACGACGGCGTCGAAGTCGCCGGGTTCCTCGGATGGGACCTCCGGATAGCGCAGCGAGGAGGCGAGCAGGATGCGGCGCACCGTGCCGAAGGTGGGGTGCTTGATCGCGAGGAGCAGGCTGCCGTCATCGGCCGCCAGCACGGAGTGATCGAAGATGAAGGCATCGTAGGCGCAGCCGCTGCGGGCCTCGCGTTGGAGCACCTCACGGGCGTCGCGGGCGGAACTGACGGCGTCCACCAGGGCGCCGCAGACCTGCAGCAACTCGGTGATCGCGTGGCGGGCCGGGGCGAGGTCGTCGGCCAGGAGGACGCGCAATGGACGGCCCTCAGCCATCGGCGGCATCGGCAGCTTCGGGTTGGGCTCGAGGGGGACGACGAACCAGAACTGCGAACCGCGGCCGGGTTCGCTGCGCAGGCCCATGGTTCCGCCGAGGAGATCGACGAGCGCGCGGCAGATTGCGAGACCGCGACCCGGGTGGAGCGGGCGTTCGCCGGGCGGCGGCTTGGCGAGCAAGGAGGCCTGTGCGGTGGGTTCGATGCCGATGCCGGTGTCGGTCACGGCGAAACGGATCGCGTGGAGCATGCCGGGAGTGGCGGCGGCGGTCAGTTTGCCCGCGTCGGTCACCTCGACGAGAATGTGACCCTGCGCGGTGAAGCGGACGGCATTGGTGACGAGGTTGAGGAGGACCTGACGGAGCCGCGCGGCGTCGCCGACGTAGCCGCTGGGCAGGGTGGCGTCGACGCGGAGGACGAGTTCGAGGCCCTGGACGTTGGCGCGCGGGGCGAGGATGCGCACGACATCGGCAGCGACGTCACGGAGCGAGAACGGACTGCGTTCGAGCTCGATGGTGCCGGCCTCGATGCGGGCAAAGTCGAGCAGGTCGTTGAGCAACGCGACCAGCGATTCCGCCGAGGACTGCAGGGTGGCGAGGCATTCGCGCTGCTCGGGGGCGAGGGGGGTGTTGCCGAGCAGTTCGGCCGAGGCGAGCACGCCGTTGAGCGGGGTCCGAATCTCGTGGCTGACGCTGGCGAGGAAGTGGTCGCGGGCCTCGCGCGCCTCCGCGAGCTGGGCCTCGGCGCGGTGGCGGGCGGACTCGAGCTCGGCGCGCGCGCGGCGCAGACGAACAGCCTGCCGCCACCAGGCGAGCACGGCGATCGCGGTGACGAGGAGAGCTGCTGAGACGGTGGCGAAGCCGGTGGACCCGAGTGGGGGCGGAGGAGCGAGGTCAGCTGCGGAGACCGCGGCGGGGAAGGCGAGCACTGGGGACAGCCCGCGCAGGAGGCGGAAGGTGCGATGCAGTCGGGGTAAGCGCACGCGGTGACTCTGCGCGGCGCGCCGGCTGAGGCAAGCCGCCCGCGCCTGACGCTGCCAACGGCTTCGCGGTTGGCGGCGCGGTGAAGTGCGGTAGATTTTCGGCATGCTCCGGTCACTCGTCGCCCTGCGCGTCTGGATTCCCCTTTGCCTTGCTCTCACGACGGTGGCGGCCGCGCCGCTCACCCTCACGCTCCCCGAGCCGAAACCCGCGGAGTCGGGGTATTTCAAGATGGGGGCAGCCCGCAGCCCCGATGGCCACATCCTCGCGGTGGACAGCCGCACGCTGCGCCGTGACGGCCGCGCGTGGCTGCCAGTGATGGGTGAGATGCACTACAGCCGTTATCCCGCGGCGGAGTGGCGGGAGGAGCTGCTGAAGATGAAGGCGGGGGGCGTGGACATCGTCGCGACGTACGTCTTTTGGATCCACCACGAAGAGGTGGAGGGCACCTGGGACTGGAGCGGCGCCCGTGACCTGCGGCGGTTTGTCGAGACGGCGCGGGACGTCGGGCTCGACGTCATCGTGCGCTGCGGTCCCTGGTGTCATGGCGAGGTGCGCAACGGTGGCCTGCCCGAATGGGTCGTGGCGCGGACGGATTGGAAGCTGCGCTCGCTGGACCCGGCGTTCCTGGCGGCGACGCGGCAGCTCTACGCGCAGATCGCGGCGCAGGTGCGCGGGCTGTTGTGGAAGGACGGTGGGCCGGTGGTCGGGATCCAGGTGGACAACGAGTATCCTGGCCCGGCGGAGTACCTGCTCGAGTTGAAGCGCATGGCGCGGGCGGAGGGGCTCGACGTGCCGCTCTACACGCGGACGGGCTGGCCGGCGCTCACGACGCCGATGCCGCTGGGAGAGATCGTGCCGCTGTACGGCGTGTACGCGGAAGGTTTCTGGGACCGGCAGACGACTTCGATGCCGGGCCGGTACTGGGCGGGATTTCACTTTTCGGCGCTGCGCACCGATGCGGCGATTGCGACGGAGATGTTGGGCAACCGCGCGGCGAAGGATGATGTGGACGCGGCGAAGTACCCGTATCTTACGTGCGAGATCGGCGGCGGCATGATGAACAGCTATCACCGCCGCATCCTGATCGATCCGTGCGACATCGAGGTGACCACGCTGATCAAGGTGGCGGGTGGCAGCACGCTGCCGGGCTATTACATGTACCACGGTGGCACGAACCCGGAGGGCGTGCGCACGACGCTGATGGAGGCGCAGGACACGCGGATGACGAATTACAACGACCTGCCGGTGAAAACCTACGATTTTCAGGCCCCCCTTGGGGAGTATGGCGAAGTTCGGCCGCAGTATCACCGCCTGCGCCGGCTGCACCTGTTCCTGCGTGAGTTTGAGCAGGAGCTGGCGGCGATGACGGTGGCGCTGCCGGACGTGCGTCCGGCCGGGCGGGACGATGTCACAACGCTGCGCTGGGCGGCGCGCTCCGACGGGCGGCGCGGTTTCGTGTTCGTGAACAACTACGAGCGGGGCCGGGTGTTGGCGCCGAAGGCGGGCGTGCAGTTCGCGCTGCGGCACGGGGAGGAGACCGTGACGTTCCCAACTCAGCCGGTGACGATCCCGTCTGGGGTGTCGGCCTGGTGGCCCTTCAACCTGAACCTGGGCGGCGTGACGTTGGTGTCGGCGACGGCGCAGCCATTCAGTCGCGTGGTCGAGCCGGACGGCAGCGAGACCCTCTTCTTTGCGGAGACGCCGGGCGTGGCGGCGGAGTTCGTCTTCAAGGAGGAGTCGGGCGTGGAGCTGACCACCTCGGGCCGGTTGGAGCGGACCGAGGGGCGTTGGGTGGTGCGCGACGTCGCCCCGGGCCGGGGCTGGGCGGTGCGGGCGGTGACCAACACGGGGCGCGTCCTACGCTGCGTCCTGCTCAGCGAGGCGGACTCGCTGGCGTTCTGGAAAGGGCCGCTCGGCGGTCGGGAGCGGGCGCTGCTGACGCGGGCGACCGTGGTTTTTGAGCACGACACCGCGCAGGTGACCGCGGCGGAGGGGGCGGACCAGGAGGTGGCCGTTTATCCCGTGCCGGCGGAGATGCGCGTGGTCGGCGCGGCGTTGTCGGTCAGCTCGGCGGGATTGTTCGGCCGCGTGCAGCTGCCGGTGACGGCGACGGTGCGCCCGGTGGCGTTCGAGCGCGTGCGGGAGGCGGGGCCGGCGCGGGCGATCAAGGTCGCGCCGACGAAGCAGGGCGTGGCGATGCAGCCGACGGAGGCGGAGTTTGCGGCGGCGGCGGTGTGGCGGGTGACGCTGCCCGAGGCGATCGATTGGGCGCGCCGGCCATTGCTGCGCTTCAACTACGTGGGCGACGTCGCGCGGGTGAAGCTGGGCGACACGCTGGTGACGGATGATTTCTACAACGGCCGGCCGCGGAACCTGGGACTGTGGCGCCATGCCGCCGCGTTGCGGCAGGGTGAATTGCGACTGGAGGTGCTTCCGTTGGTGAAGGATGCACCGATCTTCCTGGCTGAAGCCGCGCGACCGGCGTTCGCTGACGGAGCCCCTGTGGCCGAACTGAAGTCGGTCGAGCTGATCGAGACCGGCACGTGCACGCTATCGGCTGCGGCGGGGCCGCAGCCGAAGTGAAAGTGAGAGTGAAAGTGGGCGGGAGATGGAACGTGGATGAGAGCGAAGGGGCGGTGCGAAGGTGGAATGACTCACGTGCGCCCCGTTCGAGCGCCGTTCTGGTCGTCTGATCTCTTGTTTTCGCCAGCGGCGAAAACAAGAGGCAGTCAGCGGGTTGGGGGCGGGGCCTGGAAGAGCTGCGGCAGGAAGTCGGCGAGGTAGGGGCGCCAGACGCGGAAGCTGTGTTTGCCGGGCGTCTCCACCCAGGTGTGTTTCACTTTCCGCTCCTTGAGCCAGGCGACGAACGTCCGGTTTGGCACGATCAGGCCGTCCTCGGTGCCGCAGGCCATCCATAGCAGCCGCATGTCCAGCTTCTCGTCGGCATCGGGGAAGCGGGCCTCGAAATCGGTGGGCATGCCGCCGGCACTGAAGGCGCCGACCCAGGCGAACCGCTGCGGGGCGCCGAGGCCGAACAGGAGCGACTGGGTGCCGCCCATCGACAGGCCCGCGATGGCGCGCGACTCGCGGTCGGTCTTCACGCGGTAGCTGCGCTCAACGAGGGGGATGATCTCACGGACGAGGGATTCGCCGTACTTCTGGTTGCTCTCCATCCAGATGTCCCGGCCCGCGGCCGAGCGTACGGTATTCCAGCCGCCCGCGACGACGTCGCGGTTGCCATAGCCACGCGGCATCACGATCAGCATCGGCTGGGCCGCGCCGCGGGCGATGAGGTTGTCGACGATGATATTGGCGCGGCCGACGGTGACCCACGCGTCCTCGGCGTCGCTGTAGCCGTGGAGCAAGTACAGCACGGGGTAGGTGCGGCTGGCGGCGGCATCATAGCCGGGCGGCGTGTACACCCAGACGTCGCGCTCCTCGCCGATCACGGCGGAACGGTAGTGGTGCCGATGCAGGACGCCGTGCGGGACCTCGCGGATCGTCCAGGCGTTGTCGCCGGGGACCTCCACCTGGTTCTCGGTGCCGAAGAGGTTGTACTTGATGAAGGGATTGAGCGGATCGAGGACGCGCTGGCCGTCGACCATGAGCGAGTAAACGTAGATGTCGGGCGCGACCGGCGGGGTCGTGAGCGTCCAGGTGCCCTCGGCGTCACGCGTGAGCGGCTGGGCCGCCGGGAGGGCCTCGCAGCGCAGCATCACCTCCTTCGCGTTGGGCGCGACATGGCGGAACGTGATGCTGCGGTCCGCGTTGATAACGGGGGAGGTGATGACGTCGGCGGGGAGTGAGGACATGGTACCGAGGGCGGTGAGCCCGAGGAGGAGGGCGAAGGAAAACTTCATGATGAATCGGGGAAAGGGGAAACGAGGGCGGTGTCAGTCGCGATTGGGGACGCGACCGCGGGTGAATTTGTCGAAGACCCGCGTGACCGGCAGGGCATTGCCGTCGGCGTCGAACATGCCGCGGCTGTGGATCGGGCCGGGTGGCACGGCGGGCTCCCACCAGAAGACGCCTTTGCCGAGGCCGTACGGCGTGGCGAGGACGGCGCGGTTCACCTCTTCGAGAAAATCGCGCTGCCCTTCCGGGCTCTCAGGGAACGGGGCGGGGTAATCCTTATACTCGGCGGGGCGCCAGTTGTAGGCGACCTCGACGAGGATGATGTCCTTCCGGTAGCGCTCGGCCATGGCGGCGAGCCCCTGGCGCAGCTGCAGGAGCGAGCCGTGCCACCAGGGGTAATAGGACTGGCCAATCACGTCGAACGTGACGCCGCGCTTAAGCAACTCGTCGAAGAACCACTGCGTGGTGGCCACGTCGCCGGGCTTTTCGATCTGGATCAGGATGCGCGGGGCGACGGCGTTGCCCGTGCCCGCCCGCACGCCGGCGATGCCGGCCTTCACGAACCCGGCGAACGCGTCCCACTGCTCGGGCAGTTTGCCGTGGGGCCAGAGCATGCCGGGCGTGATCTCGTTGCCGATCTGGACCATGTCGGGCATCGCGCCCGCCTCGCGGAAGGCGATGATCGTGTCCCGCGTGTAGTCGTGGACGGCCTGCGTGAGCTGGCCGCGGGTGAAGCCGGCCCAAGCCTGCGGGGGAGTCTGCCGGTGCGGGTCGGCCCAGGTGTCGGAGTAATGAAAATCGAGGAGGAACTGATAACCCAGGGCCTTGGCCTGGCGTGCGAGGGCGATCGTGTAGGGCAGGTCGTTGGGGAGCCGGGTCGGGGTGTGAAACAGCCGCAGCCGGATCCAGCTGTAGCCGTGGTCACGGAAGAGCTGCAGCCCCGGTTTTACCACGCCCTCGTCCTTGAACTGCACGCCGCGGGCTTCCGCGGCGGCGAGAAAGGAGAGGTCGGCGCCGACAGCGTAGGCGAGCGGCGCGCGTGGGGTGGCGGCGGTGGCCGGCGTCGACGTTGTGGGGGCGGGGCTCGTGCAGGCGCCGACGAGCAGCGCGAGCGTCGCGGCCAAACCCGCGGGCAACGAGCGGCGCCAGGCAGGGGGAAGAGCGTGCATGGGGCGGAAAGACGCGGCGCCAGCTGAACCGTGACACCGCGGGAACGCGAGCCTGCGGCCAGAGGAAAGCCGCCGGTGCGTCCGTCAGCACCGTCGCATTGCCGCGGCGCACCGAAACGCTTCGCTGAACGTCTCGCGTTCGTTTCCCTTCCTCCCTCGTGGCCACCCGTTCTCCCATCTCCCGTCTGTGCGCCCTCTCGTTGGTGGCGCTTGCTGTGATCCTCTCCTCCTGTGCCGGCCCGACCGACGTGCGGGCGCCCTTGCCGCCGGCGACGCAGTCGCTCGCGGGCGAGTGGCGGTTTGCCCTCGACCGCGCGGATGCGGGCGTGGCGGAGCGCTGGTTCGAGCGCGCGCTCGACGGCCGGATCAAGCTGCCGGGGATCCTGCAGGCGCAGGGATTCGGCGATGAGATTCGGACCGACACGCCCTGGGTGCTGATGCTGGGCGATGCCTGGTGGAAGCTGCAGCCGGAGCGCCTGCGGGCGAAGTTCTCGCAGCCCGGCCACGTCGAAGTGCCGTTCCTCTCGCAACCCCCGCGGCACTATCTCGGCGCCGCCTGGTACCAGCGCGACGTCGAGGTGCCGGCGGCGGCGGCCGGCCGGCGGTTCGTGCTCTTCCTCGAGCGTCCGCACTGGGAAACGACGGTATGGGTCGATGACCGCGCGTATCCCGCGCAAAACAGCCTCGTTGCCCCGCATGTGACCGACCTCGGGCGGCTCGCGCCCGGGAAGCACCGGCTGACCGTGCGGATCGACAATCGGCAGATCGTGCGCGACCCGAGATTCGACGGCCATGGGCCGGACAGCCACAGCGTGTCGGACGCGCTGGGCGCCACGTGGAACGGCGTGGTTGGACGCATCGAGCTGCAGTCGACGCCGCTGGTGTGGCTCGAGGACGTGCAGGTTTTCCCTAATGTGCGCCGCCGGTCGGCGCTGGTGCGCGTGCGCGTGGGCAACGCGACCGGTGAACCCGGCGCAGGCACGGTCACGGCAGGCGAGGGGACAGTCCCCGTGCAATGGGATCGCACCGGCGGTGCCGCCGACATCGAGGTGGCGCTCGGGGCCGACGCGTCCCTCTGGGACGAGTTTCATCCCGCGCTGCATGACGTGCGCGTGGTGCTGCGCACGCCGGCGGGCGAAGAGGAGCGCACGGTGCGGTTCGGGCTGCGCGAGGTGGCGTGGCGCGACAAGGAACTGCTCGTCAACGGCCGGTCGGTGAACCTGCGGACGACGCATTTCGGCGGCGACTTCCCGCTCACGGGTTATCCCGCGACGGACGTCGAGACCTGGCGCCGGATGTTCCGCGTGTGTCAGGACTTCGGGCTCAATGGCATGCGGTTCCATTCCTGGTGTCCGCCGGAGGCGGCGTTCACGGCGGCGGACGAGCTGGGCTTCTACCTGCAGGCCGAGTGCGGGCTGTGGGCGCCGTTCAACCCCGGCAGCCCGTACACGCGGTACCTCGAGGAGGAGACGCCGCGGCTGCTGCAGGCGTACGGCAATCACGCCTCGTTCGTGTTGTTTTCGCCGAGCAACGAGCCGGCGGGGAAATACGTGGAGATCACACCGGCCTGGGCGGCGCGCTGGTACGAGAAGGATCCGCGCCGGCTGTATTCGGCGGGCACGGGCTGGGGGCGGCGGCCGCAGGTGACGGACGGGCCGCAGTTCGCCGCGCTGGTGGAGTTCGCGCGGCAGGACCTGCGCAATTGGAGCGGCTGGTTCGGGCGCGACTATCGCGCCGCGCTGAGCGACGTGCACATCCCGGTGCTCGCGCACGAGATCGGCCAGTGGTGTGCGTATCCGGATTTCTCGGTCATCGATGCGTTCACCGGCTACCTGCAGCCGGGCAATTTCCGGATCTTCCGGCATCTTGCGGAGCAGACCGGCGTGGCCGGGTTCAACCACGACTTCGTGCAGGCGTCGGGCGCGTTCCAGCTCGCGTGCTACAAGGAGGAGATCGAGGCCAACCTGCGCACGCCCGGACTGGCGGGTTACCAGCTCCTCGACCTGCGCGACTACCTCGGGCAGGGCACCGCGCTCATCGGCGTGGTTGACGCGTTCTGGCGGCCCAAGCCGTACGTCACCGCAGAGACGTTCCGTCGCTTCAACGCGACGACGGTGCCGCTCGCGCGCCTGGCGGAGCGGACCTTTACGACCGCCGAAACCCTGACGGCGGACGTGGAGCTGTATCATTTCGGCGCGCAGCCCCTCGCGGAGGCGCGGCCGTACTGGAAGGTGGTCCGCGCGGACGAGCCAGCTGCGGTGGTGGCGCAGGGCGAGTTTGCGACGCGCGACGTGCCGATCGGAAAGAACCTGCCGCTTGGCCGCGTGAGCGTGCCGCTGGCGTCGCTGCGCGCTCCGGCGGCGTACCGCCTCGTGGTGGGCCTTGCCGGCACGACCGTGGAGAACGACTGGAACGTGTGGGTGTACCCGGCGCACATCGAGCCGACGACACCGGCGGAGGTGCTGATGACTTCGAAATGGGCCGAGGCGGAGGAGCGGTTGGCTGCCGGAGGCAAGGTGCTCTTCATTCCGACGGCGGCGGACCTGCCGCGCGGCCGGAGTCCGGAAATGAGCCGCACGCCGGTGTTCTGGAACATCCAGATGACGGTGCGGCCGCCGCGGAATCCGAAGCCGCAGTTCGATGCGATGCTGGGGCTGCTGTGCCAGCCGGGGCATCCGGCGCTGGCAGGATTCCCGACGGGGATCGGCTGTGACTGGCAATGGACGCCGCTGATTGATGGCGTGCGTTCGGTGAACCTGACCGAGGCGCCGCGGGCATTGCGGCCAATTGTGGCGACGATCGACGACTGGAACCGCAACTGGCGGCTCGGCGTGATCTTCGAGGCCCAAGTTGGCGGCGGCCGGCTGCTGGTCTGCACGATCGACGTCGGCGCGGCGGACGCGCCGGTCGGGGCGCGGCAACTGCGCCGATCGCTGCTCGACTACATGGCGGGCGACGCATTTCGGCCGGCGGCTAGCCTGACACTCGAGGACGTGCGCGCGCTCTGGCGACCCGCGCCCGAAGCCGGCGAGGTCGACCAGCGCGAGTTCGATCCGGACCTGAACGACGGCCGCCGGCGTGCGGTGCCGGGCGCCTGAGCGGCTGAGGCCACCGGGCAGAGAGCCGGCTCAGGAAGCCACTTACCGGCCGGCGGCGAGACGCGGCGGCTACCATGAATGGGTAGAAACGACTAGGGCGAAGGGCTCGACGGCGTCGCGAAAACGCTGTCATGTCGTGGCTACCAGCTTCTCCCCATCATGGCGTGCTTCCGTTTTCCGGTCCTGGTTTGTGCGTTGCTCCTGCCCGGCGTCGACGGCGCCGCGGAGATCGACGGCGCGTGGCGCGCGGAATTCGACAGCGCGGTGGGGATTCAAAAGTACGTGTTCGAGTTGAAGGCGGACGGGCAGAAGCTGTTGGGGCGCGCGCTGGGGGAGCGCTCGACCGACAAGTCGGAGACGCCGATCACCGATGGCCGCCTGACAAAGAACGAAGTCTATTTCGTGGAGCGGCTGAACTACCAGGGTGTGAGCCTGCGCGTGGATTACCGTGGCACGGTGAAAGGGGACGAACTGGTTCTGACACGCATCGTCGGCGGAGTTTTCACTGAGCAATTGGTGGCGAAGCGGCTCAAAACCAAGGGCTGAAAGCTGAAGCCCGAAGGCAAATGGAGAATTTAGAATGCAGAATGTAGAATTCTGCGCGGTGGAGGCGTGAGGAGCGGAGGAAGTTCGAGAGATCTGGGGGGCACCGCCCATGGGGTTCTCCGTCCACGCTCACTCTCACTTTCACTCCCAACTTTCACTCGGATTTTTCGCGTTCGGTTTCGGGGCGTGTGGTGACCTAGAGTCGGAACATGACCGGATCAGATGCAGAACTGCTGCAGCGTTACGTGTCCGCAGGGGCCGAGGAAGCCTTTGCCGAGTTGGTGCGTCGTCATATCGATGGCGTGTACTCGGCGGCGGTGCGGCGCGTGGGCGGTGACACGCATCTGGCCGAGGACGTGGTCCAGCAGGTCTTCGCGGCGTTGGCGCAGAACGCGGCTGCGCTGGTCCGCCATCCTGCGCTCTCGGCCTGGCTGTACGTCAGCACCCGGAACCAGGCGGTGAACGTGGTGCGCCGGGAACGACGGCGCAAAACCCGCGAACTGGAGGCCATGGCCATGCGCGAGAACGAACCCGAAGCCGAGGCGATCGACTGGAGGCGGGTGGCGCCCGTGCTGGATGCGGCGATCGACCAGCTCAACGAGACCGATCGCACGGCAGTCGTCCTGCGCTACATCGAGCGCCGTAGTTTTGCGGAGGTGGGCGCCACCTTGCGAGTGTCGGAAGACGCGGCGCGGATGCGCGTGGATCGCGCGCTGGAGCGCATGCGGCTGAGCCTGCAGCGGGCAGGAGTGTCCTCGACCGCGGCGGCGCTTGGCCTCGTCCTGACGAACCATGCCGTCGGCGCGGCGCCGGTGGGTCTGGCGGCGAGCGTGACGACCGCGGCGCTGACGGCGCCGCCGGTGGCGGCGGCTTCGGGCGCGCTGATCGGGTTTATGAGCACCACCAAAGTGATCGCCGGGGCGGTGGGCATCGCCGCGCTGGTGGCGATCGGCACCGCGACGCGCCAGGCTTATGTCCTGCGCCAGGCCGAACACGCCTTGACGGCCGCCACGCAGGACAACGAGAGCCTCGACACCCGCCGGCAGCTGGCGGTGCGCCGGGCGGTGACGGCGGAGGAGGCGATTACCGGCCTGGACAAATCAATCGCCGACGCCCAGGCGGCGAAGGCCCAGCAGGAGCAGCGGGCAAAACTGCTCGCGGCCGCGACCGGCCGACCCTCGGCGGCGGCGCTGAGTGCGGGGCAGGCGCTGATGGATCGGTATCCCGAGTTGCGCCAAGCGGTGATCGCCTACGCCCGCGCGCAAGTTTACGCCCGGTTCGGACCCTACATGCGGAACCGGAACCTGACTCCGGAGCAGGAGGAGCTCTTCGTGAACTGGATGGTCCTCGACTCGGGGTCGGTCCGCCGGCTCACCGGTCCCGACGGCGAGCCGATCATGCTGGCGGTGCCTGACTGGGGTAATCGCGAAAAGCGCCGGGAAATGGAGCGGACCCTCGGGCAGATGCTCGGGATGGAGGCGGGCCAGGAGCTGCGGACGTTCGTGGAGCAGTACCCGGCCCGCACCCTGGCATCCTCGCTGGCGGGGTCGCTGTACTTCACAGACACGCCGTTGACGGCGGAGCAGAGCACCGCGCTGGTCGCGGCCGTGGCCGAGGCGAGCAAGCTGAACCGGAAAACCGGCTGGAATGGCCAGTACGACTGGGCCGCGGTGCTGCCGAAAGCGAAGCCGGTGTTGTCGGAATCCCAATACGCGGTGCTCACGTCGTATCAGACGCAGCAGGTGTTTGAGGCCAGGATGATGGCAGCGCTGCGCGGGGATGGCGCGGCGGCGCAGGCATCCACCAACCCGAATCGCTGACCCATGAATGCAAAAATCGTGCTTTGGCTGGGCGCCCTGCTGGGTGTCGTGGCGACCCTCACGACCGTGCGGTTGAGCCGTGCGGTGACCGAGAACCGGGCGGGTGCCGCGGTGCTGCAGGAGAAGCGGGTACGACTCGAAACGGAGACGCGGCAGGCCGAGCAGCGGGCGACCGAGGCGGAGCAGCGGCGGGCGGCGCTCGAGGCCGAACTGACGGAAGCCCGTGCGGTGAAACCCCAGGCGACCGCCGCGCCGGCGGCCGCAGCGCGGGAGCGCACGATGCGGGACGTGATCCTGAACGATCCGGCGCTGCAGGCCATGTGGCTCGAGGGCAATCGGGCGCGCGCGGGGCGGACCTACGGCCCGCTGCTGGCGCAGCTCCAGCTTCCGCCAGAGAAGGCCGGGCAGTTCATGGATGCCGTGATGAAGCGGGCGGAGCAGCAGCTGGACCTCGCCGGGACGGCGCAGGCACAGGGCGTGGAAGGCGCGGAAGCGGTGAAAACGCTGGCGCACCAGTTGCAGGAGGAGTGGGTGAACAGCCAACGCGAGCTGCTGGGCGAGGAAGGGTTCGCGCAGTTCAAGGAATTTGAGCGCACCGCGCAGGTGCGCGCGCTTGTCGAAAAGCTGGCGGGCAGCCTGGTGCTGGACGCCGAAAAGCTCACGCCGGCGCAGGCGCAGCAGCTGATGCAGGCGGTGGCCACGGCGACGCCGAAGTATGCCGCGGGTGAGACGGCCGAGCTGACGTCGGTGAACTGGGAGTTGGCCGACGCGCAGGCGCGGCAGATCCTGAGTCCCGCGCAGTTCGCGGCATACGAGCGCGGGGTGCGCCTCGACGTACGCCTGGAGAAGGTGCTCGGCGAGGTCGTCAAAGCGGAAAAGCTGACGCGGAACTAAGGAGTGAAAGTGAGAGTGAGGGTGAAAGTGGGAGCGAAAGTGAGGCGGCGGCGTTGACGGGCCTGGCGGCGTTGCAGGTGGAAAAGTTGCAAGTGGGAAGGTTGAGCGGGCGGCCACGCACACGCCGAAATGGGGTCGGATCTTTGTCTTCCTCTTCCTCTTTCTCTTTCTCTCCGGGGCCGGCCCGAGGGGGCTGAGCGGGCGCGCGAGAATTTCGTAACTTTGACGCGAATTGCCGGGTAATCGGGGGAGCGCCGCGTTGTGCGGGCGCGTCCCCCCACCATGCATTCATTCCTTCAAGATCTGTGTCACTCGTTCCGGCTGCTGGCGCGCACCCCGGGCTTTACGCTCACGGCGGTCCTGATCCTTGCGCTCGGCATCGGCGCGAACACCGCGGTGTTCAGCCTGGTGCAGGAGCTATTGTGGCTGCCGCAGCCGTTCCAGGAGCCGCAGCGGATCGTGCAGCTCTATTCGCAGGACCAAAAGGACCCGCGGAGCTTCCGGCTGTTTTCGTACGGCACGTATCGCGACCTGGCGGCGCAGGACCAGGTGTTTTCGGGGGTGCTGGCGCACAATCTGACGATGGTGGGAATCGGCGAAGGCGGGGAGGCGCGGCGGGGGTTCGCGGCGATCGTGAGCTCGAACTATTTTTCGGTGCTCGGGGTGCCGCTGGCGCAAGGGCGGGCGTTCTCGGCGGAGGAGGAGCAGCCCGGGAGCCGGATCCCGGTGGTGATTGCGAGCCACGCATACTGGCAGCGCACCGGCTTTGATCCGGCGCTGGTGGGCAAGACGGTGCGGGTGAACGAGCGGCTCTACACCGTGGTGGGGATCACGCCGCCGCGGTTCGCGGGCACGATGACGATCATGGGGCCGGAGCTTTATTTCCCCCTCGGCGTGTACGACTGGGTGGCGCGCGGCGCCGCGAACGATGGCCGCGAGGTGCTGAACCAGCGGTCGGCGCACGAGCTCTTCCTGCTTGGGCGGCTGAAGCCCGGCATGAGCGTCGAAGCGGCGCGGCCGGTGCTGGCGACGATGGCGGAGAACCTTGGCCGGAGTCAGCCGGTGGACGAAAAGGAACGCGTGTACTTTGCGGGGCCCCTGCCGCGGCTGAGCACGAGCGTGAGTCCGACGGGGCGCGGCGGGCTGGGCGTGATCGGCGGCCTGCTGCTGGGCATGGCGGGGATCGTGCTCCTGATCTCGTGCCTGAACCTGGCGAACCTGCTGCTGGCGCGCGGGCGGGCGCGGCGGAAGGAGATCGCGGTGCGGCTGGCGCTGGGCGGCAGCCGGGCGCGGATCGTGCGGCAGCTGCTCACCGAAGGCGCAGTGCTGACCCTGCTCGGTGCGGCTGCGGGGCTGTTGTTGGCGCGCTGGGGCACCGACGCGCTCGTGGCTTCGATGGCGGCGCGGGTGCCGCTTGCGCTCTTCTTCCAAGGCGTGACGAACGGGGCGGCCTTTGCCGCGACGCTCGGGTTTGCAGCGCTCGCGACGCTCGGTTTTGCGCTCGGGCCGGCGCTGCGGCTCACCGGGGCGGCGCGGCCGGAGGATTTGAAGGAGCAGCCGGGCGAGGACGCGCCCACGCGGCGGCGCCGGGCCTGGCTGCCGCGGCATCCGCTGGTGGTGGCGCAACTGGCGCTCTCACTCGGGTTGTTGTGCACGGCGGGATTGTTTGTCCGCGGGGCGCTGAAGGCGGCGCGGATCGACACGGGTTTTCGCGCAGACGCGACGCTGCTCGCGGAGCTCGACACGCGGCTCGCGGGGTACGACGAGGGGCGGGCGCTCGACGTGTATCGCGCGCTCGTGGAGCGGCTCGCGGCGCTGCCCGGGGTGGAGGCGGCGAGCGTGGGCTCGGTGGTGCCTTTCGGGGACACAAGCATGGGCCGGGAAGTACGGCGGGCGGGGCTGGTGTTGGAGCCCGCGGCGCGGCCAGCGACGGCGGCCGAAGGCCGTGGCTATCAGGCGCGCTGGTCCAGCGTGGGAGCGGACTATTTCCGGGCCATGGGACTGCCGCTGCTACGCGGGCGGGGTTTCACGTCGGCGGAGGCGGACCAGAAAGGGGCGCCGCGGGTGGTCGTGATCGACGAGGTGCTGGCGCGGGAGCTGTATCCCGACGGCAACGCGCTGGGTCAGCGGGTGGAGTTTGGCGGGCCGGGGCGGAAGCCAAAGCCCGAGGACAGCATGGAGGTGGTGGGCATTGTGCCGGCGACGCGCTGGACGTTTTTCAAGGCTGAGGGCGAGGGGGCGGTCTACGTGCCCTTCGCACAGGGCTTTGAGAGCAACGCGTTCCTGCATGTGCGCGTGGCGGGCGGCGCGCCGGAGGCGGCGCAGGCGTTGAGCGATGTCGTCCGCCGGGAAATCAGGGCGGGCGCGCCGGCGGTGCCGCTGTTTCGCGTGAAGAGTTTTGCGCAGCACCTCGATGGGAGCATCCAGCTTTGGGTGGTGCGCACGGGCGCGGTGCTGTTTGGGAGTTTCGGCGTGCTGGCGTTGCTGCTGGCGGTCGTCGGCGTGTACGGCGTGAAGAGCTACGCGGTGAGTCGGCGCACGCGCGAGATCGGCATCCGGATGGCGCTCGGCGCCGACGGCGCGAAGGTGCGCGCCATGATCCTGCGCGAGGGGGTGGCGACGATCGTGGCCGGACTGGCGCTCGGCGGCTTGCTCGGCGTGGCGCTGGGGCAGGCGTGTCGCGGACTGCTTTACGACGTGAGCGCGATCGATCCGGTGGCGTTTGTGACGGCGATCGTGGTGCTGACTGCCGCGGGTCTTGCCGCCTGCTGGTTCCCCGCGCGTCGCGCCACGCGGATCAGCCCGATGACCGCGCTGCGGACGGAGTGAGATGGCCGGAAGCCGGAGGCCAGAAGCCAGAGGCCCGAAGTCGGAAGCCGGAAGCCGGAAGCCTGAGGTCGGAAGCCGGAAAGCAGACGTCAGAAGACGGAGGACAAAGCCAGAGGCACGCAGTCGGACGACAAACGATAACTCGCCAAATCTGGCTAGTTACGCCCGATAACTCGCCAGAATTGGCTAGTTATCGCATTCGGGCCGGCTGCGGGTCTCTGCCTTTCATTTGGCTGCCCTCCGCTCCCGCCCACTTTCACTCGGCTTCCCGCTGATCTCTGACATCTGACGTTTGACCTCTGATTTCCGGCTTCTGGCTTCAGGCCTCAGGCCTCCGGCTTCGGGCCTCCGGCCTCTGGCTTCCGGCGGCTGCCGCTCACGTGCCGTAGAGGCGGTCGCCGAAATCGCCGAGGCCGGGAAGGATGTATTTCCGGTCGTTGAGCTGGCGGTCGAGGGCGGCGGTGTGGATGGGGGTGCCGGGGTGATGCTTCTCGACCTCGGCGACGCCTTCAGGGGCAGCGACGATGCACACGAGCGTCGGGTTCTTCGCGCCCTGTTCCTTGACGATGGTGAGCGCCTGCACGGCGGAGCCGCCGGTGGCGAGCATCGGGTCGACCAGGAAGACGTGCCGGTTGGAGAGCGGCGGGAGTTTGCAGTAATAGCTGCGGGCGACGGCGGTGGCGTGGTCGCGCTCGAGGCCGATGTAGCCGACGCTCACGTCGGGAAAGAGATCGCTGAACGGCTGCACCATGCCGAGGCCGGCGCGCAGGATGGGCACGACGACGAGGGTTTCGTGGGCGAGTTCGCGGCCCGTCATCCGCTCGAGCGGGGTTTCGATCTCCTTGGCGGAGGTCTCCACGTTGGCGGTGGCCTCGATCGCGAGCAGCATGCTGATCTGGTATGCGAGCGTGCGGAACGTGGCCGGCTTCGTGGTCTTGTCACGCAGGTGCGTGATGATGTGAGCCGCAAGAGGATGATCGAGGACGTTGAGCATGACGGAAGAGGCAGGTTGGACCGGAGTCCGACCGCACGGTGCGCGGGACGCGGTGACGACCGGCCGGCGGCTCCGATGGACGGACAAGGGACGCTCGCGTTATGGCGACGGCGGCGGGGCGCGCCAACCCGCAATTTCGGTGCGGGCGGGGCATTTTGCCCGACGCAATGGGCCATGGCGTCGAATGCGGCGCCTGCGACGGGGCGGCGATGGCGTCAGAGCAGGTCCCGCTCGACCTTGGCCTTGAGGCGGGACTCGAACTCCTTGCGGAGGGATTTGCGCTTGCCGCGCAGGCCGGGCAGCAGCGCGAGCCACTGGTAGGCCTCCTCCCGGAGGTATTTTGGCATCGTGGGCTCGGTCGCCAGCACGCGGTCGAGGGCGCGGACGCACTGGGCGGCGGTTTGCTCGCACACGAGCTGCGCGGTGGCGGAGCCGTGCTGGCCGGCGAGCCGGAGCACGTCGTCGAGGCCGTGATGGCGCAGGCGGCTGCGGTAGAGCGGCAGGCTGGGCACGATCACATGCGCAGTCCGCGGGAAACCGGACGCCATGAGGTTCCACGGGGTGGACCGGGCGTCACCCCCGTGGCGGACGTCGCTGCGGACGAGGACGGCCGGGATGTCGGCAAATTTCGCCATCATGAACTCGACGACGGTGCCGCTATCGAGGTCGGAACCGTCGAAGCAGAACACGGCGAGATCGCAGGCGACGAGGGCGCGGAGCAGTTGGTCGCGGATCGAACGCGAGCCGCGGCCGGGCGGCACGAGGTCCTGGGGCAGCAGGCAGCGAAAACGCCCGTGCGACTTCTCGTAGATGGCCTCGGCGAGCCAGGCGTTGCCGATGAGGTGCTTGAGGTCGAACATCTCGCCGCCGAGATAGACCGTGTAGCTGGGGCGGGTGGCTTTCAGAGTGAAAGTGGAGGAAGTAAAAGTGAGAGTGAGAGTGGGACGGAGGGGGGTGAGACGGAAAGGTCGAGCTTCAGGGTGGGGTGAGGGTGAGCGTGTGAGCGGTCGGGCCGGGGAGGAAGGGGGTGGGTTCGCCGCGGGCCCAGGCCTCGTGGCCGGCGCGGTAGAAAGGCGAAAGCGGATGGCCGCTCTGGCCGCACGGCATGTGGAAGATGCCCTCGGCCTCGTGGCCCGGGGCGACCACGAAGCGCTCGCTGGCACCGTGCTTGGGGCGCTGGACGCGCGGCATGTCGATGTCGCCCGGCTGCGGGTCGGCGGGCATGTCGAGCTTTGAGCGGAGGAACCAGGGCAGCGTGTAGCTGAACGGGTGGCGGATCTCGGCGCGATTGCGGAGGCCCCAGGTGGCGTGCGGCAGGCGCACCTCGGCGCGGTTCAGTTCCGTGATCGTGTCATCGACGGCCGCCACGAGGAGTGCGTCCCACGACGGATATTTGGGGTCGAGAAGGTGGGCGGGTTTCTCCTCGAGGATGCGCCAGACGGCGTCCTCAAGCAGGAGCGAGTTCCACCGGAAGTCCTTGTTGGCGGAGGTGCACGCGGCGAAGGCCGGGGTGAAGACGTGGGTGTAGACGGCGACGCGGAAGAGACGGACGATCGAGTAGCTGATCGCGTCGACGCTGGCGCGGCCCTCCCATTTCTCGGCGTAGCCGCGCAGCGCGCCGCGCACGTCCTTCTCGGCGATCGCTGCGGGGGTGAGGGTGGCCATGAGGAGCTTGTGCCAGCGCTCGAGGAACAAGGCGCGGTCGTCGAGCTGGATGGCGAGCAGGTCGCGCGGGGTGGCCTGCTGCAGGCGGGCAAGATCGTCGCGGAGTTGGGCGGCGCGCGCGGGGCGGGCGTAGGCGGCGTCGCCGAGAACCTTGAGGGCGTCGCCGCCGAGCATGCGCTGGTTGCCGGACCAGATGCGGCCGTCGGGCGCGGCCTGTTCCGCGCCGTGCCCGGTGAGGCGGGAGGTGATGACGGGGATTTGATCCGCGGGCGTGTAGCCCTCCCAGCTGCGATCGCCGTACTGGAAGGAGACGGGCAGGCGGCCATCGTAACCGGCGCGGCGCGGGAGGCGGCCGGCGATGGTCCACGCGATGTCGCCGGCGGCGTCGGCGGCGACGAGGTTCTGGGGGGGCAGGCCGGCGCGGTGGGCGATGGCGACGGCAGCGGAGACGTCGGTGGCGTCCTCCATGAGCAGGAGGTCGAGGTTCATCGCGGCGGGATCGTGTCCGGTCCACAGATACACGAGCGGACGGCCGGTGTCGTCGTGGTCGACGACGGGGCCCCAGATGGTCCAGTCGATGGTGACCTTCTCGGTCTTGGCGCCCTTGACGGCGATGGTTTCCTCGCGGGACTCGATTTCGAGCAGATCGGCGTGGCCGGGGGCGCGGTAGAGGCGCGGGTGGACGGCGTTGGTGTCGACGACGATGATATCGCCGGTGTCGGCGTAGGCGTTGGTGAAGCTCCAGGCGACGCGACCGTTGCTGCCGGCGATCATGAGCGGCGTGCCGGGGAGCGTGACGCCGGTGATCTTGCGGCCGCCGAACTCGAAGGAGGCGCGATACCAGGTGTTGGGGACGGAGAGGGTCAGATGCATGTCGCTCGCGAGGAGCGCGGCGCCATTGGCGGTGTGAGTGCCGGCGAGGGCGAGCGCGTTGGATCCCTGCTTCTGCTCGGGGTCGCGCGCGAGAAGGTCGAACGGCTCGCCGGCGTGGCGGTTCGTGGCCGCGAGGGCGGCGGGCGCGGGCAGCGCGAGCTGCGTGATGGACTTGCCGCGGACGTCGACGACGTGCGGGCCCGGGATGGGAGCGACGGCGCCGCGGGAGCCGTCGAGGGCGGCGTCGGCGGACGTCTGGAGCGGGGCGAAGAAGGCGAGGCCGGAGGCCCCCATGACGTTGCGGAGCGTCATCAGCGTGCGTTCGTAGCGACCCGTGCCGTCCTGCAGATCGATGATCATGGCGGCGTTGACGAGCATGGTGTCTTCGGGGCGCCAGGGCGCGGGGGTGGCGCGGGAGATGACATACTCGAAGGGCGGTTCGCGGAGGGCGGCGAGGCCGGCGTTGACGCCCTCGGCATAGGCTTCGAGCAGCGCGCGGTGTTCGGGGGGGAGGGCGGCGACGGTCTGCCGGGTAAGGCGGCGAAACCCGTGCTGCCGCATGGCCTTGTCGGTGGGGAGGGTGCGTTCGCCAAACAACTCGGAGAGTTCGCCGGCGGCGAGGCGCCGCCAGACGTCCATCTGGAAGAACCGATCCTGGGCGTGGACAAAGCCGAGGGCGCGGGCGACGTCGGCGCGGGTTTGTCCCCGGATCGTGGGTACGCCCAGCGCGTCGCGCTCGACGCTGACGGCGGCGGTGAGACCGGGCACGGCGGCAGAGCCGTCGAGTTGCGGCAGGCTGCGTTGGATCCGGCTGTAAACCCAGGCGACGGCGATGACGGCGAGGAGAACGAGGACGCTGACAGCGCTGGCGAGGAGGCGGAGACGTTTCGAGAGGGCGGGTTTCACAGGGAAAGGGCGTGGCGGACGGAGGCGACGATGGCGGCGGGTGGCGGCGTGACGTCGATCGTCAGGGCGCCGTGCGGAGGTTCAAGCGTGGCGAGCTGGGTGTCGAGGAGGTGGCCGGGAAAGAAGTGTCCGGTGCGGCCGGCGAGGCGGGACTGCAGCAAGGCGGGAGCGCCGGTGAGGTGGACGAGTCGGACGCGCGAATCGTCGGTGCGGAGGAGTTGGCGATAGGATTCGCGGAGGGCGGAGCAGGCGAGGACGACGGGGGTGTTCGTGGCGAGGGCGGCGTCGATGTGCTGGCGGAGGGCCTGAAGCCAGGGGAGGCGGTCGGCATCGGTGAGCGGCTGGCCGGCCTGCATTTTGGTGCGGTTGGCGGGCGGGTGGAGATCGTCGGCGTCGAGGAAAGACCAGCCGAGGTCGGCCGCGAGTCGGCGGCCGATGGTGGACTTGCCGCTGCCTGCGACGCCCATGACGAGGATGACCCCGGGTGGCGGGACGGGCGGGGAGGGAGGAGTGGGTGTCGTGCTGGTCACACGCGCCGCCGGAACGGCCATCAGACGGAGGTCCAGGCGTGGGAGGCCACGGGATCGCGGCCCTCGTCGAAATCGAGGTAGTCGAACATCGTGTGGATGGGACGGCCCTCGAGGCGGCTTTCCCTGATGCGGGCGGCGAGGGTGTCGGCGGCGGAGTCGCGCCAGCCGCGTTTGGCCATGAACCCATTCCAGACCTCGCATTCGTCGTCCCGACGGCGGCCGCCACGCTGCTCGGCCCAGGCGAGAATCTCCTCGTCGGTGGCGCCGGAGGAGAGAGTGTGGGCCTTGAGGTCGGCGTAGGCGACCTGGAGGAAAGTGCAGCAACGAAGATCGAAACCCTTGCCGAGATTGGCGCCGTATTCGTCGAGCGGCAGTTGGCCGGCGGCCTGCAGGCGGATCTTGTCGAGCATGCGGCCGAAGTACACGAGGCGGCCGACTTTGGTGTAGGGGCTGCGCAAACCGGGAACGTAGGACATGGGAGTAGGTTAGGAGGCCCCAGATGCCATGGATTCGGTGGGACCGCAACCCCGGGGCCCGGGAGGGAGGCGGAAGGAATCGGGGTGGGTTTGCGAGCGGGCGTGGCCGTTCAGCGGACGCGCCCGTAATAGGTGACCGTGGCGAGCGTGCCGAGGAGCCAGGTCGGCAGGTTGACCCAGAGGGCGTCGAATGGAACCGGGTAGTGGTGGACGCACCAGATCACGGCGACGTGCTTGAGGGCGATGAGGAGCCAGCAGATGAGGATGAGGCGCTCGACGCGAGGATTGCGACGCTCCCGTTCGCGGGTGCGTACCTCCTCGACGAACGCGGCGCACTCCGTATCCGGAGAACTCGAGCCGGTGAAGAGACGGACCAGAGCGGAGAGCATGGCGCGCGGGCAAGATAAACCTTTGGCGCCAAAGGCAACGCGCCACGGGGAAAAGGGCGTGGCGTCGGCCGCCGAGCGGACAACCGCTGATGGCCGCGCAGTTGTGTTGCTTTGACCTCGGAACCTTTGGGGGGCAGTGTCCGTCACATCCGACAACTATGAAACCCACGATGCTCCTTGTGGCCGCTGCGTTGGCGGCCATGCCGTCGATGCAGGCGGCAAGTCAGGCGACGCCGGCTCCTGACGCGCGGGCCGAGGTGGCCTTTGTGTCTCCCGACAAGTTTACGGACGTGCGCGACAGCTACACCGGCTCCGAGTCGGCGCGCGACGCAACCCTCGAGCAGA
Source organism: Opitutus sp. ER46 (assembly GCF_003054705.1). NCBI lineage: Bacteria > Pseudomonadati > Verrucomicrobiota > Opitutia > Opitutales > Opitutaceae > Opitutus > Opitutus sp. ER46. The sequence goes on from NZ_QAYX01000024.1 coordinate 185,040, forward strand.
TTCGCGAGTACTTCGTCGAACAGGCGAAGCGTTTCGTGCCGGAGGGCTACAAGCTTTCGGTTTCGGTGACTGACATCGATCTCGCGGGTGACTTCGAACCGTGGCGCGGCCCGAACTGGGACGACGTGCGCGTGGTGAAGGACATTTATCCGCCGCGCATCACGATGTCGTTCCGGCTGACGGACAGCACGGGCAAGGTGGTGAAGGAAGGGAAGCGCGACCTGCGCGACCTGGCCTTCATGATGAAGATCACGACGGTGTTCCGCGATGATCCGCTGCGGCACGAAAAGACCCTGATCTCGGATTGGTTCCGCGACGAGTTCCGGGACATCCGGAAGTCCTGAGCCCATGCACGCGGCCAGGAGTTGCGCGGTGGCTGGCGCCGGCTTTCTTCTCTGATCCTTGAGCAAGCCGGCCCCCGCTTCCGCCAACCGCCTCGACAAGTGGCTATGGGCAGTTCGCGTGTTCAAAACGCGAAGCCTCGCCACCGATGCGTGTCGTGCGGGCAGCGTGGAGATCAACGACCAGCCGGCGAAGCCGGCGCGTGAAGTGCGGTCAGGCGAGCAGGTGAAGGTGCGTCAAGGCGTCGTGACGCGAACCCTTGCCGTGGTCGCCGTGCCGCCCGCGCGGGTCGGAGCGCGACTGGTGGCGACGTACTGCACGGAACTCACACCGCCGGAAGAATTCGAAAAGGCGCGCGAGCAGCGCGTGCAGCATTTTCTCGCTCGCGAGAAGGGCAGTGGGCGCCCGACCAAGCGCGACCGGCGCTTGATCGACCATCTGCTCGAGTCGTAACGGCACGGTTGCTGCCAAGGGCGAACGCTCGGGCAACCGTGTTCTTCGTGCTCTGGGCCGCGGCAGAGCGGGGCCCTGAAATGGTTCTGATTCGCGATAAGCCCAAGTCGATTGGAGGCCCGAGCCATGCGTGTGTAAACTATACTAAATTAACGACTTGAGCGAATCTGCGTGCTGCTTAATCCGGTCTAGAAACGGCGCAAATGGAGCGGCTTTTTGCGATATGCAACCCATGCCGCGCGCCTGTCTTTTGTTAGTCGCTGCCATTAGCTTTTTTGCGCGAGTGTTTGCCTGCGCATTAGCCAGATTTGCCTTGCCAGAAGCCAAACCGCCTGCACGTTTTCGGCGAATCGTTAGAGAAAGCGTTGAGATGACAGTTTCTGGTGAGTCGTTGGCTGAGCGTTTGGCTTAAGTGATGATTTCGAAACCCAAGTTGGGAACGGACTGCCAGTAGACGGTGGATCTACGAGACATCACTAATGAGTAACTCCAAACTGTACGTCGGTAACCTGTCCTTCAAGACGACCGAGGATGAGCTGCGCGCGCATTTCGGCCAGTTCGGCAGCGTGACCGACGTTTACGTCGCGATGGATAAGATGACCGGCCGCCCGCGCGGTTTCGCGTTCGTCACCATGGGCACGCCCGAAGAGGCCAAGGCCGCGGCGGAAAAGATCAACGGCACCGAGCTCGGTGGCCGTCAGCTCACCGTCAATGAAGCGCGTCCGAAGGAAGAGCGTCCCGCCGGTGGTTTCGGCGGTGGCGGTCGTGGCTTCGGCGGCGGCGGCGGTGGCCGCGGTGGCTTCGGTGGCGGTCGTGACCGCGATCGTGGCGAGCGTCGCTACTAATCCAGCGTCCCTAACCTAGCATTTTCGAGGGACGAATCCCTTCGGGGGTTCGTCCCTTTTCTTTTTCGCAGCCCGAGGCTGCGCAAAAGGGAAGGGCTCCGAGAACGGAGGCAGGGGCTGTGGTGATCACTGGCCGTGCGCGTTTCTTTTTTTCCCTCGATCCCAGACTCCGGTTTTTGCCGCGCATCGCGGCGTATTTCTCATGCCTTTCAAAGCTCTCAATCTTTCCCCAGCGGTGCTCCGCGGCGTCCAAGCCGCGGGCTACGCTGAACCCACGCCGATCCAGACGCGCGCGATTCCCGTCGTGCTCGGCGGTGGCGACCTCATCGGCTCGGCCCAGACCGGCACCGGCAAGACGGCGGCGTTTGCGCTGCCGATCCTGACGCGGCTCGGCGCTTCCATGGCCGGCCGTTCCGGGCCCCGCGTGCTCGTGCTCGAGCCCACGCGGGAACTCGCGGCGCAGGTTGAAACCGCGTTTCGCGATTTCGCCCGCTTCTCCGATTTGCGCCCGCTCGCCGTATTCGGCGGCGTCGGCTATGGCCACCAACGGTCCGAGCTGCGGCGCGGCGTCGACATCATCGTGGCCACGCCCGGCCGGCTGGTGGACTTCCTCAAGGAGGGCGCGCTTTCGCTGCGCGACGTGCAGATCCTCGTCCTCGACGAGGTCGATCGCATGCTCGACATGGGATTCCTCCCGGTGGTGAAGGACATCATCGCGCGCTGCCCAAAGGAGCGCCAGACGCTGTTCTTCTCGGCCACCGTGCCCCCGGAGATCGCGGCCGTCGCATCTTTTGCACTACGCCACCCGACGCGCGTCGAGATCGGCGTGAACCGCTCGATCACGAAGTCCGTGAGCCATGCGCTGTACCCGGTGGCCTACGAGCAGAAGTTTGAACTGCTCGAGGCGCTGCTCGCCCGCACCGACTTCGACAGCGTGCTGATCTTCTCGCGCACGAAACACGGGGCCGACCGCATCGCGCGCCGGCTCAAGCACCAGCACAGCGTCGCCGTGCTGCATGCCAACCGGTCCCAGAACCAGCGCATCGAGGCGCTTGCCGGGTTCAAGAGCGGCAAGTACGCGATCATGGTCGCGACCGACATCGCGGCGCGCGGCATCGACGTCGCGGGCGTGTCCCATGTCATCAACTACGACGTGCCGGAGAACCCCGAGGATTACGTGCACCGGATTGGCCGCACCGGCCGGGCGCAGGCTGTGGGCGACGCGTTCACGATCGTCACGCCGGAGAATGCGTCCGACGTGCGCGACATCGAGCGGTTTATCGGGGCGAAGATCCCGGAGCTGCAGCTCGAAGGCTTTGCGTATCAGCCGATGGGCGCGCCGCGGCCGAAGCCGCAGCGCGGCCAGCAGGGGCAGCGCGGCGGCTTCTCGCGTGGCGGCCGCAACGGTTCGTCCCGCCAGGAACCGCGCGGTGGCCAGCGTGGCGGTGGCGGCGGGCAGCGTGGCGGTGGTCACGCGGACTCACGCGGAGCGAACTCACGTTCCGCTGGCGATTCGACGCCTCGCGGCGGCGACCAGCCGCGGGCTTCGGGTTCCGCCCCGGCGGCAGCCCCGGCGGGCGGCCAGGCAGCCGAACCCAAGCGCCGGTTCTTCCATCTCTGGCGCGGCCGTCGCTAAGCGACGCCTGATTCGCCTCATTTCCGGCCGGCGGCGCGCACGCGTTCGCCGGCTTTGTTTTTCCCGGCGAGCAGCTTGCGGCAGTGCCCTGTCGCCGGGGTGGACTCGGCGACGCCACGGCCCTGCAATGGCCGGCCATGCCGGTCTCCCGCTCCGCCCTCGAACGCCACTTCGCCGCGCTGCGCGCGTGCGAGCGGTGTCCCCGCATGGTGCGGCCGCCGGTGCATGGTCGTCCGGTGGCGAGCCGCGTGCTGCTGGTCGGGCAGGCGCCGGGCGACAAGGAGCCGGTGCTCGGCCGGCCGTTTGCGTGGACGGCGGGGAAGACGCTCTTCAAGTGGTTTGAGGCGGCGCTGGGCTGGACGGAAGACGAGGCGCGCGACCGGATCTATTTCGCGGCGGTGTGCCGGTGTTTCCCGGGCAAGCGGCCCGAAGGGGGCGACCGCGTACCGGCGCCAGAGGAGATCGCGGCGTGCTCCCACTGGCTTGAGCGCGAGTTCGAGCTGTTGCGGCCGAAACTCGTGCTGCCCGTGGGCAAGCTCGCGATCGCGCAGTTCCTGGGCGAGCGTCCGCTCGTGGAGACCATTGGTCGCAAGTTCCCGGTCGAGTACCGCGGTCACCTGGCGAACTGCATCCCGCTGCCCCATCCCTCCGGCGCCTCGACCTGGCATCGCACCGAGCCCGGGAAAACCCTGCTCGTCCAAGCGCTTGCGCTGCTCGCGAAGGAAATTCGGGAGTGAAAGTGAGCGCAGGAGTGAGAGTGAAAGTGAGCCTGAAGGTGGGGCGGAATGGCTGGGGAGAATTTGGCGTCGGGATGGCGATGGCGTTGAGGCGTGAGCATCGGCGTGAGCACTTTCACCCTCACTTTCACTCTCACTCGGCCGCGGCGGACAGCCGCGGCCTTCTTCGCTCTTGTTCTTGCGGGGGCTTCTGTGTTCGCTCCCGGCGACTTTCTCCACCGTGCTCACCGTGAAATCTCTGGCTAAACTCCTTTTTGGACTCTCGCTGACCATGCTCGCGGTGTCCCCGGCCTTCGCGCAGCGCGAGAAGCTGCCTCCGGAGGACCTGGAATACGTCGAACAGAATTGGCCCGACGCCAAGAAGACGACGACCGGGATCCGCTATGTGGTCATGCGCGGTGAAGGCCAGGGCGAGCCGGCGCGGCCGGGCGACAAGGTCAGCGTCAATTACGTCGGCCGGCTCCTGCGCGGAAAGATCTTCGACCAGAACAACAGCAAGGAGCGCCCGTTCATGGTGCGGGTGCGCCGCAACGAGGTGATCGAGGGCTGGGACCAGATCCTGCAGCTGATGCGGAAGGGCGACAAATGGCTCGTGATCATTCCGCCGGAACTTGCCTACGGCACCCGTGGCCAGCCGCCGGATATTCCGCGCGCGTCGACGCTGGTGTTCGAGATGGAGATTCTCGAGATCGAGCGCACCGCTTCCAACATCCCGCCCCCGCCGGAGCCCAAGCGGAAGCGGAAGGGTTGATCAATCGCGGCCGAGCGCGGCGACCCGCTTGCGCTGGGTCCAGATGCTGTCGGCCGTGTAGAGGGCCAGGCCGGCCCAGATGAAGCCGAAGCAGAGCACGCGTTCGTGCGGGAACGGCTCGTGGTACACCCACACGCCGAGCACGAACTGCACGCTCGGGGTGATGTATTGCAGCAGCCCAAGCGTCGACAGCCGTATCCGCCGCGCCCCATACGCGAACAGGATCAGCGGGACCGCGGTGATGACGCCCGCGCTGACCACGAGCAGGCTGCGGCCGAGGCCCACGCGCCCGAGCGCGCCGACGCCGGTGTGGTGCCACCACAGGAGCAGCGCGATGGCGAAAGGCGCCAGCAGCAGCGTCTCGACCGTCAGACCGGTGAGCGCGCCCAGCGGCGACTGCTTGCGCATGAGGCTGTAGCCGCCCCAGGTGGCGGCGAGCGCCAGCGCGATCCACGGCGGCCGGCCGAGCTGATACACCAGCAGCGCGACGCCGAACGCGGCGCAGGTGATGGAAATCCACTGCGCGCGGCGCAGGTGCTCGTGCAGGAGGAAGCGGCCGGTCGCGACATTGACTAGCGGCACCAGGAAGTAGCCGAGACTCGCCTCGACGACATGGCCGGTGTTCACGCCCCAGACATAAACCAGCCAGTTGCCGGTCAGGAGCGTCGCGCTGACGAAGTTGATGAGGAAGGCGCGCGGACCCGAAAGCGCGGCGCGCACGTCGCGCAAACCGCCCTGCAGCAGCACGAGACCGAGGACAAACACGAGCGACCAGACATGCCGGTGCGCGATGAGCTCGAGGGCGTTGATGTCCGCCAACTGCTTCCAGTACAGGGGCACGAGACCCCAGAGCAGGTAGCAGGCAATGGCGGCGAAGGCGCCGCGTGAGGCGGCGGGTGTGGGAGGTGCGGGAGGCACGGGATGAATCCGTGCGACCGGCCGGCTGGCGTCAATGCGCGGGCCGGCTGTGCCGGTGGTCGCGGCGGGCTGCTAAGCCCAGCCGGGGCGGGTTACTTGAGCTTGTCGGCGAAGCTGAACTTCTCGTGAAACTCCTGCCGGGCCTGCTGTTCGGCGGCGGCGCCGGTGACGCCCTGGGCGGCCAAGTCGCTCACCCGGCGGGCGATCCAGCGGTCCCGGAACTCGAGCTCGGTCTGCGTCGCGATGGCGGCATTCTCCTTCGGCTTCTTTCCCTTGGAGGATTTGCGGAAGAACATGCAGCCCGTGGAGGAGAGGACCGCGATCGTCAGCAGGCAGAGGATCAGGCGTTTGGTCATCGGTTGAAGCAAGTTAGGACCCATGCTCCGAACGGCGAGCGAAACTTTAGTTCCGTGGCGACGGACGGGACCCGGGAGACGAGCGGGGATGACGCGCGGGATTTTAGCGTGTTTTTGGTTTCGCGCTGCCTGGCGAAACGCGTTTGATCGACCCCCATGAGCGACGAGCCCGCGCCGATGCCATCGCTTCGCCTGAAGCCCCGCCTTCAATCGCAGCCGGACCCGGCCGCGGCCCCCTCCGAGCCCGCCGCGACGATTCCGCCGACCCCGCCTTCGCCGCCGCCCGTGGCAGAGCCGGTGGCAACGATTCCGCCGACCGTCGCCGACCCTGCGCCCCGCATTCGCCTGAAGCCGCGCTTGGTGGCAGAGACCGGTCCCGCGGCTGAGCCTGCCGCCGCCGCGCCATCCGCCCACGAGCCTCCTCCTCCCGCGACGATCCCGCCGACCGAGGTCGTTCCAGCAACGATTTCCCCCGCCGCGACGATTCCGCCCACGGCAACGATTCCACCCGTGGCGCCGGTACCGTCGGCGGCATCCAGTGTGCCGCCGCCCGTCCTTTTTCGTTCCGACCCGATTCCTCCGGTGCCCGCACCGACCCTCCCGCCCTCCGATGCCAATGCCGCCTCGACGCCCGGCGGCGATGAGTCGGCGGACGCGCCGAAATTCAAGCTCAAGCCCAAGGCGCCCGGCGTCACTCCGCCCCCCGCGGTCATCGGCGCGCTCCCGCCCGCGGTCATCCTGCCTCCTCCTCCGGCAGTGGCCGAGCCGATCCCTGCCGTCGTGCCGCCGCCGCCGCTGCCGAAGCCGGTGGTTGCCGGGCCGGGCAGTGAGGCGGGGAAGCCACCGAGTTTTCCGGTCGTCGCCCCGGCAGCCGGGGCGACGGCCCCCGCGCCGAAGCCAATTCCCCACATCAAGCTGAAGAAGCCGCAAGAGCTGATCGTTGACGCACCGCCTCCGGCCGCGCTCGCGCGCAGACCCACCCGCGCGAAACCGCCCCGGCTCAAGCTGATGCTCGGCCTTGGTGCCGGGGCGCTCGTCGTCGTGCTTGGCGCGATCGTTTGGTTCACCGTCTTCCCCGCAGATTCATTGCCAGCGGCCCGACCTGTGCCGGCGAAGGCCAAGCCCGCCCCTTCGCCCGCCCCGGCGACGAAATCACCGCCGTCGACGCCCGCCCCTGTGCCCGCGCCGACGCCGACGGCCTCGGCTCCGACACCTTCCGCGACGCTCAACGCCCTCGCTCACGCGCCAGCCCAGGCCGTCAACAGGGCGCAGGCGGTCGTCAACACGCAGGCGGGCCGCGCCCAGGGCACCAATGCCATCGTGACGAGTGACGCCCCGGTGCCGAGTCCGACCACCGTCGCACCCGCGGCCACGCCGCCTCCCGCGCCGGCCTCCACCGCTTCATCCGCGCCCGCCGCGTCCACCAAGCGGCCCGCGACGGTCACAAACGTCACGCCGACGGTGACCGAACTCGGAGAGGGCGTGTCCGCCTCGCGTCCAGGGGAAGTGAGCGGGGCGAATGCGGCCTTCCGCACTTTTGTGGCCAACGCCCGCGTGTCCGGGGTGATTGGCGGCTCGTCGCCGAAGGCCCTCATCAACGGCAAGCTCGTGCGCGTCGGCGAGACCGTCGACGCCGGTCTCGGCATCATCTTCGACGGCGTCCGCGACAATCAGCTCATCTTCAAGGATCGCTCCGGTGCGACGCTCGCGCGCCGGTACTGAAGGCGTGGGTGGAGCGGCGGCGCACCTGGGCGCGGTGATGCCGAGCGGATCACCGCGCGCGCGGTGTCGGCAGCTCAACGGCCCTGGAACGCGGCGCGAATGGCGCCGATGACTTCCTTGTCCGTGAGGATGCCGAGCACGCCGTTCACGACGAACTGGATGCCGATGCACAGGATCAGGAAGCCCATGATCTTCGAGAGCGCCTGCATCCCGTTCACGCCGACGATCTTCACGACGCGGTCGGCGAGCCGGAGCGTGATGTAGGAAATGATCGCGACGATCACGATCCCGAGGATGATCGCGACGTAGTCGGTCCACGCGGTGGCGAGCGAGGTGAAGCCGATGGTCATGGCGATCGAGCCGGGGCCGGCGAACAGCGGCATCGCGAGGGGCGAGAACGAGACGTCACGTTTCGCCTTCGCCTCGTCGCGGGCGTCGTTGGTGAGGTCACCGCCGGGGCCCATCAGCAGGCCGGAGCCGATGCCTGCAACCAGCAGGCCGCCGGCGATGCGCAGGCCCGGAATGGAGATGCCGAAGAAGCCCATGATGAACGTGCCGCCAACCAGGAAAGCCACGAGGATGGCGACCATGTAGAGGCACGCCGCGCGGAGCTGCTGGTGCCGCCGTTGCGGCGTGTCGCCTTCCGTGATCGCCAGGAACGTGGGGGCAGAGGCGAGCGGGTTGATCAGCGGAAGCAGGGCGATGACGGTGCCCAGGGTGAGTTCCCAAAAGTGGCGGAAGTTCTGCATACGCGGAGAGAACGGCGAAGCGAAGCGGCAGCGTACCCGGCCAAAGGATCCGAGTGGACACCAATTTCAAACCGCGGGCGGCTTTGCTGCTTTTGGGGGATGGGCGACTCCGGGGCGGCCGACCATCAGCGGCCAGGGCGAAGCCAGCCGCTGCAACGCGACCAGGAGGCGCTCGGAAGGAGCCGGAGGGGACGAGCGGTGCAATTATTATCGACGTCGCATCAACGACTAACGGGATAATGTCCAGATACTCCGAATAATGTCCGGATACTCCGCGATAATGTCCGGATACTCGCCCGGTCGCCGAACTGCGGGCTGGGGCAGCATGCGCTGGCTTCCGACTCCCGGGGGAAGGCAGCGGCCGGCTCGGCGCTACCAGAGCTCGACCGGGCCCTTGGGGACGGGGATGGCGTCGCGTTCGCCATCTTCGCTCTCCGGGCGCATGAATGACGCTACGAGCGGGGCGGGCGCATAGCGCACGTCGAGCCGGCCGCTGGCGTCGCAAAACTGGGCGCGCCACTCGAGGTACTCGGCGATGGCGGCCTCGAAGTCCGCGCGCGAGGTGATGGTGATGATCCGGCGCTTGAAGGGTTTCGCCGGGCCGAAGCGCTTGGCGTACCACGGGGCCACCCGGCGGAACAGCCGGGCGCCATGTTCCTCGCCGTAGAACTCCACGTAACGTTCGAAGTGGCGCCGGAGGACGTGGATGCGCTCGGCGAACTCCGGTTCGGGCAACAGTTCGCCCGTCGTGAGGAGGCGGTGGGTACGCCGGAAGATCCACGGGTCGTAGAAGGCGCCGCGGCCGATGCTCACGCCGGCGCAGCCGGTCTGGGTGATCATCTCGCGCGCGGCCTCGGGCGTGGTGACGTCACCGTTGCCGATCACCGGGATGTGGCGCGCGGCGGCGACGACCTGCCGAATGCCCGCGAGATTCACGCGGCCGGAGAAACCCTGCGCCCGCGTGCGGCCGTGCACGAACACCGCGGCGATGCCGGCGTTCTCGAGCACGCGGACGAGGTCCGGCGCGGTGAGGTTCTGGTCGTCCCAGCCGAGCCGCATCTTGGCGGTCACGGGAATCTTCACCGCCGCGACCATGCCGCGCACGAGGGCCGCGGTCTTGTCGAGTTCGGTCATCATGGCCGAGCCGCCGCCGACGCGGACGACTTTTGGGACGGGGCAGCCCATGTTGATGTCGACCGACTGGGCGCCGAGTTCCTGGCAGATGATGGCGGCATCGCGCATCTCCTCGGGCACGCCGCCGAAGAGCTGGATCGCGAGCGGCTGGTCCTGGGGCGCGGTGGCGACGAGGCGCATGGCGCCGCGGTTGCGCTCGATGAGCGAGCGGGCGTTGACGAGATCAGTGGTGGCCCAGCCGAGCCCGCCGAGTTCGCGCACGGTCAACCGCATCGGCAGGTTGGTGTAACCAGCCAGTGGAGACAGGAACAGGTTCGAGGAGAGCTCGTAGGGCCCCAGGCGCATCGGGCCGAAGGTCGGGCATCGCTGCGCCGACGTCCAATCCGATTTCGGCGCGGCGCGGTGCTGCGTCCGGGCGGCGGATAAGGGTGGTGGTCGCGTCCCCGCGGACGGGCGGCGTCAGCCGCGGAGCCCCTGCTTCATCCGCCGTAGCGCTTCAGCGAGGACCGAGCGCGGGCAGCCGAAATTCAGGCGCAGGTGGGAGCCGCGCGGGGCACCGAAGAAGGCGCCGTCGCTGAGGCCGACGCCGTGCTGCTCGAAATGGGCGACCGGGTCCGGCAGGCCGAGTGCGCTCACGTTGAGCCAGGCGAGGTAGGTGGCCTCGATGGGGGCATCGACGCGGATCGCAGGCATTTCGCGGGCGAGAAACTCGAGGAGAAAATCACGGTTGCCGCGCAGCGTGGCGAGGAGGGCCTGCCGCCACGGTTCGCAATGGCTGTACGCCGCCTCGCAGGCCGTGAAGCCGAGCGTGGTGACCTCGGCCACGATCCCGGCGGTGGCGCGGACGAACTGCGCGCGGAGCGCTGAGTCGGGGATGACGGCGAAGGAGGTGCCGAGTCCCGGCACGTTGTACGTCTTGCTCGGCGCCATCAGCGTGATGGTGCGCGCGGCAATGTCGGCGCCCAGCGATGCGGTCGGCACGTGGGGCAACTGGGGGTCGAGAATCAGATCGCAGTGAATCTCGTCCGAGCAGAGCACCAGGTTGTGCCGCGCGCAGAAGTCGGCGAGCCGGAGGAGTTCGTCCCGCCGCCAGACCCGGGCGAGCGGGTTGTGCGGGTTGCAGAGGAAGAAGAGCTTCGTGCGCGGCGTGACGGCGGCCTCGAGCTGCTCCCAGTCGATCTCCCAGCGGCTGGTGCGGCCGGCCCAGGGGACGGTCACGGAGACGCGCCCGCTGTTCTTGGGCGCGGTCATGAACGGAGGGTATACGGGGCTCAGCGAGAGCACCTCGTCGCCCGGGGCGGCAAAGGCCTGGGCGGTGACGTTCAGGCCGACCACGAGTCCGGGCAGCCACACGAGCCACGCCGGGTCGATCGCCCAGCCGTAGCGTTGCGCGAGCCCCTGCACGACCGCGGTCACCGTGGAGTCCGTGGGGCGCGCGTACCCGAAGACGCCGTGGTCCACGCGCCGGTGCAGGGCCTCGAGGATCGCGGGCGGCGAGACAAAGTCCATGTCCGCCACCCACATCGGCAGGACGTCACGCCCCGCGTACTTCTGCCACTTCTGTGAATCAGTGCCGTGCCGGTTGATCGGCGTCTCGAAATCGAAAGTCATGCGGTGGGTCGTCCAGTGAACCAACATTCGCGCCCAGGGCACGGAGTTTTTTGGCCTGGCGCGTCATCGCCGCCAGTGCTGGGAAATTCTTGCGCGGTGTGACGGCGCGGTGGGGCGTTTTTTCCCAGGGGCCGGGTGGGGTCATGTCGCCAAGTTGCGGTGGCAGCGCGGGTTGGCGCGCGCGCGGCGCTGGTCCGCGGCATGCAATCACGGGGGCATTCATCGCAACCAAAAGGAGAACACCACCATGAGACTCATCCGTTACACCTATCCCAACTACCGCAGCCTGGCTCCTTCCTACAGCGGGCTGGGCCGCTCGCCCTGGTCCGGTCTCGAGACCGAGATGGACCGGCTCTTCGAAACCGCGCTGCGCGACTTCGGAGGCGTCGTGAACAACGACCAGTTCCCGGTCGATCTTTTTGAAGATGCCGACCACGCGTACGTCCGGGCGGAGCTGCCCGGTCTGAGTCGCGACGACATCAATGTCGAGATGGCCGAGGGCAATCTGACGATTTCCGGCAAGCGCAAGTCCGAAGGCCCGGAGGGCGAGGAGACCTTTTCGTTCAGCCGCTCCGTCCGCCTGCCCGACGAGGTCGATTCCGGCAAGGTCAGCGCCAGCTACGAGCACGGCGTCCTGACCGTCACGCTGCCGAAGCGTGAGGAAGCCAAGCCGAAGAAGATCACGGTGTCCGTGAAGTAAACCGGCGCCGCATCATCCCACCCGAATCTCACAACCTGAACCTCACTTCATCATGTCTCTTCTCAACACTCTGATTCCCTCCCTCTCCCGTTCGCCTGCTTCGCGGCCGAGCGAGAACTCCACCAGCGAGCCGACGATCCGGCCGGCCTATGAGATCAAGGAAAACCCCGACGCGTACGGGCTGACCGTGTACCTGCCGGGCGTGACCAAGGAGAACCTCGAGATCACGGCCGAGGAAGGCCAGCTCCGGGTCCTGGGCCGGCGCGCCTGGAAGCGTCCGGAGGCTTGGTCGGTCGTGTACCGCGAGAGCACGGACGCTCCGTTCGAGCTGGTGCTCACGCACGACAACCTGATCGATCCCGACAAGATCGTGGCTGAGCTGAAGGATGGCATCCTGCGCGTTTCCCTGCCGAAGCACGAAGCGTTGAAGCCGCGCAAGATCACCATCGCCTGATTCTGACTCCCGCGCGGAGTCCGTCACTCCAACCGCCGGACCTTTCGGGTCCGGCGTTTTCTTTTGGCGTGGGTACGTGAGCGCGTCGCCGCCGGCGGGGGCTCAGTTGTGGTCGTCGCCCTTCGGCGTGACCACCGGAGTCTTGTCGGCGCCCGCCGCCGGGATGAGCAGGCTCATCAGAATCGAAGTGGCCAGGACGCAGCCGATGACGGCGAGGGAGGTGCCAGTGGTGATATGGAACCAGTGTTCGCCGAGCATCTTCACGCCGATGAAGCAGAGGATTACGGCGAGGCCGATCTTCAGGAAGCGAAAGAGCTTCATGATGCCGTTGAGGGCGAAGTAGAGCGACCGGAGTCCGAGGATCGCGAAGATGTTCGAGGTCAGCGCGACGAAGCTGTTCTTGGTGATCGCCAGCACGGCCGGCAGGGAATCGAGCGCGAAGACCACGTCGGTGGTCTCGATGACGATCAGGACGATGAACAGCAGGGTGGCCACCCAGCGGCCATTCTCGCGGACGAAGAAATGCGAGCCGTGGAAGCGGTCGCTGACGGGGAAGTGGCGGCGGAAGAACCGGACGGCGATGTTGTGGGAGGGATCGACCTCCTCATCCTTGCCGGGCAGGGCGAGCTTGATGCCGGTGTAGATCAGGAACGCGCCGAAGATGTAGAGGATCCAGTGGAAGCGGGAGATGATGCCGACGCCGATCAGGATGAACGCGGCGCGCATGACCACGGCGCCGATAATGCCCCAGAAGAGCACCCGATGCTGGTATCTCGGTTCCACGCCGAAGAACGAGAACACCACGATGAAGACGAAGACGTTGTCGACGCTCAGGCAGAGCTCGACGAGGTAGGCAGCCAGATATTGTTGGCCGAGCTCCGCGCCTTCGGTCCACCAGACGAGTCCGCCGAAACTGACGGCGAGGGTGGCCCAGACGCCGCACCAGATCAGGGCTTCGCGCATCTTCACCTCGTGGGCGTTGCGCTGGAAGACACCCAGATCGAGCGCCAGCATGAGCGTGATCAGCACAAAGAAACCAACCCACGCCCACCAGGGCATGGTCGAAATCACAGCTAGGGCGGTAGACATGGGGGCGGGAGTGTGGTCACCGTCATGCGGCGCGCCAAGTCGGTAACGTTCCGAAAATCATCGGCGTTTCCATCCTGCCGGTCTGGGCGCGCCTCGATGGGGGCCAACGGCCCCGGAGGGATGGGACCGGGGCCAGCCCGCCGCCTCCGGCTTTGACAACCCGGCCGGGGTTTCTTCAGTCCTCGGCCCTTATGAAGCGCGTGCTGCAGTTGATGTCCCTCGTGGTGGCCTGCTGGGCCGCCATCCCAGCGATGGCTGCCGAGTCGCAGTCGACCGAGCCGGCGGCAGCGGTGGCAGACGGCAAAACGACCGTGGTGCAGACCGACACCGGGAGTAGCACCCAGGTGGTGGCGGCCACGGCGGGGGCGACGGGGACGGCGCCCAACGTGACGGTCGTGAACAAGGGCAGGACGGTCGCGACCGACCTGCTTGAGCGCTTTGTGAGCTGGTTGCACCGGTTTTTCCCCCAGGTGGATGACCAGTTGTTCCACTGGATTGCGTGCGGCATCATCGTGCTCCTGGCGGTCGTGCTGCGGCACCTGATCACGAACATCATCTTTTTCTATCTCAAGAAGCTGGCTTCAAAGACGGAGACGACGCTGGACGACAAGCTCTTCCCGGCGATGGAGACGCCGACCGCCACGCTGGTCATGGTCGTGGGTATCTTCGCGGCGCTGACCGTGCTGCAACTGTCGCCGGAATCCGACGTGCTGATCGGCAATAGCGCCAAGATGGCGATCCTGGCCGTGATCGTCTGGGGCCTGATTCGCGCGGGTGGCGCGCTCCTCGATCACCTCGAGGAGGTGGCGCACGGGCGGCAGATGACGGTGGCGACGTTCATGCCGCTGATCAAAAAGACGCTGCTGGTCTTCGCGGTCATCCTCGGCGTCCTGATCATCCTCGATAGCGTGGGCGCGCCGGTGAAGGTGTTCCTGACCTCCCTGGGCATCGGTGGCCTGGCCTTCGCCCTGGCGGCGCAGGATACGATCGCCAACCTCTTCGGCTCGTTCGTGGTGGTGATGGATCAGCCGTTTCGCGTGGGCGACACGGTCAGGATCGCCGGCCAGGTCGGCACGGTGGAGGACATCGGGTTGCGTTCCACCAAGTTGCGGCTGGTGGACAAGTCGCTGCTCGTCATCCCGAACAAGTCAGTCGCTTCGGAATCGATCACCAATCTGGCGCGCTTCGCCCGTCGCCGCGTGGAGCAGGTGATCGGCCTGACGTACGACACGAAGCCCGAGCAGCTCGATACGATGGTGGCCGATCTGCAGAAGCTGATCAGCAGCCAGCCCGAGGTGGATCCGGCCTCGGTCATGGTCTACTTCCGCGATTTCAACAGCTCGTCGCTCGATCTCTGGATGGTATACGAGACGCCGGACCCGGATTTCCGGAAGCACATGGTGGTCCGCCAGCGACTCAACCTGGCCATCATGCGGCTCGTCGAGTCGCGCGGCCTGTCGATGGCGTTCCCGACGCAGACCATCCAGTTCGACGGTCCCGTTGCCCGCCAGCTCGCCGCCGCCAAGACGCCGGCCGTGCCGCAGGCGAAGTAGTCCCGCGCGAATCGCATCCTCGTCCGAGTTCACGGGCCGCCGCGGGGCGGCCCGTTTGTTTTGGTGGCCCGCGACAGGCGGGTCAGCCGGTGGTCTTGTGGAACCGGCTCACGGCGAAAGCCATGACCGCGATGCCGAGGGCGACGAGGGCTGCCATCTGGGGCCAGAGCACGTCGAAACCCACGCCCTTGAGAAACACGCCGCGGATGATGACCAGGAAGTACCGCAACGGATTGAGGAACGTCAGCCACTGCACCGCGATGGGCATGTTGGCGATCGGGTAGATGAACCCGGAGAGCAGCATGGCCGGGAAGAAGAAGAAGAACGTCGTCATCATGGCCTGCTGCTGCGTGCTGCTGACCGTGGAGATGAACAGGCCGATGCCGAGGGTGCTGAGCAGGAAGCAGGCGGTGCCTCCGAGGAGCAGGAGGAAGCTACCGCGGATTGGAATCTCGAACCAGTACACGCCGACCAACGTGACGAGGGCCACGTCGACGAAGCCGATCACGATGAACGGGGCGAACTTGCCCAAGATGAACTCGAGCGGCCGGATCGGCGTGACCATGATCTGCTCGATCGTGCCGACCTCCTTTTCGCGCACGATCGCCATGCCGGTGAGCATGAGCGCGATCAACATGACGAGCACGGCCATGACGCCGGGCACGAAGTAGTTTCGGCTCTCCAGGTTGGGGTTGAACCAGGCGCGGGGACGGAGCTCCACGGCGCCGATGCTCAAGGGTCTTCCTGCACGCCGCAGGGTGGAATCCAGCATGACCTCGTTGTTGTAGCCCGTCGCGATGACGGAGCTGTAGTTCAGTACCAGTCGGGCGGTGTTCGAATCGGAGCCGTCCACGATCAGCTGCACGGGCGCGGGCCGGCCGCTGCGCAACTGTGCCTCGAAGCCGGCGTTGATCTGCAGGATCGCGGCCGCGCGTGTGGCGTCGATTTCCGCCCGCGCGACGGCCTCGTCCTGCGTGGTGGTCACCGCGTCGAAATAGTCGGACCCCGTGAAGCGCGCGATGAGCGTGCGGCTGGCGGGCGTACCGTCGCGGTCGATCACCACGAGCCGCACGTGCCGCACATCCATGGTGACGGCGTAGCCGAAGATCAGGGTCTGGATGATCGGGATGCCGAAGATGACCATGCGCATCCGGGGATCGCGGAACACGGAACGGAACTCCTTCCGGAGCATGGTGAGGATGCGTTCCCACATGGCTATTGGAGCTTTTTGCGGAACCGGGCGACGGCCAGGCCGAGCACGATGGTGGCGAAGAGGGTGAGGAAGAGTGCGTCGGCCCAGAGCGTCTCGAGCCCCACGCCGCGCAGGTAGATGCCCTTGACCAGTGCGACGAAGTAGCGGGCCGGTACGATGGTCGTGATGACCTGCACGGGAATGGGCATGTTCGCGATCGCGAACATGAAGCCCGACAGCAGGAAGGCCGGCAGGAAGGTCGAGACCATGGCGAGCTGGCTCGCGAGCAGCTGCTGACGGGCGATGATGCTGAGCAGGATGCCCTGCGACAGGGTGCCGACGATGAAGAGCGCGGCCATGGCGAACAGCAGCGCGACGTTGCCGCGCAGCGGGACGTCGAAGAGGTAGACGGCCATGAGCACGGCGATGAGGACATCGAGCATGCCCACGACGAAGTAGGGCAGCAGCTTGCCGATGATCAGCTCGGCCGGCTTCACCGGCGTCGAAATGAGCTGCTCCATCGTGCCGCGTTCCCATTCGCGCGCGATCGTGAGCGAGGTGAGCAGGGCGGCGATCAGGCCCATGATGACGGCGATGAGCCCGGGGATGATGAAGTTCTTGGACTCGAGGTCCGGGTTGAACCAGACGCGCGGTCGGAGATCGAGCGGGGCCACCGCGGCGCCCCCGTTGCTGCGCCGGGCCTGGTCGAGCAGGATCTGCTGGTTGTAGCCGAGGGTGATCGCCTGCGTGTAGCCGAGCACGATGGCGGCGGTGTTGGAGTCCGAACCATCGATCACGGCCTGCAGCGAAACCGTGCGGCCGGCGCCGAGTCGGGCGCCGAAATCAGGCGGGATCACGAGCGCGAGCAACGCGTCCCGCGTATCGATCACCCGGTCGATCGACTGGTAGTCATCCCGGGCGCCGACGAACGAAAAGTAGCGGGAGCCGCTGAACCGCGCGACCAGTTCGCGGCTTTCCGGCGAATGACTCTGGTCCCACACGACGAACGGCACACGGTCGACGTCGAGCGTCAGCGCGTAGCCGAAGAGCAGGATCATCAGCATCGGGATGCCGATCGCCATGCCCAGGCTGCGCGGGTCGCGCCGGATGTGGAGGGATTCCTTGCGGGCGATGGCCCAGAGTCGCTGGAAGTTCATTGGTGCACCTCCGACTGCGGCGAACCGGCGCGGTCGCGCGCCTCGATGAGCGAGACGAAGACGTCCTCCAGCGTGGGCGTGATCCGGCCCACGTGGTGCGGCGTGAACCCGCCGCGTTCCAGGGCGGCGCGGGTCGCCTGGAGCGCGGTGTCGGCGTCGCGCGCAACCGCGTGCAGCCCGCGGCCGAACAGCGCCACTTCGGAGATCTCGGGCAGCGCCTCGAGCACGGACATGGCGTCGTTGGCGCGGGGGCAGTCGATCTCGAGGACGGCGTCGGTCATGTGCCGCGTCTTGAGCTCGCGCGGCGTCCCGAGCGCGATGAGCTCGCCGCGGTACACGACGCCGAGACGGTCGCAGTACTCCGACTCCTCCATGTAGTGCGTCGTCACGAAGACCGTCACGCCGCGCCCGGCCAGCGTATAGATCAGATCCCAGAACTGGCGGCGGCTGTTGGGATCCACGCCGGAGGTGGGCTCGTCGAGGAAGAGGATGGGCGGTTCGTGCAGCACGGCGCAGCCGAGCGCGAGCCGCTGCTTCCAGCCGCCGGACAGGTCGGACGTGCGCGAGCGGCGGTGTTCGGTGAGGCCTGCCATCTCGAGCACCCAGGCCTTGCGTTCGGCCTTCTTCGCCGGCGGGAGCCGGTAGATGCCGCTGTAGAAGTCGATGTTCTCCTCGACCGTCAGCTCGTCGTAGAGGGAGAACTTCTGGCTCATGTAGCCGATGCGGGTCTTGATCGCCTCGGTCTGGCGGCGGATGTCGAAGCCCGCGACCCGGCCCTCGCCGCCGGTGGGCGTAAGCAGCCCGCAGAGCATGCGGATGGTGGTGGACTTGCCGGCCCCGTTGGGCCCCAGGAAACCGAAGATCTCGCCGCGTCGGACCGAGAACGAGATGCCGGCGACGGCGCGAAACGAGCCAAAGCGTTTCTCGAGGTTCGAGACCTCGACCACGACTTCGGTGACGGCATCGGGTTGGGTGGGCATGGGATCAGTTCTGCGAGTGGGGCTCCCCATGGTCGTCGTGCCCGCCGGAATCGGTGGCTGCGAGGACGGTCAACAGCGCGAGGACGATGACGGCGTAGATCATGACGCGGCCTTTTGGTTCGCCAGCACGGCAACGAACACGTCCTCGAGCGACGGCTCAATGGGGTGCAGGGAAAGAAGTTCGATCCCGGCGTCGCGCAGGAGCTGGCGCACCCGGGCTTCGGTGGCGGCGGCGTCGCGTGCGGCGACGTGGAGCCGGTCGCCGAACAGGCCGACGGTGGCGTTGGTGAGTGCGCCGCGCAGGACGGCGGCGGCGGCGCGCGGCGCGGGCACACGGACCTCGAGGAGGGCGCCGGGCATGAGCTGCTTCACTTCGTCGGGCGTGCCGAGCCCGAGGAGCCGGCCGGCGTGCAGCAGCGCGAGCCGGTTGCAGCGTTCCGCCTCATCGAGGTACGCGGTTGACACGAAGATCGTCACGCCGTCGCGCACAAGCTGGTAGAGGATGCGCCAGAAGTCGCGGCGGGAGACCGGGTCGACGCCGTTGGTGGGCTCATCGAGGAACAACACGCGCGGCGTGTGAATGAGCGCGCAGGCGAGACCGAGCTTCTGCTTCATGCCACCGGACAGATTGCCGGCGAGCCGCTGCTTGAAGGGCGTGAGGTTGCTGAAACCCAGGAGCTGGTCGAGCCGCTCGGCGCGTTCGCGGGCGGTGACGCCGTAGATGTCGGCGTAGAAGCGGATGTTCTCGAGGACGGTGAGGTCGGGGTAGAGGCCGAAGCGCTGGCTCATGTAGCCGACATGCGCCTTCAGCGGCTCGGCCTGGCGCACGACGTCGTAGCCGGCGACTGTGGCGGTTCCGCTGGTGGGCGGGAGAATGCCCGTGAGCATCCGCATGGTCGTCGTCTTGCCTGCGCCGTCCGGGCCGACCAGGCCAAAGATCTCGCCCTCGGCGACCTCGAGATCGAGGGCGTCGACTGCCTTCGTGGGACCGAAGGAGTGGGACAGAGCGCGGGTGTGGATGGCGGGCATTTCAGATGTCAGAGGTCAGATGTCAGAGGTCAGATCTCGGAAGCCAGAAGTGAGAGGCCAGATGTCAGATGTCGGAGGTCAGATGTCGGAGGGCGGGGGATGACAGGCGCGGAGCGAGGGCGGCGGGCCGAAGGTGATTTGGAATGGTAATGTGATCGGTGGCTGGCTTCCGGCCTCAGGCTTCCGGCTTCTGGCCTCCGGCCTCTGGAATGTGCACGTCGGCGGGCATGCCGGGCTTCAGCTCGTCGTTCGGGTTGTTGATGTCGACCTTCACGCGGAAGACCAACTTCACGCGCTCCTTGGTGGTCTGGACGGTCTTGGGCGTGAACTCGGCCTCGGAGGCGATGAAGCCCACGATGCCTTCGTACGACTTGCCGGGGAAGGAATCGGTGGTGACAGCGACCTTTTGGCCCCGGCGGAGGCGGCCGAGGTCGGACTGATCGAGGTAGGCGCGGACCCAGACGTGGACGGTGTCGGCCACGGTGACGACGGGCGTGCCGGGGGAGACGAACTCGCCGGGCTCGAGGTGGTGGGAGAGAACGACGCCGGTGAGCGGCGACACGAGCCGGGTGTTGTCGACCTGGGTTTCGGCGAGGGCAACGGCGGCGCGGGCCTGCGCGACGCGGGCGCGCGCCTGCTGGATGACCTCGGCGCGCGGACCCTCGCGCACGAGCTGGAGCTTCTCGCCGGCTTCGACGACGCGGGCCTCGGCGACTTTGAGCTGGGCCTCGGCGGTATCGTGTTCGCGGGTGGAGATGGCGGCTTGTTGCAGGAGCTCCTGCTGGCGTTTGAAGTCGACCCGGGCGCGATCGCGTTCGGCCTCGGCGCTTCGCAGGGCGGCGGCGGCAGCGGCGATCTCCTGCGGACGCGAACCGGCCTCGAGCTCCGCGAGCGCGGCCTCGGCGGCGGCGAGTTCGGCGCGGCGCAAGGCGAGCTGCTGCTTCTGCTCGATGTCATCGAGCTGGGCGACCAGCTGCCCCACCTTCACTGGATCGCCCTCAAATACGGGCCGCTGGGCGATGCGCCCTGCGATCTTGAAGCCGAGCTGCGCGTCGACGACTTCGATGTTGCCGGAGAGAACCCGGGCGCCGTTGGGATCGACCCGGGAACGGTTGCAGCCGACGGCGAGGAGGAGCGCGGCGCAGGCGAGGGAGAGGGCGGCGGATTTCATGTCAGGCGGAGAAGAAGGAGATCAGGGCGTTGAGATAGCCGGCCGGGTGGTCGGCGGGAGCCGAGACCGGCGGGACGCGCGTGGCGCGAGTGCGGCGGCGGGCGACGCGGCTCGAAGGGCGCGTCCGATCCGGGAGGCTGGGGCGCCGCTGCGGAGGCTTGGGTTCAGGTGCTCTTTTCATATTCCTTGCGGCCCGCGGGGGTGAGCAGTCCGGAGAAGAACAAATGCAGGCCGCGCTGGAGCGTCTGCGGAAGGGTAAGCTGGGTCCGTTCGAGGACGGCAGGCTGCACGAGGCCGCGGATCGCCTGGAGCCAGAACTCGGCGGCAAACGCGGGATCGACATCGGCGCGGACCTTGCCCTCGGCGATGCCCATGCGAACGAGTTGTCCGAAGACCACGGGAATGGTCTGGCTGCGGATATCCTCGATCTTGCGGTACGTGGCGGGGGCAAAGCGCTCGAGATCACGCAGGACGGCGGGCGACAGGCGCGCGAGGTTGGCGCTGGCGACGTCGACCACGCCCGAGATGCGCTGGGGAAACGTGAGGGTGGGATCAGCCAAGACCGCCTTCATGCCGCCCTGGATGCTGGCGCCCATCAGGTCGATGATCTGGTTGACGATGGCGTCCTTGCTGGGGAAGTGCACGTAGAGCGTCTTCTTGCTGACGCCCAGCTCGTGCGCGAGCTGATCCATGGTGAACGCCTGGTAGCCGTAGGTGAGCATCAGTCGGCGGGCCGCGTGCAGCAGGCGCGCGCGCTCAGGCGGCTGCTGATCGAACACGGTATCGGCGGAGTAGGCTGGGCGAGAAACCATGGAAACCGAAAGAGGTCCTAGAGTTTCCAATTGTCAAGCCGCCCGCCGCGGCGCCGCCGGAACCGGCTTGTTACGTAACAACTTCGGATGACGCGCATCGCGCGTTGACGCCGCGCCGGGGACGCGTCTGCTCGCGTCATGTCGCTCTCCCTCGTTGTCCTCGCTGCCGGCATGGGCTCCCGCTACGGCGGCCTGAAGCAGATCGATCCTGTCGGACCCGCGGGCGAAACCGTTTTGGATTACGCCGTGTTCGATGCGCTGCGGGCCGGGTTCACGCGCGTGGTGTTTGTCATCCGCCGCGATTTCGAAGCGGTGTTCCGGGAGAAGATCGGCGCGCGGTATGCCGGACGCGTGGCGGTTGAGTACGTGTTCCAGGCGGCCGACGTGCTGCCGTCAGGTTATGCGCCGTTCCCGGGACGGGAAAAACCGTGGGGCACCGGGCATGCGGTGTGGTGTGCGCGCGACGCGGTGCAGGACAACTTCGCGGTGATCAACGCGGACGACTTTTACGGCGCCGACTCGTTTCGGCGGCTCGCCGGCTTCTTGCGCGGCGCGAACATGCGCGGGCCGCGGGCCGCGTTCGCGATGGTGGGCTTCCGGCTGGCGAACACGCTGTCGGAGCACGGTACGGTCTCGCGCGGGGTGTGCACGACCGGGGCCGACGGAGCGCTGCAGGCGATCGTGGAGCGGACGAGCATCGCGCCGGCGAACGTTGGCCCGGGGCTTGCGTATTCCGGCCAGGAGATCGTCTCGATGAACTGCTGGGGTTTCACTCCGGCGCTCTTCCCCGCGCTGGAGGCGCAGCTGAGCGATTTCCTCGCGGGCGTGACGGCGAGGCCGCCGGGGGCCGGCGTGGATCCGATGAAGGCTGAGTTCTACCTGCCGGCGGCGGTTTCCACCATGATCGGGCGGCGCGAGGCGGACGTACAGGTGCTGCCCACGGACAGCAGTTGGTTTGGAGTGACGTATCGCGAGGACAAGCCGCGGGTCTCGGCGGCGATCGCCGACCTCGTCAAGGCGGGCACGTACCCCGCGCAGCTGTTCTGACGAATTGCGGCGGCCGCTGGACTTTGCGGTCGACCGCGTGGAACGTTTGCGCTCCGACATCACCGCGGGCGTTCCGGCAATGGGTGCCGGGAGGCGGCGGCTGTCGCTGCTCGCATGGCCAAACTGATTCGCGCTGCTGCCAATCGAAACGCCCCGATCGTCGAGCCGGGTGCTGAGACCCTGACCCTCAGCTACTTCACGGTGTTGCGGCTGTCCGCGGGACAGACCCAGACCCTCGACGTGCCGCAATGCGAACTGCTCTGCGTGGTGTTGTCGGGGCGCGCCGACATCGCGGCGGGCGCGCGGGAGTTTCGCAACGTGGGGCGCCGCGCGGATATCTGGGACGGACCGGCGGACTCGGTGTACTGCGGGACCTGCCCGCGCATGACCGTGCGCGCGGCGCGCGACGGCACGGAGGTGCTGGTGGTGGGCGGGCTTTGCGAGCAGCCGTTCGCCCCGTTCCGCATCGCGCCGGAGGAGGTCGAGGCGATCGACATCGGCTCGGTGGAGACGCATTCGCACCGGCGGATGTACTGCATTCTCGGACCCGCGGCGACGGGACGCGTCGGCCGTCTCTATGCGGCCGAGATGCTGGTGTCAGAGGGTTGCTGGATGGGTTATCCGCCACACAAGCACGACCAGGAGCAATTGCCGGACGAGGCGGATTTCGAGGAGGTGGGCCACTTTCGCTTCCGACCTGAATCGGGTTTTGCGGCGCAGTTCTGCTACGACGGCACCGTGGCCGAGCCGATGTGCTTCAAGGCGCAGCACGGCGACACGTTCCTCGTGGACCGCGGGTACCATCCCGCGGCCATGGCGCCGGGCTACCAAGGGTATGTTTTCCGCGCCATGGTAGGTCGCCAGGGGCGGAGGTTCGCCCCCAAGTTCGAGGCGCAGCACCGCCACTTGGTCGACCGGATCCCGGGCGTGGCGGCGATGGTGGAACGCTTCCAGCAATGACCGGTGGCGGCGCGTGCGCCGCGCCGGTGGCTCAGCTCTTGTCCGCCGCGAGAACCTTGAGGACGTCGGCCGCCTGCTGGTCGGTCTTGGCCTTGTAGTCCGCCCAAACGATCTTGCCGTCCTTGATGAGGAAGGCCTGGCGCGCGGCGAACTCGCCGATGGCCGGGACGCTGCGCACGGGTACGCCGAAGGCCTTGATCACGGCCCGGTCCGGGTCCGCCAGCAGCGTGAACGGGAAATGCTCCTCGGCCTTGAACTTGGCCTGCGCGGCGACGTCGTCGGTGCTGACACCGAACACCGCGACGCCCTGGCGGGTGAGTTCCTCGTAGGCGTCGCGCAGCGAGCAGCCCTGGGCGGTGCAGCCGCTGGTGCCGGCGCGCGGGTAAAAATAGACCAGCGTGTAGCGCTGTTTCTTATACGCGTCGCCGAGGTCGATCCGGGTGCCGGCGTCCGTGGTGGCGGTGACCGCGGGCGCCGGGTCCCCGACTTTGAGCGGTTCGGCGTGGGCGCGGGCGGAGGCGAACAGAAAGGTGAGCAGCGACATAAGGGCGAGGGGGAGGCGGGTTTTCATGCCGCCGCACCGTGCCCAGAACCCCGCCCGACGCAAACGGCCCTCAGGCCGCCGCACCGCTGGCGCGGGCGGCGCGGACGGAGAGGACGGCGCGGGCCGTGACCGCGGTCAGGACCACGGCGCCGCCCACCAGCGCGAACGGGGATGGCCGTTCCCCGCTCCAGAGGAGGACCCAGATGGGGTTGAGGATCGGCTCGATCACCGGGATGAGCACGGCCTCGAGGGCGGTGACATGCCGGATGGCGCGGGCGTACAGCCAGTACGACACGCCCAACTGGACGACGCCGAGCGTCAGCAGCGCGCCCCAGCCGATGCCCGGCAGGGCGGGAGATTGGACGATCCACCAGAGGCCGACGGCGAACGCGAGGAAGTTGCCGAGGATGATCGATTCGACGGCGGAGGTGTTCTTCTGGCGCCGCAGGGCGACGGTCATCGCGGCGAAGCAGACGCCGCTGATCACGGCGATGACGTTGCCGAGGACGTGCGTGAGTTCGAGGGCATCGGCGAAGAACAGGGCCATGCCGAAGAGCACGGTGCCGATCGTGATCCAGTCGGCGCGCGAGGCGCGCTCGCCGAGAAACCAGGCGCCAAGCAGGGCGACCCACACCGGGGCGGTGTACTGGAGCAGGATGGCGTTGGCCGCGGTGGTGAGCTTCGTGGCGGTGCAGAACGTGACGGTGCAGGCGGCGTAGGCGATGGCGCCGATGACCTGGTCGCGGGAGAAGTGAAACCGCAGCGCGCGATTCGTCGCCAGCAGGAACACGCCGGCGATCAGGCCGCGCGCGCCGGCGACGGCGAGGGGAGACCAGGTGACGGCCTTGATCAGCAACCCGCCGAGGCTCCAGCACAGGGCGGCGGCGACGAGCAGCAGGACGGAACGTGAATGAGCGGCGTTCACGGAGATGAAGGGCCAAGTGGTGGCAGCCGGGCGCCCGCGGGCAACGGCAAACCCGCCGGGGCCACGGTGTGCCGGCGGGCCGCGCGGGCTGCTGTCCGGTTTCGAGCGACGATGGCGCTAGCGTTACCGGGCCGCGTTGGCCCGGGGCGCCGAAGAGAGCGGGGTGGGCGGGAGCCGGCGGGCGGGGCGCAGGACGCTGTGGTTGACCGGCCGTAATTGGTCGGGCGTGAGTCGGGGGAGATCGGGCAGCGTGTCGCGGCGGACCTCGCGCAGCCAGTCACGAGCGAGAGCGCGGAAGGTATCCCAACGCTCGGCGAGGAAAAGGTCGCGGTCGCGCCAGCCGGAGGCGGGACCGATGAGCGGGCCGGCATGGGCGACCTGCCGCAGCAGGCTACGCCACTCGGTGAGGAGGCGGTCGATGTCGCCGCGACCGGCGGTCTCAACCTCCGCGATGACCTCGCGGGCGCGGGCGCCGTCGGCGATCAGGGCGCGCACGGCTTCGCTACCGCCGGAACCGTACTGCGGTGGCAGGCCCTCCTGGAGCCAGCCCTCGATGGTGAGCCGCCGGTAGGCGAAATTGCACGCGGCGGCGAGCCGGCCGAGACGCCGCGGGTTGGTGCCCGAAAAGCGGTCGCCGGCGAACAGGTTGGCGGCGTCGAACAGCAGGTCGTCGACGGGGTACCGGCGATCCTCGAGCGCGGCGGAAAGCGCAAGGCCTTCGGGACCCAGGAAGCAGGACACGATCTCGCCGCGCGCGGTGAGCCGCAGCTGGCGGTCGAGCACGCCGGTGCGCTGCCATTGCCAGAGGAGGGTGGGCTGCGGCGAGAAGCCGAGGCACTCGGCGCGGTGGCGGCACCCCTGGCAGCCGGGGAACGGATGACGCTCGCGCCGGACGAGCCGGGCGCGGCCGGTGTCGGTGTGCTCCCCGCAAGGCAGGGCGGTGGGGTCGAGCTGCGCGGTCTGTTCGGATCCGAGCGCGACGTGTTCCTCGCTGAAAAAGCGGCCGGACTCAGTGCCGGCGAGCTCCAGGGCGTCGCGGCCGGCGCGCAGTTGCCGCAGGAAGAACGCCCAGGGCAGCGGGGCGGCGCGCTTGAGGCGCAGGGGTTCGGCCCGGCGCATGCGCAGGCTGCTGCTGCTCACGAGCACGTAGCCCACGTCGTCGAGTCCGCGCCGACCCGCGCGGCCGATCATCTGCAGGAGGTCGTGCGGCGCGATTTCCCGGTCGAGCTGGTCGTGGCGGAAACTGCTCGCGGTGATCAGCACGGAGCGCAGCGAAAAGTTGATGCCGGCGCTGAGCCCGAGCGTGGCGACGACGGCGCGGAGCTGCCCCGCCTTCGCCAGCGGCTCGATGACCCCGGCGCGCTGGGCGTAGCTGAGCCCGCTGTGGTGGTAGGCCACGCGGTTGCGCAGGAGCTTCGCGAGGGCCGGGCCACACATCTGCTCCTGTTCCGGCGTGAGCGTCAGCGGGTCCGGGAGCGGGAGCTCGCGGGCGAACTGCCGGGCCAGCCGCTCGGCATCGCGCCGGTGCGGCGCAAACACGAGCACGGGGCCCATGCCCTCGCGCAGGGCGCCGGCGACGCGCTTCGACCAGAAACCCTCGATGCAGCGTGGGAGCCCGTGGATGAGTTCATCGACTTCGACCTCCTCGAGCTGCACCGGGCGGATGTGATGCTCGATCACCTCGGCATCGCGGCCGAGCCGCCGCAGCCACGCGGCCACGTCGTGCGGGTTGGCGACAGCGCCGGAGAGCAGGAGGAGCTGCAGGCGTCGCGGGGCCGCGAGCAGCACGCCTTCGTAGTGATTGCCGCGGTGCGCATCGGCGAGCCAGTGGTACTCGTCCACGACGAGCAGCGAGAAGCTGGCCGCGCGCGGGGCGGCGCCGCGGCGGGCTTCCGCTGCGGGTGAGGCCGCGGCGTCGGGTTCGCGCCGCCACGCGGCATCGTCAACCACCAGACCCTGCACGGCTTCGAGCGTGGCAACGACCACGGGGGCGTCGGGATCGACGCAGAGATCGCCGGTCGTGATGCCCACGTGCCAGCCGCGGGTGCGCCACTCGGCGTACTTGTCGTTGGCGAGTGCGCGCGTGGGCACGGTGTAGAGCGCGCGCCGCGCGAAACTCGTCTGCTCGGCCCAGCGCTCAAAGACGTAGGTTTTCCCGGCTCCGGTCGGTGCGTCGACGATCACGTCGCGTCCGGCGCGCAATCCCGCCAACGCCAACGCCTGCCATTTGTCTGGCAGCATCAGCTTTTGCAGGCCGGCGAAGGCGTCGGAGAGCACGCCGGCATCGTGCGCCTGCGCGGCGGGTCGTCAAATGCCGGGACGTGCGGAAATCGTTCGCCGGCTCGGCGGCGCACGGTGGATTTCGCCGCAGCGCTGAGTCAACCGTTCGGCGCCCGCCGTTCGGCCTTGATTTGGCGCTAGAAGCGAATGCCAGCGACGGCCTGCCAGACCCGGCCGGCGTCGATGGTGTAGCGATACCAGGAGCCGACGTAATAGATGTCCCGATTGTCGAACAGGTTGGTGACCTTGAATGACAGGTTGTACGTGCACCGGCGGGCCTTGCGCTTGTAGCTGACGATGGTGTCCACGCGCCAGTAGTCGGGGAGGGGGCCCCAATTCGGTTCGTTGTGGATGGTGGCGTTGGTGAGGTCGCGTTCGCCGGTGTAGATGGTGCCCAGGCTGAGGCCCAGGCCCTTCAGTTTGCCGCGGCTGAAGTTGTACTTGTTGAACAAGGTGAAGCGAAAGCGCGGGGAGAGATCCTTGGCCACGCCGGTAAGCTCATTGCGGGCATCGGTGTCGGAAAAGCCGCCGATGACGAGCCAGTCGTCGGTGATGCGGCCGTTGACACTCACCTCTGTGCCGCTGCTGTGCTGGCCGCTGACCTGGACGTAATAGTCGGTGCGCCCGGGGGTGGTGTCCTTCTGGGCGACGTTGTCCTGCATGATGTCGAACCATGTCACCAGGCCGGAGATACGGCCGCGGAGGAGACTAAAGCGGGCGCCAACCTCCTTCTGGTTTCCTTCCTCGGGTTTCAGTTCAGAGCCGTCGGGCTGGAGGGTGTACACCGGCGAGAAGGAGCTGTTGAGGTTGGCGTAGAGCGAGAGGGTCTTGGCGGCATTGGCGTGCCACACCACGCCGACGCTGTGCGTGGTAGCGTCAGCGGTTTGGTAAGTGGTGGGCTTGCTCTCGAGCAGGACCTTGTTGGGGAAGGTGCCGCTGGCGAAGGCGATCGTCTTGCGGGCGTAGTGCGACTGCCGCACGCCCGCCATGACGTAGAAGCGGTCGTGCCAGAACGAAAACACGTCGTTGGCGTAGAGATCCTGGTTGGAGGTGTAGGTTCTGGTGGAGGTGTCGAGGTAGAGCGGCGAGCGCGCGTCGACGGCGGGGGTGGGGGTCTCAAGGCCGCGATCCAGCAGGTTGATGGGGAGCAGCAGGTTCGGGTTGAAGCCGGCGAGCCTGGGGTTGGCGAGGAACTCGGCGTAGCTGAGGTTCGGGTAGGTGAAGTACTTTGCCGAGGCCGAGGCATCCGCGATGCGGCCGTCGCCCGCGAGCTTGGCGCCGGTGAGGCCGCCGTAGTTCTGGCTGGACCGCATGATGGTGTTGGTGTCGTAGACTTGGATCCAGCCCTGACCGAGGAGGAGCCGATGATTCAGGGGGCCGGTGCGGGCTTGCCAGACGAGTTCGTTGCGCAAGCGATAGTTGTCCGTGTTCTGCGGCCGTGAACGCCATTGGCGCGGCATCAGCGCCGCGTCCTTCAGGATCACGAGGCCATCGGAGAGCGCCTGGGTTTCGACGTTGTTCTGGGCTCGGTTCTCGAACTGGAACTGGGACCGGAACTGCAGCGAATCGGAGAACGCGTGACGGAAGTCGGTGGAATAGACGCGTCGCAGGTTGCGCCGGTAGTCATCCGGACTGATCCAGGCGATCTTGCGGGGGAACTTGTGGTAGGTGCCGTCGCCCGTGACGATGCCGTAGGGGTCGCCGTTGTGGACGGGGGTCTCCCAGCTGGCCTGGCTCTCCTTCCAATTGTAGAAGTAGTCGATGATGAGCTTCGTCGGCTTGGCGATCTGCCAGGCGAGGGAGAGGGCGAGGCCGTCCTCCTGGCGGCGCTGGCCGAACCACGTGTAGCCGCGATCGTAGATGCCGTTCGCGCGGAAGAGGAGGGTCTTGCCGCCGAAGACGGGGAGGGGCTGGTTGTAATCGACCTCGCCGCGGTACGAGCTGTGGTCGCTGGCCACCACGCGCGCGCTGGTGAACCAGCGCGGCTGCGGCTGCTTCGTGATGCGGTTATAGGTTCCGCCATACCCGCCAGCGCCGTAGAGGATCGCGGCCGGGCCGCGGATTACCTCGACCCGCTCGATGTTGGCGAGCGGCTGCGAGCCGAAGCCGCTCGTCTGGGCGAATCCGTTCAAGAAATTGGTCCCCACGCTGGCGGACCCGCGCGCCATAAAGCCATCGTTCTCCGTCGTTTTCATGGACGACGAATCGTACGCGAGCAGGTCGGAGGAGTCGGTCGCGAGCAGGTCCTCAATGAACTGTTGGTTGAACACCGTGACGTTCATCGGGATATCCTCGATTGCGGTGTTCATGCGGGTGACCTCGGCGGCATTGGTGGAAAGGTAGCCGACGTCCTTTGACGAGGTTACCTCGAAGACCGAGAGCTGGATGGTCTCGTCCTTGGCGGGGGCATCCGTGGTGGAGGCCGGTGAAATGGACTGGGCGTGGGCTGCAGGAACGACGCCGAGGGCGAACGCGAGGGTGCAGGCAAGGTTTCTGATAGCATTCATGGCAGGGCTTTGCGTTGGGGAGGCGATGGGGAGGCGGGAGGGAGGGCGGACGCCGAAGCAGCGCGCGTGAGGCATCAGCCGGAGTACCCGCTGCGGCTGGCGAAGGAATGCCCGACCAGTGGTGCCAAAAGGAGACCACTGTGCCCGTCGACTCCCCGCGCGGCGTGCCGCCGCCGCCTGCCCCGACTGGGGTTAGTCCCTCAGCCACCGGGACCATGCGGCCCAGACGTGCGTCAAAAACCGATCACAAATCGGCGGTTGGGGCCGAGTCCATTGACCGGCCTGCCGCTCGTGCCGATACCGCCCCTGATGCAACGCTTCGCTCTCCTGACTTTTCTCCTGCTCGCCGCGCCGTGGGCGCGCGCGGATTGGTGCGAGTTGCGTGCGGGCATGGATCGCGATTCCGCATGGCGCTGCGCGGGGGTGCCGTTGCTGCAGAACGAGGCCCGCGGTGGGAACGCCATGTGGACCTACGATCGCTGTGGCTACATCATCTTCGAGCGCGGGCGCGTGGCCTATTGGGATGCGCCGAAGCCAGAGCCGAAGAAACCTGCCCTAGCGAAGACAACGCCGCCGGCGCCGGCGCCGGCGCGGCCCGCGGCTCCCGCTCCTGCTTCCAGAATTGCGGCCGAGCAGCACACGCCCGTGGCCGCGCCCGCGAAGTCCTGAACGTTCGACGCGGGCCGGGCGGTGCGGGGCCACCCGGCAGGCGTTGCAGGGCTTACGGCAGGACGACGTGCAGCGGCTCACCGCGGTACGTCACCGTTTGCAGGATCTTGGGCATGAACTCGAAGGGCGTGCCGCGCGACGCGGACACGAGCACGATCTGGAAGGTGCGTTGCTCGAGCATGCCGGGGAAGCGGCCCGCGCGCGCGCCGATGGTCAGCGTCTTCTTGGCGTCATTCCACGCCAGCGGGATGCGGGCGAACTCGCCGCGCTCGTAGCCGTAGCTCAGCCCGTCGTCCTCATAGAGGCTGAAGAGGCCGTCGGCGCCGGCGTAGATGCGGAGGGTGATCGGATCCGCCGGCTTTTCCGTGGTGTACTGGCGATCCGGTCCGAACGGCACGATTGAGCCCGCGCGCACAAAGAGCGGCATCTGCTCGTAGGGTGCCGCGACGGTTTCCGTGCCGGCTTTGGCGTGATGCGCGCCGGTCCAGAAGTTGTACCAGCCGCCGGCCGCCTGCGGCAGGTACACGCTGCGCTCGCGGGCCTTGTACTCGGTCACGGGCGCCACGAGGAACGCGGGCCCGAACAAGTACTGCGTGGAGTCACGCGCGGCGATGGCGTCGTTGGGGAAGTCCATCACCAACGGCCGCATGAAGGTGGCGTCGTCGTGGGTGACGGCGCCGGCGACGGCATAGATGTAGGGCAGGAGCTGGTAGCGCAGCCGGTTGAAGGTGGTGATCGTCTGGTACACCGGGTGCGTGTCACCGCCGAAGGCCCACGGCTCGCGGGGTTGTGATTCGCCGTGGAGGCGAACCAGCGGGACGAACGCGCCGAACTGGAACCAGCGGGCATTGAGCTCGCACCACTCGTCGCGAGCCTCCGCCGTCAGCTTCTTGCCGAGGAAGCGCGGCGGGGCGGTGAATCCGCCGATGTCCATGCTCCAATAGGGAATGCCGGACATCGAGTAACCGAGCCCCGCGGCAATCTGGCGGCGCATGCTGTCCCAAGTGCTCGAGATGTCGCCCGACCAGGTGGCGCTGGCGTAGCGTTGGAGACCGGCGAAACCCGAGCGAGTGAGGATGAACACGCGTTGGTCGGGCGCGGCGGCGCGCTGGCCTTCGTACACCGCCCGGCTGTTCATCAGCGCGTAGGCGTTCAGCACGCGCGCGCCGGTGCCGAGCGCGGTCGGATTCATGCGCAGCTTTTGCTGGGTGAGGTCGGGCGGGGAGGAAATATCCGGCTCCGTGGCATCCATCCACCAGGCGTCCACCTTCTTGGTGAACAGGCTGTCGTGCACCTGGCTCCAGAACAGCTCTCGCGCCTCGGGATTGAAGGCGTCGTAGTCGGTATAAGGATACCCGACCCAGTCCTTCACGCCTTCCCAGAGCAGTGGTGGGTAGAGGAAGCCGCGCCGGTGCAGCGCGTCGAAGTGCGCCGTGCCGGGGTAGAACTTGCCCCAGACGGAGATCATGAGCCGGGCGTGGTACTGGTCGTGAATGGCGTCGATCCAGGCCTGCGGATCGGGAAAGCGCGCGGGATCGAAGGCGTGGGAGCCCCATTCGGCCTCCTTCCAGTAGAACCAGTCCTGCACGATGTTATCGATCGCGATACCGCGGCGGCGGAACTCGGCCAGCACGTCGAGGCTTTGCTGGGCCGTCTCGTAGCGCTGCTTCGATTGCCACAGCCCGAGCGTCCAGACCGGCAGGAGCGAGGCGCGGCCGGTCAAGGCGCGATAGCCGGCGATCACCTGGTCGAGCTGCGGGCCGTAGACGAAGGTGTAGTCGATGCCGTCGCCCACCTCGGACCAGAGCGTGATCGGCCGGTCCGCGGCGGGCGTCTTCCAGCGCAAATTCATCTCGTTGCCCGAATGGTCGCGGGTCCATTCGACGCGAATCCGGTGGGTGCCGGCGGTCAGGGCGACCCGCGCCTGCTTCGGATACGGCAGCCAGTCGTGCCACCAGTTCTGGATCACGAGCTGGTCGTCGATCCAGACCGCGGCTCCGTTGTTGGAGTAGGTCTGGAAGGTGTGCGCGCCTGCCACCGCGACGTCGAACGTGCCTTCCCAGCGCACGCCAATCGTGCCCTTGGGTGGCAGCCCGGGATGGACCGCGGTGTTCGGCTGGCTGGGCCCTTTGGGCAGCGAGATGGCTATGTCGTCCGCGCGATGGCGAAACAGCGGTTGCTGGAACCGGCCGTCACCGAAGTAGGTGACGGTGAGCGCGCCGGGCTGACCGTCGAGGTCCTTCAAGGCCTTCGCCGGCAAGGGGGCAAATGGCCGCAGGTCGCCGAAGCGGGTGTACGAGGGGTTGTCCCAGAGGAGGCCATAGCCGCGGCTGGAGACCAGGAATGGCACGGCGACGGTGCCGTTGTGCTGCCAGAGTTCGAGATCGGTGTCGCGGATGTCGACGACGCCAAGCTGGTGCTGGCCGAGGCCATGCAGGGTTTCGTCGCCGACCGCCTCCCATTGCTGCTGCACATGGGCGGTCGTTTCACCCTGGACGATTGCCCGCTCGATTTTCCGACCACCGGTGCGCTCCGCAAGGATCGGCTCGCCCGCCGCAGTCAGGAAGCCGACGGCGCCGCTGGCGCGGTCGACCCGTACCTGCAGCCGGGCGGTCCGGAGGGTGAGTGTCGCGTCCGTGGCGTCCGCCGTCCATGCCGGCACGGAGGCGAGCCGGTCGGAGGTGACGATCAGGCTCTCGCGGTCGAAGAACGCCCGGTCGGCCGCCACCGCGATGCGGACGATCGTGTCCCCGCGGACCTGGAGTCGCAACCAGCCGGCGGGAACCGGCGCGACGATGCCGTCGGCGAGACGGGCGAACGGCGCGGCGGGGCTGGGCGTTGGCGCAGGAGCGGTCGGCGCCGCGGCGGAGACGCAAGCGCTCAGCAGCAGCGCGGGGGCGAGGAGATGCAACTTCATGGGGAAAGGGGCGCGCCGAGCGGAGACGGTTTCCGCACCGACGGCAATGGCAACCACCGGGCGCGCGGGTTGACCGCCAAACGCCAGCCACTCGCGCCAGCGGCCATTGGCGTATCAAAGTATAAAATACCGTAACGAACGCTATGCTCGACCTGCGTAGTAACCGCAGCCTTGGCGGATTCAATCGCCAAGCCGGTGGTGCCGATTCCACCCTTCTGACGCGTCGCCCCAGAACCATCCCGCCGGAGTTCCATCGCTGGACCCCGAGACGGACGCTGTTGTCCGTGCCTGGGCGCGGGTGGCGCGCCATTTCCCCCATCATGCGCATTCCCAACCTGACGGCCCGAGCCGCCACTCTCCTGCTGTGTGTCCTGGCATTCCTGAGCCCGTCGCCCTCGGCGAAGGCAAGTGAGACGGTCCTGATCACGCCGAACCTGGTGACGTTCGGAAACGCGGACGACGCTTTCTCCGGTCCGTTCAACATCGGGTTCACGTTCAAGTACTGTGGCGTCGACTACACCCAGTTCTACGTCTCAACCAATGGCGTCCTCTACTTTGCCGGGGCAGATGGGGCGTTTTCGAACACCGCCCTCACCGACCGTACGGGCAACTTGGGCGTGTATGCGCTCTGGGATGACCTCTGGATCACGAACGGCGTCACCAAGGTGCTCTACACCACGACGGGTGAGGCGCCCAACCGCCGCTGCATTCTCCAGTGGACGAATCTCTACAGCTACAACGAGCCCTACGAGGTCGGCACGTTCAACATCGTGCTGCACGAGGAGACGGGAAAGATTGAGATCTTCTACCGCAATATGCTCGGGGCGAGCGCCCAGCGCCGCTATGGGACCTCGGCCACCATCGGCCTGGTGGGCACCGCCTACACGACCCAGTTCAGCTTGAACTCCCCGGTGGCCACCGAGGCGCTCCAGCTGACCTACACGCCCACGGGCGTCGGCCTCGCGCCCTACAACGCGACCACGCAGACGGTGACGGTCGCGAATGCCTCGAGCATCCCGACCTACTATCTCGCCTACACCGACTCGCCGAAGACGCCGGTGACGCTTTCCGCCAATCCGGATGCGGGCCAGGTCATCCTGTCCTGGGACTTAAGTTCGCTCGGGCAGACGCCGACGGGCTACCGCGTGCGCGTATCCAGTGATGCCACGATGGCCGGCTTGACGGAGTACACCGTGGACGCGGCGAATGTGGCCGGCCGGACGCACACGCTTACCGGACTCACCCCGAACGGCGTCTACTACTGGCAGGTGGTCTCGATCGCCGGCACGTCGACGATGGTCTCGCAAGTGGCGAGCTTCACGAACAAGCCAAACCAAAGCCCGGTGGCGGCGAGCGCGTCGTTCACCACCGACCAGAACACGGCGTACAACGGCACGCTCACTGCGACCGACGCCGAAGGCGACCCGCTCATCTATTTCATCGTGAGCCAGCCCCGCAACGGCCGGCTCAGCATGCCCGATTCCTCCTCTGGCGCGTACACCTACACGCCGCTCACCTCCTTCTCCGGCACGGATACGATCACCTTCAAGGCCTTCGACGGCATGGCGTACTCCAACCTGGCCACGATCAGCATCACGGTGGGCGCCCCCGTGGCGGCGGCGACGTTCACCGAGCTGCCGGTCTCCCGCGTGCGCATGGTGGGGCAGCCGGTGTCCTTCAGCATCGCGGCCACCGGCGCCGGGCCGCTGTCGTATCAGTGGGTCAAGGACGAGGTGGCAATCTCGGGTGCGACCGACACGACCTACACGATCGCGGCGGTCGCGGCGGCCGACGCTGGCGAGTATCGGTGTGTCGTGACGAATCCCTCTGGCCCGGTGATGTCGGCCGCGGGCGTTCTTACCGTTCAACCTCCGATTGCCTGGACTCCCGCCACGCTCAACTACGGCACCCCCCTCGGGGCGGCGCAGCTCAACGCGTCCGCCGGAATTACCGGCACGTATGCCTACACGCCCGCGGCTGGCACCCAGCTCGGGGTTGGCACGCACACGTTGAGCGTCACGTTCACCCCGACTGACTCAGATACCTACCTGCCGGCGACGACCACTGCGACGCTTACGGTTGCGAAGGCGCCTCTCACCGTGACGGCGGCGAATGCCTCGCGGGCCTACGGCCAGGCCAATCCCGCGCTGACGGTTTCCTACAGCGGCTTCGTGCTGGGCCAGACGGTAGCGGCGCTGACGACTGCGCCGACGGCGAGCACGGCTGCGACCGCGGCCAGCGCCGTGGGCACCTATCCGATCGTTCCGGCCGGTGGCGTTGCGGCCAATTACAGCTTCATCTACACGAGCGGTACGCTGACCGTGACGCAGGCGCCCGTGGCCGTGTCCGTGGGGCCGCTGGACTTCGTGTACGACGGGACCCCGAAGGTCACGCAGGCCGTAACGAGTCCCCCGAATCTTTCGGTGCGCATTACCTATGCGGGCTCCACGACGGCGCCCACCAACGCGGGCACCTATGTGGTGGTCGGCACGGTGACGGAGGCAAATTACGTGGGCAGTGTGACCTCGCGGCTCGTGATCGCCCGGCAGGCGCAGACGATCAGCTTCCCGGCGCCGACGGTTCGCCTGGGCGAGCCGGTGGCGCTGGCGGCGACCGCCAGCAGTGGCCTGCCGGTCACCTACACGGTGGTTTCCGGCTCGGCTACGATCAGCAACGGTAGTCTGACCGTGACCGGTGGCGGCGCGGTCCGGATTCGCGCCACCCAGGCGGGCAACGACAACATCGAGCCCGCCTCGGCGGAGTTGACGGTCACGGCGGCGCCCAAGCAGGACCAGACGATCACGTTCGCCGCCCCGGCGAACCACTCGTCGACCGACGCACCGTTTGCGCTCGCGGCGACCGCCACGTCGGGCCTGCCGGTGACCTTTACCCTCGTGAGCGGCCCGGCGCTGCTCTCCGGCAATCAGGTCACGCTGTCGGGCGGCTCCGGCATCGTCGTGGTGCGCGCTTCCCAGGCGGGCAACGACACCTGGAACCCGGCGCCAGACGTGGTGCGCACGTTCACGGTCACCGCAGTCGGCCCGCTGGTTTATTTCGGGCGCGTCGGAGACACTGGCTTTGCGGCCAGTGTGAACGCCGATGGCCATTCGGGCACGATGATCGGCACGTTGCCGGGCAGTGGGGAGGCGTTTGTCGTCTCCTTTACGCCGACGGCCGATGGCACGTGGACGGCGACGGTGAACACGGTTCCGTTTGGCACGAACTCGGTCAGTGCGTCGGCCGAACGCTTCCTTGAAATCACGAAGGGCCTGTCGCTGCCGGAGTCCGAGGACGGCGCGGCCGATCCGGTCATGGGCGCCGCGGCGGCCACGACGCGAACCTTCCGGGGCCAGCTTTCCGGCTCAGTTTTGACCGGGACCATCGACGATCTCGGGCTGACGTTTAGCGCCGTGCTGGTGGCACCGGCGGGACCGACGGCACCGATCGCCGGCTATTATCAATCGGCGACGCTGGATTCGGCGGCGGGCGCGATTTACTCGATCGTGGGCACGCAGAACGAAGCCTACGTCCTTGCGATCACGCCCACGTGCGTTGCCGGCAACGTCGGCACGGCGTCGGCGGATGGCGTCATCGCCGTCGATCTGGGCAATGCGACGAAGGTCGAGGCCAAGGTGGATGCGCCGACGACGGTTGTGACCGGCACGCTGACCACTTCGGGTGGGGTGCCGGAGTCATTTGCCGGGTTGGCCGGTACGGCGGTCCGGACGGACCGGCTGGTTAACCTGTCGACGCGGTCGCGCGTGCAGGCAGGCGTGGCGGAACTCATCACGGGTTTCGTGGTGGCTGGTTCCCAGCCCAAGACGATGCTCCTGCGCGCGGCGGGGCCGACGCTCGCGCGCCTCGGCGTGGCCGACGCGATCTCCGCGACGGACCTGAAACTCTATGACCAAAGCGGCCAGCTCCTGCAGGCGGTCAGTGGGTGGAAGAGCGATGCCCGCCTGGCGGAAACCTTCGCGCGGCTCGGCGCGTTTGGCCTCTCGCCTGACGACCGCGAGTCCGCGCTGCTGGTGACGCTTTCGCCCGGCCTGTACACGATGCACGTGGTGCCGGGCCAGGGGGCCGCGGCGGCGGGCGGCGTGGCGCTGGCGGAAATCTACGATGCCAGCGAGAACCCGCAGGCGGATTACCAGCGGCTGGTGAACATCTCCTCGCGCGGCCGCCTGACCTCAGGCGACGGCGTCCTGATCGGCGGCTTCGTGATCACCGGCAACTCGCCCAAGCGCATCCTGATTCGCGGCATTGGCCCGGGACTGGCCGACCTTGGCGTGAGCGGGGTGCTCCCCAATCCCATGCTCGCGGTTTACGCCAGCGGCGGGGTGATCGCCCGCAATGACAACTGGGGCACGCCGGTGACGCTGAGCGCGGCGCAGGTGGCCGCTACCGCCACGCAGATCACCGCCGCGGGCACCGAGGTCTACGCCTACCCGCTGCGGGCGGGGAGCTGCGATGCCGCGGTGATCGTGACCCTCGCACCCGGCACCTATACCGCGATGCTGAGCTCGGCCGATGGTGGCACGGGCGCGGCGATGATCGAGGTGTACGAGATCGCGCAGTGAGCTCGGAGTGAAGGGGCCCCAGCGAAGATGGGGCACTGAAGCAGTGAACGAGGACCGCGCGCCCGCCGGCGCCGGTCCTCTTTGTTTTCCCAACGCTTCAGGCGTCCTCCATTCAAGCACGCTTGCCCTCGGCTGCTGCGCGCTTCGCTGGGCCACTTCAGCGTTCGCGGTCGCGAATGCCGGGACTAGGAGGGGACGATGGCTGCAATTATTACTACCTAATGGACAGCGAGTAGTGGGATAATGTCCAGATACTCGCGGATAATGTCCGGATACTCGGGCACCAGGATGGTGCCCGCCCACGCCTCGTTTGCTCCCTCAGCCGTTCGCTCAGGCTGACGGGGCGGCATTGCCGCCGACGGACTCCGCGCGCGGGAGCGCGTTGAGCACGATGGCGGGGGTGAGGAGCTCGGGGAGGATGACGGGGTCGGCGCGGCCCGGCAGCCAGATCACGTTGAACGGGACGGCGGAGCGGCCGTATTTCGCGAGCTCCGTGGTGATCCGCGGGTCGCGGTTGGTCCAGTCACCGCGCAGGGTCGCGATCTTCCGGTCGGCGAAAGCGCGAAGCACGTCGTCGCTGTGGAACACGAGGCGCTTGTTCGCCTGGCAGGTGGCGCACCAGCGCGCCGTGAAGTCGACGTAGACGATCCGGCCCTCGGCGCGCAGCCGTGCCACGGCGTCCGGGCTCCACGGTTCCCAGGTGACTTCCGGCGCCTGCGTGGACGTGGCGGACGGCGCGGCGACGCTGCGCGGCCAGCCGAGCCAGAGACCAAGCGCGCCAACAACGATGAGCGACGCGAGGCCGAAGCGCGCGCGGCCGGCGGAGGCGCCGGGGGTGCGCCAGCGGCCGTACATCCAGACGGCGAGCGCCACAAGGACGAAGCTGAAGAGCGCGCTGAGGAAACGTTCCTCGCTGAGCTGTCCGGCGAGCACCCACGCCAGGTAGCCGGCGGTCGCATACAGCGGAAACGCCATGAACTGCTTGAACGTTTCCATCCATGCCCCGGGCCGCGGGAGTGCCTTCACCGCCTGCGGGAAGATCGAAAGCAGGAGGTATGGCAGCGCGAGGCCGAGGGCGATTGCGGTGAAGATCACGAACGATTCGACCGTGGAAACCGCGAGTGCGGCCCCGAGCGCGGGAGCGAGGAACGGCGCGCTGCACGGCGTCGCCACAACGGTCGCCAGCACACCGCTGAAGAACGAGCCGCTGTAACCCGACTTCATTTGCAGGTCGGAGCCGACGGACGTCGCGCTGAGGCCGAACTCAAAGACCCCGCTCATGTTCAGGCCGAACACCAGCATCAGCACCGCCAGCGCGTAAACGAACGCAGGCGACTGCAACTGGAAGCCCCAGCCGAGTTGGTCGCCGCCGGCGCGCAGCACCGCGAGCAGTCCCGCCAGCGTCCAGAAGGAAAGGAGCACACCGAGCGCAAACGTCAGCCCGTGCAGCGCAACCCGCCGCCGTTCGTGTCCCGCCTGATTCACGAAGCCCAGGATCTTGATGCCCAGCACGGGGAAGACGCAGGGCATGAGGTTGAGGATGAGCCCGCCTACGAAGGCCAGCAGGAGGGTGCCGGCGAGGCCGCCGGTCGCGGCGGAGCCTGCGGCACTGGTGCCCGGGGCCGCCGCGTTGGTGTTGGTGGCTCCCGCCGGGGTGGCGGTCGCGATGGGCGCGTCCGAGAGAGGAGCGTCAACGCGCAGTCCCGGCAGCGCGCCCTCGGGGCGCCAGCCCGGATCGGCGGCGAGCACGCCGCGCAGGTGCGTCGCGTCCTTCGGCCCATCAGGTGAGAGGGCAAGCGTAAGCGTGGTCGCGCCCCCGCGGACCTCGGCCGGCTGCGGCTGGTCGTAGGCAACGAGCCCGTCGTCCGCGAAGAACCAAAGCTTGGCGGGAACCGGCGCGCTGGCGGCCGCCGGCCGCACGGTCAGCGTAATGGTTTTCCCCTGACGCGTCGCGGTGGTGGCCCAGGCCGGATCGGTCCGCGGCAGCGTGTCGCGAGCGCGCTGCACCCGTGCGCCCCAGGTGGCGTCGGGTGTGGGCGCCTCGGTGCGGATTGGGAGCGTGACGCTGACGTCGGCATTGCCCGGCACGCAGGTGGCGGCGCACATGAGCCAGTCGGCGCTGGCGCGGAGGGTAACGTTGGTGCCGGGCGCGAGGTTGGCGGGAGGCGTGAGCGTGACGGGGAGGAGAACCTCGTCGCTGTAACCGTTGCCCGTGATCGTGCCGGTGTGATCGCGGATGATCGTGGGCGTGGGCCACTGGATGTCGCCGGCCTCCCAGCCAGCCGGGAGGTCCCAGGTGAGCGTCGTGGGCAGGCCGGTGCCGGGGTTGATCCAATAGGTGTGCCAGTGCGGGGCGTGGACCAGGCGCAGGGCGACCGTGACCGGCCGGCCGGGCTGGATCGACGCCTCCGCGGCGACAAGCGTTGCCTGCACATGGGAAGGCTCGGCGCCGCGGGCGGGCAGAAAAGCGACGAGGATGAGCAGGAAGAATCCGAGGAGACGGCGAACGGACGGCATGGCAGTGGAGAACGTGGTGATTTGGGGCGCGGCGGCAAACCCGCACCGGGAAACGCCGCCGGCCAGGGCTCCGGGGCGTGGTGGCAACCTCCGGATGCCGGCGGTTTAGTGATCGAACAACGGCGTCGAGTAGTAGCGCTCGGCGCGGTCACAGAGCACGGTTACGACGCGCGCGTCCGGGCCCAGCTCGCGGGCGAGCCGGAGCGCGGCGGCGACGTTGCCACCGCTCGAGGTGCCGACGAGCAGACCGAATTCGCGGCTCAGCCGGCGCGCCATGCTCACTGCCTCGCCGCTGGCGATCTTGACGATGCCGTCGAGGTTGGCGCCGACGAGCAGTGGCGGCACGTAGCCGCCGGCGATGCCTTCGATGAGATGACAGCACGGGCACTCGCCGGAGAGCATGGCGGCCTCGGCGGGTTCCATGGCGAAGACGCGGACGTTGGGGCATTGGCGGCGCAGACCCCGGCCGCAGCCGACGAGCGTGCCGCCGGTGCCGTACCCGGCGACGAACGCGTCCACGCGTCCCCCCGTTTGCTCCAGGATCTCGACGGCGGTGCCTTCCTCGTGGTCACGGGCGTTGATCGGGTTTTCGAACTGGCGCGGGAGAAAGTAGCGGGGCTCGCGGGCGGCGAGCTCCAGGGTGAGGTTGATTCCGGTGGCGTAGCCCTTGGTGGCCTTGAAGAGATGCACCTCGGCGCCAAGCTGGTGCATCAGGTGGCGGCGCTCGATGCTCGCGGTGTCGCTCATCGCGATGTGCACCTGATAGCCCTTGGCGGCGCCGACCATGGCGAGCGAGATCCCGGTGTTGCCGCTGGAGCACTCGAGAATGATCGAATCCGGCCGCAGCAGCCCGCGCGCCTCGGCGTCCTCGATGAGGCAGCGCGCGAGCCGGTCCTTGATCGAACCGGAGGGATTGAGGAACTCGGCCTTGGCCCACACCGTGAGGCCCTCGGCGGCGAAGCGCAGGGGCATGAGGGGGGTGTGGCCGATCAGGTCGAAGACCGGCGGATGGGCCGGGGCAGACGAAGCGGACATGGCGGCATCCTAGCCTGCGGATCCGGCTGCTGGCTATGGACCAAAGGGAGTAAACGTTCGGCGTTCGGCGGACCGTCCGAAAAACGGTTCGACAACCGGCGGCGATTGGCGCACCTGTTCGGGCACCCCATCACCCCAATGACGCCTGTTTCCCACGGACAAGGCCGTCCTTCCGCATCGGCGGTTGCCAAGCGCGAGGACCACGAGCTGGAGCTGCTGGATGAGACGATCCACCACCTGCCGAAACGTTGCCGCGAAGTGCTGGTGTTGCGCATGCGCCACGGCCTGACGCTCACCCAGATCGCGCGCGAGCTGGGCCGCAGCGAGGAGACCGTGGTGTCGCAGGCCTGCGCGGGCGTGCGGCGCGGCATGGAGTCGTTTGCCGACGAGGCCGCCGCGGCGCCGGGGGACGTCACCGACGAGATTCGCAATGCGGCCGCGGAGTGGGTGGTCGAGGAGGATCGCGGGCTGTCGCCGCCGGAGCGGGCGGAGCTCGAGACCTGGCTGGCGGCGGCGCGGGGCCACCGGGCGGCGTGGGAGGAAGCGCGCGCGGCGTGGCGACACCTGGAACGGTGCACGGAGCTTTCGGAGCGCAATGTGATGACGGGGGAGGACCTCACGCCGCTACCGGCGGAATCGGCGACCCCGGCGCGGCCGGCAGACGAAGGCGAGGGCGGGCCGACGATTGGAGTGTGGTCCAACTGGATGGCGGTCGCGGCAGCAGGGCTCCTCGTGCTGATGGGCGCGGGCTATGTGACTTACCTGCTCTAGCCTAGCCGGCCGGTCGCCATCGGCTGGCGCTACTGCAGGATCGTGATCAGCCGGGCGCGGCTGGGGACGCCGGCCTTCGCCAGGATGGAGTGCAACTGCTTCTTGATCGTGGGGACTGATTTCCCGAGCGCGGTGGCAATTTCCTTGTTGGCCAGGCCGCGGCGGAGGAGCGGCACGAGCTCGCGTTCCGCCCCGCTGAGGCGCGCCAGCAGCGCGGTGGTGTTGGGTCCGGGGTCCTGGTGGGCCGGACTCAGGTGCGTGACCTCGGTGATGCGGATGAGAAACGTGGGCGCGGAAAGGCGGAGGGCGTGCGGACGCAGGAGCGTGATCGTGGCCTGCAGCTCCGGGTGCGCCGGATGGGAAATCGTTCGCCGCAGGAGGCGGATCGCGCCGGGTTTCGGGCTGCTCCAGCTCTCGCGCAGTTCCCGGCAGGCGGTGCGCAGGTCCTCGGGGACCTCGAGGCGCGCGGGTGTTTTCAGCATCCGGGCCGCGCCCCGGCCGTGGGCCCAGGCGGCGCACATGCGGGCGGCATAGCGGTTGGCGTGCTCGAGTCCCAGCTGCCAGTTGAGCAGGACGGTGGCGACCGGCAGATCGAGCAGCGACGTCTCGAGATCCGTGCGAATGGCGCGGGAGTTCTCGAGCAGCCGCACGCGCTGCAGCGCCGAGGCAAAGTAGGGGTAGGCTTCCTCGAAGAGCGCGGCTTCGTCCGGGGAGAAGGTCGGCTGGTTGAAGGCGCGGTTGATGAAGAGCGAGCTGTGCACGATCGGGCCGGTCCGGAAGGACATGCCGAGGAAGTCGTGCCACCCCTCGGGCACCATCACCTCCTGGAACCAGATCGTCTTTTCCAGCTCGGCAAGCGCCGGGAGCGTCTGGTTCTGGCCGCGGTACACCTGGGTGTTGGGGTGGCGTTCGAAGTAGGCGCCGACGATCTGCGCGTGTTCCTGCCGGAAGGCGCGCTCCTCCGGGGTGCGGCCGCGCTTCGTGGGGAAATCGCTGCGCACGATCAGGGCCTGCTCGGTATCGACCTCGAAATCGAGGTAGTTGAGGAAGACCTCGCCGCCGGTGTGCGGCACGGCCGTGCGGCAGAACTTCACCGCGGCGTCCGCAAAATCTTCATACGTCACCGCCGCGCACACATCGAGCAGCGCGGTGGCGAGAGCGGGTTGGCGGGTGAGCAGCATGGCTGGTGGAGACGTCCGCGCGTCGAGTACGCAGGCATCAAAGCCAAGGCCGTGCCAGCGGCAGGGCAAGGCCGGAGCCCGTCAGCGCCCCGACGCAGGCTGGTCGCTGGCCACTGAAGCTGCCACCGTCGGCTGGACGGCCGCGCAGTTACCTGTTGCGCCGCAGCCGCTAGGCACCCTGGGCGGCGCCTCCCGGGTGGCGCGGGGGCAGATGCCTGGGACCGAGGTGAACA
The DNA here is from genome assembly GCF_003054705.1 of Opitutus sp. ER46. Taxonomy (NCBI): domain Bacteria; kingdom Pseudomonadati; phylum Verrucomicrobiota; class Opitutia; order Opitutales; family Opitutaceae; genus Opitutus; species Opitutus sp. ER46. The sequence continues at coordinate 228,594 of NZ_QAYX01000024.1, forward strand.
TGACACGCCGCGGTCGCTTTCAACCTTACGGACCATTGGTGGTGGTCCGAAAACTGGTGTTTAATCCTTGTGTCCACAGCGTCCGGTCAGCTTCCGCCACACACACCTATGCAAAACGTGACTTCGCGCCGCCTGCGGGCTGCGCTTTTCGCGACGATTCCCCTGCTCGTCGCCCCGGTGACTCGCGCCGCCAGCGAGCCGACCGTTCCCGCCCCTGATCGTCCCCCGACCGCTCCCGCCGTGGTGCCGGTACCGAAGGAACCCGACGAAATCAGCGCCACGGCGCCGACGAAGCTCGCGCCCGTGGAGGTCACCGGTTCCCGGATACGCACGCTGGGCGCGGAGGTGACCTCGCTGCCGGTCTTTTCGCTCAACCAGATCGAGCTTGAGCGCCGCGGCGTCGAACGGCTGGCGGACATCCGCTGGGCGATTCCGCAGCTCGGCGCGGCGGTCGGCTTCAATGACAACCTGATGAACGGCGGCACCTCGCGCGCGCAGCAGGTGGGTACCTCCTTCAACCTCCGCGGCATCGGCGGCAACTCGACGCTCGTCCTGATCGACGGTCGCCGCATTCCGCACACCGGCCAGGAGGCGCCCGGCGGTGCCGGTGGCCGCGAGGACTTCAGCGTGGATGGCATCCCGATCTCGGCGATCGAGCGCATCGACGTGCTGCCGGAGGGCGCGGGCGCGGTCTATGGCTCGGAGGCCATCGCGGGCGTCGTGAACATCGTGCTGAAGAAGAACTACACGGGCGCCGAGCTGCGCGTGGTGTACGACAACACCTTCGACAGCGACGTCGGCCAGACGACGGTTAGCCTGGTCGCCGGCTTCCGCGCCAAGAAGCTGAGCACGTTCCTGACGCTCTCGTACGAGAATCAGAACGGGTTGGCCGCGAAGGACCGCTGGTTCTCGGCGACCTACGACACCCGCATCTGGGGCAGCACGAGCACGAGCTTCCTCTACAACGGCGCCGCCGGCACGGGCACGCTGGGTTCAAGCAGTTATCCGTTCTATCCCGGGCAGGCCAACCTGCCGGGGCTGACCACCAACAAGGTCAGTATCCCCACCGGCTCGAATGGCACCACCGCGGCAAACGCGGCCTACACGACCACCGGCGCGACGATTTACGATGCGGCGCAGTATGCCATGAGCATCGATCCCGCCACGCGGAAGAGCGTGATCTGGAAAAATGATTACGACCTCCTGCCGTGGGCGCGCGTGTACGGCGAGGCGCGCTGGAGCCGTTTCGAAAACAGCTATATCGGCAGCCCCGTCTCGCTCACCACGGCGCTTCCCGCCGGATACCCGGGCAACCCGTTCTCCTCGACCGCCTACCTCAGCAAAGTGTTCTGGGACCTCCCGCGGCCGCAGACCGAGTCAGCCCAGGAGAACATGGCTGTTACTCTGGGAGTGAAGGGCGACTTTCTTTCAACCTGGCGTTACGATGTGAATGCGAGCTGGGCCCGCAACGTCGTCAGCGACGACGCCATCGCCGCCGGGTTCAACTACAGCCTGCTTAACGCCGCCATGAACTCGGCCAACAAGCCGATCCTGGCCTACGACAGTCTGAACGGGCGCGATCCCAACGCCGCGGGCGTGCTCGCAGCGCTGATGCCGGTGGCGGATCACAAGGACACGACCGACACTTACCAATATAGCGCGACGGCGGATGGCACCGTTTGGGATGGTTGGGCGGGGGCCCTGCGGGCGGCGGTGGGCGTCGAAGCCGGCGAGGAGAAGGTGAAATTCTGGCGCGAGCCAAGTCCGGTGACGCCGACGTACGTCCTGACGAAGCCATTCTCGCGCCGGCTGGAGGCAGCGTTTGCGGAGGTGACGGTGCCGCTCCTCTCCAAGGACCAGCACATCCCGCTGGTGCATCGATTGGAGGTCGGCGGAGCGGTGCGCGCGACGGATTACTCCGATGCGGGCTCGGTCACCACGCCGACGTACCGCGCGCTGTTCCAGCCGGTGAAGTGGCTGACGGTTCGCGGCTCGCGCTCGGAAGGGTTCAAGCCGGTCCGGCTGTACGACCTGCAGGCGCCGGTTTCAAAGTTCACCTCCACACTCACGAGCACGAGCCGGGTGTTCGACCCGCTCCGCGGCAATGAAGCCGTGCTCGGAACGTATGACTACCTGAGCGGTGGCAATCCGACGCTCAAACCCGAGGACTCCGTCTCCCGGAATGCCGGCATCGTGATCGATATCCCGGGTCGTTGGTTCAAGGGTTTCTCGGTGTCCGCCGACTACTACGACCTCGAGTACTCGGACCGCTCCGGCTCCACGAGCCTGCAGAACCTGCTGAACTACTTCCCGGAGCGGATCTCACGCGCCACGCCCACGGCCGACGACATTGCGCATGGGTATGCGGGACGGATCACCGGCTGGGATGCCAGCAATCTCAACCTCGCGAAGGTCTGGACCAAGGGGTGGGACTACCAGGTCCGTTACCATCGGATGTTTGGCGCGAACGAGATCTCGATCATCGCGGCGCTCTCCGATCCCAATGTGATCTACACGAAGGCGACCCCGGCGGCGACCCCGTCCTCCACCTATGGCCACCAGCCGAAACGGGCGCGTTACTCGGCATTCTGGGCCAACGGTCCCTGGAGCGCCGGCGTCTCGGTCGCGCAGCAGGGCAAGTACTTCATCAACGGGCTGAGCTCTACGGCGTACCCGTCCATCATCACCTGGGATCCCCAGGTCTCCTACAACTTCGGCGGCAATCCCCGCTTCCACAAGGAAGCCCAGGAGTGGTGGGTGCGCGGACTGTCGGGCATGAAGGTGTCGTTGACGATCGTGAACGTCTTCAATCGTGAGCCGTCGATGGCCGATGCCGCGAACGGTCGGATCGTCGTCGATCCGCGGCTGCGACGCTACATCGTGAGCGCGGCGAAAAAGTTCTGATCGCGTCGGCTGGTGCTGCGCGATGCGGCGCCAGCCGAAGTGGCGGTCGACGGCGCCTTCACCGGCGCCTCCCTTTGGCTTCACTCTCGTCACCCCCATAACCGTCCTCCGTTTTCCTATGAAGAAGTCCCTCCTCCTGCTGTCGGCGGCGCTCGCCCTGACCGCGCAAGCTGCGCCTGACGCCAAACCGACCGGTGCCAGCGAGTCGTCTGCCGCCACCCCGGTCCCGGCGGTCGAAGCCAAGAGCCAAATCGAAGCCGACTATGACGCGGTGTTCACGATCTGGCGGCGCAAGGCCCCGGAGGAGCTGAGCCGGAAGGATCGTGCCTTCTGGAGGTTTCAGGACGAGACGATGCGGGCGTTCGCGGCGGCGGCGCGGGCGTTCGCGCAGAAGTACCCGAACGATCCGCGCCGGTTCGACGGGCTGGTGCAGTCGAGCTTCACGCGTCCATGGTTCATCGAGGATTTCAAACCCGCGTTCGACGCCCAGCCGGGCGAAAGAAACTTGATCGTGGACCAGGCGAAGCTCGACGCCTTCCAGGCCGAGCAGGCCAAGCTGCTGAGCGAGGTGGCGGCGGCGCCCGACGCGAGCCCGCGCCAGCGCGGAGGCGCGTTCTTTGCGTTGCTGGCGGACGCTCGCGGCAAGGCGCGGGCGGCCGGGCAGGCCTTTGACATCACGCAGTATCAGCCGCTCGTGGACCGCGTCGTCACGACCCTCGGTGACGAACGCATGATGCCGGTGGTCGAGCAATATGTTGGCGGATTGCGCGAACAGGCGCCGGCGGCGGCGGACGCCTTTGTGGCGCAGCTGAAGACGAACCCGAAGGTCGCGGTGGCGCTGCAGGCCGCGGAGGACCGCCAGAAGGCGGAGGAGGTCAAGGCAGCCGAAGCGGCGAAGCGCCGGGCGGCCGAGATCGGCACGCTGAAGTTCACCGCCGCCGACGGGCGCGAGGTGGATCTGGCCAAGCTGCGCGGCAAGGTCGTGCTCGTCGATTTCTGGGCGACCTGGTGCGGGCCATGCGTGGCGGAGATCCCGAACGTGGTCGCGAACTACCAGAAGTACCACGACCGCGGCTTTGAGGTGATCGGCATCACGCTCGAGAACCCCGCCTTTGCCCAGAAGGACGACGCTGCGGCGAAGGAGCGGAAGCTCGCGGCGGCGAAGCAGAAGATGCTCGATTTCGCCGCGAAGCGGCAAATGACCTGGCCGCAGTATTTTGACGGCAAGTGGTGGAAAAACGACTACGCCGTCGCGTATGGCGTGAACGCCATTCCGGCCATGTTCCTGCTGGATCAGGAGGGCCGGATCGTCTCGACCGAGGCGCGCGGACCGAAGCTCGAGTCCGAGATCCGGCGCCTGCTGAAGATTACCGACTAAGCCGGGGTTCCGGCCGGCAGGGGTTCGCGGGCCGGCCCGCGAACCCGGCGGCGGGTATTCAGGCCGAACTTACAGTTTGAAGCCGGCGGACTTGAGGGCCTCGTCCAAGGCTTCCTCGGTGTCAGGACCGGCGCCGACACCGGAGAACAGAATTTTCCCGTCCTTGCCGATGAGGTAGAACGTCGGGATGCCGGAGACATTGTACTTGGCCTTGGCGATGTTGCCGGGCGCACGGCCGGCCGGGTCGAATACCTTCAGGTAGGTCGTCGGCACCTCGGGTTTGGTCTGCCAGCCATCGAATGCCTCCTGCTTGTCCCAGACGCAGACGCCGAGGACCTGAAGGCCCTGCGCGCCGAGCTTCTGATGGAGGTTTTCCATGTGGGGCATCGCCTTCTTGCAGGGGGGGCACCAGGTAGCCCAGAAGTCGACGAGGACGACCTTGCCGCGGAAGTCGGAGAGCTTGACCGGCGAGCCGTCGGGCTTGTTGGCGGTGAAATCAGGAGCGTCGGTGCCGTTGGCAAGAAGTTGCGGACGATTCTGAGCTTGGGCGGAGAGGCCGAAGGCGGAGAGGAGCAGGGCGAGCGTAAGAAGCAGGCGAGTTTTCATGGTAGTACCGGCGGAAACTGGCGGAATCCGGGCGGATGGCAACTCGCCGGCGGCGGCCGCGGCGCCGCCCCCCAGTCGGGGAGGACGGCGTGGCGCGGGAGGAACTCAGAGCGGTTCGAATCGCGCCTGGAAGAACCGCAGGTTCTCGGGCTCGTAGACCATTTTGAGGCCGCGGGGCTTGTCCGGATTCTGGAACACGGCGGTGACGGACTCGGCGACGACATCCATGTGCGCCTGCGTGTACACGCGGCGCGGGATGGTGAGCCGGACGAGTTCGAGCTTCGGGTAATGGTGCTTGCCGGTCTTGTGGTCACGGCCGGCCGAGACGATGCCGCGCTCCATCGCGCGCACGCCGGCATCGAGGTAGAGCTCGGCGGCGAGGGTCTGCGCGGGGAACTCGTCCTGGGTGAGGTGTGGGTAGAACCGGCGGGCATCGAGGTACACGGCGTGACCGCCGATGGGCAGGACGACGGGCACGCCGGCGACCTGGAGCAGTTCGCCGAGGTACTCCACCTGGCCGATGCGCGCGCGCATGTGATCGTCCTGGACGGATTCCTCGATGCCACGGGCCATGGCCTCCATATCGCGGCCGGCCATGCCGCCGTAGGTGTGGAGGCCCTCGTACACGACGACCATGTTGCGGGCCTTGTCGGCGAGTTGGTCGTCGTTGAGTGACAGCCAGCCGCCGATGTTCACGAGCGGGTCCTTCTTGCCGCTCATGGTGCAGCCGTCGCTGTAGGAGCAAAACTCGCGGAGGATTTCGCCGCAGGAGCGCTCGGCGTAGCCGGGCTCGCGGGTCTTGATGAACCAGGCGTTCTCCACGGCGCGGGTGGCATCGAGCATGATGGGCACGTGCTGGCGGGCGCAGAGCTCCCGGACGGCGCGCATGTTGGCCATGCTGATGGGTTGCCCGCCGGCCATGTTGACGGTGGCGGCGACGCAGACGTACGGGACGTGCTTGGCGGTCGTGAGAACGCGCTCGAGCTTCGCGAGGTCGACGTTGCCCTTGAAGGGGGCCGGGTTCGCGGGGTCGTGTCCCTCGTCGACGACGACATCGACGAACTGAGCGCCGGCGTGCTCCTGATGGTAGCGCGTGGTCGTGAAGTACATGTTCCCGGGGACGGTGTCGCCGGGCTGGATCATGATCTGGCTGAGGATGTGTTCGGCGCCGCGGCCCTGGTGGGTGGGGATGAGGTGCTTGTAGCCGTAGTGGCGGCGGACGGTGTCCTCGAGGTGATAGAAGTTCTTCGAGCCAGCGTAGGCCTCATCGCCGAGCATGAGCCCGGCCCACTGCCAGTCGCTCATCGCGCTGGTGCCCGAATCAGTGAGGAGGTCGATGTACACGTCCTCCGAGCGAAGCAGGAAGGTGTTGTAGCCGGCGTCGCGGAGGGCGGTGGCGCGCTGGGCAGCAGTGGTGACCTTGATGGGTTCGACCATCTTGATCTTCCAAGGCTCGGCCCAGGAACGGCGGCGCAGTTGCTGGCCGGTGGTGCGGATCGGGGTGGAGGGGGCGGGTTCGGGGGGCATGGGGAAGGGAAAGTGAAAGTGAGAGTGAGAGTGAAAGTGGGGGCTGAGGGGAGTGTGGCGCCGCCGTTGCAGGGGGGGGTGAGTTGCAGGTCGGAAGGTTGCAGGTTCGATGGTTCGGCGGCGCGGAGTTTCAGGAGTCTTTCTCTTCCTCTTCCTCTTTCTCTTTCTCTCGGGGCCTGCTCGGCCGGCGGCGGGCGGGGGAGAACGAGAACGAGAACGACGGGACGGGGGAGGGGGTGAAGGGATAATATCCCGTTCGGCGGGTGGGCGCCAATGCGCCAAAGGGAGCAAAAGGCCCGGGCGGGGGGAGGGGCGGCTTTTGGGGCTCGGACGCACCACGGGAAAGAATTTGCCGCAGGCGGGGGCGGCCGCAGGTTCAGGCGCATGAAGGCACGGCTATTCGGACACACGGGGCGGAGCGTCGGCGAAGTGGGCCTGGGCACGTGGCAGCTCGGCGCGAACTGGGGCAACGTGACGGATGACGTGGCGCTTGCGACGCTGCGCGCGGCGTGGGATGCGGGGACGACGCTGTTCGACACGGCCGATGTGTACGGGGCGGGACGGAGTGAGACACTGATCGGGCGGTTCCTGCGGGAGACGCGGGCGAAGGTGTTCGTGGCGACGAAGCTGGGGCGCTTCAGCCCGCCGGGCTGGCCGGGGAATTTCACGCGGGCGGCGATTCGCGAGCACACCGAGGCGTCCTTGCGCCGGCTCGGGGTGGAGACACTCGACCTGACCCAATTGCACTGCATCCCGTTCGAGGTGCTGCAGCGTGGAGAGGTGTTCGAGCACCTGCGGGAGTTGAAGCGCGAGGGAAAGATCCGCGATTTCGGCGTGAGCGTGGAGTCGATGGCGGAGGCTGATTTCTGCGTCCGGCAGCCGGGCCTCGCGTCTCTCCAGATCATTTTCAACGTGTTTCGGCAAAAGCCGATTCACACCCTGTTCGCCGAGGCGCGGCAGCGGAACGTGGCCCTGCTGGTCCGGCTGCCGCTCGCGAGCGGGCTGCTCGCGGGCAAGTTTACGACGGCGACGACGTTTCCGGCTGACGATCACCGGAACTTCAACCGTGACGGGCAGCAGTTCAACGTGGGTGAGACCTTCGCCGGCCTGCCGTTTGCGAAAGGCGTGGCGCTGGCCGATGCGCTCAAACCGCTCGTGCCGGCGGGCCTGACCCTCGCCGAGCTGGCGCTGCGCTGGTGCCTCGATTTCGAGGCGGTGAGCGTGATCATTCCCGGCGCGAAAAACCCGGAGCAGGCGCGGGCCAATGTGCGGGCGTCGGAGCGGTCGCCGCTTGGGCCGGAACTGCACGCGCGCCTCGCGGATTTCTACCGGCGCGAGGTCGAGCCGCATATTCGCGGCGCCTACTAGTCAGGCCGGCGCGTTGGTGGCCTTGAGGGCGGCGGCGATGGCGTCGAGCAGCTCGGGTTCGCCATAGGGCTTGTCGAGCACGGTGGTGACGCCGAGCGCACGGAGTTGCTCCCGGCTCTCGTCGTCAGACGTCGGCGAAATCATGCCGGACATCGCGATCACGGGAAGCTTGGGGTAGCGCTGCCGCACTTCGCTCGTGAGGCGGATGCCGTCGAACTTCGGCATCATGATGTCGGTGATGACGACGCGAATATCGGTGGGGCGCAGCTCGAGTTCCTGCAGCGCCTCGGCGCCGTCGGCCGCGGTGTGCACGGTGAAACCGGCGCGCCGGAGCACGGAGGAAAGGACGGTGAGAATGGCGAGCTCGTCGTCGACCACGAGCACGTGTTCGCCCTGGCCGATCTTGCGGTGCGAATTGGCGCCCGCGGCGGGCGCGGGGGTGCTTTCGGGACCGGCGGACGGAAGGAAGACCCGGAACTCGGAGCCGTGGCCGAGCTGGCTCGAGACATCGACAAACCCGCCGTGGCCGCGGACGAGACCGTGAACCGTGGAGAGGCCCAGCCCGGTGCCGCGACCGCGGGGCTTGGTGGTGAAGAACGGCTCGAACAGATGGTCGAGCACGTCGGGTGTGATCCCCGTGCCGGTATCGACGACGCTGATGCAGACGTACTCGCCCTCCACGGCCGAGGGAATGCGCAGGAGGTCTTCCGCGGTGATGTGGTGGTTCCGGGCGCCGATCGTGAGGGTGCCACCCTGCGGCATGGCGTCGCGCGCGTTGAGCGCGAGGTTGAGGAAGACCTGGTGGAGCTGCGTGGGATCACCGACGACCGGGCGGGCGTCCGCGGCGATCTCGAGCTTGTGGACGATGTTCCGAGGGAAGGTCTCGCGGATGATGCTGCTGAGCTCCTTGAGGAGAATCTTTGGCTCGATGGCGAGCCGCTGGCCCTCGGCGCCGCGCGAAAAGGTGAGGATCTGCTGGACGATGCTGCTGCCCCGGCGGGCGGCGGCCTCGATGGGTTTGAGCAGTTGGGCGTCCTCCGGCGAACGATAGCGCATTTCGAGGAGGCCCGTGGAGAGGAGGATCGGCGTGAGGACGTTGTTGAGGTCGTGGGCGATGCCGCTGGCGATGAGGCCCACGCTTTCGAGCCGTTGCGCGCGCAGCAACCGCTTCTCGAAGTCCTTGCGCTCGGTGATGTCGCGGGCCGACGCACAGGTCACGCGGCGGCCGTGCAGCTCGAGGGCAACGGTGACCACTTCGACATCAAAGGTGCTGCCGTTGCGGCGACGGTGGCGGGTCTCGACGCGCACGGGCCGGACGCCGATCTGTGACAGGCGCCGGCGCAGGTCGTCGCCCGGATCGATCGTCCAATCCTCAAGGCACAGCTGCCCGATGTCGCTGCGGCTGAAGCCGCGCTGGCGGAGAAAAGTGTCGTTGGCCTCGATGAGCCGACCGTCCCCGTCGAGGAGGTGGATGGCGTCGACGGAGACGTCCATCAGCGCGCGGTAGCGGGCAACCTCGCTGGCGAGCGCCTGGTCGATGACGCGGCGTTGGGTGATGTCGCGAGTGACGCCGAGCAGCCCGGTGAGGCGGCCGTTGGCGTCGTGAAATTCGCTCACCCGCATCTCGGTCCAGACGGTGGAGCCGTCGGCGCGGCGCTGCTGGACCTCGAGCAGCCGGGTGCTGATGGGCTGGTTGCGTTCCACGGCCTCCCTCGTTTCCCGCAGCAGGTCATCGAACGCCCCGATGCTGTCCGGAGTAAAGATCTCGCTGGGTCGCAACTTGAAGCACTGGGCCGGGGTGTAGCCGAGGAGGCGCTCGATGGCCGGGCTGACGTATTGGAGCGTCGCGTCGAATCCGATGACCCAGATGACGTCCTGGCTGTTCTCGGCCACGAGCCGGTAGCGTTCCTCGCTGCTGCGCAGGGCGGCTTCCGCGGCGGCGCGCAGGTCTTTTTCGGCGAGTGCCTCGATGCCGAACTCGAGGTCGGCCGTGAGCTCGTTGAGCATGCCGAGGATGTCGGGCGTGAAGTAGCCCGCGGCATCGCTGTACACGATCAACGCCATGGGCGCCGAACCGGCGGGGCGGAACGGGATCGCGGCCAGCGACTTGGCGCCGCAGCGCTGACGCATGGAGGCAAGTTCGCCCGCCCGGGGACCGAGTTGTTGGAGGGAAACGGGCCGACCGAGGCGCAGGGTGTCGACGACGCGGGCGAGATCAGGGTCGACCGCGAGTTCGGCCGCGGTGATGGCGCTGGGCGGTGGCGGGCCGGCGTGGGCGATCGACACGGTGACACTCTCCGCGCTGTTGCTGCGGCCGATCCAGGCGGCGCAGAAGCCGCCCGGCTCAAGCAGGGCGTCGCAGATGGCCTGGCAAAGGGCCACGGTGTCGGTGGGGCGGATGATGCGGTGGTTGACGGCGGTGACAGTCGCATACATCCGGCGCGTCTGCTCGGCTCGGACCCGGGCGAGGGTGAGGGCCTCGGTTTCTTCGATCGTGCCGGAGTAGAAGCGACGGGCCCAGACATAGAGGAGCCCGGCGGTGATGCCGATGAAGAGGAATTCCTTGAACGCATCGAAGGCGATGCTGCGGTAGAGGTCCTCCACGGCCGATTCGAGCAGGACTTCGGTGACGAAAACCCACGCGATGCCGGCGGCGGCATAGGCGAGCGTGAGTTTTAGAGGCTTGGAGAGGGAGCGGGCTGACATACTGGCGGGAAGGCCGGCAGTGGCGCGGCTCAAGGATAGTGCGGGCGGCGGGGGAAGCGCTTGGATAAATCGGCGCGGGAAACGCGTAGCCGAGGGGAGGGCGCGACCATGCCCCTGCGTTGGCGGCAAGTAAAGCCACCTGACGGCCCCCGGGGCGAATTCACCCGCTCGGGCGTGAGCTTCGCGTGGGCGTCAGGCCGGCTGGCGAAGCCGTGCGCAGACGATCCCGGCGGCGACCGCGGCGTTCAGCGATTCCGCGCCGCCGAAGCGCGGGATCGTGATCCGTTGCGTGAGACGCGCGGCGACGGCGGGAGAAAGCCCGCGGCCCTCGCTGCCGATGACCACGATCGCATCCGCCACCGGCGTGAGTGCGTACAGGTCGGTGCCGACAAGGTCGCAGCCGAGGATCGGCACGCCCGGGCTGACCGTCGTGAGCGTGACCGGGAGGTCGGCGCGAAAGGCCGGCATGCGGGCGAAGGATCCCATGCTGGCGTTGATGACCTTTTGGTGGAAGAGGTCCGCGCAGTCGCGCGACAGCACGACACGGGCGAAGCCGAACCAGTCCGCGATGCGAAGGAGCGTGCCGACGTTGCCCGGATCCTGGACGCCATCGAGGGCGAGGGTGAGACCGTGGTCCAGTTCGCCGGACGCCAGGATGCGGTCGGGAATCACGCCGACGGCGAGGACGGAGGACGGTGTCGGGAAGTGGCTCACGCGCTCCATCTCGGCGACCGAGACCGACGTCACGCGCGCAGGCGAGTCGGGCGTCGGGCCCGACCACTCCGGGGTGACGTAGAGTTCCGAGAGCGGCAGCCGGGCAGCGAGCAGTTCGGTGACAACCTTCTCACCCTCGACAACGAACAGGCCGAGATCTTCGCGGTGTTTCTTCTCGCGCAGGGAACGCAGACGCTGGATTTCGGCCTTGGTGAGCACGGGAGGAGCGTCGCCGGTTGGCGGCGGCGCCGCAAGCGGGCAGAAGGTCAGATGTCAGATGTCAGATGTCAGATGTCGGATGTCAGATGTCAGATGTCGGATGTCAGACGTCAGAGGCCGGACGCCGGATGCCAGAAGACTGAGGCCGGATGCCAGAAGACGGAAGCCCGAGGACGGAAGACGGAGGACGGAGGACGGATCGGTCCGATCCGTCGGATCAGCCGGATCGTGGCCTGGCGCAGGGGCTAGGCGCTGGGGGCTGGGGCGAGCTCGAGCACGGGGCGGCAGAAGGCGCCGGAGCAGCCGGGCCAGTTTAGCGGAAGGGCCCAGAACTTGACCGGGGCGGGCAAAGCAAAGGCGGCGGGCGGGAAATGGAGATCCTCGACGACCCACACGCCGGCGCCGAGGAGGACGGTGTGGGTCTCCTCGTTCTGCGGGCCGCTGCCCCCGATGGAGTAATGGTCGATCCCCACGCCGCGTATCCGGTGTTCGACGACCCAGCGCGCGGCATCGGGGGCAAGGAATGGTGAGTGGTGCAGCCATTCGGGCGTCTTGGCGCGCTTGTCGCCCCAGCCGGTCGCGAGCAGCACGATGTCGCCGGGCGAGACGCGCGGCAGCTTCGGCGCGAGCAGGGCGGCGGAAATGGGGGCGTTGGCCGCGATGCCGCGCAGGTCGACGATCCAGGCCGGCCCCACGAAGGTTTCGAGCGGCATCTGGTCGATGGACTTGCCCCCCGCGATCTTGTGCAGCGGCGCGTCGAGGTGACTGCCGGTGTGCGTGGCCATGGCGATCTCCTCCATGCGCCAGCCGTCCTGCGGATGATCGGCGGTGCGCCGGAACGAGACCGGCACATGCACCGGGCAGTTCGGCGCGGCATCATAGAGCGGCTGGGAGAGGTCGAGGAGCATGGAGGAAGGGAATGAGGGAAGATGGGAGTGAGGGAATGAGGGCAAAAGCGGGGCCGGAAGGGCGAAGTGACGGAGGGGGGCGATTCAGGATCTTTCTCTTTATCTTACTCGTCCTCTTTCTCTCAGCGACGTCGGCCTATCGACTGGCCCACCGTCACCCTCGCGGTTTCATTTTTCCGCCTTGGCCGGCTTGAATTTGAAGGTGGCTTGGGTGCGGACGACGACAGGCTTTCCCTTGCTCTTGGGCGGCTCGTACCACCAGGCGCTCACGGCCTGCACGCCGGCGTAGCCGAACGACGGGGCGGTGGCGCTGACGATGCGCGGCAGGAAGACGTGGCCCTCCTCGTCGACGAGAAACTCCACGACGGCCTCGCCTTCCTGATTGGCGAGTTCCGCGGTCACCGGCCGTTTCGGGCCCGAGCGGGAAATTTGCTTCAGCGGCTCGTCGAGCGCCTCCGGGGACACGATGCGCTCGGGCCGGTTCTTCTCGAGCTTGAGGAGGGCATCGGTGTCCTCGTCGCGGTACTCATCACGGTTGAACGCCTGCTCGAACTTCAGCATGTGCGGGACCGGTTTGCCGTTCAGGCGCGCGGGCTCGAAGTCGAACCGCTCGAGGGCCGCCGCCGTGGCCAGCCCGAACTCGGGGACACTGGCCGCAACGACCTTTACGTCGGTGACCGTGCCGCGCGCGTCGATGAGCGCAACGACCGTCGCGCTGCCCTCGGTGCGGCCGAGACGGAGTGCATAGGGATACACCGGAAGCTGCACGTTGCGGAGCTTTGGGGCCGTGTCGTAGCGGAATTCCGGCGGCAGCTTCGACTGGTCCTTGATGACCGGAATAACGAAGGCCTCCCGGCCGCGATTAAGGGTGAACTGAATGGGGACCCGGATGCGTGACTTGACCGCTTTCCCTGCGCGCTCGGCGGGCCGGAATGTCCACTCACGTACCGCGGCCAGCGCAGGTCGGTTGAAGGCGGGATTGGTGGAGGAGCGAACGGTGGCGCGTTCGACCTTGCCAGACTCGCTCACCACGAAATCGACGGTGACCGTCCCTTCGAAGCCGTACCGGCGCATCGCGGCGGGATATCTTGGCGGCATACGGGTCAGCGGCTTGGCCGGGGTGGTCAGTGCCCACGGCGCGCTGGGCGGCGGCAGGCAGACAACCTTCATTTTCAGCTCGGCGGGGATGGGCGTGCCATTGTTGCGCGCGGGGGCAAACCGCCAGGACTTCACCGCCTGTTCAATCACGGTGGCGGCCTCGTCCTCGACGTTGTCCGGCAACTTCACCGTCGTGACGCTGCCGTTGGGGTCGACGGCGAGGGTGACGGCGACCTGCGCCTGGGGTTCGTTGCCGGCGGTCGGGTGTACCCGCGGAAACGCCGGGGTGACACTCAGGAGCCGGGGGGTGGCGGTGGGAGCATTTTCGACCGCGGAAACGGGGTTGAAGATGACCGCGAACCAGATGTTGCCGCCCACCTTTTTCCCGGCGCGCCGGGCGGGTGAGAACTGCCACTCGGACAGCCGTTCGCCGGCGGCGTCGCCAAACGCGCCATGGGTCGCGGCCACGACGGAGGTGCCGGTGCTTTTGCCATCGGCCGTGAGCTCACGGCGCACGATCGTGTAGCCCGGTACGGTGGTTCCGAGTGCCTTGGCCGGGTACTCCAGAATGAAGGGGGCCTTGGGCGCCGGCATCTCGTCGGGCGCCGGGTCGGCACTGTACCAGACGGGACTGGTGACGAAAGCGTCTTGGGCGCGGAGGGCGGGGCTGAGCAGCGTGGCGCAGAGCGCGAGGACAACGGGGAGGCGACGAGGCTTCATGGGGTGGCGTGCCGGCGCAAAGCGAGGTGGCGCGAGCACTTTGTGCAACGGGATGCCCAACTGCTTTGGCGTTGGCAAGCCGCGGAGCGGTCGTAGGCAACCAACCCCTCGAATTGGGACATTCGCCGCGGACGTCGTCGCCGCGTCTCCGTCCCATGTGGGTCCGGCGCAATGGGTGCAATCGGCCAGGAGCGCTGATGACCCAATCCCGCCGCGAGCGGGAGCTACTTCTTCGACTCGTCGACGACGACGAACCGCGTGCCGCCGGCGCGCCAGATCAGGATCATGACCTTGGGGCCCTTGATCTGCTCGCTGAGCTTAACGGCCTCGTCGGCGTTGCGGGTCGGCTTGCGGTCGAGCTCCAGAATGACGTCGCCCTCGCGCAGGCCCTGTTTGGCGGACGGGCTGTCGGGATCGATTTTCGTGATCAGGGCGCCCTTGATTCGCGCCGGGATCTGCAGCTCGTCGCGCATCTCGGGGGTGATGTCGCCGACGGTCACGCCGTTGAGCACGCCGTCGTCACTGGCTTCGGCGTCGTTGTCCTCGTCGCCACCGGTGCTGCCCGCGAGCCGGTTGGGGCGCAGGCCGAGCTTGGCGCGGACCTGGGCAGGCTTGCCGTCGCGCAGGTAGTCGACGGTGACCTCGGTGCCGGGTGCGAACTGGGTGACCTGGAGCTGGAGGTGGCGTTGGTCGCGGATCTCCACGCCGTTGACCTTGGTGATCACGTCGCCGGCCTTCAGGCCGACCTTCTCCGCGGGACTGTCGGCGCTGACCTCGGTCACGAGGGCGCCGCGCTCGGCGCCGAACGAGGCAGCGATGTCCTCGGTGAGATCTTGGGTGGAGACGCCGAGGAAGCCGCGTTCGACGCGGCCCTTGGTGACGATCTGTTCGGCGACGAAGCGGACGAGGTTGGCGGGAATGGCAAAGCCCACGCCGTTGAACCCGCCGCTACTGCTGAGGATGGCGGTGTTGATGCCGACGACGCGGCCGTCGCTGTCGATCAGCGCGCCGCCGGAGTTGCCGGGGTTGATGGCGGCATCGGTCTGGATGAAGTCCTCGAGTTGCTCGATCCCGAGCTGGCCGCGGCTGAGCGCGCTGACGATGCCGCGGCTAACGGACTGCCCGATGCCGAACGGATTGCCGATCGCGAGCACGACGTCGCCCACCTGCAGTTGGTCGCTGTCGCCGAACACGGCGGGCGCGAGCGGGGCGACCGGCTCGATCTTGAGGACGGCGATGTCGGCGAGCGCATCGCGGCCGATGACCTTGGCGACCTGCTTTTTGGTCGACTCGCCAATGGAGACCTCGACCTCGTCGGCGCCGGAGATCACGTGGTTGTTGGTGAGGATGTAGCCGTCGGCGGAGACGACGACGCCGGAGCCCAGACCGCGCTCGACGCGGTCCGGCATGCGACCGCTGCGCCCCTGGCGGTGACCGGGGATGTCGAAGAAGCGGCGGAACATCGGGTCGTTGAGAAACCCGGAGAGATCCTGGCCCTTCACGGTCTTCTTCGAATAGACGAACACGACGCTCGCGGCGGTCCGGCGGACGACGGGAGCATAGCTGACGCGATCGGGTGCGTCGCGGTTGATCGGCTTCGGGTCGATGACGAGCCTGAGCGGCGCGCGCTTGGCAAGGTCGGCGGCACTGTCCGCCGGTTCGCCCTTGGCCGGCTTCTTCGCGTCGCCCTTGCGCAGGGATGGCTCGTCGGGAACGACGGTCTTGCCGGGCGCCAAGGCGCCTTCCTGCGGCTGGACGCGCTCGCTGGCGGCGGGCTGGTCCTTGGCGTTGCGCTTGTTGTCGATCAGCGCGTCGCCCGCGAGGGCGCGGCTGAGTGGCAGTAGGGTGAACGCCAGGGCGAGGAGAAGGCGCGGGGAGGACCGACGTGAAAAGGGATGCATGACGAGGGAAATGGACCGGCGCGAGGAGGCGAGGTGACGGAGGAGGCCGAGGGTGTGCCAGAGAACGGGCACATTGGGTGCTCGATCGTGGCAATCGGCTCGGGTGGAGGGAGGTTGCTACACGCCGTGGGGCGAAAAGCAAACCGGGGGCTGGTGATTGAGCGTTTCACGGGCGGGACACGGAGGTCACAGAGGTCGGAGGAGGGCACGGAGCGGAGACCTGACCGGGCTGGGGGTTTTCCTCCGTGTGCTCCTCCGTCCTCTGTGCGCTCTGTGACGAGAACGAGAACGAGAACGAGAACGAGAACGAGAACGAGGGCCAGGGCGGCTATCGTAACGGGGACCGGCCCTCAATCCCTCCTCTGTGACGAGAACGACGGTCGCTTAGGTCCGGGCGAGGGTCGCGCGGTCGCGCAATTGTTTCACGCGATCGTGGGCGGCCTGGATCTTTTCGTAATGGGTCTGCAGGAGGGCGTGCGTCGCGGGATCGATCCCGTCGGTGCGCAGCGCCGCCTTGATCGCGTCCACGGCGATGTCCTCGCCGCGTTCCATTTCGGTGAGCAGGGCCGCGGTCGGGTTAGCGGCGGTGGCGGAACGGAGGTCCATCCAGGTCCGATGGACGCCGCCGGCTGCGGTGGCGGGCGCATCGTCCGGGTCGCCTCGGAGGACGCGAATCCGCTTGGCGCATTCCTTGACGAGGCGGAGGAGTTCCTTCCGGTACGGCTCGAGTTCGCGGCGCACCTCGAGGTCAGGGAGATCGCGGGCGGCGGTGGCATAGCCCTCGGCGCTGTCGCGGTAGATTCGCAACAGCGCGAGGAGCGTGGACAGGGCAATGTCTTCCTCGGGACGCATTCGCCCCATAGTGTCCCCGGCGAGCCGATGGTTCGCTACCGGGGACTCGCCGGAGCGGCAGCGGTGTGAGGCCGGCATTGACCGCGCCCGCGGCACCCGGCTAACTCTCGCGCCTTATGTCCGCCGAATCCTCCGCTCCTGCCGCGTCCATGGACGCCATCGTCGCGCTCGCGAAACGCCGTGGCTTCATCTTCCAGTCGTCCGAGATCTACGGCGGTTTGAACGGCTTCTTCGATTACGGTCCGCTGGGCGTGGAGTTGAAAAAGAATATTCGCGACTGCTGGTGGAACGACATGGTGCGCCGCCGCGAGGACGTGGTGGGCCTCGAGAGTTCGATCATCATGCACCCCAAGGTTTGGGAAGCGTCTGGCCACGTGGCCGGCTTCACGGATCCCCTGGTCGACTGCAAGGTGAGCAAGCAGCGTTACCGGGCGGACCAGCTGTTCTTCGCCCCCGTCGTGGTTGACGGCAAGGTGGTGGGCTACGTGTCGGCCCTCGAGAGCGAGCGCACGACGGCTGCGCTGCAGGAGGCGGCCGAGACCCTCAAGCGCAAGAAGGCGATCCAGGGCCAGCTCGCGCCGGTGCAGCCCCGCGACATGACCGAGGCGAAGCCGGAGGAGATCGCGCTGATACCGTCGCCGGCGACGGGCGAGCCGGGCAGCCTGACGCCCCCGCGCGCGTTCAACATGATGTTCGAGACGTACGTCGGCCCGATGCGCGACTCGTCGGCGGTGGCTTACCTGCGGCCGGAGACAGCGCAGGGCATGTTCGTGGATTTCCGCAACGTGACCGACACCGGCCGCGTAAAGCTGCCCTTTGGTATCGCTCAGGTGGGCAAGTCCTTCCGTAACGAGATCACGCCGCGCAACTTCATCTTCCGGTCGCGTGAGTTCGAGCAGATGGAAATGGAGTACTTCATCCATCCGGACGCCGACTGGCTGAAGTGCCACGAAGAGTGGCTGCAGTGGTGTCAGAACTGGCTGCTCTCGATCGGCTTGCCGGCTTCGAAGCTGTCGCTGTTTGAGCACGCGAAGGAGAAACTGGCGTTCTACTCGCGCCGGACGGTGGACATCATGTTCGAGTACCCGTTTGGCGTGCAGGAGCTTTGGGGTATCGCGGCGCGCAGCGACTACGATCTCCAGCAGCACCAGAAGTTCAGCGGCGTGCCGCAGACGTATTTCGACGAGGCGACGAAGCAGAAGGTCGTCCCGCACGTGATCGAGCCGGCGGTCGGCGTCGACCGCATTCTCCTGGCCGTGCTTTGCGCCGGCTATGCGGAGGAGGACGTGACTGACGACAAGGGCAAGGTCGAGAAGCGGACGGTGCTGCGGCTGTCGCCGCGCGTTGCCCCGGTGAAGGTGGCGGTGCTGCCCTTGTTGAAGAACAAGGAGGCGCTGGTGGCCCGGGCGCAGGCGCTCTACACGAAGCTGAAGCGCAAGTACGCGGTGTTCTACGACGAGGCGGGCGCGATTGGCCGCCGGTATCGTCGTCAGGACGAGATCGGCACGCCGTGGTGCGTGACCATCGACTTCGACACGATCGAGAAGGATGGCACCTTCACGCTGCGCGAGCGCGACTCCATGCAGCAGCGCCGGATCAACGAAGCCGAGCTCTTCGCGCTGCTGGACGAAGCCGTGTACTGATCGACGGCAGTCGCGCGCGCTGAACCGCGCGCGCGACGTTCGCACGTTGCAGGTTCCCGAACCACGGAAGGGCGGAGGGTGGAACCGCGAAAGGCGCGAACAGGCGCGAAAACGTGGGGTGGGCGGGCGGTGGCGCCGATGTTGGCAGGTTGCAGGTTTGAAGGTGGCAGGTTCGGAACCACGGAGGGCCGAGGACCGCGGATTTTCGCGGGTGGGTTTGCGGCCGTTCGCGGTTCAAACCGGGCTTAACCACGAATGCACACGAATGGACACGACGGTTGGGAGACGGAGTCCTGCCGTGGAACGGCTGGACCGTTCGTTCGCTTGCACTTGGGCGGGGCATGCGCCCAGTGTTTCCGCTTTCCTGATGTCTCTGCTCGACCGACTTGAACGAATCTTTGGCCGCTTCGCGGTGCCCAACCTCGCCCTGTACCTGGTGATCGGGCAGGTGTTCGTGTTTGTCTCACGGATGTTCGGGCTGCTGCCGGTGGAGAAGCTGATGTACGCGCCGGTGCTGGTGCTGCAGGGCGAATGGTGGCGGCCGCTCACGTTCATGTTCGTGATCCCGCTCCCGCAAGGGTTGTTCGGGTACGTGTTCACGGCGTTCGGTTGGTACCTGTTCTACATGATGAGCAGCGCGATGGAGTCCTACTGGGGCGTCTTTCGCTTCAACCTGTTCCTCTTCACTAACTGGCTGCTGACGGCGGCGCTGGCGTTCGTCACGCCCTACACGCCGGTGACGAATCTCTACATTCTGGGCGCGGTGTTCCTGGCGTATGCGTTCATCAACCCGGACTTCGAGTTGCTGCTGTTCTTCGTGCTGCCCCTGAAGATCAAGTGGATCGCGCTCTTCACGTGGGCGCTGTACGGCGTGAACTTCTTCCTCGGCAGCTGGGGGCTGCGGCTGCAGATCGCGGCGGCGGCGATCACGTTCCTGCTGTTCTTCGGCAGCACGATGCTGCGCGGCGCGCGGCAGAGTCAGCGGCAGTCCGCCGCCCGCACCGAACGCGCGCGTGAGCAGGTGCAGCCGCGGCATGTGTGCTACGTCTGCGGCAAGACCGACCTCTCGCATCCGGACCTGGATTTCCGCTACTGCTCCAAGTGCGCCGGCGACCAGTGTTACTGCCCGGAACACATTCACAATCATGCCCACGTCGTCGCGTCGGAAGACCAGGCCGGCCACTGATCCCTTCGCGGGCGCCGCGGCGCTCGAGACGCCCGGGGCGTGGCTCGCTTTCGCGGAGAAACTGCTCGAGGAGCGCGGCGTGGCGCTCGGGCAGGTCGCGACCGACGCGCATGACGAGGCGTTGTACCTGATTCTTCGGACGCTCGGGTTTGAGCTCGATGTGCCGGTTTCGGTGCTGCGGCGCCGGCTCACGCCGGCGCAGCGCGCGAGTCTGGAGGCCGTCTTTTGCCGGCGCGTGATCGAGCGCGTGCCGGCGGCGTACCTCACGCGCGAGGCGTGGCTGGGTGAGCACCGGTTCTACGTCGACGAGCGGGTGATCATCCCCCGCAGCTACTTTCTCGAACTCATCCCCGGGCAACTGGGCGAGTGGCTGCCGGAGGGTGGCGCGAACGTCCGCCACGCGGTCGACGTCTGCACCGGCTCGGGCTGCCTCGCGATCCTGCTCGCGCACCAGTTTCCCTCGGCGCGCGTGGATGCCTGTGACCTGTCGGCCGACGCACTGGCGGTAGCGAAGCGCAACGTGCACGAGCACGGCGTGGCGTCGCGCGTGCATTTGTACCAAAGCGACGTGCTCGATGCGGTGCCGCCGGCGAAGTACGACATCATCCTCAGCAATCCCCCGTACGAGCCAAGCGGACTCGTGGACCAGCAGACCCCAGAGTTCGCGGCGGAGCCGCGGATGGCGCACGACGGCGGCGCCGACGGGCTCGTCGTCATTCGCAAGCTGTTGCGGCAGGCCCGAGCGCGATTGCAGCCGCATGGCATCGTCGTGATCGAGGTCGGCGGGCTGCGCGAAGCGATCGATCGCGAGTTCGGCAAACTCCAACCGCAGTGGCTGCCCACGGCGGACGGCACCGACTGCGTCGTGCTCTTCCAGGCACACCGGCTCGGGGAAGGCTGAAGGAAGCCAACGCTGAAGGAAGCGAAGGTTGAAGGCGGAAAGCTGATAGGCGGAAATCGGACGACTGAAAGCTGAGGGTGGAAGGCGGAGGTTGGGCCAGCGAGAACGCCGCTTATATCCACTTTCAGTCTCACTCTCACTTTCACTTCGGCCGGGGCTTATGACACGGTCTTGGCTCTTGTGAGCTTCAACTTTGAAACCGTGTTGGGGACTACCCCAATGAATGGCCGGCAGCGGCTGGCCGCGGCGCTGTTGATCGTGGGTGGTCTGCTCGCGTTGCTGCCGTGGACACCGCCCTGGGCCGCGTTGCTGGCCGGGGCCGCGCTGGCGCTGACGCTGGGCAATCCGATTGCGCAGCGCACCGGCGTCGCGGCCAAGCATCTGCTGCAGTTTGCGGTGATGGGCTTGGGCGCTGGCGTGAACCTGACGATCGTCGCGCGCGTCGGCAGCCAGGGGTTGCTCTACACGTTGGTCGGACTGCTCGCGACCTTCGCGTTTGGGGCCTGGCTGACGACGCGGTTTGGCATTGCGCCGAAGGTCGGCGCGCTGATCAGCGCGGGCACGGGCATCTGCGGCGGCAGCGCGATCGCGGCGGCGGCGCCGGCGGTGGGCGCGCGGCCGGAGGAAACGTCGGCGGCGCTCGCCGTCGTGTTCCTGCTCAATGGCGTGGCGCTGCTCGTGTTTCCGCTCGCGGGCACCTGGATCGGCTTTGATCCGCACCAGTATGGGCTCTGGTGCGCCCTTGCGATTCACGACACGAGCTCAGTCACCGGTGCGGCGCTCACGCATGGGCGGGAGGCGCTCATGGTGGCGACCACGGTGAAACTGGCGCGGGCGCTTTGGATCGTGCCCGTCGCGCTCGTGCTCGGGATGTGGGCCCGGCGGAGAGACCCGGAGACCTCGCATGGCGGTCGGCTGCCGATTCCATGGTTTATCGGCGGGTTTGTGCTGCTTTCGGCGGTGTTCACGTTCGTGCCGTCCCTTGCGCCGCTTGCGCCTTGGGTGACGGCCGGGGCGCGCGCGTTGCTCACCCTGACGCTCTTCTTCATCGGGGCCGGGCTGACCCGCGAGGTGATCCGCCTGCTCGGGCTGCGGCCGCTTGCGCATGCCGTGACCTTGTGGATTGTCGTCGCCGCAGCCACGGCCGGTGCGATCCACGCGGGCCTGATTCACTGATCATGAGCGACACTTTCTGGGACCAACGCTACGCCAACGCCTCCTATGTGTACGGCACGCAGCCGAACGACTTCCTGGTCTCGATGGCCGGTCGCATCCCGCGCGGGCCGGTGCTCTGCCTCGCGGAGGGCGAAGGCCGCAACGCGGTGTTTCTCGCCGAGCGCGGCCATGCGGTGACTGCGGTCGATGGCTCGGCGGTCGGCCTGCGCAAGGCGCAGGAATTGGCGGCGAGCCGCGGCGTGTCGCTGGTCACGCAGGTGGCCGACCTTGCCGACTTCGCGATTACGCCCGGAGCGTGGGCCGGGATTGTGTCGATCTGGGCGCACCTGCCGCCGGCGCTCCGGCAGCGGGTGCACCGGCAGGTGGTCGCGGGGCTTCAGCCCGGCGGCGTTTTCATTCTCGAGGCCTATACGCCGGCGCAACTGCGCCATGGCACCGGCGGACCGAAGGATCCGAGCCTGTGCATGACGCTGCCGGCGCTGCGCGCGGAACTCACGGGCCTCACGTTTCACGTCGGCTGCGAAATCGAGCGCGACGTGAAGGAGGGCGTGGGGCACACCGGCCTGGCCGCCGTCGTCCAGGTGTGTGCCCACCGGCCGGCCGCGGGCGGGCCGCGCTAGGCTAGAGCCGCCAGCGCAGCTGCGCGTAGAGGTAGCGGCCGGGTTCGCTGATCAACAAGCCGGCGGCGAACGGGTCGCGGGTGTAGGCGTTGTGCACCGCGTAGGCGCGATCGAGCAAGTTTTCCACCCCGGCGGAGAGCGTCAGCCCATGGCCGAGTGCGTGCTCCGCGCGCAGGTTGAGCGCGGCGTGACCGCCGAGCGGGCGCTCGCCAGCGTCGGTATCCACGCGGTTCTGACGCGCGGACCACTGGGTTTCGAACTGCGCCCACGTGCCGGCGGACTCCCAGCGCAGCGCGGCGCGGCCGCGCCAGGGCGGGATGTCCGGCAGGTCGCGGTCGGTGTCGTTGGGGGCGAGGCTGCGTTTGCGGCCGCGCTGCCCGGCGGCGTCGAAGGCGGCGGTCCAGCCCGGCGCGAGCCCGACCTGGATCTTGGCCTCGGCACCGGTCAGTTCCGCGCCGATGCCAAAGTAGCTCTCGGTGCGGGCGGGATTGGCGGTCGAGCCGGGGGCGGGCGTGAGGCGCCCGAGGACGATGTAATCGTCGAAGCGCAGGTGAAACGCGCGGGCATTCCAGCTCACGCGGCCGGCGGTGCCGCGGGCGCCGGCGGTGAGTTCGGTGCCGCGCACGGGATCAAGCGTGGGGTTGCCGACCCAGTCGGTGCCGGTGCCGGGTCGGTTGACCACGGTGTAGCGCTCCTGCGGATCCGGGACGCGTGCGCCATGGCCCACGCCGCCAAACAGCGTCACGGCCGGCGTGAGCACGCGCTCGCCGAACACATGCCCCATCAGCGCGGCGTCGGTCTGCCGATTGCGGTCGGTGCCGTGCGCGCGTTGGGCGAAGCTGACGTCGCGCGACGCGGCGCTGCGCCACGCCTCGGCGCGCAGGCCGGCGCGCAGCCGCCACGGGCCGGTCGCGCGTTCCGCCTGCGTGTACGCGGCCACGTTGCGGATCGTCACGTCGGGGATCATCGCGTTGGCGCTGGCGCCGATCACGTTGTCGGCCACCCAGTGCCGGGCGCCGGCCTGCGCGCCGGTGGTGAGGGTGGTGTCGCCGCGGCGCACGTCGGTCTCGAGTTGCGCGCCGTAGTTGGTCGTGGCCGCGATGGTGCGCATCATCCAGCCGCGGGCGGCGAACATGCCCAGGGAGGACTGGCGGAAGGCGTCGCTCATGTCGTGCTCCACGCGGTGGTGGTAGAGCTGGAGGCGCCAGTGATCGGCCCAGGGCAGTTGCACCGGCGCGGCCCAGGTGGCGCCGAGGCGGGTCGCGCGATCGCGTTGGGCATCCATCATCAGCGCCGGGTAAAGCACGTCGACGCCGTCATTGATGGCGGCGCGCAGGCCCAGTTCATGCCCGGTCGCGTCCGCCCAGCGGGCATGGACCTCAGCGTGGCCGATCGCAAAGGCCGTGGCGTCGCGCCATTCGGGCCGATAGTTCAGTCCCGGCGTTTCCGAGATGCGGTGGCCGGTGCCGTCGCGATAGCTGAGACCCTCCTGGTAACTGCCGGCGGCGAGGAGTCGCCAGCCGCCGCCGACCGGCCCGCCGACGGCGGCGTCGACGTTGCGCAGATCGGCCGAGCCGCCGAGGAGCCCGAGGGTAGCAAAACGCTCGGCGGGGGGCGCGGCGGACTCGACGGCGATCACGCCGCCGGGCGCGCCGCCGCGTCGCACGTCGAAGGGGCCGGCGCCGATGGCGATGTGTTCGATCAAGGGTGAGCTGACGTGAAACACCGGCGGGTCCATCCGGCCCGGGCACGCGGCGTGGGCGGGAGCCCCGTCGAGGGCGACCGTGACGTTGTCGCGGCCGAGACCGCGGAGCAGGACGTCGGAAGCGACGCCGCCGCGGCGCACGGGAGAGACGGCAGCGACCTCGCGGGCGACGAGCGCGCCGACGTCGACCGGCAGGTGCGAGCGGACCGCGTTGGAGGTTACGCCCGTGGCATCGGACGCGAGGGGTGGGGCGTTGACGTAATAGCGATCGAGCAGGATTTCCTGCCCGAGGAGAGAGGCGCTGGCCGAGCCCAGGAGCATGGCGACGCCGGGAGCGTGGAGGGAACGAAAAGAGAAATGCATGAGAACGACGGACGGGAGCGAACCGCGCGTCCGGATGGCCACGCACAGCGTGGTCTGATCCCGTGGCGTAACGGTTCAGGTGGTAGGACAGATGCGCGGCATGGGCCGCGCGACGATCTCGCTACACGAGACTCCCGCGCGGCGGCGGCGTGGGCACCCGTGGCACCCAATTGGCGGGGACGAGCGTTACGGGCGCCAGCGGCGCCAGAACGCCGGGCGGAGTCAGAGGTTGGTCCACGACTTGGAGTGCGAGCACCACCTTGACATTGTCGCGCTCGGGCGTCGGCGCCGGGGCGTTGCGGGCGGCATCGGTGCGGGCCTCGCGCACGGCGAGGCACATCGCGCAGGGCCGCGCGGGATCGAAGGTCCGCGTCAGCGCCTCGGACCAATCCATCGTCGCGGCGTAGCCGGTGAACATGCGCGCCCAGGCGACGACCTGCACCGAGTCAAGCAGCGAGCCCTGCGCGCAGAGCCAGGCGAGGCTCAAGGCAACAAGGGCGGTGGCGCGGCGCATGGCCCGAACGAAAGTGCATCGTCGGCAAAGGCAAACCAAGCGGCGCTGGCGGCATGACTTGGATCAAGCCGGGGACGTTTCGGGCGGGGGCAATCGCGCGGTGAATCACCCGTGGGCTTTCTCGCCGCAAACCGCGTTCGAGCGCTTGTCACGCCTGCTGTCGGCCGCATCGTGGCGGCGTGCCTGCTCCCGTTCACCCAGCGATTGCGCCCTGCGGCCCCGAGTGCCGCGCGGCGACGCCGATCCCCGGTACCGGGGGCGACTGGGTGTGGTGTGCGCGGCGGGGTGAGCCCCGGGCCGTGCGCCACGGCCATCCGGATTGTCCGTGGTTCACGCCGTCGGACGGGCTGGATACGCCGGGGAGTCGTCCCGCGAACGAGCAGTTGCGCTTCACGCCGCGGCCGCCGGCCTGAGCGGAGAGATTCTGGTGACGCGCGACGGGCGCGGCGGCGCCGCCTGCGGGGGGGGCGCCATTTTGCGTTCCGGCAAAATTCGAGATTCCCGGCCACGGGAATCCCGTGCTACACTCCGGGCACCCCGGTGACGGAAGCGTCACTTCATTCTATGCAAAAACACCCCCGCTTCGTGATGGCCGCGGCCCTCGCCGCGGTGTTTGTCGGATGCCCGCTGCGCGCCCAGGAGGCGCCGGCCGCGGTCGAGGCTGAGTTCGTTGATCCCTATGACCCCGAGGCCCGGAGCTATGTCAGTGCCGGTTCCTATGCCATCGACCGGCTGGCGATGACGATGATCACGGACGCTGCGGCGGCGGTGTCGCGCGGCACCGAGGTGGCCGCGTTGCCGACGTGTCACTTGAAGGATGTCCCGATGAAGAACGGGACGGTCGGCGGGTTGCCGCGGATCACGGCGCTGAAGCTGACGAGCCTGAAGCTGCGCAACCCGGCGAACGCGCCGGACGCGGCGGAGGCCGAGGCGCTGAAGAAGGTGCATTATGCGTTGATGGGCGGAGTGCCGCCGAAGCTGCTCGTGCAGCGGATCAAACAGGCGTCGGGCGCGTATGAGTGGCGCGTGTACAAGCCGCTGGCGACGATCCGGCAGTGTGGCAGCTGCCACGCGAAAGCGGAGGAGCAGTCGGCCGAGCTGCGGGCGGCGCTGCAGCAGAAGTACAACAACGACGATTCCAACAGCTACGGCCCGGGCGAGTGGCGCGGGCTGATCCGCGTGACGGTGGCCGATGCGGCGGCTCCCGCGGCGACGCCGGCGCCGGCCGCGACCGAGGCCCCCAAGCCCGGCTCGCCCGCCTCGCCGGTGAAAGTGAAGCGGCGGTAGCGGCGCGCCGCTACGCGTTGCAGGTGGAAACGTTGAACGTTGGAAGGTTGGGGTCGCGGAACCTGCAACGTGCCAACCGGGAACCTGCAACGGGGACCGGCTGGCCCACCTGCAACTTTCCAACTTGGAACCTGTAACCTAGCCGCATTCCGCCGGCCCGGCGGAATGCGGTCAGTAGCTCATCCGGTCGAGGCGAACCTTGCCGCGGAAGATGTAGTAGATGCTTGCCGAGTAGGCCACGACGATGGGCACGCCGATCAGGGCGATGGTGAACATCACGCCGAGGGTCTTCTGGGACGAGGCGGCGTTCACGACCGTGAGGCTGTGCTCGGGGTGCGGGTTGCTGTACAAGAGATTCGGGTACATCCCGACGCCGAACAGCGCCATGAGCCCGACCATGGCGGCGCAGGAGGAGAGGAAGGCGAAAAAGTGCTTCTGGCGGGTCATCTCGCGCGGGATGTTGGCGATCGCGAGCACGGCGGGGATGACGAGCGCGAAGAACCAAGGCTCGCGTTTGAACGCTTCCACCACGTGCGGCACGTAGAGGAGCGTCGCTGGGGTGAGGATCGCGTAGCAGAGGATGAAGCCGATGATGGATGGGTTCACCCAGCGGCGCAGGCGGTCCTGCAGCTCGCCCTCGGTTTTCAGGACCAGGTAAATGGCGCCGTGCATGGCGAAGAGGGCGACGGTGGTGACGCCCATGAGGAGCGCATACGGGTTGAGCAGGCTCAGGAACGTGCCGGCGTATTCGCCGCGGGCGTCCACGGGCACGCCCCACGCGATATTGCCCATGGCCACGCCGATCAGGAAGGCGGAGAAGATGCTGCCGCCGGCGAAGCTGAGGTCCCAGAAGCGCCGCCAGAGCGCCGAGGGATGCTTGCTGCGGAATTCGATGGCGACGGCGCGGAAAATCAGCGCGCAGAGCAGCGCCATGAACGCCAGGTAGAAGCCGGAGAAGACGGTGGCGTAAACGTCGGGGAAGGCGGCGAAAAGCGCGCCGCCGCCGGTGACGAGCCACACCTCGTTGCCGTCCCAGACTGGCCCGATCGCATTGAGGAACACGCGACGCTCGTGGTCGGTGCGCGCGGCGAACAGGTGGAGCACGCCGACGCCCAGGTCGAAGCCGTCGAGGATCACGTAGCCCGTGAACAGGACCCCCACGAGGATGAACCAGACGGTGTTGAGATCGAGGGAGCCGAAGCTCATGCGGCACCTCCCTTCGCGCCGCGGACCGCGCCCTGGATGTTCTCGTACGGGTCGAGCAGGTCGGCGTCATCCGGCCCGTGGTGGATCTTGCTGTTGAGGAGGAAGACGAAGACGGCGAAGAGCAGCGCGTACACCGCGGTGAACATGATCATCGAGGCGACGATCATATTGGCGGAGACAACCTCGGAGAGCCCCTGGGAGGTGCGCAGCAGGTTGTAGACGATCCACGGCTGGCGTCCGACCTCGGCGGCCCACCAGCCCGCCTGGTTGGCGATCTGCGGGCCGAGCACGGCGAACGTGAGCAGCCACAGCGTGACGGTGGAGCGCTCGAGCTTGCCGCGGTACGCGAGGTAGAACGCCCAGGCGGCGAGGGCGATGAGGCCGCTGCCGATGGCGATCATGAGGTGGAAGAGCTGGAAGCTGAAATGAATGGGCGGGCGGTCGGCGGGCGGGATGTCGTTGAGCCCGGTGACCGGGGCCTTCGGGTCGTTGTGGGCGAGGAAACTGAGGAGGCCGGGGATGGCGATGCCGTGGGTTTCGCCCTTCTTCTCGTCGACCCAGCCGACGACGTGCAGCGGCGCATTGCCGGTGGTTTCCCAATGGCCCTCGAAGGCGGCAAGCTTGGCCGGCTGGTTCACGGCGACACCCTGCGCGCTGCTGTGGCCGGTCCAGAGTGACGCCAGCGAGGCGATCAGTGCGACCCCGAGCCCGAGCTTCACGGAGGTGAGGGCAAATTCACGATGGCGGCGGCGCAGGAGATAGAACGCGCCCACGCTGACCATGAGCCAGGCGCCGGCCTGCCACGCGCCCATCAAGGTGTGCGAAAGCCGGTCCATAGAGGACGGGTTGAACACCATGGCCCAGAAGTCGGTGATCTCGGCGCGGGCGTGAATGCCCTCGCCGACGATGTGGTAGCCGGCGGGCGTCTGCATCCAGGAGTTGGCGACGACGATCCAGATGGCGCTGAAGTGGGCGCCGAGCGCGACCATGCACGTGGCGAAGAAGTGCATCTTGGGGCCGACCTTGTCCCAACCGAAGAGCAGGACCGCGAGGAAGCCGGATTCGAGGAAGAAGGCGAAGATACCCTCGGCGGCGAGGGCGCTGCCGAAAACGTCGCCGACGTAGCGGGAGTAGGTGGCCCAGTTGGTGCCGAACTCGAACTCCATGACGATGCCGGTGGCGACGCCGATGGCGAACGTGAGCGCGAAGACCTTGGTCCAGAACCGCGCCATCTGGTGGTAGAGCGGGTTGCGGGTCTTGAGCCACATGCCCTCGATCAGGACCAGCAGGACGCCGAGGCCGATGCTCAGCGGCGGGTACAGGTAGTGGAAGCTGATGGTGAACGCGAACTGCAGGCGTGAGAGGAAAAGCACGTCCATGGTGTGGGAGGACGCTACCAGAGCAGGCACCTCGGGTGGAACAACTTTGACGGGAGAGTATTACCCCGGGCCACGTGGCCGTGGACGACCTCTAATGTGGGGGCCGACGGCGCGGCGCGGTCGAAGCCGCCGCTGGCAACCCCCGTCTCAGGTGGAAAAGTTGGCAAGTTGCAGGTCCGGCGGCGTCGCGAGCTGGATCCGGGCAAGGGTGGAGTGGGCAGCGCCGGTCGTCCGAGCAGGCAGACTAAGAACGATCTCCAGCGGGCACGCGGTCGACCTCACCCTCACTTTCACTACGGCGGGCGACCGCCCGCCGTATCAGGCTTCCATCTCGGCCAATTCGGTGGCGGCTTTTTCCCAGGCGTTGGTCGCGGCGGAGATTTCGTCCACGAGGGAGGCGAGTTCGCGGTTGAGCTGATGGAATTTGCCCTTGTCGGCGTAGGTCGCGGGATCCTCGAGTGAGGCGGTGATCTCGGCCTGGCGGGCCTCGAGCTCCACGACACGTTTCTCAAGCTGACCGACCTGTTCGCGGAATTTCCGGAGCTGGTTGGCGGTCGGCTTCTTCTTCGACGAGGTGGCGCTGGTGGCCGGGGCGGTGGCGACGACAGGCGTCGGCTCCTGCTTCGGGCGCGCGTCGGTGAAACCGGCGGTCAGGGCGGCGCGGGCATCGGTCGCACGCGATTTCTCGAGGTAGTAATCGTAATCGCCGGCGTAGGCGGTCAGCCGGCCGCTGTGGACGTGGAGCACGTTCTGCGCGAGCGAACGGATGAAGTGCACGTCGTGGCTGATGAAGATGAGCGTGCCCTCGTAGGCCTTGAGCGCGTTCACGAGCGCATCGATCGAGGCGATGTCGAGGTGGGTCGTGGGCTCGTCCATCAGCAGCAGGTTCGGCGGCTTCACGAGGAGCCGGGCGAGCGCGAGGCGGGACTTCTCGCCGCCGGAGAGGACGCTGACGGGTTTGAAGACATCATCCTTCCGGAAGAGGAACGCGCCCAGGATGGCGCGGGCCTGCTGCTCGGTGAGCTGGTTCTCGTTGGTCCGCAGCTCCATCACGTTTTCGAGGACGGAGAGCTTGGAATTGAGGTTATCGAGCCGGTTCTGGGCGAAGTAGCCGGTGACGACGTTCTGGCCGAGCTCGCGGGTGCCGCCCTGGATGGGGATCACGTCGCCGAGGATCTTGAGCAAGGTGGACTTGCCGGCCCCGTTGGGCCCGACGAGGACGATGCGCTGGCTGCGTTCCGCGGTGAAGTTGAGGTCGCGGTACACGACGTGGTCGCCGTAGGCCTGTTGGACGTTGGCGAGCTCGATAACCTTGAGGCCGGAGCGGGGCGGCTGCGGGAACTTGAAATTGATCCGCTTCAGCTCCTCTTGCGGCTCCTCGATGGCGTCCTCCTTGAGCCGTTCGATCTGCTTCTCCTTGGACTTGGCGCGGGAGGCCAGGGTTGCCTTGGCGCCAAACCGGTCGACGAAGCGCTGGAGGTGGGCGATCTCCCGCTGCTGGTTCTTGTAGAGGGCGGCCTGCTGGGCTTTGCGCGCTTCCTTTTCCTGCAGGAAGTTGTCGTAATTGCCGTGGTAGTAGTGCAGCTCGCCGCCGCGGAGCTCGAGCATGCCGGTGCACAACGCGTTCAGAAAGGCGCGGTCGTGGGAGATCACGAGCAGGCCGCCGGGGTAGCGCGTGAGGTAATCCTGAAACCAGAGCAGCGCCTCGAGATCGAGATGGTTGGTAGGCTCGTCGAGCAGAAGCAGGGCGGGCTCGGCGACGAGCAGACGTGCGAGGTGGGCGCGCATGACCCAGCCACCGGAGAAGGTCTTCGCGTGCTTGTCCGCATCGCCCTCCTTGAAACCGAGGCCGGCGAGGATCTTCTTCGCGCGCGGCTCGAGGGTGTAGTCGATGTCGAAGTTGTCCTCGGTTGGCTCAAGGTGCTTCCCGCTCGTGGCAATCTGGAGGATGGTCTCGTCGCCCGCAGGGGCGCTTTCTTGCGGCAGGAAGCCAAAATCGGCGCCGCGCTCCCACTCGATGGTCCCGGTGTCGGGCTTCTCCTCGCCCAGGATCAGGTTGAACAGGGTGGATTTGCCGGCGCCGTTGGGTCCGACGAAGCCCAGCCGATCGGTGCGCGCGACGAAGAGCGACACGTCGCTGAAGAGCGTGCGGGTGCCGTAGGACTTCGAAACATCGGCGATGGTGAGCATGGGAACCGGCCAAAAGACCGATCTGCGGCGCAATCGTCAACCGTGGGGTTTGGGCGGGTGAGGGCGGGGACGGGCGTTTTAAGTGCCCTGCCCATCTTTCTCTTACTCCTACTCTTTCTCTTACTCTCTGATTTCGGCCTGGGACTAGATCGTTAGACACTGAGAGAGAAAGAGTAAGAGTAGGAGTGAGAGAAAGAGGTGTTTTGGGAGACGGGGCCCTCAATCAGCGCGGGAGGGATTCGCTCAGGCCGGAGAAGGTGAACCAGAAGGTGGCGCCCTGGTCGACGCGGGCTTCGGCATGGGCGGCGCCGCCGTGGCGATGGAGGATGCGGGCGATCATGGCGAGCCCGACGCCGTTGCCCTCGAATTCGGCCGGGCCGTGCAGGCGCTGGAAGACGCCGAAGAGCTTGTCGTAGTAGCGCATGTCGAAGCCGACGCCGTTGTCCTTCACGAAGATCATGGGCTGGGCCTGCCGGACTTCGGTGCCGATCGTGATGATCGCGGGCCGGCGGGGGCGGGAGTATTTCAGCGCATTGGCGATGAGGTTGACGAAGACCTGGCGCATGAGGGCCCGGTCGCAGGCGGCGACGGGCAGGGGGCTGGTGCGCCAGACAATCTCGCGGCCGTGGGCTTCGGCGGCCAGTTCGGCGCGCGCCTCCTCGATGAGCTGGTTGAGATCGGTGGGCACGACGGCGAGCGGGGTGCGGCCGAGCCGGGAGAATCGCAGGAGGTCGTCCACCAGCCGCAGCATCTTCTCGTTGCCGTGCAGGATGCGCTGCACGTGGCTGGTGACCTCGGCCGGGATCCGCCCGGCGTAGTCCTCGGCAATGATGGCGGCAAAGCCGGCCATGTTGCGCAGCGGGGCGCGGAGGTCGTGCGAGATGGAGTAGATGAAAGCCTCGAGGTCGCGGTTTGACTCCTCCAACTCGGCGGTGCGCTGGGCGACGCGCTGCTCGAGAATGTGGGTGAGGCGTTCGGCCTCCTGCTCGGCCTGCTTGCGGGCGGTGATGTCGATCAGGGCGGTGAGGCAGAGCGGCTCGACGCTCAGTTCGCCGCGCATGAGCCGGCTGACCAGGTGGACGTGGCGCGTGGCCTGGGCGGCCTTGGCGGCGAGGGTGAGCTCCTGCGTGTGCTTCTCCGGGTTCTGGAAAACGGAGTCGAGGTGGTGCCGGAAGCGAACCTTGGAGGACTCCTCGAGGTAGGCGGTGAGCGGCGTCTGCAGGGCGCGCTGGCGGTCGACGTGGAGGAGTTCCGTCGCGGCGAGGTTGAGCGCCTGGATGGAGCCGCGGGCGTTGCAGGTGAGGTATGCGACCGGGGCGAAGTCGAAGAGCTCGAAGTACCGCGCGCGGGACTGCTCGAGCTCGTTCTTGGCGCGCGTGAGCTCCTGATTCTGCATCTGGAGCTCGATCTGGTGGGTATGCAGATCGTCGGCGAGTTTGCGTTCGATTTGGGACCGGTCGGCGACGGGAGCGGCGGCCGCCTGGCGGCGGGGACGGGGGCTGGCGGAATCGGACATCTCAGGAACTGGGAGGCGAAGAGCGCGCCACGCGGGAATCGAGCGGCTGCTGGGGGGTGAGGTTGAAGTGCGCGACGGCGATGCCGGACTCGCTGGGGTTGAGGGGAAGCGCGTGGACGCGGTACCAGCGCGGGTGGCGCGGATCGACGTCGGCGTAGTCGTAGGAAAAACGCGGCAACTCGCCGCGGAGGACCTGGCGCATGCCGGCCAGCGTCTCGGCGGCGGGCTGGTGGCCGGCGCGGGCGGCCGTCTCGCAGGCTTCGAAGTAGTTGGAGCCGACGTCGAGCTCGCCGGGCGCCGGGGCGATCGGGTGGTTCTCCGCGTCGCGCCAGGCCTTGTTCTGGTAAAGGATGCAACCGTCGCGGTCCACGACGGCGACGCTGGCATCCATCGTGTCGAGCACGCTCTGGGTGATGGCGACCTGGTCGCGTAAACGCTTTTCGGATTCGTGGCGCTCGGTGAGGTCGACGAGGGAGAGCACGACGCCCTGGATATGGCCGAGCTCGTTGCGGAAGGGGACGCAGCGCAGGAGCAGCCAGCGGTTGGCGAGGCGCTCGATCTCGGTCTCCTCGGGCTGGTTGCGGCCGATGACGCGCTGGGCCATCGCGGGGAGGTCGGGCAGGCGGAGGATGCGGGCGACGGTTTCGACCGGCACGCCGAGGTCGGCCTCGGTGAGGTCGAGCAGCAGGAGGGCGGAGCGGGAGGCGCGGCGCACCCGCAACTGGGCGTCGACGAGCAGCACGCCGATGGAGGCGGTGGCGAGGAGGTTGTTGATGTCGCTGGTGAGCTGGGAGAGCTCCTCGATGCGGCTCTGGTTCTCGGCGTTGACGGTGTGCAGCTCCTCGTTGACCGACTGCAGCTCCTCGTTGGTGCTCTGCAACTCCTCGTTGGCAGCGAGCAGTTCCTCGTTGGCGGCTTGGATCTCCTCGTTGGACGACTCGAGATCCTGGACGGTGGCCTGGAGGCTGTCGCGGGTGAGCGACAGGTCGCGCTCAAGTTCGGTGATGCGGGCGGACATGGGGGCGTCGTCGCGGCCGGGGCGGCCGGGCGGGGCGGCGGGAGCCGGAGCGGGCTCGATCAGGACGAGGCGGACGCCGGTGGACTTGCCCTGGGCGTCGAGCATGGGGCGGACGTGGAGTCGGACGGCGACGGTCTTGCGGCCGATTTTGAAGCGCACGTTCTCGTGGGTGAACGTGTCGTTTTTCTGCTGGCCCCGGATGAGCGAGGAGCGGAGGGCGCTGGCGAAGTTGTGGGCGGTGAGCTTGAAGATGTTGCGCGTGAAACCGCCGGGTGGGTGGCGCAGGTAATCGCCCGCGGAGCCGAGGATGTGGACGACCTCGTCGCGGTGGTCGATGACGAGGCAGGCGGGGGCGAACTCCTCGGCGATGCACCGGTGGATCTCCTCGATGGTGGGCATCTCGCCCGCACTAAGGCGGGCGGACGCGCGGCGGAGGGCGGGGGAGGGATCGGTCGCGGGGCGGACGACGCGGGTGGATGGGCTGAGGGGCGGCGGCGGCTGGCCGGAGCGGCGGTTGCGGTAGAGGTTGGCGCGGGTGGCGAGCGGGTGGAACCGGTCGGTGGCGTCGCCGATGCTTTCGCTGCCGCCGAGGAAGAGGACGCCGCCCTGTTGCAGCGCGAAGCTGAAAAGCGTGAGCACCCGCTGCTGCATGGGGCCCTGCAGGTAGATGAGGAGGTTGCGGCAGGAGACGAGTGAAAGCTTGGTGAACGGCGGATCGCTGAGGACGTTGTGGCTGGCGAAGACGACCATCTCGCGCAGCCGGGTGCGGACGCGGTAGCCGGAGCT
The DNA here is from genome assembly GCF_003054705.1 of Opitutus sp. ER46. Lineage (NCBI taxonomy): Bacteria > Pseudomonadati > Verrucomicrobiota > Opitutia > Opitutales > Opitutaceae > Opitutus > Opitutus sp. ER46. The sequence goes on from NZ_QAYX01000024.1 coordinate 262,985, forward strand.
CTCCTTGGCGAAGAACTGCTGCAGGCGCGCGGGCGAGACGCCGGTGAGTTCGCTTGGCGAATAGTAGCCGCGGGCGGCGTGGCCGAGGGCTTCCTTGGCGATGTCGGTGGCGAAGATCTTCACCGGCCGGTGCAGGCGAAGCCGGTCCATCTGCTCAGCGACCAGCATGGCGAGCGAATAGGCCTCCTCGCCGGAGGAGCAACCGGCGACCCAGGCACGAAACGGCTCGTTGGGGCCGAGGTTCTTGAGCAGGGAGGGAAGCGCGTCCTTGGCAAGGGTGTCCCACGCGGCGCGGTCGCGAAAGAACGAGGTGACGTTGATCAGGAGCTCATCGAACAGCAGGCCGATCTCGCGGGGTGAGTGCGCGAGATGGCGGACGTAGTCGGCGAGCGACGCGATCTGGCAGACGTTCATGCGGCGCTCGATGCGCCGGTCGATCGTGGCGGACTTGTAATGGGAAAAGTCGACGCCGCACTGCTGGCGGAGCAGGGCGAGAATTTCGTTGAGGAGCGGATCGGCGCCGCGGCCGAGCGTCCGCCCGGCCGCGCGGGGGCGCGTTGGATGCTGGAGGTGGGAGACGAGCTGCGCGGCCATCTTGCCCGGCGGCAGGACATAGTCGGCGAGGCCGGTGGCGATCGCGCTGCGCGGCATGCCGTCGAACTGGGCGCTCTCCTCGTTTTGCACGAGGACGAGCCCGCCGGCGTCCTTGATCGCGCGGATGCCGGCGGTGCCGTCGCTCCCCGTGCCGGAGAGGACGATGCCGACGGCGCGGGTGGTCTGGTCCTCGGCCAGGGAGAGGAAGAACTGGTCGATCGGGAGGTGGAGCCCGCGGCGCGGATCAGTCTTCTCCAGTTGCAGGCGGCCGGCGCTGATCGTGAGGAGGACCTTGGGCGGGATGAGGTAAACGTTGCCGGCGGCGACGGGTATGGCGTGCTCGGCGCGCTGCACGCGCATGGCGGTGTGCTTGGCGAGCAACTCGACCATGAAGCTGCGAAAGTCAGGCGAGAGGTGCTGGACGACGACGAAGGCGGCGGGCGGGGCGGGCGGCAAGGCGTCGAAGAATGCCTGGAGCGCCTGCAGGCCACCGGCGGAGGCGCCGATGCCCACGATTGGAAACGCGGTGCTCGCGGGGGCGGCGGACTTGCGGGTCGCGGCCCGGCGGGAGTTCGCGCCGCGGGGCGGAAGGGGGGCGGAGGTGGAACGGGACTTCGGGACGCGGCGCAACTTCATCTCGCAGAGCGATCCAAGCTTGGCCCGGCTTGCCGCGGGTCAAGGAGCCGGGCGCCGGAGCCCGCCTGAACGCGCTATCGGGAAATGTCCCGCTGCGTCAGCACGCGGTGGCCGCGCTGATTGAGCGCCTGCGCGGCGATGTCGGCATCCTCGACGTTGAACACGACGGCCGACCGGCCCTCGGGCCGTTTGATGAAGCTGTAGATGTAGTGGATGTTGATCTCGGCCTCGAACAGCGCGGCCAGCACGCCGTGCAGCTGGGATTCGTCGAGCAGCTCGACGGCGAGAACGTCGCACTCCACGTAGGGAAAATCGTTGTTCACCATCAGCTCCCGCGTCTTGTCGGGGTCGTCCACGACGAAGCGCACGATGGCGCTGTCCGTCGTATCCAGGACGGTGATGCCGATGACGTGGACGTCGTTGGCACGCAGGAGCGTCGTCAGGTCGAAGAGTCGACCCAGACGGTTTTCGGCGAAGACCGAGAACTGTTTCACAGGATCATTTGGCGACATGCTGATCTGCGCGGCCATTGTGCGGCATCAGCCTTGCTTTGAAAAACGGGTCGGTCAATTGCTTGCTGGCCCGCGCGCCGGGCGCTCACGCCATGACTGATTCGGAGACTTTTGCCCCTCGGCAGGACCCGTACACCGCCACGCAACGGCGGGCGGAGGCGAGCGCGCGGCTGGTGCTGCGCGGCATTATGCTGAACGTGGTGCTGGCGGGCGTGAAGATCGCGGGGGGCATTTTCGGGCACACGTATGCGCTGATTGCGGACGGGGCGGAGTCGACGATCGATGTGTTCTCGTCGTCGCTCGTCTGGGCGGGCTTCCGGGTGGCCGGGCGCCCACCGGATGCGAATCATCCCTACGGTCACGGCAAGGCGGAGCCCCTGGCGGCGCTGGCGGTGGCGGTGTTCATCTTTGCGGTGGCGGTGTGGGTGGCGGTCGAATCGGTGCATGAGATCCTGACGCCGCACGTGGCGCCGCGCTGGTGGACGTTGCTGGTGCTGGCGCTGGTGGTGGTGACGAAGTTCTGGGCCTCGCGGCGGATGCGCGTGGCGGGGCAGCGCGAGGACAGCACGGCGCTGGGCGTCGAGGCGCAGCATCACACGTCCGATGCGCTGACCTCGTGTGCGGCCTTTGTGGGCATCACGGTGGCGCTGATCGGCGGACCGGGGTGGGAGAACGCCGACGACTGGGCCGCGCTCCTCGCGTGCGGTGTCATCGCTTACAACGGCGTGGCGATGATGCGGAAGGCGCTCTTCGAGGTCATGGACGAGGCGGTGCCGCAGCGTTTCGAGGAGGAGGTGCGGGCACTGGCGCTCAACGTGCCGGGCGTGGGAGCGCTGCACCGGGTGCGGGTGCGCAAGAGCGGCCTGAGTTACCTGGTCGACATCCAGATCCGGGTGGATGGCCAACTCACGGTGCGGGCCGGGCACGACATCGCGCACGCCGTGAAGGATGCGCTGCTGGGCTCCGCGCCGCACCGGATCACCGATGTCACCGTGCACGTGGAACCCCTGCCGGAGGGGCCGGTGGCGCCCGCTCATTAGGCCGCCGAATCCTGTGCCTTGTGCGCATAAAGATGCGCGCAAATATTTGGGACAAAACGGGGCGAGCACGCGCGAGTTTTCCCCGCTGGCCAACGAGACCGATTTTCGCTTGCGCCCCGGCGGCCTCATGACGTCGGGACGAGTCGATCGAGGAAAACGATGGCACAAAAGTTTCCTTAATGGGTGATCGTGAACGTCCGGATACAAACTTCGAAAAATCAGAAGTTTGGGCGGCATTTACGCCGACCTGAAAGTGGCTTTCGGGTCCCGTCATAAACCCGAGCTACTACTGAGTTTCGCCTGAACCTAATCCCTCGTGCGACGCGGGCTTCTTCCATTTGGCGCCGCGGCTTTCCCGTTTACTCGGGGACTCCGCACCCTAGGTTGCGCGCCGCTTACATGAAAAAACGCAACCCTTCCAAACCCCTTAGTAACAACCAGCACCTGCTCAAGTGGGTGGAGAAAATGGTCGAACTCTGTCGCCCCGCCGCGGTGCACTGGGTCGACGGTTCGGAGGAGGAGCGCGATGAACTTTATGCGCTGATGGTGAAGACCGGCACCATGACCAAGCTGAACGAAAAGCTTTGGCCGGGATGCTATTATGCGCGCAGCGACGCCAGCGATGTCGCCCGTGTTGAGGAGCGCACCTTCATCTGCTCCCTGTCCAAGGAGAATGCCGGCCCGACCAACAACTGGGTCGAGCCCGGTGAAATGCGGAAGAAGCTCAAGACGCTCTTCCACGGCTGCATGGTCGGTCGCACGATGTATGTGCTGCCGTACTCGATGGGTCCGATCGGCTCCCCGATCTCGCAGATCGGTGTCGAGTTGACCGACTCTCCGTACGTCGTGACCAACATGCGCATCATGGCCCGCATCGGCATGCCGGTGTATGCCGAGATCGACAAGGGCGAGAAGATGGTCGTGCCCTGCATGCACACCGTCGGCATGCCGCTCGAACCCGGCCAGCCCGATGTGCCGTGGCCGTGCAACAAGGAGAAGTACATTGTTCACTTCCCCGAGACCCGCGAAATCTGGAGCTATGGTTCCGGCTACGGTGGCAATGCGCTGCTCGGCAAGAAGTGCTTTGCCCTCCGCATCGCGTCCAACATGGCCCGCGACGAAGGCTGGATGGCCGAGCACATGCTGATCCTCGGTGTCGAGGATCCGAACGGCCAGAAGACCTACGTTGCCGCCGCCTTCCCGAGCGCCTGCGGCAAGACGAACTTCGCGATGCTGATCCCGCCCGCGAACTTCAAGAAGAAGGGCTGGAAGGTGTGGACCGTCGGTGACGACATCGCCTGGATCAAGCCGGACGCCAACGGCCAGCTGCGCGCGATCAACCCCGAGTACGGCTTCTTCGGCGTCGCCCCGGGCACGTCGACCAAGACGAACCCGAATGCCATGGCCGCCCTGGCCAAGAACACCATCTTCACGAATGTCGCCCTGACGAAGGACGGCGGCGTGTGGTGGGAAGGCATGGGCGAGGCGCCGGCGGAGTGCACCGACTGGCAGGGCAACAAGTGGACGCCCGAGATCGCGGAGGCCAGCGGCGCCAAGGCCGCCCACCCGAACTCCCGCTTCACCGCGCCCGCCTCGCAGTGCCCGACGATCGACCCGGCTTGGGAGAACCCCGAGGGCGTGCCGATCAGCGCGTTCATCTTCGGCGGTCGCCGCGCGACCACGATGCCCCTGATCTACCAGGCCTTCAACTGGACCAGCGGCGTGTATGTCGGCGCGACGATGGGTTCGGAGATGACCGCGGCCGCCGCCGGCACCGTCGGCAAGGTCCGTCGCGACCCGATGGCCATGCTGCCGTTCTGCGGCTACCACATGGGCGACTACTTCCGGCACTGGATCTCGATGCAGCGCCGCGTCTCCGAGATGCCCCGCATCTTCCACGTGAACTGGTTCCGCCGCGATGCGAACGGCAAGTTCATGTGGCCGGGCTTCGGCGAGAACATGCGCGTCCTGAAGTGGATCGTCGACCGCGCCCGCGGCCACGGCGCCGCGAAGGAAACCGCCATCGGCTGGATGCCTCACTACGAGGACATCGATTGGACGGACATCGGCTTCACGCGCGCGCAGTTCGAAGAGATCCAGGCCATTGACCGCAAGGCCTGGCGCGCCGAGGTCATCGGGCACGAGGAACTCTTCCTCGATCTGCACGATCATCTCCCGCAGGAACTGCTCCACGAGCGTCAGCTGCTGATCAGCCGCCTGTAAGCACGGCAGATTCGTTTGCCCTGGCTCCCGGCAAGGGAGCCCGCCGCCCGTCCCGGTCTCCGGGGCGGGCGGTTGCTTTTTGGGGCCCTTTACATCGCGGGGTTTCTGGCGATGCTCGCCGCGATGTCCGTCGATCTCGCGCTGACTCGCGACCACATCCTGGATCACGCCCACTCGCTGCCTGCCGCCCCGCGGGTGATGGCGTCGCTTTGCGACCTGCTGCAGGACATCAACACCGACCTCGATCAGATCGCCTACGTTATCCGGGCCGATCCGGCGCTGGGCGCGCGGGTGATCCGCATCAGCAACAGCGTGGTGTACGGCGGCGACTGGCAGGTGGCCTCGATCGACGAGGCGGTGAACCGCGTGGGCTTCGAGGAGGTGCTGCGACTCGTCGGCACCGCGAGCGTCGCCGGCTTTGTCGACCGCTCGCTGATGACGTACCACCTCGAGGCCGAGCACGTCCGGGCCTCGCTGCTCCTGCACGCGCTGGCGAGCGAGTCGCTGGCCCGCCGGGCCGGCATCGACCCGCGGACGGCGTACACCGCAGGCCTGCTGCGCGCGCTCGGCATGATGGTGATCGACCGCGCGGCGCGCGGCCGACTCGCGCCGGCGCGGACGTATGACAATCGTGAACACGCCACCTACCTCGACTGGGAGGTGGCCCGCTTCGGCGTGGGCGCGCCGGACGTGACCCGCATGATCCTCGACGAATGGCGCTTCCCGGACCCGATCGTGAACGCGATTGCGCTGCACCTGCTCCACGACGAGACGGCGGAGGCGGATCCCTTTGCCGCCCTGCTCAATGTCGCCGGCGCGATCGTGAATGCCGCGAGTCTCGCGCTGCCCGGCGAGACCCGGCATTGGGAGCTGACGCCGCGAAAGCTGCAGGCCGCGCGGCTCACGGAGTCGCAGTGGCGCGCCGCTTTGGATGAGGCGCTGACGCGTTTCGGCCGGCAGCGCGCGGGGCTGGTGCTCAGCCTGCCGCGCTGATGCAAGCCGGCGGCGACGGTGCGCATCGTGGCGGCGGGCAGGTTGCGCGCGGTTGCACCGTGTCTTCAGGCGTCAACGTTCTTGCCCTCCGGCTGGTTGCCGATGCCTGCTGAACCCGCATCCGCTCCTGCTGTCTTTCGCGCCATGCTCCGATGGTTCCTCTGCTCGCTGGGTCTGCTGACGACGCTCGTGGCCGCAAAGGCGGCGGGCGGGCCGCCGGAGGCCGCGCTGTTGCAGGAGGCGGTGGAGAGGTGGCTGGGCGAGCGGGATCAGTGGGCGTTCACGCAACGGGCGGTCGAGTACGATCCGCAGGGCCGCTACGAACGGCTCGAGCGGTTCGATCCTTCGCGGCGCGGCCAGGAGCGCTGGCAACTGCTGGCGGTGAACGGGCGCGAGCCGACTCCGGCCCAGTGGCGCGAGTGGGCGGACCGCAAGTTCCGCCGGCCGCCGCGGCGCATCGACACCGCGCTGAGCGAGTACTTCGACTTCTCGGCCGCGACGGTGGTGGCGCAGACGCCGCAGCGCGTGCGCTTCAACGTGCCGCTACGGCGCGACAAGAACTGGATCTTCCCCGTCGACAAGGTGGGGGTCAGAGTGACGGTGAACCGGGACACGCGGGCGCTGGAGCAACTCAGCGCGCACGTGCGCGAGCCGTTTCGCATCCTGCTGGGGGTCGCGCGCATCACCGACGGCGAACTCAACCTCGATTTCACGCTGCCGGGCGCCGCGGGGACCGAGGCGCCCGGCCGGCCCAGCGGCGAGGTGCGGGTCAGCGCATTCCGGCTCGGCGAGCGGGTGGACTACACCTGGACCGAGTTTGAGCGGGTGACGCCTTTCCGCGAGCCTCGACCGGGCCGGCGGCGGGCGGCGATGCAGGAAGCGGACGGCGAGCCCTAGAACACTGCGGCAGGGCGGGCGCCGGCTTGGTGTTTTTTTTACCTTAGGGCGGACTACGGGGTGACGAAGGAAGGCTTTACTTCTTCGTATGCCGATGACCCGCGAACAGTACCTCGCCTTGGGCAATAAACTTGCACCGGCGGCGGCTACCTTGGCGCGACTCAGAAACCTGCTGCTTGATCCGGACACGGCGATGGACGAGATCCTGCGGCTGGTCCGGCTCGATCCGGCGCTGACGTACCACGTGGTGCGCATGAGCAACAGCGTGCTGTTTGGCCTGCGCGAGCGCACCGACTCCCTCGACATCGCGGTCGCGCGCGTCGGGTTGAGTGAGGTCTTCCGGTTGGTCGGCTTGGCGGCGGTGCAACAGGTCTGCCAAAACGACCTGTTGCGGTATCGACTGAAGGCGGTGCGCATCTGGGAGAACGCCGTGGCGACAGCGGCAGCGGCGGAAGTTCTGGCCGGCCGGGCCGGGCGTGATCCCGGGCTGGCGTACACCGCGGGCCTGATGCGTACGATCGGCCGCGTGGTGTTGGACGCCGTGCCGGTCGAGGAAACCTATCCTGGCGAGGCGGAGTGGCCGTCCGTGGCGGACTGGGAAATAAAGGTCTTTGGCACCACCGCGACGGAGGTGACCACGCAGTTGCTGGAGTACTGGCGGTTCCCGGGCGACGTGATCGAGTCGATCGACGCGCACTTCGATCCGCTGGCGAGTTCGAGTTCGAACGTCGGGGCGTGCGTGCTGAACCTGGCGTGCGGCGTGTCGGCCCGCTTCGGGCTGGATCTGCCGGGCGAGAGTGGAAACTGGATTTGCACGCCGGCGAAGCTGACGCTGGCCGGCGTGAGCGAAGCGGATCTCGAGGACTGTGCGACCCGCGCGCGCGCGCACTACGTGCTATTGTGCGCGAGCGTGGTGTGAGCCGCGCGACCACGCGGGCCGCTATTCGCCGGCCTCGGGCGGCGTGAAGCCGCGGCGCATGACATTCTCGGCGATGACACGCGGAAACAGGAAGTTCTCCAGGTAACCGCGGCCGCCGGCCTTGGTGCCGCCGCCGCTGAGCTTGAAGCCGCCAAACGGATGCCGCGCCACGATCGCGCCCGTGATGCCGCGGTTGAGGTACACGTTGCCCACGAGCAGCTCCTGGCGGGCGCGTTCGAGGGCCCGCGGACTCCGGGAGAACAGGCCGCCGGTCAGCGCGTAATCGCCGGCGTTGGCGAGCGCGAACGCGGCGTCGAGGTCGCGGGCGCGCAGGATCGCCACCACCGGACCGAAGATCTCCTCGCGCGCGATGAAGGCCTCAGGCGCGACGTCGATGAATACGGTGGGCGGCACGTAATAGCCGCCGCTTGCGGTGAGCGCGGGCGGAAGCTTGGCCTGGAACGCGAGCCGCGCCTCCTTCGTGCCCTGCGCAATGGCGCCGAGAATCTTGTCCCGCGCCTCGGCGTCGATGACGGGGCCGACGACCGTGCCGGGGGCCGACGGATCGCCGACCGGCACGCTGCCGCACGCGGCGACGAAGCGTTCGACGAACGCGGGATAGACTTCGTCGAGCACGATCAGCCGCGAGAGGGCGGAGCACTTCTGCCCGCTGAAGCCGAAGGCGCTGTAGAGCGCGGCGGGAATCGCCTCATCGAGGTCGGCATCGTTGTCGATGATGAGCGCGTTCTTGCCGCCCATCTCGCAGACGACCTTCTTGAGGTTTGCCTGCCCCGGCGGCGTGCGCCCGGCTGTCTCCCAGATGCGACTGCCTACCGCCCGTGAGCCGGTAAACGCGATGAAGTCCACCTGGGGGTGCGCCACGAGGTGCGCGCCGACGTCCTCGCCATAGCCGGGGAGGAAGTTGACGGCGCCCGCCGGGATGCCGGCCTCGAGCAGAAGGTCCGTGAGCGCCGCCGCGATGAGCGACGTCTGCTCCGCGGGCTTGAGAATGACGGTGTTGCCGGCCACCAGCGGTGCGACGGCCAGGCCGGTGAGGATGGCGAGGGGGAAGTTCCACGGGGCAATCACGACGCCCACGCCGCGCGGCGTGTAAACCTGCACGTTGTGTTCGCCGGGCACGCGCTGGGTGATGTGTGGCGCATCGAGCCGGCGCATCTCGGCGGCGTAGAAGCGGCAGAAGTCGATGGCCTCGCTGATGTCGGCGTCGGCCTCGATCCAGGGCTTCCCGGCTTCAAGCACCTCGAGCGCGTTGAACTCGAAGCGACGGGTGGACATGAGATCGGCGACGCGCTCGAGGCGCTCGGCGCGGGCGGCGACACCGAGGGCGCGCCAGGCGGGGAACGCGGCGCGGGCGGCGGTGACGGCGGCGTCGGCATCGGCCGGCGTGGCGCGCGCCCAGTATCCGACAATCTGCGCCGGGCGCGCCGGGTTGACGGAGGGAATCCATTCGCGGTCGCTGACGCGGCGCGAGCCGATGACCAGCGGGCAGCGGCGGCCGAGGTGGGCGGAGAGTGCGGCGAGCGCAGCCCGCTGCTGTTCGCGGTTCGGGGCGAGACCAAAGTCGCGGTTGGGCTCGTTGGCAAACGACGCCGCGGGGGCGGCTGCGGCCGAGGACGACGGGCGGGCGGGGACGCTCGCGACGAGGTCGGCGGGGTTGGCGAGGAGCTGCTCGCGCGAGGCTTCGCCGAGATTCTTCAGGCGGAGGAAGCCCTCGTTGCTGGTGTTCTCGAGCAGGCGGCGAACGAGGTAGGCCATGCCGGGCAGGAGTTCGCCGATGGCGCAGTACTCGCGCACGCGGTGGCCGGTTTCGATCCAGGCCCGCTTGAGTTCGTCGGCCATGCCGAAGAGCGCCTGGAACTCGTACGCGCGCGGGTCGATGCCGCGGCGCTCGGCCTGGGCGATGGCGTGGGCGGAGGAACGGACGTTGTGCGTGGCGAATGCCGGAGAGATGAGACCGATGTGATCGAGGAGGACGTTCGTCAGCTTCTCGTAGTTCGCGTCGGACTCGGCCTTGCGCGACCACACGGGGACGGGCCAGCCGCGCTGTTGGGCGAGGACGGTCTCGTAATCCCAGTATGCGCCCTTCACGAGCCGGACGCCGATGGGGTGCTGGTGGCGCCGAGCCCAGGCGATGAGTTCGTGCAGGTCGCGTTCGCAGTCGCGCAGGTAGGCCTGCAGGGCGATGCCGACCTGGGCGGTGGAACCGGTCGGGGTGAATTCCGGCTCTTCGAGAATGGATCGAAACAGGGCGAGCGTGAGGTCCTTCAGCTTGTAGCTCTCCATGTCGAAGTTCACGAACGCGCCGACCTCGCGGGCGCGCCGCAGGATGGGTCGGAGCCGCTGCTTCAGCGCGGCGAGGGAGGATTCCGGGTCGGCCGGGTGCACGTCGGGCGTGAGCGCGGAGATTTTGACGGAGAGGTTGAGCCGCGGGAGCGGGCCCGCGGGGCCGAGATCGCTGAAACCGGGCTGTGGCTCGCGCGCGAGGGCGGCGGCGACCGTGTTGAGGACGTCGAGATTGCGCGCGAGGAAGACGTCGGCTTCGGCCTCGCTCACGACGGTTTCGCCGAGGAGATCGATGGTGGTGGCGATGCCCTGCCGGGTGTTGGCGCGCAGACGGGCAACGAGTTCCTCGGGCGTGGCGCCGGCGACGAACTGGGCCGCCATCGCACCGACGTTGGCCTTCACCGGGCCCGCGACGAGGGCGGGGGCGAAGGAGGAGACCGCGAGCCCGGCCTTCATGGCGGGGTTCAGCTCCACGGCTTTGTCGCCGAGGTACTCCTGCAGGTGGCGGACAATTTCGGCGCTGGATTTGAGCGCGGGCAGCACGTCGACGAAGCGGAAGAGCTGGGCCTTGAAGGCGGGGTCCTTCATCGACCAGTCCATCACGCGGGCGTACGCGCCCTTTTTGGAAAAGATGCCGGGGGACGGAAACGCGTCCATCGCGGTGAACAGCTGCAGGCCGATCTCGCGCACGCGGTCTTCAACCGTCGCCTGGACGGTGGGGGAAGAAGCCATGGTGTGGGTGGGTTGGGCGGGACTCTCGCCGCCGGGGGCTGAAGTCGCAAGGGTGCGGCATTAGGCCGTTCGGGTGAAATCCAAGGCTGAAGAAACGAACGCTGAAAGCTGAAGGGGCCCGGCCGATCGACGGAATCGGCCGGCCGGGCGGCGGACGGCGCGAGGGTCGCGGTTTGGCGCTGCGGGGCGCACGGAGACTGCAGGCCACCCTGGCTGGACGGTGCAAACGTATGCGCGCCACGCATAAGCCTGGGGCCGGGCGGAGGTTGGCGGTGTCGCCGGCCTTGCGTTCGCCGCGGGGTCGACATGATGGGGTCGCCGATTTTGCGAATGGCCACCTTTCGCGAGAGAATCCTCGAAGTTGCGAGGACCCTACCCCCTGCGCCCCGTGTTTTTGCGGAGCTGGACCGGCTATTGCGCGACGCCAACAGCGGCCTTGATGAGATCGCGGCGTTGATCAAACGGGATGCGACCCTGGTGGGGCACGTGATTCGCGTGAGCAACAGCACTGTGTACGGCGGCGAGCAGCCGACGGGATCGGTCGAGGAAGCGGTGGTGCGGGTCGGCTTCCAAGAAGTGTTCCGCATCGTGGGCCAGGTGGCGATGTCGCGCCTGGCGGAGCGCCCACTGCGAGCGTACGGCGTGGATGCCGACCGGCTGCGCGAACTGATGCTGCACACGGCCTTTCTCTGCGAGCACCTGGCGACGGAGTGCGGCATCGATCCGCGGAGCGCGTACACCGCCGGGCTCATGCGCCCGCTGGGCTTGCTGATCCTTGATCGGCTGGCGGACCGGCACGGTCACCTCGAGGTCTACAACCCGGCCGAGCACGAGGATTACGAGGAGTGGGAAGGGCGGGTGTTTGGTCTCTCCAGCGCGGAGGTGGCGGCGCTGGTCCTCGACTCGTGGAGTTTTCCCCAGGATATCGTCCAGGCCATTCGCGCGCAGTATCTCGTCCGCTCGGAGGACCTGACCCTGCGTTTTGCCTGCCTGCTGAACCTGGCGAGCGGTGTGGCGGCCGAGCAGGGGCAGGGGCTTCCTGGCGAGCTGTGCCACTGGACCGGGCAGGCGTGGAAGCTGGAGACGCTTGGCCTGACGGAGACGCGCTTCAACGTGGCGGTGGCGCGTGCGCAGGATGCCTATGCGGCGTTTCGCGGCCGTCTGCTACCGGAGGATGGAAGCCAGAAGCCGGAAGCCGGAGGCCAGAGGCCGGAAGCGGGAGGCCAGAAGACAGATGTCGGAGATCAGATGTCAGAGGTCAGAAGCCGGAAACCGGAGGCCGGAAGCCGGAGGCCGGACGACGGAAACGAGAGGCCGGAGGGCGGAAGTCAGAGACCGGAAACCGAAGGGCGGGCGCTGGTGGCGGAACTGCCGGCCGCAGGCTTGGCGAAGGTGGAAGCTTCGGCGATTCAGGTGGATCCGCAGGCCCTGCCGGAAAACCGCAACTTTGCCACGGGGCCGCGTGTTCTCGGAACGAACGATGGACCGCCTGTGCAATCATCAACCGCCGCCCCCGCCGAGCTCTCCCAGCCGGAAACGACCGAGCCTGTCGTGGCGGCGGTGAGCCCGCCCGCCGACGACTTCACTACGTTCATGCGCAACTACCAGGACATGGTTTACTCGACCGCCGCACGCGTCACCGGCAATGACGCGCAGGCCGAGGACATTGCCCAGGAGGTGTTCCTGAAGGCGTACGAGAACTTCGACCAGTTGCGGCAGAGCCCGACGGCGGGAGGCTGGCTCAAGACCGTCGCGACCAATCTCTCGATCAACCACCTCTCGCGGTATCGGAACCGGTGGCGCTTCTTCTCGGAGTTCCGCCGCTCCAGCGATGCAGGCGACGAGGACGAGGCGCCGATGGAGTTTGCCGCGCCGGACAATTTCTTCGCGAACCTTGATGCTGCCGACCGGCGTGAGCTCGTTGATCGCGCGCTGGCGCAGTTGCCGGAACACCAGCGGGTGCCGCTGGTGCTCTACCATTTCGAGGACATGCCGTACGATGAGATCGCGCGCAAACTGCGCGTCAGCCTCGCCAAGGTGAAAACCGACATCCTCCGCGCGCGCGCCGCCCTCGCGAAGATCCTCCAGCGCAGCGGCACGGCGCACGAGCAACCCAGCTACTGAATTTTCCATCCTTTCCCCGCCATGAATCCCCAGGACCAACAGAAACTCGAACAATGGGTGAACCGCGCCGTCCGCGATCTGCCGTCGCGCCGGGCGCCGCGTTCGCTTGAGGAACGGGTGCTGGCCGAGTTGTCGCGTCGCGCGGCGCTGCCGTGGTGGCGCAAGAGCTTCGCGAGCTGGCCGCTGGGCGCGAAGCTCGTGTTCATTGCCGTCAGTGCCGGCGTCGCCGGGCTGTGGCTGTTCGCCACGCATTGGGCCACGCTCGCCACCACGGCGGTGCAAACCAAGGCCGCCTCGTTGCCGGCGCTCCAGGCCGCGCAGACGGCGGGTCGGTTGTTCAGTACGGTCGGCGAATTCGGCCACACGGTCGTCAGCAGCATTCCTCCCCTTTGGCTGTATGGCGGGGCCGCCGTGATCGTCGGCCTGTATCTGGCGCTCTTCGGTTTGGGCGCCGCGGCCTACCGCACCCTCTACGCTTCATCTTAATCATGAAAACGTCTTTGCGCCTGCTGCTTCTCTCCGCGTTCACCTGCGCCGGCCTGGTGACGTTTGCGGCTCCGGCGGAACCGGCGGTGCCACCCTCGCCGGACCAGCCGGCCGCGGCCGCTCCCGCCCCGTCGGCCACCGCGTCGACCGACAGCGCGGCGGTCGTACCGGACGCCAGTGCGCCCCCCGCCGCTCCAGTCGCACCTGCCGCTGCCGCCGCCCCCGCGGCGCCGGTCGAGACGGAGGCAAAACCGGATAGCGGCCAAAGCGCCGGTGGTGAGTTGCGCCGGCTGGACACCGCCGCCACCGAGGCGACGGACGCCGCGGCGACTCCGGCCAGTTCTGCGAAGTCGCAGGAAAAGGTGACGGTGCGCTCGTCGCGCCCGCCTCGCACTGGCTCGTCCCGGGTGATGATTTTCGAGAACGCGACGCTCTCCAAGGGCGAGAACGCCGACGCGGTCGTTGCGCTGATGGGCAATGCGACTGCCGACGGTGACGTCGCGGACGCCGTCGTGGCCGTGATGGGCAATGCGCGGGCCACGGGCACGGTGGGCGATTCGGTCGTCGCGGTGATGGGCAACGTGTACGTCGACGGCAAGGTGCGCGACGTCGTGGCTGTGCTTGGCAACGTGGAACTTGGGCCAAATGCCGAGGTGCGCGGCGATGTCGTTAGCGTGGCAGGGCGGGTGAAGCGCGACCCCAAGGCGGTGGTGCGCGGCTCGGTGCCCGCGATCGGGCTGCCCTTTGGCGTCGGGAGCGCGGGCGGCTTCGGCGACTATCTCAATGCCTGCCTGTTGAAGGGGCGGTTCCTGGCGTTTGCTCCCGGGCTGGGCTGGGCGTGGGGCGTCGCCGCCATCTTCCTGGCGTTCTATATCGTGCTCGCGCTGCTCTTCCGCGGCGGCATGGAAAAATCGGTGCAGACGCTCGAGACGCGCCCCGGTGGGTCGATCCTGGCGGCACTCCTGACGCTGCTCCTGACGCCGGTGCTTATCCTCCTGCTGATCATCACGGTGGTTGGCATCGCCGTGGTGCCGTTCGTCGGCATCGCCCTGCTGCTCGCCACCCTGTTCGGCAAGGCGGTGATGATTGGCTGGCTGGGCCGGCGGATCACGCGGCTCTTCGCGCAGGAAGGACCGATGGCACATCCGGCCTTCGCGGTGCTCGTGGGCGGCGTGATCGTGATGCTGCTCTATACCGTGCCGGTGCTTGCCTTCATCACGCACAAATTACTCGGGGTGATGGGGCTGGGGGTCGTGGTCTACACCCTGATGCTGGCCTCCAAGCGCGAGAAGCAGTCACGGCCCGTGACGCCGGCTCCCGCATTTGCGGGTGGGGTGACGCCGCCGGCGGCGCCTGCGAGCAGCGCGGGGTTGGTTGGCGCCGCCATGGCGACGCCGGCTGACCCTGCGGACATTGGCGCGCAGCCTGCGGCGGCGGTCGCGCCTGAGTTGGGAGCGACTCCGTTTGCCGAGTCGGCCGTACCGCCGGTCATGCCGGTGCCGACGGTGGCCGGGGTGCCGCCGCGCGTGCTGCTGGCGAGCCTGCCGCGGGCCGGGTTCTGGATTCGCACGGGCGCGATGGCGATCGATGCGATGCTCGTCTGGGTGATTCTCATGCTCTTCCTCGGCATCTTCCCCGATCGCTGGGACCTGCACGTCTTCCCGCTCTTCCTGCCGGCGCTCGCGGCCTATGGCGCGGCGTTGTGGAAGCTGCGCGGCACGACGATCGGTGGCATCATCTGCGGGCTGCGGGTGGTGCGCGTGGACAACCGGCCGATCGACTGGGCAACGGCTGTCGTGCGGGCGCTCGGCTGCTTCGTGTCGCTCCTGATCGTCGGGCTCGGCTTCATCTGGGTCGCGATCGATGACGAGCGGCAGTCCTGGCACGACAAGATCGCCGGGACCACCGTGGTGCTCTCCCGCGAAAACATGGCATTGGTGTAGCGCCGGGCTGCGTCCGGGCCGTTTCCGACCGAGGTCGGAACGATCCCGGACGGGCTTCGCGCCAGGACCAGAGAGGGCGCCGGCCGAAATTGGCCGGCGTTCGTGTTTTCGTTTGCCGAGGGCGCGGCTTCTTTTCCTAGTTTCCGCCTCCTATGGCCACCCCCACACCTGTCGTTGGAATCATCATGGGCAGCACGTCCGACTGGGAGACGATGCAGCACTGTGCGAAGACCCTGGATCAGCTTGGCGTTGCGTACGAGAAGCGCGTGATCAGCGCGCACCGCACGCCGCAGCTCGCTTTCGAATGGTGCGGCGGCGCGCGGGACCGCGGGCTGAAGGTGATCATCGCGGCGGCGGGCGGCGCGGCGCACCTTGCGGGCGTCGCGGCGGCGCTCACGCCGTTGCCCGTGCTGGGCGTGCCGATGGAGTCGGCCTCGCTCAAGGGCCTCGATTCGCTCCTTTCGATGGTGCAGATGCCGGGCGGGGTGCCGGTGGGCACCTTCGCGATCGGCAAGCCAGGCGCGATCAACGCGGCGCTGTTTGCCGTGGCCATCCTGGCGCTCGCCGACCCGAACGCGAAGCAGGCGATCGACGAGTACCGCGCGACGCAGAGCCGCAAAGTGGCCGAAGCGACGCTGCCCTGAGCGGGCGCGCATCCGGAAAGCGGTGACGGCCAGGGCCGTCACCGATCCCGTGCCAGGGGACGGCTTATTTGGTTGGCCGGTCAGGCGCGCCGTGGTCCATCACGTAGCGCCACGACCCATCGGGCTGCCGTTTCCAGATGGTGAGGAAAAAGCCGCCGCGGACGGAGTCCTGGCCGTCGGGACCCGGCAGCCGCGACTCGTACCGCCCGTAGTCGTAGCCGAGCGTGCCATCGTCGGACACGTCGACGAACAGCGCGGACCAGGAAAGGCGGAGCCCGGGCGGTGAATTCTTGAGGTGTTCGCGGACGGCGGCGGGGCCGCGCCATTGGCGCGGGTCGGTGGCGACGAACGCGACGTCGGGGGCGGCGAAATGTTCGAAGGCGGCGAGGAGACCTTTTTCCTGCGCCATGGCGGAGAAGGCGGCCTCGGTGGCGGCGATCTCCGCCTTGAGCTTTTCCTTGTCGGGTTTATCGGCCGCGGCGGCGAGGACGGCGGCGCTAAGCACCGCGAGGAGGAGACTGAGGGAGCGGAATTTCATGTGGGGAAGGGGGAGTGCCAGCGTGACTGGCGTAGTCGGCGGGGGAATCGAGGTCGACCGCGAGCTCCGGCAGATCGACGGTGGCGACGGGGAACGTGTCGCCCTGAAGCAGGGGCCGGGCACCCTCTTCGCCCGTGAGCGCGGCCAGGGCGGGGAAGTGTTCCCGCAGGAACAGGGCGGGCGCGCCGCGGCGGTTGGCGTAGCGGGCCGCGACGATGGTGCGACCGGTGGTCCGGTGGGCGGTGATCAGCTGGACGACCGTCGTGGAGGAAAACGCGGGCTGGTCGCAAAGCGCGATCACGACGGCGTCCATCATCCGCGAAAACTGCTGGAGCGCGGTGATCCCGGCGCGGATGGACGAGGCCATGCCCTCGGGCCAGGCGGGGTTCTCCACGGTGAGGACGGGCAGGTGGGCCAGGGCAGGGCGGATCTGTTCGGCATGCGCCCCGAGGACGACGATCACGGGCCAGACGGGCGCGCCGAGGGCGGACTCGACGGTGCGGACCAGGAGCGGTTTGCCCTCGATGGGCAGGAGTTGCTTGGGGGAGCCCATGCGCGTCGACGCGCCGGCGGCGAGGATGATCGCGCCGACCCGGGGCGGGCGGGCGGATGGGGCAGCAGGGTCCGGTCTGCTCATGGCAGGCTAATGGATCGAGAGGCGGACGGACTCCGGGGTGGCGAACACCTGATGCAGCGGCGCGGCACTGCGCTGGGCAAGGCAGGCCTGGATCTCGGCGACGATGGCGAGCGCAACCTGTTCCGGGCCGTCGGCGCCGAGGTCGAGTCCGATGGGGGCGTGCAGCCGGGCGCGGTCGGCGGAGGAAAGCGTGAGGCCGCCAGCGGCGAGATCGGCGAGGATGCGGTCCGCGCGCTTCCGGGGACCGAGCAGTCCGAGATAGGCGAGCGGGCGGGGGAGAAGCGCGCGCAGCAGGGGCAGGTCGTGGACGTAGTGGTGGGTCATCACGACAACCAGCGAGTGGGCGTCGAGGCCGGCCGCGTCGGCGAGCTGATCGGGCGGCTGCACGACCAGGCGAGCGGCCGACGGAAAGCGGGCGGGGGAGGCAAAGGTGGCGCGCGGGTCGGCGACGATTGTTTCCCAGCCAAGTTCGGTGGCGAAGCGGACGAGCGGCTGGGCGTCGTCACCCGCCCCGAACACGACCAGCCGAACCGGGGGCGGGACGAGTTGCACGAAGACATTGGCGGAGCTGACGGCGTCGGCGGCGGTGAGGGCGGTGCCGAGGGCGTGCGGATCGTCGTGGCGGTGGGTGATGGCCAGGTGCGTCGGCCGACGCGCGGTGAAGTTGTCGGCCAGCGCGACGGCCCAGGCGGGGCGCTCGGGCAGAGGCTCGATCAGAAGGCGGACCACGCCCTGGCAGCCGAGTCCGACGCCCCAGACGATATCGTTCTCGGACGTCGTGTCGTACACGACGGTGTCGGGTTCGCGGCGGGTCAGGACGCGTTGGGCGCGCTCGATCACGTCCTGCTCGAGACAGCCGCCGCTGATGGAGCCGACGTGCGTGCCATCGGCGAGGAGCAGAAGCCGGGCGCCCGGCCGGCGGTACGAGGACCCCGTGACGCTGACGAGGGTGGCAAGGGCGGCGGGTTGCGCGCGACCGCGGATGAGGGCGCCGACGATGGCTTGGATCTCTTTCACGGGAAGCGAGGCAAGTTCGCAGGGGCGGGGGGCGGGTGTCGAGGAAGCGATACGGGGTGCAGCCGGAGGCAAATCGGAGGGCAAGTTGACTGACCAGCTGTTCGGCCCCAGTGACGTCGGCTTCACGCCTGAGGTGAACCTGCTGCCCCATGGTGCGGCTGATACGCCGGACAACTACGTCGTCGGGCAGGGCCAGATCCGCGGCGGCTCGAATCCCGAGCTGAAGCCGGCTCGCTCCAAGGCGTACACGGTCGGCGTGATCTGGTCGCCCAAGGCGCACCGCGGGTTCTCGGCCGAACTGACGTACTGGAAGGTGAAGGAAAAGGACGTCGTCGGCGTCATCGCGGCGCAGACCATCCTGCAGTCGGTGGAGGACCTCGGCCCGAATTCGCCGTACATCCGCAATCTTCCGAACGGCCAGCCCAACCCGGCCTACACTGGCAATCGGGCCAGCGCGGTGTCGTACGACGTCCGCGTCGAGGGCTTCGGAGACGACGGCACGCCGATCACCGCTCCGGGCCAGGTCGCGAACAATATCGACTCGGTCTATATGACCCGGCCGCTGGTGAACATCGCGACGCAGGACGCCTCCGGCTTCGATTTCACGCTCAAGCACAAGTTCGAGCAGGGCGCGTACAAGTTTCACCTGTCGTCCAACTTTGCCTACTGGAAGGATTACACCTTCGACGGCGAGAAGCTGGCAGGACGTGCGACGGTCACGGCGGGCACGATTCCGCGCTGGTCCAACTATACGCTCCTCACCGTGAGCCGCGGCGGCTGGCAGGGCTTCATCGGCAACCGCTACATCCCGAAGACCTTTGCCCCGGATGAGACGGCCTCGGGCAAGACCCACGCCGAGGCGTACGACTCCGTCGACGTCGGCATCGGGTACATGTTCAGCGATCGCGGCCCGCGGTTCCTGCGGGGGATGAAGATCTCCTTCAGCGCTGAGAACCTCACACAACACGAAGCCGCCGCTGCTGCCGGACACGTTTTCGGAGTCCAACGCGGACATCGCGACGTACGATCCGATCGGCCGGAAGTACCTCGTGAAGGTCGACTGGAAGTTCTGATTGGAGTGACACGCCGTCCTGCAAGACGGTGGCGGACGAGGCGGCCGGCCCAGGGGTCGGCCGCCCTATTTTGGGGGTGGTAAAGCGGCAAATTCGGACCGTCCCGTCACAGGTAAACGCGAATCAGAGGCGGCGATACGCTGGCGGTTGGCGGGGAAATTTACGATTGCTTCGCCGGGCGGCGTTCCTGTGTGATGATCGGTCCAATTGACTTGACCGACGGAGACGTCGGCCCGGTTTGTCCAACACACACTACGAACTATGAACAAGTCGCTGCTGCAGGCCGCGTCGTCGGCATTGCGTTTGACTGCGTTATTCGGACTGACGGTCGGAATTGCGTCCGCCCAGTCGAGCTCCACTCAGAACCAGACCAAGAAGGACGAGCCTCAGAAGCTCGAGGCCTATGAGGTCACCGGTTCCCGTATCAAGCGGATCGATTCGGAAGGCCCGAATCCGGTTGCCGCGTTCACCCAGGAAGACCTGACGATTTCCGGCTACGGCACGGTGGGCGAGGCCCTCCGCAGCATGCCGATGGTCAGTGGCTCTTCGCTGATGCCGAATGGCTCGAACAACAGCTTCACCCCCGGTGCTTCGACCGTGAACATGCGCGGTCTGGGCAACAACAACGTGCTGGTGCTCCTCAACGGCCGCCGCGCGGCTCCGCTGAGCAGCCCGGGCTTCAACGGCCTGCAGACGGTGTTCGACCTCGACAGCATTCCGGCCGGCGCCGTGGAGGCGATCGAAGTCCTCAAGGACGGTGGTTCCGCCATCTACGGTTCGGACGCGGTTTCCGGCGTCATCAACGTCAAGTTGAAGAAGAACTACAGCGGCCTGACCACGAACGTCGAAATCGGCAACACGGTGAAGACGGATTCGCTCGAGAAGTCCTTCTCGGTGGTCGCCGGCGCTTCCGATGCGAAGAACTCGATCGTGGCGGTGGTGGACTGGAAGGAGCGCAATTCCATCAAGGATCACGACTACAACTTCTCCAGCCAGGCGAACACGACCGCGCTGGGCGGCGATGACTTCCGCAGCTATGCGGGTTTCCCCGCCTTGGCGTATGTCCCGAGCCTCGGCGACTACTACACTCTCGCTGCCCCGAAGGCTAACCCGACGCGCAATGACTTCGTGGTCGCCGATGTCAGCCACGGTACCTACAACTTCCAGAACGTGACGGATCTCGCTCCGGCGACGCGGAAGTACGGCTTCTACACCCGCGGCCGGCACGACTTTAACCCGAACATCTACGCCTTCACGGAGGTTTCGTTCCGCCGCACGCGGACGACGATCGACGCCGCTCCGGCCCCGGTTTTCAGCTACAGCGAGAATGGCACGGGCCCGAACACCGGCGCCCTGACCATTCCGAGCTGGAATCCGAACAATCCATTCGGCGAAAACCTCGAGGACGAGTGGTATGCCCGTCTGGTCAGCGCGGGTAACCGCATCAACGACGTCACCTCCGACTCGCCCCGCGTGCTCGTGGGCCTTGGCGGCGAGATCCCTGGCAGCAACAACTGGACCTGGGAGTCGGGCTACGTCTACAGCTCGAACGAGACCTCGAATCTGAATCGCGGCACCGTGTTCGATGACCTGTACCAGAAGGCGCTGAACGGCGTCACGATCGGCGGCACCACCCTCTATGCCAACCCGTTTGGCCCCGAGGACCCGCGCGTGACCGCCTATTACACGCACGAGAATCCCAATAGTTCGGAGTTCGAGCTTCGCACCTGGGACATCAGCGCGAGCGGTGATCTCTTCCAGCTCCCGGCGGGCGCGGTCGGCCTCGCGGTCGGCGGCGAAGTTCGCACCGAGGACTTCAAGAACATCCGTTCCAAGGACGAGATCGCCGGCAACGTGATCGGTGGCTCCGAGGGCGCCTCCGTTTGGGGCACCCGTCGCGTGAACGCGGCCTATGCCGAAATCAGCGTCCCGATCGTCAAGGGCCTCCAGGCTCAGGTCGCCGGCCGCACCGAGCACTACAGTGACTTTGGCAGCGCCACCAAGCCCAAGGTCGCCGTGTCCTATCGTCCGACGCCCTGGCTGCTCCTCCGTACGTCCTTCGGCCAGTCCTTCCTCGCGCCGAATCTGTCGTACCTCTACACGAGCCAGGTCACGCAGTTCTCCAGCTCGAGCCTGAAGGATCCGAAGCGGCCGAATGACGCCCCGCGCCAGATCCAGACCAAGTCCGGCGGCAACCCGGCCCTGCAGCCGGAAGAGACGGACACGATCTACGCCGGCGTGCAGTTTGAGCCGACGCTGCCCGCGCTGAAGGGCCTCTCGGTCTCGATCGACGCCTTCCAGTTCAAGCAGACCCAGCTGATCTCCCAGCTTGGCGAGTCGTTCATCCTCAAGAACGAGGACACCCTCCCGGGCAAGGTCATCCGCAACGCTCCCGCCGCCGGCGAGACGTACGGCACGATCAACTACATCATCGATACGTACGACAATATCGACGAGCAGACCTACCGCGGTGTCGACGTCGAGGTGGCCTATGACTTCAAGACGAGCCGTCTCGGCCGCTTCCGCTTCGTGGCGTCCGGCACATACCTGTCTGAGTTCAAGCTGAACTCGACGGACTACGCCGGCACCTACAACCAGCCCCGCTGGCGCAGCGTGTTCTCGACGACCTGGAGCAAGGGCAACTGGTCGGCCGCCGTGTACGCAAACTACATCGGCACCTTCGAGAACTACAACGAGGTCGGCGACATGTCCTCGCAGATCATCATCAACCCGCAGGTGAGCTACACCGGCTTCGGCCGCACCAAGATCACCCTGGGCGCTCGCAACGTGTTTGATCGCAACCCGCCGTTCGACTCCTCTGCGTCCACGGGCTGGGATTCGGATATCCACGAGTCCGAGAAGCAGTTCGTCTACCTGCGCGTTTCGAAGGACTGGTAAGCGGTAGTCACTAGTTAACTACCAGCCAAAGACTTGAATCAGGGCCCCGGCCAACCGCCGGGGCCCTTTTTTGTGCCGAAATCCCGGGATTTTCCCGGGATCGAATCGGAAAAGGAATGGATCCTGCATCAGGGGGCCGCAAACCGAAGGGTTCCGCCATCCGGTGTAAATTCCGAGTAATTCAATATTGCTTATTCGGGAGAAGCCCGTGTGTCATAACCCGGTCCAACCAACCCCCAGCTGGTGTAACCACCCGCTGGCTACGCACAACACACACTACGAACTATGAACAAGTCGCTGCTGCAGGCCGCGTCGTCGGCACTGCGTATGGCCACATTGCTCGGATTGACCGGAAGCATTGTGGTCGCTCAACCCGCTCCGAACACCACGGACAACACCAAGAAGACTGACGAACCCCAGAAGCTCGAGCGTTTCGAGGTCACGGGTTCGCGCGTCAAGCGCATGGATTACGAGACCCCTGCGCCCGTCGCGTCCTTCACGGCCGAAGACATCGAGATCAAGGGCTACACCAGCATCGGTGAATTCGTGCAAAGCCTGCCGTTCAACTCCGGCACGGCGAACTCGATTTACCAGACCGCCAGCTTCACCCGCGGCGCCGCCACCGCCAACCTGCGCGGCCTCGGCTCCCAGCGCTTCCTCACCCTCGTGAACGGCCGCCGTGCGGTCCCGTACGCCCTGGTGAACAGCGCCAATCGCTCGGTCTTCGATTTCAACAACCTGCCGTTCGCCGCGGTCGAGAGCATCGAGCTCCTGAAGGACGGCGCATCTGCCATCTACGGTGCCGATGCGATCTCGGGCGTGCTGAACATCAAGCTGAAGAAAAACTTCAGCGGCCTCGCGGTCGACGCGTATTACGGCAACACGCTCAAGGATAGCGGTGGCGACACCGGCACGATCATTTTGAGCGCCGTTGCTGGCGCCGGCACCGCCAAGACCAAGATCATGACCGCCCTCGAGGTGAAGACGGAGAATTCAAACTTCATCCACGACTACGGCATCACCGACACTGACTACAGCTACCTTGGTGCGAACAAGGGCCAGAATAACAACTCCACCGCCAACTGGCCGGCGAACTTCACGCTGACCCGGGCGCAGGCGACGGCTCTTGGCTATACCATCCCGAGCCAGACTGCATCCAGTTGGACGTTCGTGGTCACCGGCGGCAAGCCGACCGGCTCGCCGACGCTGGCCTCGTTCAGCCCCGCCCCGGCCTCGGCCAGTGGTGGCGCCGCTGTGCCCAATGAGAATCGGTACAATTTCGCGCCGACGTATGCCATCTACCCGTCCTCGGACCGCATTAGCTCCTTCACAAGCGCGGAGCACGAGTTCAATGACAACCTGAAGGCGTTTGCCGAGGTGATGTATTCGAAGAACTCGACCTACTACGCCTTCACTCCGGGTGTCATCACCTATTCGACCGAAGGGCTCTCGCTGCCGGCCAACAATCCGTACAATCCGTTCGGTGTCGCGCTGACCACGCTGTCGGGTCGCAGCAACTTCGGCCCCGTCCGCAAGTTTGATACCGAAGGTATCGCCTCCAATGTCTTGGCTGGCCTGCGCGGCACGTTCATGAACAACTGGGACTGGGAAACGGGTGTCAGCTATGGCTACAGCCAGGTGACGACGGTCAACCGCAACGCGATGCGCGCGACCACCTATCAGGCGGCCCTCAACGGCACCCTCTCGGGCTACGTGGGCAAGTTCCTGAACCCGTTCGGCCCGTCTGATGAGGGGCTGACCAAGGCGCTGTTCACCAGCTCGACCGGGACTTCGAAGGCCGACGGCCTGACGTGGGACGCCAGCGTCTCCGGCAAGCTCCTCACGCTGCCCGCTGGTGATCTCGGCATCGCGGCTGGCCTTGAGATGCGCAATGAGAAGCTCACCACCAATCCCGACACCGCGGCCTATCTCGGTTCCGGTGGTGGTTTGCCGCTCACCGGCAAGCGCTCGGTCGCCTCGCAGTACGTCGAACTCACCGCCCCGGTCTTCAAGGCGCCGTACGTCGGTTCCGCCGAGGTGCAGGTCGCCGGCCGGCACGAACACTACAGCGACTTCGGCAACACCAAGAAGCCGAAGGTCGGTGCGAAGTGGCGTCTTCCGGACAACCGAATCGTCAATGTGATGCTTCGCGGTTCGTATTCCGAGTCCTTCCAGGCCCCGGCCCTCGGCCTCCTCTACGCCTCCCAGACGACGGCCTTCTCCTCGACGCTGCTCCAGGATCCCCTCCGCCTGCAGGATCCTCCTGTCCAGCAGCGCATCGTGACCGGTGGTAATCCGAACCTGGTGCCGGAGACGGCCCGCGTGAAGTACGCCGGCGTCGTGATCGAAGTTCCTGCGGTCAAGGGTCTGACCTTTGCAATCGACTACTTCGACATGCGGATCAACTCGGTGATCGTCACCCCGAGCGCGACCTTCCTCCTTTCGGAGCGTGGCCGCGCGCAGTTCCCGAATGCCATCGTGCGTGACAACACCCTCGGCAACCCGGGCCCGATCCTCCGGATCGAGTCGGTGCCGCAGAACAACACCGCCGCTTACCAGTTGTATCGTGGTTTCGACTACGAAGTGCGGTACCAGCTTCGCAATACGCGCGTCGGCAGCTTCAACTTTGTGGCCCAGGCCACCCAGATCACCAAGACGGGCTCGGATTCGGGCCTCGGCTCCGGATTCTTCGACAACACGGGCTTGTATTACAACCCGGAGTGGAAGGCCAGCGTCAACGCGGGCTGGCGCTACAAGGACTTCGGCGCGAACGTGAATGTCGACTGGACCGGGAAGTACTTTAACGACAACTACACGGCGGCCGGCTGGGGTGAGAACCCCTATACGCTCGTGTCGCCGAGTTTCTCGTACGCCGGGTTCTGGAATACGAAGATCACGGTTGGTGCGACGAACGTCTTCAATAATCGTCCGCCGGCGAATGGCCGCGAGACCCTTCTCTTCGACCCGAATGCTTATAGCGCCGGCGCTTTGGGCCGGTTCCTGTACGTCCGAGTCTCGAAGGAATTCTAAGCCTGGCTACCGCCAGTGCTGAGATTCTGAACCAAATTGAGCGTGCCCCGAAAGGGGCACGCTTTTTTTCTCTCTGCTTCCGTTTACGTCATGAAACGATTTCTCGCTTTTCTGCTGCTTGGTTCGTGCGTCTTTGCCGCCGATCCCGCCACCCCTGCCGCTGCTGTTCCGCCGGAGCTCCCCGTCGAAACGTTCTTCATCTCTCCCAAGATCAGCTCCCTGGTGTTCTCGCCCAACGGCAAGTACATCGCCTGCCTCGTGCCCTACGAACACCGGCTCAATCTCGCCGTGATCGATCTCGAGAAGGGGACGAAGAACCTTGTGACCAATTTCAAAGACAAGCAGGCGCTGCAGCCGCTCTGGGCCAACAACGACCGGATCCTGTTTCACGTCGATGACGGTGGGCGCGAGTCGTACGCCTTGTATGCGGTCAACCGGGATGGTTCAGATCCGTCCGTTCTCGCCTCGGGATATTCCAAGGCGGGGACGACGCAAGAACTCAACCTGCGCTTTGCCGGCCTCCTGCGCCGCCTCAAGCAGGACTCCCGCAATATCCTGGTCCGGGCCAACCTCACGCATGGGGATTGGTCCGATGTCGCCAAGCTCGACCTGAAGACGGCGGCCATGCGCACGATCGTCGGGGCGCCCGGTAAGGTGGACACCTATGTGCTCGACCATAACGACGAGGTGCGGCTGGCCGTCGTGGAGGAGGAGCAGATCCGACGCGTCATGGCGCGCGATGTGAAGACCGGTGCTTGGTCCAAGCTGGCCGAGCATCACATGGATGAGCCTGGCTGGGAGCCGATCGAGTTCGATGGGGACAACCGGACGGTCTTCATCTGGTCGGACGTCGGCCGGAAGACGAAGGCGATCTACCGCTACGATCTGGTCGAGCGCAAGCAGCTCGACCTCGTGTATGCGGATGACACCTACGACGTGACTGACGTGATTTATGACCAGTCGAAGCAGAAGATCGTTGGCATCACGTACGACGGTGACCGCCAGCGGTTCGTCTGGCTCGATGACGAGATGAAGGCCCTGGCGGCAAAGCTGGACGCCTCCCTCCCCAACACCGTGCATTATCCCCGGCAGTTTTCGGAGGACGGTTCGAAGATCATCTTTGCCTCCCAAAGCGACCGCGACCCCGGCGTGTACTACATGTACGACAAGGCGAAGAAGAAGCTCGAGGAGATCGCCGTCATCAAACCCGGCATCGATCCTGACCGCATGGCGCCCATGCAGCCGGTGACATTTGCCGCCCGCGACGGCCTCACCCTTCACGGCTATCTGACGCTGCCGCTGGGGCGGAAGCCCCACGGCTTGCCGCTCATCATTCATCCCCACGGCGGGCCGTTCGGCCCCCGGGACAACTGGGCGTACAATGCCGAGGTTCAGTTCTACGCGAATCGGGGCTATGCCGTGCTCCAGATCGATTACCGCGGCTCGGGTGGCTATGGCCGCGAGTTTGAAGCCGCCGGCTACAAGCGCTGGGGCTTGGAGATGCAGAACGATCTCTCGGACGGCGTGGCGTGGGCCGTGGCACAGGGTATTGCCGACCCGAAGCGCGTAGTTATCAGCGGCGCCAGTTACGGCGGATACGCCGCGATGGCCGGGCTGACCTTTACCCCCGAGCTTTACTGCGCGGGCATCAATTACGTCGGTGTCACGGACATCGAGCTTCTGATTCCGAAGGCCGTCGCGTCGGGTCGGATGTATTGGCGACACACGCGGCTAGGTGATCTGGGAAAGAGTGAGGATCGGAAACGCATCTACGACACCTCTCCGGTGCACTTTGCGGACCGGATTCAGGCCCCCGTGCTCATGGCCTACGGCAAGAACGATCCACGCGTGGTGATCAACCATGGCTACGACATGGAACGCGCGCTAAAGAAGGCGGGGAAGCCGTACCGGATGATCATCGAGAAGGACGAGGGACATGGCTTCCACATGGAGGAGAAGAAGATCGCGTTCTACACCGAGGTGGACGCGTTTCTCAAAAACAACGTCCCGGGACTCGTCCGCGTGGGCCCGGAAAAGGTCATCGCCATGCCGGCCGAGGAGCCGGTGAAGAAGTAGGCGGACCTGTTCGGATTGAACCCAAGGCCCCGGATCGGTTCACGCCGTCCGGGGCTTTTGCTTTTCAAGCAGACGGCAGGCGGGGCCGGGCCCAGGCGGTTGCGCCAGCCTCGTCGCCAAACGCGCCGTCAAGCTGGGCTTCGAACGCTGCGTCGAGGATCGGCTTCATCTCGGGCCCAGGCTTCATGCCGAGCGCGAGCAGGTGGCGGCCAAGGAGGATCGGCTTCGGGGCCGCGTCCGCGAGCTGGAGCGCATGGGCTCTGGTGACGAGCTCGTCGATGCGACGGTGCGTCTCCGGCGTCTGGATCGGCGGCCGGCCGTTGGCGTCGGAGCGCATCACGACCGCCAAGTCGTCGATCGTGGCCGGGGCCAGTTTCCGGGCGAGGCGCCGGACCGCGCTGTCGCTGAACTCGGCCTGGCCGTGCTGGTGGGCCAGGTGGTTGACGACGAGGGCGCTGACGGGGTCGTCGAGTTCGAAGGGCGCGCCGATGCGGCGTAGAAACGCGCGCGTCGGCGCGGCGCCCGCCGCCTCGTGTCCGGGGCTGACCCAGCGCATCGCGCCGCGTTTCTCGGCGCGCGCGGTGGTGGCGGGTTTGCCAAAGTCGTGCGCCAGCACTGCCAGCATGAGCAGTCGGCGACGCGCGGGGGTGCCGGTCTGGTACTCCGGCAACGCGACTAGGGCGTCCACACAGCACTGGGTGTGCGTGAAGACGTCGCCCTCGGGATGCCACTCGGGTTCCTGGGGCGTTTCGCGCAGCGCCGCCACCTCCGGGAAGTGGGCGAGCCATCCGGTCTCCTCAAGCACTGCCAGCCCTCGGGAGGGTTTCGCTGCCTTGGTCGCCCATTTGTCCCACTCGCCCCAGACGCGCTCCACGGGCAGTTCGGCGTACGTGCCCGCAATGCTGCGGCAAAGTGCGGCGGTCTCGGGCGCGAGCGTCAGGTCAAAGCGCGCGGCGAGCTGGAAGGCCCGCAGCACCCGCAGGGGATCCTCGACGAACGCCGCGCTGGTGTGGCGCAGCAGACGGGCCTGCAGGTCGCGCTGGCCCCCGTGCGGGTCGATGATCTCGCCCGTGAAGGGATCGAGCGCGATCGCGTTGATGGTGAAGTCGCGCCGTGCCGCGGCCTCCGCATCGGTCAGCGTCGGATTGGGCGCGACGGCAAAGCCACGATGACCCGACCCGGTCTTGGATTCCCGGCGTGGCAGCGAAAAATCGTACTCATCGCCGCTCGTGGCGCTGCGCACCTTGATGACGCCAAAGCTGCGCCCGATGACGTCGGTTGCGCCGAACATCTCGAGGGCGCGGTGCAGCCGATCAAAGTCCGTGCCCGCGACCTCGACGTCGAAATCCTTCGGCTTCAGGCCGAGCAGCCAGTCGCGCACGCCGCCGCCGACCAGGTGGGGTCGCCCTACGCGGCGGGCAGCCTCAAGCATGGGATACAGGTCGGCGGGAATCTGAAGCGGAGCAGGCATGGGTTAGCGGCGGCTATCGGTGTCATCTTTGCTGAAGGCGCTCGCCAGCACGAGCCCCCAGCCGACCAGGAGGGCGATGCCGCCCAGCGGGGTCGCATAGACCAGCGGGCGCGGGCCGCCCAAGGCGAACCAATACAGAGACCCCGAAAAGAGCAGAACGCCGACTGCCCAGGCCCATGCGGCGACCGCGAGCCGGCGCGCGGCGGACGCGTTCGCGCTGCGGTGCAATGCCGCGACTGCCAGGAGGGCGACGGCGTGGAACAGGTGGTAGCGCGCACCGGTTTCCCAAGTCGCGATCATGCCGCGCTGCGCCAGGAGCGGCCCCAGGCGGTGCGCCCCCAGCGCCCCGAGCGCAACTCCCGTCAGGCCAAGGAAACCGGCGAGAAGCAAAAGGATGCGGTGAGTGGATGCGCACATGGTATTCATCGTCCAATGATCGGTGTCGTGAAACAAGCCCATGGTTGTCTTCCTGCAAGCCTCTGGAGCCGGCTGCGGGCGAAGGGCAACGCGCGGTCCATTTGCAGCTTGCCGCCAAAGGACGGTCCTTCGGCCGGTGCACCGACGCCTGCGGAGTGCCGGGCGAGGGCCGGGGTGGGGTGCTTTGTGAACAAGTTTTCGAACCGGCGCGGAAAACTCGATTGACAAGGCTTTTTTTCACCCTAGCTCTTGGCCTCTTTTCGCATGAAAACGTTTCTCGCCAAGAAGGAGACGGTGCAGCCGAAGTGGTATCTCATCGATGCCGCCGGGGTTCCGCTCGGTCGTCTCGCGGTCAAGGCTGCCAACATGGTCCGCGGCCGCCACAAGCCCACTTACACCCCGCATGTCGATACCGGCGATTACGTGATCGTGATCAACGCGGAGAAGGTCGTCCTCACCGGCAAGAAGGAAGAGCAGAACGAGTACATGTTCTTCTCCGGCTTCGTTGGCGGCGAAAGCTACCGCAAGGTTTCGCTGATGCGTGAGCGTCACCCCGAGTTCATCGTCAAGCATGCCGTCAAGGGCATGCTGCCGCAGAACATCATCGCGGCGAAGATGCTGCGTAAGCTCCGCGTGTTCGCGGGTCCGACGCACACCCACGAGGCCAACAACCCCCAGAAAGTGACCGTCTGATTCCTGTTCGAACATGAGCGCTGCTACACCTGCTAACGTCTTCCTCGGTACCGGCCGTCGCAAAACCTCGACCGCGCGCGTGCGCATCACCGAGGGCACCGGCAAACTCCTGGTCAATGGCCGCGAGTTCGAAAAGTACTTCTCCCACGAAAACTTCGCCAAGCAGGCCTATGCGCCGCTCCTGACCGTCGACATGCGCGAGAAGATCGACGTCACCGCGAACGTCGCGGGTGGCGGTGTTGCCGGCCAGGCCGGCGCCGTGGCGCACGGCATCGCGCGCGCGCTGCAGAAGCTCAACGCCGAGCTCCGTCCCGCCCTCAAGAAGGCTGGCCACATGAAGCGCGATCCGCGCGAGAAGGAACGCAAGAAGGCCGGCCAGCCGGGCGCCCGCAAGCGGTTCCAGTTCTCGAAGCGCTAAGCGTCCGATACGCTCCCTTTCAACGCCGCTCCCGGTTCGCCGTGGGCGGCGTTTTATTTTTCCGGACTCCCGGGGTGCTCCCGGTCGGGCCTTTCGTTCCACGGGCTGGGAACAGGTGCAAAATGGCATACGGTAGAACTTGGCCTGCCCTCTGCTATGGAATCAGCGGTTCACCCATCCGCCTGATGGTCCGAGCCGCAACGAAAACTATGAACCTACGCCTGATCACCTCACTCACCCTCTGTCTCTCGCTTGCTGCTGGCGTCTCGGCGCAGACCGCGGCCCCGGCCGCGCCGGCTGCCGCTCCCGCGGTGACGACCACCGTCACCGGCGCCGTTGTATCGCAGTACATGTTCCGCGGCGTTCGCCTTGGCGGCGCGTCTTTCCAACCCGCCGTCGAAGTCGGTGCGGGTAACCTTGCCGTCGGCCTCTGGAGCAACTTCCCGATGAAGGATAAGGTCGAGGGCCAGTCGGACCCGGAGCTCGACGTCTACGGCTCCTACAAGATCGTGTTCAATGATACGTTCAACCTGCAGCCTGGGTTCACCTGGTACAACTACCCGCAGGCCGAGGAGAGCAACGGGTTCTACCGGACGACCTTTGAGCCCAGCCTGGCGGCCAACGTCACGCTCGCCGGCATCACCTTCACGCCGAAGGTCTATTACGACCTGGTGCTCGATGGCCCGACCTATGAGCTGAACGCGTTCTACGCGCTGCCGCTGAAGGCCATTGGCAGTGAGCTCGATTTCACCGCTAGCGCGGGCACGTTCAAGTGGACGGACGCCTGGGAGCTGACGCAGCCGAAGATGAAGAACTGGGGCGATTACTGGCTCGTGGGCGTCGCGATGCCCTATCAGGTGACGAAGAACTCCAAGCTCACCGTCGGCGTCGCCTACACCAAGGGGTCGGGCAACTACCTCAAGCAGGGCACCGATCCCAAGGTTGAGAATTCCGCTGCCGTGGGCCGCGGGGTCGTCACCGTCGCCTACGCGATGACCTTCTGATATTACCGCGGCGGATCCCTGCCGCGTTGGTTGGGTTGCCGTGGCGGCGTGACCGGAGCAATCTCGTCACGCCGCCTCTGCGTTTTTAGGGGCTCAGACGAGCCCGGCGGTCTCGTCGAAACCGCACCAGAGATTCATGAGCTGGATGGCCTGGCCGCTTGCGCCCTTGACGAGGTTGTCCTCGGCCGAGGTGAGGATGAAATTGCCGGTGCGGGCGTCGTACACCGCCGAGATGTCGATGCGATTCGTGCCGACGACGTGGGCCGTGTCGGGCGTCTCGCCCGTGGGCAGTACGTGCACGAAGGGCCGGCCGGCGTAGGCGCCGCGCCAGGCGGCATATGCCTGCTCAATGGTGCCCCCGGGCGTCGCCGGGACGGTGATCGTCGTGGCGATGCCGCGCCGCATCGGCGCGAGGTGCGGGTTGAACTGGATGATGGTCTTGCCGCCGGTGTGCACCGCCAACTGCTCCTCGATTTCAGCGAGGTGCCGGTGCTTCGTCAGGCCGTAGGCCTTCACGCTCTCGGCGCGTTCGACGTAGAGGTACATCTCCTCGGCCTTCTTGCCGGCGCCGCTGACGCCGCTGTACGAGTTCACCACGATGTGTTCGCGGGTGACGATGCCGGCGCGCAGCAGCGGCACGAGCGGCACGAGAATGCTGGTGGGGTAGCAGCCGGGCGCCGCGACCAGCTTGGCTTCCTGCTTCCACGCCGGGGGCGTTAGTTCGGGCAGCACAAACCGCGCGCCAGGCAGCAGCTCGGGGGCATGGTGTTCGCCGTAGTACTTCTGGTAAACCGCCAGGTCGGCGATGCGGAAGTCGGCGCTCAGATCGATCACGCGTTTGCCCGCGGGGACGAGAACCTTCGCGTACGTGGCCGCCGCGCCATGCGGCAGCGCGAGGAAGAATAGGTCGATGTCGCTCGCGGCCAGCGCCGCCGGGTCGGAGTCGACGAACTTGAGGCCGCGATCGATGCCACGCACCGCCGGGATCACCGCGGCCAGGTTTTTGCCCGCGTGGGTGCGCGAGGTGACCGCCGCGAGCGTGACCTTCGGATGGCCGAGGAGGAGTTTGACCAGGACTTCGCCCGAGTAACCGGATGCGCCGACGATGCCGACTTTCATAGAAGACCCACCATCGCCCACGCGTCCCGGCGAATCCAGAAGGATTTTGCGCCCGGCCGGTGCAGGCACGCGGCGGAAAACTCCCCGCCTGACAAGCCGTGCGGTTATCACGCACCGTCCGAGCTGGAATACACTTGTCAGCGCGCGCGCGCGCCGCGCATTCTCCGCTGCAATCGCGTCCCCAGGATGTTCCTGGCCGTCGCCGGAACCGGAGACGCATGCTTCAACCCTCGGAAATCATGATCGAATTCAATCACCGTATTCTCTTCGTCGGCTTCGGCGCGGTGGCCGAATGCACGCTGCCGATCCTATTCAAGCACCTCAAGGTGCCGGCGAAGAATGTGACGGTGATGGATTTCGAAAACCGCGTCGCGAAGCTGAAACCGTGGACCGCCAAGGGCGTCCGTTTCGTCCGCGATCGCGTCACGCAGGAGAACATGGATCGCCTGCTTTCGAAACACCTCGGCGAAGGTGATCTCCTTATCGACCTCGCGTGGAACATCGACGCCTGCGAGATCCTACAGTGGTGCCGCGACCACGGTGTGAAGTATGTCAATACGTCGACCGAGCTGTGGGACCCGTACAGCGGTGAAGGCGCGCATCCGACGACCAAGACACTCTATCACCGCCACATGAACCTGCGCCGCCTGACGGCGAAGTGGAAGGGCCCGGGCGCCACGGCGGTGATCGAGCACGGCGCGAACCCCGGCCTCATCTCGCACTTCGCGAAGCAGGGCCTGCTCGATATCGCGGCGGCCGCGCTCGCGGAGAAGCGCCTCAAGGGCCGCACAGCCGAACGGGTGCAGCAGCACGTCGCCGACCTCGCGTTCAACCATCTGGCGCACGAGCTCGGCGTGAAAGTCATTCACGTCAGCGAGCGCGACACGCAGATCACGAATCTGCCCAAGCAGGTCGACGAGTTCGTGAACACGTGGAGTATCGAAGGCTTCCGTGAAGAGGGCCAGACCACCGCCGAGATGGGCTGGGGCACGCACGAGAAGGAGCTGCCCGCGCTGGCCTACCAGCACAAGGAGGGCCCCCGGAATCAGATCTGCCTCGCGCGGATGGGCATGAACACCTGGGTCCGGACCTGGGTGCCCGACTACAACATCTACGGCATGGTCATTCGCCACGGCGAAGCGTTCACCATGTCTGACAAGCTCACGGTGTGGGAGGGCCGCAAGGCCGTGTACCGCCCGACGGTGCACTACGCGTACTGCCCGTGCGACGAGGCCATCGCCTCGCTGAACGAGATGCGCGGCTACAACTACCGCCTGGTCGAGAAGCAGCGGATCATGAACGACGAGATCACCAGCGGCTCCGACATCCTCGGCGCCCTGCTGATGGGCCATACGTTCAATTCCTGGTGGACCGGCAGCGACCTCTCCATCGAGCAGTCCCGCAAGCTCGTCCCGCACCAGAACGCCACCACGATGCAGGTCGCCATCTCCGTCGTCGCCGCGTCGATGTGGATGATCGAGAACCCGCTCGAAGGGCTCAAGGTGCCGGATGATCTCCCGCATGACTACGTGCTGAAGATCGCCAAGCCCTATCTTGGCCGCTGGATCTCCAAGCCGAAGGACTGGACGCCGCTCCAGAATCGCGTGAATCCGTTCAAGGGCTTCAACCAGCCCGACCTCGACCAGAAGGATCCGTGGCAGTTCAAGAACTTCCTCGTCACGGACCACACGGGCTGAGTCCCGTCCGCTCCGCCGCCCTGCGACGGCAGCCATAAGCTCAAACACCTCAACGCCCGCGAGTGCCGGTTCGTCCCGCGCCGCTTCCCCCGGAAGCGAGCGTGCGACGAGCCGCGAGCTCGCGGTTTTTTTGTCGGCCCCTCTCGCCTCCGAATTCCTCGCTTGAAGCCGGGCCGTTTCCCCTTACCGCCTTCTAGTTTCAGCCTATCGCCAATCCATCATGATCTCCCTCTCGCGGCTGCAGAAGCTCGCCAAAACCGAAGGAACCCCGCTGTTCGTGATCGATCACGACGCGCTGCGTAAGGCGTACCGGCAGTTCCGGCGCCATCTTCCCCGCGTGCAGGCCTATTACGCGGTGAAGGCGAATCCCAATCCGGAGATCGTCCGCACGCTCTTCCAGGAGGGCGCCAGCTTCGACGTCGCGTCGATGCCGGAGTTCATGATCGTGTACGAGAACATCAAGAAGCTGCCCGCGCGGGAGCGGCAGCAGTGGATCTGGGACAAGATCATCTACGCCAATCCAACCAAGCCGACCGAGACCCTCGAGGAGCTGAACAAGTACAAGCCGCTCGTCACCTTCGACAACCTCGAGGAGATCCAGAAGATCAAGAAGCATGCCCCCGAGGCCGGGCTCGTGCTGCGCCTCAAGGTACCGAACACCGGCGCGATGGTGGAACTGTCCTCGAAGTTCGGGGCGGCGCCCGGCGAGGCCGTTGACCTGATCCTCGCGGCCGACAAGGCCGGCCTCACCGTCGAGGGCATCAGCTTCCACGTCGGCAGCCAGACCACGAATTTCGAAAACTACGTCCAGGCGCTCAACCTCTCGGCCGGCATCTTCAAGGAAGCGCGTGATCGCGGGTACACGAAGATGAACCTGCTCGACATCGGCGGCGGGTTCCCCGCGCCGTACGACGACTCCGTCAAGCCGTTCGAGGAACTCGCGAAGGTCATCAACAACGAGCTCGAGCGGCTCTTCCCGAAGGAGATTCAGATTCTCGCCGAGCCGGGCCGCTTCCTAGCCGCCGTCTGCGGAACTTCGGTCGCCAAGGTCATCGGCAAGGCGGTCCGCGATGGGAAGACCTGCTACTACATCAACGA
Organism: Opitutus sp. ER46; assembly: GCF_003054705.1. NCBI lineage: Bacteria > Pseudomonadati > Verrucomicrobiota > Opitutia > Opitutales > Opitutaceae > Opitutus > Opitutus sp. ER46. The sequence continues at coordinate 298,218 of NZ_QAYX01000024.1, forward strand.
CGGCGTCTATCACACGTACTCGGGCGTGATCTTCGATCACTGCAAGTACCCGGTGAAGGCGTTCAAGAAGGGCCCGACCTCCATTTGCTCCGTGTTCGGTCCGACCTGCGATGCGCTCGACGTGGTGTCGATGGCGGAGAACCTGCCCGACCTGCAGCGCGGCGACTTCGTTTACAGCGAGAACATCGGCGCCTATAGCCACGCCTCCTCGACGTACTTCAACGGCTTCCCGCCGGCGAAGATCGTTCACGTCAACCAGTAAGCCGGCCCGGCCGGGCGCGCGCGGCGGTCGCCGGCGCGCCGCACGTTCCGAAGCCACCACGCGACCGAATCGGGTCGCGCGGCCCACGCGCGCGCGGCGCCGTAGCTCGGCTCAGCTCCGGTAGTCGGCGTTCTCGCTGACGTACTCGTGCGTCAGGTCGCCGCCGATCACCGTCGCGGCGCCGCTGCCGGTGCCGAGGTCGAGATCGATCTCCACGCAGCGTTCGTGCGGCGGAAAATGAATCGGCGGCGCAAAGACGCCGTCCTGCGGCGGGGCGCTGGCGTACAGCTCGGCCGCCCGAAAATGCGCGACGAGCGCGACCTCCTTCTCGGGGTTCAGCTGAAACACGCCCCGGGCGAAAATCACGATGCCGCCGATGCTCGCGCGCAGCTTGGAGAGATCCGTGTCCGGCGCGTGGGCGCCGACGAATTTCCCCATTGCCTGCACGAGGCGGCCCACGTTCGGGTCGTTGCCGGCGACGGCGCACTTGAACAGCGGCGCATTGACGATCGCCTTGCCGAGGGCGCGCGCCAGCTCCGGCGTGGCGGCGTTCCGCACCGCGACCCGCACCACGTGGCGAACGCCTTCGCCGTTGCGCACGACATCCTCCGCGAGGTCCTGGCACACCTGCCGCAGGGCGGCTTCGAAGGCCGCGAGGTCCGGGCAGGGGACGCGGCCGGAGGAGAGCGCCACCACGGTGTCCGAGGTGCTCGTGTCGCTGTCGATGCTGATGGTGTTGAAGCTCGTGCCGACGACCCGGCTCAGGATGGCGCGCAACTCGGCCCGCGGCACCACGAGATCGGTCAGCAGGTACACGAGCATCGTCGCGAGGTTGGGCTCGATCATCCCGGCGCCCTTCGCGATGCCGACGATGCTGCCGCTGCCGACGGTGGCCCGGCGCACCTTCGGATAAAGGTCGGTGGTCACGATACCCTCGGCGGCCGGCATCACGGAGCCGCCGGCCAGCGCCTGCGCGGCCGCGGGCAGGCCCGCGACCATGGCATCGACCGGGAGCGTCCAGCCGATCACGCCGGTGGAACTCGGCAGCACCTCTGTTGGCGCCAGGCCGAGGAGCTGGGCGGTGGCGGCGCAGATGCGCTCGCTCGCCTCGACGCCGCCCGGTGCGCACACGTTCGAGATCTTGTTGTTGACGATGATCGCGCCCAGGCGCGGCTCGGCGAGGCGCTTGCGGCCCACGATGACCGGCGCGCCGGGAAACGCGTTCTTCGTGAACACGGCGGCGAAGTCTGCCGTCGGGCGGTCGAGCGCGATCAGCGTGAGCGTCATCTTCGCCGGCTTCGGCGCCTCGCGCGGGACGAAGTCGAAGCGGGTTGTCCCCACGCGGAAACCCGCGGGCAGGGCCGCCTGGGTTGCCAGCCAGGCGCGATGGGCGGAACGATCGGCAAACGTGAGATTGGTGCTGGGCACGATTCACCAGTGCCACGCCGCGCCGTGGAGAAAAGCAGAAATTCTCCCGGGATTTCCCCGGCTCGGCGGCATTGCGTTGCGACGATGCGCCGCTCGCCGGGATGTCGCATCTCCGTTGCGCAGAATTAAGTGGAAATGCCCGGCATGCCTGACTTATTCCACTCTCCTCTTATCCAAACTGTGAGCGCTTCCTTTCCTTCCCTCTCCGCGGCGATCAGCCGCGTGTCCTGACTGCCGATGAACGTCGCCGAAGTCACCGCCAAGGCCAAGGTCCTCCTCGAAGCGCTGCCGTACATCCAAGATTTTCGCGGCTCCACCTTCGTCATCAAATACGGAGGCAGTTTCATGGATGAGCCCGATCCGATCGCCCGCGCGCGCGTCGCCTACGACATCGCGTTCCTGGCCGGCGTCGGCATCAACGTCGTCGTCGTGCACGGCGGCGGCAAAGCCATCACGAAGGCGATGGCGGAGTCGGGTTTGAAGGCCAATTTCGTCAACGGCCTCCGTGTCACCGACGAGCCCACGATGGGCGTCGTGAAGCGCACGCTCGACGAGGTCGTGAACCGCGACGTCTGCGATGCCCTGGCGATGGCGAAGGCCAAGCCGAAAGGTCTCCCGGGCGACACCGTCCTCGTGTGCCAGAAGCTCACGACCGACGATGACGGCAACGAGGTCGATCTCGGCTACGTCGGCGACGTGACCGAGGTGAAGGTGAAGCTCATCAAGAAGGAGATCGCCGATGGTTTCGTGCCGGTGATCTCGCCGGTGGCCGAGGGCTACGACGGCAAGCCGTACAACGTGAATGCCGATCTCGCCGCCGGCCGCGTGGCGAGCGCCCTGCGCGCGCGCCGGCTCGTGTACATGAGCGACGTGCCCGGCCTGCTCTCGAACCCGCCCGATCCGGCTTCGCTCATCTCGACGCTCAAGACCAACCAGGTCGAGGAGCTGAAGAAGAAGGGCATCATCGACAAGGGCATGCGCCCGAAGGTGCAGAGCGCGATTCGCGCGCTGCAGGAGGGCGTCCAGCGCGTGCATTTCATCGACGGCCGCCTCTCGCATTCGCTGTTGCTCGAGATCTTCACCGACAAGGGCATCGGCACCGAGATCGTGCAGGAGTGAGTTCGCCGCGTCGCGCGGCGCCAGTCGCGGGCACCACTCGGATTGTGAGGCCTGTTTTCCCGGGGCACCGTGCTGCCCTGATCAGGGCTGCGTGATTGCAGTCACTGGCAAACTCGTCGATTTACACCTTCGCATTTTCGCATCCAAAAACCTGCCATGAATAGTCCGTCGATCGTTCGCACCAGCACTGCCGAGCTCTACGACGCGCACGTTCTAAAGAACTACGCGCGTCCCTCCCTCACGCTCGTGCGCGGCCGCGGCACGCAGGTGTGGGACGACGCTGGCAACTGCTATCTCGATTTCACCTCCGGCATCGCGGTCAGCGCGCTGGGCCATTGCCACCCGCACTGGGTTTCGGCGATCCAGCAGCAGGCCGCCGAGCTGATCCACGTCAGCAATCTTTTCCGCAACCCGCAGCAGGGTGAACTCGCGCGGCGGATCGTGCAGCGGGCCGGCCCGGGGCGCGTGTTCTTCTGCAACAGCGGCGCCGAGGCCAACGAGGGCATGATCAAGCTCGCGCGGCTCCATGGCGTGACGAAGGCCGGCGGCGAGGAGGGCAAGTGCTACAAGATCGTGGGCGCGAAGAGCGCCTTTCACGGCCGCACCTACGGGGCGATGAGCGCCACGCCCCAAGAGAAAATCCAGAAGGGCTTCCGTCCCCTCGTGCCGGGCTTCTCCTTTGCCGAGCTCAACAATCTCGAGAGTTTCGCCGAACTGATCGATGAGCACACCTGCGGCGTGATCATCGAGACCGTCCAGGGCGAAAGCGGCATCAACCCCTGCACGCCCGAATTCCTGCGCGGCCTGCGGCGGCTGTGTGACGAACGCAACGTGCTCCTGCTCCTCGACGAGGTGCAGTGCGGCATTGGCCGGACTGGCCGCTTCTACGCCTACGAGCACGCCGGCATCGTGCCGGACGCGATCGGCATGGCCAAGGGGCTCGCGGGCGGTTTCCCCATGGGCGGCATGTGGGTGCGCGATCGGTTCGCCGAGCTCTTCCATCCCGGCCACCACGGTACGACTTTTGGGGGCACGCCGCTGGCCTGCGCCGCAGCGCTCGCGGTCCTCGATGTCATCGAGCGCGAGGAGTTGCTCCGGAAGGTTTCGACGCAGGCACCGGTCTGGCTGAAGCAACTCTCCGACCTCCAAACCGCTTTCCCCAACCAGGTGCGTGGCGTCCGCGGCATCGGCTACCTGGTCGGCGTGCAGATGACCGGCGACCAGGTGCCCTACGTCACCTTGGCCCGCGAGCGTGGCCTCCTGGTGCCGACGGCCGGCAACAACGTCATCCGCTTTCTACCGCCGCTCAACGCCACGGCCGACGAACTCACCCGCTCGGTCGAGATCTTCCGGTCTGTCCTGGAGACGAAGGCGCGGACGGCCTGAGCGCCGCTGCGCGGCGAAGGCTGAAGGATTGAAGGCTGAAAGCTGAAGCTGGCGGCATCTGCCATAGCCGATTGACCGGTCCTGGATATCTTGCCCGCCCCCAGGCTGGCGGCGGGCGGATACTCCGACTGTGCCCTCAATTGCGGGGGCGGAGGTGACGGAGATGGGCGGTTTTTTCACTCGTCGCCCCCTGGACGCTGCCTAATCTGGCCAATTCCCATGAAGCACTTTCTGAAGGAGACCGACTTCACGGCATCTGAGTTGCCGGCGCTGTTTGCCCTGGCGCGAGAGTTCAAAGCCAACCGCGGCCGGCACGCAACCCCGCTCGCCGGCCAGACCTGGGCGATGATCTTCTCGAAGTCATCCACCCGCACCCGCGTCTCGTTCGAGGTCGGCATCCACGAGCTCGGCGGCAATCCGCTTTTCCTGAACAAGAACGACATCCAGCTCGGCCGCGGTGAATCCATCGAGGACACCGCGCGCGTGCTGTCGCGTTTTGTCCACGGGCTCATCGTCCGCACCTACGACCACGCCGAGGTCGAGCGGCTCGCCGAATTCGGCACCATCCCGGTGATCAACGCGCTCACCGATCTGCTGCATCCGTGCCAGATCTACGCCGACCTTTTCACGCTCGCCGAACGCTGGAGCAACGGAGGTGACCTCCTGGGCTCGCTCCGCGGCAAGAAGATCGCGTTCGTCGGCGACCAGGGCTGCAACGTCGCGAACTCCTGGATTCTCGGCGCCGCGATGGCCGGGATGAAGATTTCGCTCGCCGGCCCCGAGGGCTTCGATGCCGCCCCGGCCTTCAACCAACTGCTCGCCCGCGAGGGGTTCTCCGACGCCTACCAGTTCACGACCGACGCCTACGAAGCCGTGCGTGACGCCGACGTGGTGTACACCGACGTCTGGGTCAGCATGGGCAAGGAGGAGGAGACCAAGTACCGGCTGCGCGTGATGGCGCCCTTCCAGGTCAATTCGAAGCTGTTCGCCGCGGCCAAGCCGGGCGCGCTCTTCATGCACTGCCTCCCGGCCCACGCCGGCGAGGAGGTCACGCAGGAGGTCATCGACAGCCCGCGCTCGATCATCTTCGACCAGGCGGAGAACCGCCTGCACATGCAGAAGGCCATCATGGCCACCCTCGCCGCTGCGCGCGGCAAGTAACCTCCCCAGAACTTTCGCCATGAAAATTGTCCTCGCTTACTCGGGCGGTCTCGACACGTCCGTCATCGTCAAGTGGCTCCGCGAAACGTACGACGCCGAAATCGTCACGTTCGCGGCAGACATCGGCCAGGAGGAGGAGCTGCGCGGTCTGCCCCAAAAGGCGCGGAAAACCGGCGCGGCCAAGCACTACACCCTCGACCTCGTCGAGGAATTCGCCCGCGACTTCATCTACCCGATGGTCCGCGCGAACGCCATCTACGAGGGCCAGTACTACCTCGGCACCTCGATCGCGCGCCCGCTGATCGCCAAGGCGCAGATCGATATCGCGAAGAAGGAGAAGGCCGACACCGTCGCGCACGGTGCCACCGGCAAGGGCAACGACCAGTGCCGCTTTGAGCTCAGCTACATGGCGCTCGCCCCGAACCTCACGATCATCGCCCCGTGGAAGATCGAGCAGTTCCGCGACCTGTTCCCCGGCCGCGCCGAGATGATCGCCTACTGCCAGGAGCACAAGATTCCGGTCGAGGCCTCGCTCAAGAAGCCGTACTCGATGGACCGGAACCTTCTCCACATCTCGTACGAGGCCGGCATCCTCGAGGATCCGTGGTTCGACCCGACGACCAAGGAGAACAAGGGCATGTTCAAGCTCTCCGTCTCCCCGGAGGATGCGCCGGATCGCGCTGAGTACGTTGAACTCGATTTCGTTCGCGGCGACTGCGTGGCCGTCAACGGCAAGAAGCTCTCGCCCGCCGGTGTCCTCAAGACGCTCAACAAGCTCGGCGGCAAGCACGGCATCGGCCGCGTCGACCTCGTCGAGAACCGCTTCGTCGGCATGAAGTCGCGCGGCGTGTACGAGACCCCGGGTGGCACGATCCTCATGCACGGCCATCGCCAGGTGGAATCGCTCACGATGGATCGCGAAGTCATGCACCTCCGCGACTCCCTGATCCCGAAGTACGCCGAACTGGTGTACTACGGCTTCTGGTTCGCCCCGGAACGCGAGGCGCTCCAGGCGCTCGTCGACGAGAGCCAGCGCTACGTCACCGGCACCGTCCGCCTCAAGCTCTACAAGGGCAACATCATCACCTGCGGCCGGAAGTCGAAGTACTCGCTCTACGACATGAACGTCGCGTCGATGGAGGGCGTGAAGAGCTGGTACAACCAGAGCGACGCCACCGGCTTCATCCGCCTGAACGGCCTGCGCCTCCGCGCCCGTCACCTGGCCCAGACCGGCCGCTGACGCGCGCCCGCGCCGAGCATTTCAACGCGAAGGGCGGCTCCCCAAAGAAAGGGGCCGCCCTTTTTTTGGACCTCTTTCTCTTACTCTTCCTCTTTCTCTTACTCTCAAATCCGTCCGCGCCGCATCAAACCGCGGACAGAGCTGAGAGTAAGAGAAAGAGGAAGAGTAAGAGAGAGAGTTGGTCGGTGGAGCGCTGCTGACGCCGCGAACCGCGGCGTCAGAACAGGCCGTTGGCGACGACACCCACCGCGGTGATCGGGCCGCTGTCGCCCATGCCGTCGAGCGCGCGGTCGGCCTTCTTCATCACGGCCTGAGCGTCGCGCAGGAGGCTGTCGTCGCTGATCAGCTTGCCGAGAGTGCCTTCGCCGCGGGCGATCTTGTCGGAGACAGAGCGCAGGTTGGCGATGGACGCCTTGAGGTCGTCGCCGGCCTTCTGGTCAAAGACGAGTGCGCCGACCGCGCCTTTGCCGGACTTCACCTGGTCGACGATCGCCTGCGCATTTGCCACGAAGGTTTTCGCCTCGCCGGCGGCGCTCTTGATCTCGCTAACCGTGGCGAGGAGCTCGTCGTGGAGCTGCGGGGAGTTGATCAGCTTGCCGAGCGTGCCGTTGCCCTGGTTCACCTTGTCGGTGACCAGCTTCAGGTTCGCGATCGTGCTGGTGATGTTTTCCCGGTTCTCGGTCACGAGCTGGTCGATCTTCTTCACCAGGCCGGGGTTGTTGGCGTCGCCGCTGAGCGCGGATCCGAGGCTGCCGAAGGAAGCTTCCAGCTTCTTCCCGAGATCGCCGATCTGGGCCATGACCTTGTTGAGGTCGGCGGCCTCGCGGGTGCGGATTTCGGCGCCGGCGCGGAGGATGTCGGCGTTGGCCGAGCCCAGGTCGATGCTGATCGTGCTCGAGCCGATGAGGCCCTGCATCTCGATCGCGGCGACGGAGTCGCTCTTGATCTGGACGTCGGAATTGATGCGCAGGATCGCCTCAGCGCGCCGCCCGGCGAGCTGGGTCTTCTGCACTTCGCCGATCTTCACGCCGGCCATGCGCACTTCGTCGCCGGGCTTCAGCGACTTCAGCGTCTCGAAGCCGGCCACGAGGGTGTAGCCCTTGTCCTTGAAGACCTGCCCGCCGCTGAGGGTTTCAAACGTGACCCAGATCAGCGCGAGGCCGAGGAGGAAGAATAGCCCGACGCGGGCGGTTTGTTGTGAGTTGTTCATGGCGCAGTCTCCGGAGCCCCGCGGAAGCGGGGCTGAGGTTTTGATTGGGAAGTTGGTGCGGTTAAGGTGGCGGACAAGTATCCGGACGGGTCAGGCCTCCAGGGCCTTGAAGCGCGGGTTCTTGAGATCGATCTTTGGGTTCAGGAAATCCGCGACGCGGGGATCCTTGGGCGTGCGGAGGTCGGCTGGCGGCCCCAGGAAGAGCAGCTCGCCGCCCATGAGGATGCCGACGCGGTCGGCGATGTTCAGGGCGAGGTCGCGATCATGGGACACGACGATGGTCGTGACGTGGTACTGCTCCTTCAGCGTGGCGATGATCTCGGCGATCGTGGCGCTCATCACCGGGTCGAGCTCGCTGGTGGGCTCGTCGTACAGCATGAGCTGCGGCTCCATCACCAGCGCGCGGGCGATGGCGACGCGCTTCTTCATGCCGCCCGAGAGCTCGGAGGGGAACTTGTAGGCGGCATTCTCGAGCGAGAGGATCTGCAGCGCGCGCATGACCTTCTCGCGGATCCCCGCCTCGTCCGTGATCTGGTGCTCACGCGGGTAGAGTGCGAGGTTGTCGTACACGGAGAGCGAGTTGAAGAGCGCGCCGGCCTGGAACACCAGGGCCATGCGGATCTTCTCGCGCGTGTCCTCCGCGGCGGCATCGAGCCCGTCGATGGTCACGCGACCGGCGGTCGGCTGCTCGAGGCCGACGACGTGCTTGAGCAGCACGCTCTTGCCCGAGCCGCTGGGGCCCATGAGCACGAAAATCTCGCCGGGCTCGACGGCGAAGGAGACGCCCTTGAGGACTTCGAGCCGGCCGAAGCTCTTGGTGAGCCCGTCGACTTTGACGCTGACGGCCGGCGTCTCGCCGTGGGTGAAGGGATTGCGCGTGGCGCTGGCGGAGGTGTCCGGCATGGTCACAGGAGGGCTTTCGTGACGAAGTAATCGAACACGAGGATGAGGATGAGCGACGTGACGACGGCGCGGGTGACGGAGGCGCCGATCTCGCGCGGACCACCGCGGGTGTTGAGCCCGATGTTGCAGCAGACGAGGACCACGACGAAGCCGAAGACCTCGGCCTTGACGAGGCCGTTCCAGACGTCGCCGAAGTCCATGTACTGGCGCATCGTGGCGAAGTAGGCCTCGGGCTCGATCGCGATGAAGTTGGTGTACTTCGCCACGATCGCGCCGCCGAACCAGCCGACGAGGTCGGCGATGATCGTGAGGACGGGCATCATGACGAGCACGGCAGCAAGCCGCGGCAGCACGAGGATCCGGGCGGGCGGGATGTTCATCGTCTCCAGCGCGTCGACCTCCTGGTAAACCTTCATGGAGGCCAGCTCGGCGGCGATCGCCGAGCCGACGCGGCCGGCGAGCAGGACGGCCACCATCACCGGACCGAGTTCGCGCGCCATCGAGAGGCCGACCAGGAGGCCGATGAACTGCTTGGGCCCGACATTCTGGGCGGCGTAGCCCGACTGCAGCGCGAGGACGCTGCCGATGAAGAAGCTCAGGATCGCGACGATGGGGAGCGTCGTGTACCCGATGAGGTAGCACTGCTCGATGAAGCGCCCGAATTGCCGCGGGAGCGTCGGGACGTACCGCAAGGCACGGAGCAGCAGCAGAATTGTGCTGCCGATGCCGTCGAGGACGCGGGTGAGTTGTTTCATGTCAGCGAGACGGTTGCGCTGCGGCGTTCACAGCGGAGGAGGGGAAGTTGAACCAGCGGAGTTTCCAGCCGCTGCCGGGCGCGCGCTCGAGCGCCACCACGCCGTTGCCGAGGGCGATGCGGCGGGCCGCGCCGAGCCGGCTCGAGCTGAACAGCGGGCCGAGGTGAAACTCGCGGGCCTGGCGGGCGTCGTCGCGCCGCCACGTGATCGCGTTCCAGAGGAGCGACGTCCGGGTGGTGCCGGGCTGCTTCTGCTCGAACCGGGCGACGGCGAAAAGGGGAGACCACGCGGCGCGAACCTTCTCGTTGTTCGGGAAGAACACCTCGAACGGGCTGAAGAACTGCACCTGCTTCCGGCCGGCGCCATTGTCCCACGTGCTGACCAGCGGCCAAAGGTGGGTGAGTGTGGCGGCGGGCAGGCCGGGGTTCGTGGCACTGCGCTGCTGTTCGGACCAGTAGAGGAAAAAGAGCAACTGGGTTCGCTCGCGGCTGAGTCCGTCGGTCGTCCAGCGTGCGTGCCGCAGGACCGGCCACGCGTACCAGGTCTTGTCGTAGCCCTTGACCACCGAGTGCGTGTAAACCGGGCCCCAGCGGTTCACGTAGCGATTGTCGCCGCGGCCCTGCACGAGGAATGGCCAGAGGTATCGGGTCTCCCGGTACGGGACCGGGCTGCGCCGGTCAGTGTAGCCGAAGAACGGCCACAGGTAGGTTTCGTCGATGACGCCCGGGCCGGAGTGCCGCGCGTAGAACGGCAGCACGCCGACCTCCCGCACCGGGGGCGTGCCGGCGGGGGCGTCCTCGGCGGGCTGGCGGGTGTTGTTGTAGCCGAGCGGCCACAGGTAGGTCTCGGTGCGGAAACGGCCCGGCTGCTCGCGGATCTCGAACAGCGGCCAGATGCCGAAGCCATGCGCCGCCCCCCGCGTCACGCGCACGATGGGCCAGGGCGTGTAGGTGGTGGTGGCGCCGCGCTTTTCGACGGCAGCGTAGGCGGGAAAGATCACCCAGCTCGCCTTCTCCATCCCCAGCTTGTTCTTCACCGTGCCCGCGACCGGGAACAGCGCGCGATAGCTCATCTCCGGATCGCCGGTCTGGCGTGAGAACCAGAAAGGCCAGACTTCGAACAAGCCGTCGCCCTTGGCGGTCGCCGCGGGCGTCGCGGCGCCGGCCCGGCCGCCGGAGCGGCGGATGAGCTCAAAGACGTTCCACTGGTATGTGGACTCGTCGGCGCGATAGCTGAAAAGCGGGTAGAGGAACGAAGCCGAGCGGAGGTGGCCGGCGGTATCGCTCTGTTCGATCCAAACCGGCCGGAGCCCGCCCGCCGAGCCGGAGCCATCCGGGGCGGTTTGCCCGTAGAGCAGGGGGCCCACGCTGGTCCATTGCCGGGCCTGGCCGGAATCATCGGTCTGCTGGACGATGATCGGCCAGTTGTTGCGCTCGCGCTCGGCGCCTGGCGCTTGGCCCCACAAGGGCGCGACGAGCACGCTCAGCGCCGCCGCGGTGAGAACACCGGGACGTAGAGTCAGGCGGGGAGCGTGCATGGTAGGCAGTTCAAAGCGGACGCGAAAAAGGCCGCGACGTGTGGGAGCAGTCGGCAAGCTCCCGCTGGTGCGCGGTTAAAGGAAGAACAGTGCGGAAAGATGAAGTTCGTGCAAACGCTATGTTAACTGCTTGGACCGCCGGGTTTGCCATGGTTCCGTCGTGTTGCGCCGCAACAGTTTGCCCGCGTACTGTCCACCCGCGGCACAATGGCGCCGGGCCGGAGTTTCCCGTTGAATCGCCGCCCTTGCCGGCGTGTCATGCCGCGCCCGGGTGTCATCCCGGACTCAACCCATCATGCGGAACCTCCCTCCTTCGCGTACCCGGACCGGATATCGCCCTCTGCCCGTGTGCCTTATGGCGCCCCGTCTGGGCCGACAGGAGGCGTCATGCGCATAAGTGGCGGTGGCGCACGGGGAATCACGCTGCAGGTGCCACGCGGCGACGCCGTGCGGCCCGCGACGGACGGCATGCGCCAGGCGTTGTTTTCGAGCTTGGGCGCGCGGGTGGTGGACGCGCGTTTCTTGGATCTCTTTGCCGGCAGCGGCGCGTACGGCCTGGAGGCGCTGAGCCGGGGCGCGGTCGGCGGCGTGTTTGTTGAGCAGAACGCCAAGACCGCCGGCTGTGTTCGCCAGAATATTGCGGCTGTGTGCAAGAGTCTCCGCCGGCCGACGGACGGCCTCGTGGTTGTTCAAGCCGACGCCCGGAGCGTGCCGCTCGGCGGCGGCGAGGTGCCGGACTTGGTCTTCATCGATCCGCCCTACGACCTCATTGCCGAGATCACGCCGGCGCTGTTCGCCCGGCTCAGTGACACCCTCGCGTCCAAGCCCGACACCCTCGTCTGCTTTGAGGCGCCCGGAGAACTCGAACTCGCGCCGACCGGCTGGACGCTGCTCAAGCGGATTGGCAAAGGCGCCCGCCAGCCCACGGTGTCGATCTTTCGCCGGGAGGGGTAAGTCGTTCGGACCTCGGCGTCCGATGGCGACGCACGGCCGTCGCCTTGACGCGTCGGCGCGCAGTGCGGATTTGCTTGGAGTCAGCTGGCTGGAAGATCGGCGACCGAGACACAATCATCGCCGCGCATGCTCTCGCGCTTGGCGCGGTCATGGTCACCCGCAATACGCGCGAATTTGACCGCGTGCCTGGGCTGCGGGTGGAGAACTGGGAGGAACTCAGTGGAGTAGAAGCAGGGAGAGCGCGGCGATGACGGCCGTTTCGGTGCGCAGGACACGTTCGCCGAGGTGCACGAAGGTGAAGCCGTGGTCCCGCAGGAGCACGCGTTCCGCCGCGGACCAGCCGCGCTCGGAGCCGATCGCCAGGACGACGGGGCTGCCGCGGCGCGGCGCGGCTGCGGCCAGCGGACGCGCAGCCTCGTAGTTGTCGAGCGTGAGCCGGACCGCCGCGCCCGCGCTCACGCCCGCCGCGGGGGCGGGACACGTCTCCTTCAGTACCTCCGCGATCGTCCGCCCGTGCGTGACTTCCGGCACCTGCGTGACGAACGCCTGCTCCGCGCCAGCGAGCACGTGCCGCCGCCACTCGCCGGAGGACCACAGCGAACTCTGGGCGTAGCTCGATTCGCCCTTTTCGGTGCGCACAAAGTGGATCGCGCCCACGCCGACCGTGGTCGCGTCGCGGAGGACGTCCCGCGCGGTCTGCGGCCGCGGCAACCCGACGAGCAACGTGATGGGCGGAGCAACGGGAGGCGGAGTCGTGGCGACAAATGTCAGCGCGAGGTGGTCCGCGGTGATGTCGGTCACCGTTGCCTTGCCCCGCGGGCCGTTGACGAGCCCGGCATCGAAAGCGTCGCCCACCTGCCGCCGCAGCACCTGCAGCACATGCACGGCGCGACGGTCCGTCCGTGGCAGCGGCGCAGCGAGTTCGTTGGGATCAAAAAGGACGAGGTTCACGGGCAGGACGGGAGAGCGAACGATGCGCCTCACATGCCAGTGCGTGGCCCCGGCCGCAAGCGGACGCACGTGGCGCCGCAGCGAGTATCCGGACATTATTCCGGAGTATCTGGACATTATCCCGTAAGTCGCGAAGTGCTGGGCAGTAATAATTGCAGCGCTCGTGCCCTCGTGCTCGTCTCGCAGGCCGGTCGGCGTGCACGCCGACCGGCCTGCGAAGTGAAAGTGAGAGTGAAGGTGAAAGTGTCGAGCGACAGCGCCGCGGCGACCGGATGTGGGGCTGCACCGCGACCGGTGCGCGGAGTGGAGCGACCAGGCCGCTGAGAGTAAGAGAAAGAGCAAGAGAAAGACTTGGAATGATCGCCGGGCGGCTGCCTCAGGGGAGCGGGGACGCTGGCGCGGGGGCCGTGCTTTCGGCGACCAGCCGGGCGGCCGCGACGGGCTCGCCGGGCAATGTCAGCGCACCGGGGAGTCGGGTGAAGGCGGCGCTGGCACCGTTCCGACGAAAGAGCCCCAGACGGCGGAAACCGGTTTCGGCCACGACGAGGTGCAGGCCATCGCTCAAGAAGACTGCGAACTGCGGTCCGCCGTCGACGGCCAGCTGCTGCGCGGGCTCGTACCCCGCCGCGTTCCGCCGCAGCAGATGCACGCGGCCGGCCTGCCCGAACCGAGCATCGTGTTCGTCCGTGACCCCGAACCCGTGCATGCAGCTCGCGGCGATCCACTCGCCGTCGGGACTGAGGTCCAATCCTTCCGGCACTCGGTCCACCGTGATTCGTTGGCGCACGCGCAGCGCCTCGCGATCGAGGTCGACGAACACGATCTCGTTCGAGCCGATGTGCGCCACCGCCGCGCCGCGGCCGCCCGGCAGGTAGCGAATCACGTAGGGGCCGCGGCCGAGCGACGCCCGGTGCAACACGGTCGGCCGCGCGTCTGCATCGAGCGCCAGCAGCACCACGGCGTCGCTCTGGTTGAGCGAGGCCAACGCGTGCCGCCCATCCGGAGCCACTTCGACGTGGGCGACGATCTCCTCTGCGCGGGCAATGGAAACGCGCGCCGACTCCCGCACCCCTGCTGCGCTCAGCTCTAGGACGGAGAGCGTGCCGTCGCCGCGGTTCGCCACGAGGGCATGCCGACCATCGGGGTGCAGTCCGATGCTCGCCGGCTGCAACCCGAGCTCGAGCGTCTGCTGCACCGCTGGGACCTCGCCGCGCCACCGGACCAAGGTGAGCGCGCGATCCGGCAGAAAAGCGGCGGGAACATCGCCGCCCACCCGGCTGGAACCCGCGACCAGCGCAACGGGCTGCCCGGGGACGGCGGCGAGCGAGGTCGGCGGTCCGATGTAGCTCAGCGCTACCGGCAGGGCCCAAGTCAGCTGCAACCTGCTGTCCACGACCCCGACGCGAGCGACCCGGCCGGGCCCGCCGGCGCGGGGCTGCGCTTTGCCCGCCACGTAGGTGATCGACGTGTCCATTCCCACGAGCAGTGACGAATCCGCCGCCGCGCCCGAGGCCGCTGCGAGCGCCGCACCCCAGGCGCAGGCGGCGACCGCCAGGGCGGCGGCGCGACGTTGAAGAGCGATCGGCCGGGTCAACACGACGTGGTCAGCGTTTCGACGCCGGCACCGCGGTTTCGCGCAGCGGAGTCGCGCGGTTGAGGATCGCCTGGAAACGGCCGCGGAGCGCGCCGACATCGGAATCGATGCCAAAGTGAGTGAAACCCTGGGCGCGGAGATTGGGCAGGTCATCGAGGTTGCGCACGAGAATGCCGGCGGGCTTGCCCACGCGCCGGGCGGCGGCGGTCACGACCCCGAGACAGTCCTCGAAGCTGGGCGCCCCAGGATCGCGCCGTGCGCGTAGGTCGAACCCCAGGTCCGCCGGTCCGACGAAGACCATGTCGACGCCGTCCACGGACGCGATCGGCTCGGCGTTGCGCACGGCCTGCAGCGTCTCGATCTGGGCGATGAACACCGGCTCGGGCAGCGCGGCGTCGTCGCGCGGCGCGCGCAGGCCGTAGCCGTACACGCGGCCGGAGCGCGAGAAGCCGCGGCGCCCGCGGGGCGGGTAGCGCATGGCTTCGACGCACGCGGCGGCTTCCGGCGCGGACTCGATGTGCGGCACCATCACGCCCTCCGCGCCCCAGTCGAGCACGCGCAGGATCAGTTCCGGATGGGGCGCGCCCACGCGCACGATCGGGATCGTGCCCGAACCGCGCACGGCCTGCAGATTGTTCAGCAGCGTGGCGTCCGAACCACAGCCGTGCTCGAGGTCGAACAGCACCCAGTCGAAGCCGCATTCCGCGGCGAGCTCGGCGATGACCGGCGAACCGATCGAGAGCCATGTGCCGACGGAGGGCTGCTGCCCGCGGAGGCGTTGAGGAGAGGAGGTGATCATAGCGTGGTGGGATCCCGGGAATCACGGAGGCCGGCGAGCGCGGTGCGGATGCGGGAAAGCGTAAACTGCTTCAGGTCCCCACCGGTTCCGCCCGGACCCACCAGGAAGAAGTTGCTGCCGAGGTCAAAGTAGCCGGCGCCGACGCGAATGACGGCCTTCATGACCATGTTGCGCAGCAGGTGTAGCCAGAAGCGCGGGCAATAGTCCGACGGCAGCGGCCGCACACTCGCGTAACCTGCGAACGTGGCGCTGAGCGTCGGCCCGTCGTGAAAACAGCCGAGCAGCGACAGGTCATCCATCGGGTCGCCTGCAATGCAGTCGTCCCAGTCGATCACCGAGACGACGTCGGTCGTCGTTCCGAGCACGTTCCACAGCGCGAGATCCTTGTGCACGAGGCAGCCCGAGGGCAGGTCCAGCAGGGCGCGGCGGTCGTTGATCTCGCTGCGGATGGCGGTCGCCTCGTCGCTCGACAGAAAATCGCGGCCGACGAGGAACATGAGATGCCGGTCGAGATGCAGCGTGAAATAGTCCGCGTAGCGTGCGTGATGTCCGAGCAGCTGACCGCTCGTGGCCACGACATCGCTGCGGAACGGACCGAAGCCCGCGGGCGTGATTGCCTGCCAGCGCGCCACCGCCGCGCCGATCTGCCGCGCGGTGCGCTCGAGGTCGAGCTGCCCCGCCTTGTACCAGTGGTTCAGGTCCGGGTGCGGCACCCGCTCGAGCACCTGCCAGGCAAAGGGCTCGGTGCCGCGGCTCGCGTCCAGTCCGTACACTTCCGGCGTGAGCACACCTACCTCGCGCACGAGCCGGAGTACGTGGCTCTCGACGAGAAAGTAGTCGTCCCGCTCCGGGCCATCCTCGACGCGGATGAAGCTGTCGCGCCCGCCGAGCGTCGCGCGAAACGTGGCGTGATTACCCTGGCCGCCGGCGGGACGCAAATCCTGGGCCGGCGCGCCGAAATAGCGCTGGAGGGCGGCGGCGAGGCCCGGCTGCAGGTCGGGACGCTCCCGCGTGGCGGTGTCCTGGCCGACGCTGTGCAGCGCCGCCGGGCGGTCGCATTTCCAATAGTAGATCTGGCTGCGGGGAGAGGGCATGGCGGATCAGCGCGTGGCGTTCGTGTCGACGTCTTCATTCCCGGTCGGCCGCTGCCGCCACCAGGTGGCGAGGGCGGAGCCAGTCACGTTTTGCAGGGCGCCGAAGATGGCGGGCGCGAGCCCAAGCGTGGCGACCTGGCCCATTTGCATCGCGATGCCGGAGGCGAGGCCGCCGTTTTGCTGGCCGATCTCGATCGCGATCGTGCGGCAGGAGCGTTCGTCCATCCGGAAGAGCCGGGCGGTCCAGTAGCCCAAGGTGTAGCCACCGATATTGTGGCAGAGGCAGGCGACGAGGAGCCACAGACCGATGGTGAGGAGATTATCGCGGCCGGCGGCGGTGATGATGGTCAGGATTACGCCGAGGCCGGTCATCGAGAACAGGGCCATAACGCTGGAGATCTTCTGCTTGTTGCCGTCGAGCAGGTGCCCGAGCACGGCACCGGCGAGCAGCGGCAGGACGAGTGCGAGGCCCAGCAGCGAGGCGATCGTCACGGGGTCAATCGGCTTGCCCCGCGCGAGCGTGAGCACGACCTGCACGAGAATCAGCACGCCGGCGAAGATGCCAGTCTGCTGAAGTCCGGCGCGGCGAAAACCCTGGCCGGAGCTGGCGAGGTGGAACGTGATGCCGGCCATGATCGGGTAGATCACGATCTTGATGATCTCCGCCATCATGCCCCAGAAATCGACCGGCACCATCTGGCCGGCGAGGGTCTTCATCCAGAACGGCATCAGCACCGGCGCGACCAGGGTGGCGCAGGCGGTGAGGGTGACGGACAGCGCCAGGTTCGCCTTGGCGAGGAAGCACATGACGTTCGACGCCATGCCGCACGGGGCGCACCCAATCAGGATCACGCCCGCCGCGATTTCCGGCGTGGCCAGGGGGAACAGCCGGGCGAGCGAGTAGCCCAGCAGCGGCATGATGACGAAATGGGCGGTGAGCCCGATCACGACCATGCGCGGCATGCGGAGGACGCCCTCGAAATCCTTCAGCCCCATCTGGGAGCCGACCGTGAACATGATGCCCTGCAGCAGCGGCACAATGAGGGTTTTGAGCTCGAGACTGCCCACCCGCTGGAACGGCCACGGGAAGAACAGCGCCATCGCGACGAGCGTCATCATCACCATCGTGTACGTGGCGCCGCGGAAGCGCTCGGTGCGATAGCACAGCAGCGCCGAGGCGAGGAAGAACGCCATCGTCGCGCCGCCGGCGAGCGGCACGGCGCGAGCCAGCCCGGCGCCGACGGCGAGCAGCCCGGCGGCCGTGGCCACCAGCGCAAGAGGTTTCGTGATCCGGGATGAAGCAGACGTCATGGGGAAAGGGATACCGGAGGGCGCGCCGCGGCGGCGGCGGCATCGGCGGCCGCCCCTTCACGGTCGGTCGCACCCGCAAAACCGGGCCCGCCGGCGGCCACGTAGCCGTAGCTCGCGCCGCTGCGATCGGGGCTCACCCAGAAGGCGTACAGGCGGCCCTGCGTGAGATGAAAACGGAAGCGGACCGGCCGGTCGCGCAGCGCGGCGAGGGTCTCCGCCTGGCGCCAGCGGACTTCGCGGCGCGTCGTATCCGCGGAGACCGGCACGCATTCCGCCGCGCCGAACGGCGCGATCACGTTACCCTCGGGATCGAGCACTTCCACACGCAGCGCGCCCTGCGGACAGGCGACGTTCACAAAGAGCCGCTCGCCGGCAAAGCGCACCGGCCGCGTCGTGAGACTGCCGCCCTCGGCGCCGGTGTCCATGGAGGCAAAACCGTCCCGCCGGAGTCGGGCGAGGCCGATGCTCGCGCCGGTGTACATGCCGCGCCAGCCCGAGGGCGCGACGCCGGAGAAGCCGGTGTACGGGAAATAGAGCCAGTCGCCGACCACGACGCACACGCCGGTGGGGCAGTGCAGGTAGCCGCGGTTCCACGCGCCCTCGCGCCGGCTCGCGCGCAGGAAGGGCTCGCGGTTGGGCCGGTCCCAATGAAAGCCGTCGCGGCTGAAGCCGAGCTTCAGCTCGGTGATCTTGGGGAAACGTCCCGCCTCGCAGACCTCGTTGGTGGGGCCGAGGTGGATCGAGAACACGCCGAGGATGAGGCTCTCGTAGGCGATGCCCTGCAGGTTGTAGAGCTGGGGCGCGGCGCCCACCTGCGGGTCGGGCGAATCGAGGCGGTCCGCGTTGGTCCAGTACACGGACTGGCGATACACGCCCGCGGTCATGAACGTCCGCGACTCGGCGTAGTGCCGCTCCCGGCCGCGCGGGCCGTTGCGCTTGATGCTGTGCACCCAGACCTGGCGAAACGGGTTGTAGAAGAACGTGCAGTAGTCGGCCGCGGGTCCGGTCTGGACTCCCGCCGACCAGGTGAGGCCGTCGGCCGACACGTGAAGCGAGTGATCTTTTGAAGAACGCTGGGTCAGAAATTTGTAGCGCTCCGCCGCTGGCGCCTGCAGGTCCAGCCACACCCCGTTGTCCCAGCCGGCGCGACCTTTGCCTTCCGGCAGGACGAGATTGTCGCCGGCGCGCCCGAGTGCGGGCCGCTCCCAGTGAATGGCGTCACGGCTGGTCGCGAGTGCGAGGCCGCCGCGCCAGCCGGCGGTGTACCACAGCTTGAACTGCTGCGCGGCGGGGTCGAACCAGACGCCGCCCGAGCCGAGGTAGCACACCGCTTCCTGCGCGCCCTCGATCCCGGTGGTGCGCGTGAGTTCCGGCGGGGTCGTCGCGGCGAGGATCGGGTTGCCGGGGACTTCCTCCGCGGCGTGCCACGTGCGGCGCAGTGTCGAGTTTGCGATGAGATAGTCGTCGACGAAGAGCTGCCGCCCCACGTCGATCGGGATTACGGCCGGCGGCGCGACCAGATAGGGCACCGGCATGGGCTCGCGCGATTTCGCGTCCAACGTGCGCTCCGGCCACACCGGCGGCAGCACGATGCCGTTCGGCAGCACTTCGCCCTGCCGCGGCTCCGCGGCGGCACCGTCACTGGCCAGCGCGCAGGCGGCGCAAGCCGCGACGACGCCGGCGAAGCGGGAAGAGGCGAGTGACGTGATCATGCCGACGAATGGCGCGGGGCGGTGTGGCGGGCAACGGCTAGAAACGCAGCTCGTAACGTCCGAAGTACGCCCGTTCGTCGTTCTTGCGGCCCGAGGCGGACCACCATTCGCGGTTGGCGAGGTTCTTCACGCTGAAACCAACGATGTGACGGTAGCGGCCCGTCTCGAACCGATAGGTGATGAAGGCGTCGTAGATCGTGGCCGAGGGGCGGATCTCCTCGATGCGGTTCGTCGGGCCGTAGTTCAGGCGCAGCTGGTTGGTGACAGCGCCTGTGCCGGTGACCTCGGAGCCCGCGGTACCGTAGCGCGCGACGTAGTCGTCGGTGTAGCGGGCAGACCCGCCGAGCTTCAGCCCGTGGAGCGGGCCGTCCTTGAACTGGTAGGTGAGCGAGAGGCTGCCGGTGCGCCGCGGCGTGCGCAGCAGGACGACGCCTTCCTTGGCGACGTCGGTCGGGCACTTGACCGTGCGGGCATCGAGGTAGCCGCCGGTGGCGGTGAGCGAGAGCGATTCCGTGACATCGGCGAACACCTCGACCTCGCCGCCACGGGCGCGCTCACGGCCGGAGCCGACGTACTGCGGGACGCCGGTGTTGAAGTCGTCCTCGTCGGCGTAGAGCGGGTTCAGCTGGGGGATGTCCTTGCGGATGATTTCGTAGGCGGACGCGGTCCAGAAGAGGCGGCCGGCGAGGAGCTCGCCCTTGAAGCCGCCCTCCATGCCTTCGGCCGTGATGCTGTCCTGGAGCTTGCCGGTGCCGCGGTCCCGCGTGAGCTGAGGCGTGAAGGAGGTGCTTTGGTTGGCGAAGGCGACGAGTTGATCGCCGAGCAGCCGGTAATTGGCGCCCACGCTGTAGCTCGACTGGCCGACACGCTTGCTGCCCGAGGCGGCGGGATCGATGAGGTCGACGTTGTCGACCGCCATGCGGTCGTAGCGATACGAGGCGAACAGCAGCGCGCGCCGGCCGATGGCCATGCGCTCCGAGACGAGCGCGCCGAGCAGCGTGCGGTCCATGGTGTTGTGCTCAACCTGGCGGGTAAGGAGGCTGCGGTCGTAGCCGGAGAAGTCGGGGGCGGCGACGCTGAGGGTCTTGAGGCTGGCGGGCAGGGCGTTGCGGTCGGCGGTGGACATCTTCCACGACCAGTCTTCCGAGCCGTAGTCCGAGCCATCGATGGTCATCAGCAGCTTGTTCGCGGTGGGACCGAGCTTGAACGTCGCGAGCAGGTCGACCTGGCCCTGCAGGGTGCTGACCTGGGCCTCACCGTGGATCGGGTCGCGGCTGTTGAAGTTGCCGGACGAGACGGAGTAGTTGGCCACCGAGCTCGTGGAGGAGGTGGTGGTCCAGGACCACGAGTCGTACGGCCGCTCCCACCACTGGAAGTTGGCGCGGAGGCTGAGGAACGAGTTGATCCGGTGCTCGGCGCGAAGGTCGACGGTGGTGACGTCGCGCTGCTGCACGAAGTCGCGGCCCAGCGGATTGAACCCGGCGCGTTCGAGACCCTCGGCGATGCCGCCGGTGACAGTCTGACCTGACTTGCCGGAGACCGGGCTGACCCAGGACGAGGCGTACACCTTCGTGATGCCCGGTTGGCCGCGATTCATTGTCCGGCGGAGGCGCTCGACCTCGAGGGTGAACGTGGTGGCCTTCGACGGCTGGTAGGTCACGGCGCCGCTCGCGGCGAAGGTCTTGTTATAGAAGAATTGCTGGAGCCCCTTCGTGTCCGTGTAGGTGGCGTCGAGGCGGGAGAAGAGCTTCTTGGCCACGAGCGGCTGCGTCACGTGGGCCTCGTAGCGCTGGTAATCATACGAGCCGAATGTGGTCTTGAAGCGCGCCGTGGGTTTTCGGAAGGGACGCTGCGTCACATAATTCACAATCCCGCCCGGCTCGGTCAGGCCGAAGGTGGCGGCGAGCGGGCCCTTGATGAACTCGACGCGCTCGAGGTTTACGACCTCGGCGATGCCGATGCGTTGAAAACCGTTGCGGAAGAACTGGGGCTGGAAGCCGCGGAACGAGACGTACCCGCCGGTGCCACTCTGGCGCTCGCCCGCGAGGTTGCCGCCGGCGATGAACGAAAGCTGGTCGTCGATTTCTTCCAGCATGAAGTTGTCGACGAACTCGCGGGGCAGCACGGCGACCGCCACGGGTGATTCGATCAGGCGCGTGTTGATACGCAGGGCGCCGACGGTCTCGTCGGTCTTCGCGTTCTCGACCGTGGCGGCGCCGCGGACGTGGAACTCATCGAGCACGTACACCTGCTCGGGGGTGGCATTGGCGCTGGCGTCGGACTTGGCTTGGGCCGCGGCGGCCTGGGCGGAGGAAGTCGCGGGCAGGGCGGCGGTGGCCGCGAGCACGCCGGCGATCCGGACGAGACAAGGGAAGGGCTTCATGGCTTTGGGGGACGGGTTTGCCTGGCGGCCCGACGCTGCGAAACGAGGCGGCGGGGAAAAGGGTGCCGTAACGAAAGTCGTTACGTGAATCCGGCGCGGTGCGCCCGCTATTCGAGGGCGGCGAGCGGTACGCGGGAGAGCGCGATCTCCTCCTTGTTGACGGAGTAGAGAATGAAGAGCGCGCCGTCGTGCACCAGGGCGCTCGGATAGGAGAACCCGATGCCGCGGCCGGTGATGCCTGCCCAGCGGTGTTTGCCCGGAGCGCCGGCGCGAAGCGCGAAGACGCGGTCGAAGGTTTCGCCGTCGGGGCTGAGCGCGAGCGTCAGGGGGTCGCGGCGAAGATGCTGAGCTTGGTCGAATCGGGTCGCGATCTGATTGCCCACGAGGACGACGCGCCCGTCCGGCAGCCGCAGGGCCTGCGCGCGACTCGGTGCGTCGGGGATGTTCGTCGGTTGTGGGATCGACCAGCCGCCCTCGGCCGTGGGAAAGGAGACGTACAGCCGGTTTCGCTGGCGCGGCTTGGTGTCCGCGCCCTGCGCCGAACGGAGGCAGAGCACCGGCCCGTGGACGCTGCGGTAGCTGAAGGGCTCCATCAGGGCGGCGCCATCGCTGGCGCGCGCGGGCACGCCCTCGCCGGCGACGTGCGACCACCAGCTCACGAGGTCGTGATCGACGTAGTACTGCCGGATCGCCGCGGCCTCCGCGGGCGCGACGGCGAGGTCCGGGGCGAAGCGCGGCCGGAGCGCGCCGGCGGGGAGCGGACGCAGGAGGAACACGGGGCCGAGCCGGCCGTCGGGTTCGACCCGCCGGGCCACCGGGTACACGGGGGTGCCGTGGACGTAGGTGACGGCGTACAGACCCGCCGGCGTGGCGACCCAGCGGTCGGGCTTCAGCGCGAGACCCTCCTCGCCGGCGCGGCGATACGGTCCGGGCGCGGCAAAGAGTTCGCGCGGAGTCGTCCAGCGTCGCCCGTCTGCGGATACGGCGAACAGGACCCGCTGCCCGGGCGCGTCCTCGCCCAGCGGGTGGTTGGCCCAGAGGGCATAGAACTGCCCGGCGTGGTGGATGAGGGCGGCGTAGTGGTTGTAGCCGCCTTCGTCGCGGCGCGCCGGGCGCCACACCGTCACGTGTTCGGCACTGCGCACGAGTGGCCAGGTGGCGGGCGCGGGTGGGTTGCCCGGCGGCAGGGGCGCGGTCCATCGCGGGACAACCGGGATGCCGTCGGCGGTGAATTGCCGGGTAGTGACGGTGCGGTCGCCGAGCGTGAGGGTGACGGCGGCGGGCGCGGCGGCGCGGAGCGGGGCCGGTGAAAGCACGAGCGCGGCGATGAACACGAGCGCGACCGCGCGGAGAAGGGGGCGAAACGGGACCATGGGTGGTGACGTTCGCCCGATCAGGAAGATATCGGCCTTGAGCTGAAGTCGCGCGTGCCGACTATCGTTACGCGTCATGGCTTCACCAGTCAGCATGCGCGATGTCGCCCGCGCGACGCGGGTATCGGTCGCGACCGTCTCCAAGAGCCTCGGCAACAAGCGGGACGTGTCGGCGACGACCCGGCGTCGGGTGCTGGCGGCGTGTCAGCGCCTGGGCTACCGGACGAATCCGCTGGTCGCGGCCCTGATGCGGAGCCGGCGCAGCCACGCGTCGCCGACAAGCAGCCTGACGCTCGCGTTTGTGACCGCGTTTCCGACGCCGGACGGGTGGCGAACGCATCCGGCGCCGATCTTCCGGCAGATGTTCGCGGGCGCCCAGGCCCGGGCGCAGGAGCGCAACTATCGGCTGGAGCACCACTGGCTCTTCCGCGAGGGCATGAGCAACCGCCGGTTCAGCGACATGCTCGAGGCGCGTGGCATCCGCGGGGTGCTCTTCGCTCCGGTTCCAAATCTGCAGACTGAGATCGAGCTCAACTGGCCGGCGTTCTCCACGGTCGTCCTGGGGCTCACTCCATCGACGCGGCATTTCCACCGCGTGACGACCGACTACTATCAGTCGATGCTGCTGGTGATGGAGAAGTGTCGGCAGTGCGGCTACCGCCGGCCGGGCCTGGCGGCGCGCCGCGAGACGGCGACGCGGTTGGAGCACCGCTGGGAGGCCGCGTATCGCGTGGCGGCGGCGGCGTATGGCGCGCGGGCGGCGTTACCGCGGCCATTGATCGTCGAGGAATGGGAGCGCGAGCGGGTGGCCGCGTGGCTCGACCGGGAGCGGCCGGACGTGGTGATCGGGCCGGTGCTGGGCAAGCTCGAGGAGACGATCGCGGCGGCGGGCAAGCGCGTGCCGGATGACATTGGCCTGGTCGGTCTGCTCGTGCCGCGCGCCGGCGACCGGTTGAGCGGTGTGCTACAGGACGGCGAGATCATCGGGCGCACCGCAGCGGATCAGTTGATCGCGCAGCTGGAGCGCAACGAGACCGGCATTCCCGAGCATCCGATCACCCACACGATGCTCGGACGCTGGAACGAAGGAGAGACGGTCAGGATCCTGCCCGCCGCCCGGCAGCGTTGAACCGACTGGGGACGCCGCGAGTATCCGGACATTATCGCCTGAGTATCCGGACATTATTCCGGAGTATCTGGACATTATTCCGTAAGTGACGAACTCCGGGGCGGTAATAATTGCAGCCCTCGTGCCCTCCCACTCCTCGAGTCGGGGTCGGCCGGGCCTCTCGGAATCTTTCTCTTTCTCTTTCTCTCGCAGTCCTACCCGATCCGCCCCCCCGGGCTCGGTCACCGCGGAGCAGCCGTTCCACACTGTCACTCTCATTCTCACTCTCACTCTCACTTTCACTTTCACTCCTCACCTTCACTTCAAAGCCCGGTCGGCAGCGCGCCGACCGGGCTTTGAGAGAAAGAGGAAGAGTAAGAGAAAGATTCGGACGCGGCTCCGAGCGTCCGGGGCCGGGGCCTGCCTCAACTGAACCGCTTGAGGCGCGAGGCGACGTCGTCGCGGAGTCGGTCGAGGTAGCCGAGGGTGTACGCGGCGATGTCGAGCTTGGGATCGGCGATCAGGGGCGTGAGGTCCATGGCCCAGGTGATGCCCTTGAATTTATCGGTCGCGTGCGAGGTGTGGAACGTCGCGTGAGCGAGGCGGCGGCCGAGGGCCGCGAGATCGTAGCGTTTGCCGCCGGTCACTTGGGAATCGAAGACCTTCATCAACTCGCCCGCCAATTCCACATGGCGGCCGGCGTCGAGCGCGACCTTGTCGGCGTCGAGCAGCCAGTCGAGATCGCGCCAGACCTCGGCGCCGAGCACGCGTTTCGGCCGCTGGGCCGCCGGGAGCGAGCGGATCGCCTCGAGGCAGCGCAGGAGCACCGCCACGTGCGTGTCGTGCTTGTCCGCCGGGTTGTGCAGGTAAACCACCTCGGGCGTGCAGCCGGCGAAGATCGCGCGCAGATCGGCGACGACGCCCGGATGCCCGGCGCGCTTCACGTCGGCGCTCGGGTGCGCGAGTTGGAGCTGGATCGCGTAGCGGCCCAGCTGGGCGGCCTTGCGCTGCTCCTCGCGGCGGACGTCCTGCATCTGCTCGTCGGTCAGGTGCGCGTACGGGCCGGTGCGGGGAGAACCGGCGCCGTTGGTGACCACCACGCCGCCGAACGCCTTGGCCGGCGCGCCGTCGAGGCAGTCGCAGATCCCGGCGTGGGCCAGGATCTCGATGTCGTCCTGATGCGCGGCCACGCAGAGGTGCGTGACGCGGGCGAGGGCGGCGGTCGCGTCGCCACCAGTCGGAACGAAGACGTCAGCGCGAGGATGGGAGAATTTCATGGGCGAAACGAAAGGGAGAGACGGGTGCGGGCGTTCGTCAACGGCGGCACCGGCGGCGCGGCGCCACCGGTCAAGGTGGCGTCACGCGCAGGGCCGGCCGGCGGGCGTGCGTTGCGCTCAACGGGCGTCGTCGTGCCAGCGTTGGAACGCCTCGATCGCCTCGTACTCGGCGAGGCCGAGGGCGTCGTAGGTTTTGGCGAGCGAGCGGGCTGCGGCCTCGGCCTGCTGCCAGGCCTCGTGCAGGCCGGGTTCGAACACCGGCATCTGGCTGCGCTGGCTCTTGTGTTGGTAGACGGCCTGGATTTTCTGCGTGAGCTGCGCGGGGCTGAGCGGCACGGCCATGTCGATCTCGTGCGCGGCCCAGGCCTTGTCGGGCGTGCGGTAGAGCCACACGCGGCAATCCTGCCACCAGCCCTCGGTCTTGACCTGCTGGATGGCGGAGCGAAGCACGTCGAAGCACATGCCGCTCACGCTGGCGGGGTCCTGGCCGGCGCCGGTGGCGAAGATCTGGTGCGGCTTCAGCTCGCGGAGGACGGCGGCAACCTGCGCGACATCGGCTTCGGTGGCGCGGAACTGGCGGTAGCGGCCGTTCTCGTAGAACGCGAGGTCGAGGAAGCGCTCGGTGCCGGAGGGCACCGCCGCATTGCGCAGCGCCGCGCGGGCCTCCCCACGGCGCAGCAGGCCCTTGAGGCGGCGCGTATCCGCGGTGTCCTGACCCTTGGCGGTGCTCTGCTTGGCGGCGATGGCGTCGCGCACGCGGCGGGCGGCGGTGGCGGCGCCTCCCGCCTGGCTGGTGGCAAATTCGAGGACGAGGTCGGCGGCAACCATGGCCTCTTCGTCGGGCACCGCGAGGTTGCCGGACGTCAGGTACACGACGGTAACGCTGTGGCCCTGCTCGATGAGCCGGGTGAGCGTGCCGCCCATGCCGAGCATTTCGTCGGACGGCTCGGGCGAGAACACGACGACGCGTTTCGGGTGCGGCGAGGCGCGCTCGGGCCGGTGTGAGTCGTCGGCGTTCGGCTTGCCGCCGGGCCAGCCGGTGATCGTGTGCTGAATCTCGTTAAACGCGCGGATGTTCAGGTTGTACGCGGGGCCCTGCTCGGTGAGGAGGTCGGCCATGCCGTGTTCGCCGTAATGCTCGTCGAGGAGCTTGAGCACGGGCCGCTTGGCGGTGCTCGAAAGCCAGGCGATCGCGCGGCGGGCCAGCGGAGGCGTCCATTCCACCGGCGTGACGAGCCACGGATGCTTGATCCGGGTGAGCTCGGCGGCGGCGGCGGGATCGAGGAGGAAGCGGACGTCGGGGTGATCCTGGAGGAGCGTCGCGGGGATGGTCTCGTTGGGCCGGCCCTCGGTGGCCTGGGCGATCATGCGGGCCTTGGCCTCGCCCCAGGCGAGGAGGACGACCTTGCGCGCCTCGAGGATGGTGCCGACGCCCATCGTGATCGCGTAGCGCGGCACGTTGGCCTCGCCGAGGAAGTCGCGGGCGGCGTCGCGGCGGGTGAGGGAATCGAGGGTGACGAGGCGGGTGCGGGAGTCGCGGGCGGAGCCGGGCTCGTTGAAGCCGATGTGGCCGGTGCGGCCGATGCCGAGCACCTGCAGGTCGATGCCGCCGGCGGCCGCGATCTTCTGCTCGTAGGCGCGGCACCAGGCGAAGACTTCGCCGCGCGGCACGCGACCGTCGGGGACGTTGCTCTGGCTGGCGGGCAGGTCGATGTGGTTGAACAACTGCTCGCGCATGAACCGCGAGTAGCTCTCGGGGTGCTCGGGCGTGAGGCCGTGGTACTCGTCGAGGTTGAACGTGATGACGTTCCGGAAGCTGAGGCCCTCCTCGCGGTGGAGGCGGATGAGCTCGCGATAGAGCGGCACCGGCGTGGAGCCCGTGGCGAGACCGAGGACGACGTTGCGGCCCTCGGCGGCGCGGGTGCGGATGAGAGTGGCAATCTCGGCGGCGAGGCCGCGGCAGGCCACGACGGCGGAGGGGTGCACCTCGGTGTAGATGCGTTCGCGTTGGCGGGCTTCGATGTTGGATTTCATCGCGGTCATGGAGGTGGGCCGACGCGGGGGTCGGCAGGTTTACGCTTCCCATCATAGCCCTGCTCGGGCTGATTTTCGATAGCCGCACCGCCTATGTTGTTAACAAAAGCGCCAGCCAAATCCGCCCGGGCCTTTGCGCTGCTTGCCGCCCGGGCGCGCCGCCTGCCGTCGCCGGAACATCCCCTCCATGGCCGTCGCCGCCTGCCTCCGCCGTTGCCGGAGAACATCATCTGTTTCCAGCGGCGCAACGCGGCCGAGTTGAACCGCCCAAGCCAGGGACGCGCGTTGCATCACCGCCACGTGCTGATCGTGCCGCTGCAGGGCGCGGCGACCGTGTGCGTCGACGACTGCACGCATTCGCTGCATCCGGGCAAGGGCCTGGTCGTACTGCCCTACCAGTTTCACCACTACACGCGCACCTCGAACCGCCGGATCCTCTGGCTGTTCGTGACGTTCGAGTACGCGCAGGGCGTCACGCTCGAGCCGCTGCGCAACACCACGTTCAACGTCAGCGCCGCGATGGCCGACGAGCTGCGCGAACTGCTCAAGGACCAGCGCAGCCTGTCCGAGGGCGGCCTGCCGGAGCTCCGCCTCGCGCTGCTGCTGTCGCAGCTCACCCCGCCCCCGGCGCCGGGTGACGCCACGACGGGCGCCGGGTACGCCGAGAAGGTCATTGCGCTGAAGGTGAACAACGAAATGCAACGCCGCCGGCCCCTGGCGCCAACCATCCGCGAACTCGCGAGCCAGCTCGGCATGAGCCAGAGCCACCTGCGCGCGCGTTTCGCGGCGTCCTGCGGCGTGAGCCTTGGCCGGCACATGCGGGGCCTGCGGCTGGAGCGCGCGTGCGGCCTGCTGCGCATGAGCTCGAAGCGCGTCTCGGAGATTGCAGAGCAGTGCGGCTACGGCTCGGTGTATAGCTTCAGTCGCGCGTTTCACGCCGCCTACGGCCTTTCGCCGCGGGCGTACCGGAACCAGATGGCCGACGCTGGTGCACCGCGCGCCGAGGGCTAACCATCGCGACGCGTCCGGCGGCGGGGAATCGTTATTCGCCTTGCGGCGGTCACCGCGGCGGCGGCTTGCTCTGCGACACCCCATGTCCTGCTGCTTCCTCCGCCCGCTTCGCCACTCTACCTTTCACGTCGCCGCGCGGTTCGCCGCGCTCGGCCTGGGCCTTGCGCTGGGCGCGCTGCCGACTCGAGTCGCGGCCGCAGGCGCGGCGCCTGCTTCCGGTCCAGTCCGGCTCATTCTCGACACCGACATGGGCAATGACGTCGACGACGTCCTCGCCCTGGCGATGATCCACGCGCTGCAGAACGAAGGCCGCTGCGAACTGCTCGCGGTGACGCTCAGCTCGCCGTATCCGCTCGCCGGCGCGTTCGTCGACGCGGTTAACACGCGCTATGGCCGGCCCGACGTGCCGATCGGCGTGAATCCGCGGTCGCCGGTGGGCTTGTCGCCCGCGCGCGATTACCTCCCACTCGTGCAGGAGCGCACGACGTATCCGCATGACTTTGACGCGAACCGCGCTCCGGCCGCGCTCGAGGTGCTGCGACGGACCCTGGCGGCGGCGCCGGACCACGGCGTGGTGCTGCTGCAGGTGGGCGCGTTCAACAATCTCCGCGATCTCCTGCAGAGCCGGCCTGATGCGATCAGTCCGCTCGGCGGCGAGGAGCTGGTGCGGCGCAAGGTGCGGGTGCTCTCGCTGATGGCCGCGGATTTTCGCGCCCAGCAGCCGAAGAAGGCCGAGTTCAACGTGCGCCTCGATCTGGCGGCCGCGCGCGAGGTCACGGCGTCGTGGCCAACCCCGATGGTGTGGAGCGGATGGGAGGTGGGCGCGGCGGTGACGTTCCCCGCGTCGGCCATCGAGCGCGGCCTCGCGCCGGGCGACATCCTGCGCGAGGCCTACCAACGTTATCGGGCGTTGCCGCACGAGCGTCCGTGTTGGGACCTGACCAGCGTCTGGTGCATGGTTTTCCCGGACTCCGATCTCCTCACCTGGTCTGCACCGGGGCGCGTCGAGATGAATGCCGAAGGATTTACCCGCCACGTCGTGGCGGAAGGTGGGCGCGATCGCGTCCTGGCGATCACCGCGGAGCAGGCGGAGCAGTTGCGCCAGCGGATGGCGGAACTAGCCGTGCGGCCGCCGGCGCCCCGGTGAACCGGCCGCTCCTCCTGGGCGGGTGAGGCGTTTGCGCCAGCGTGCTGCCCTGGGCCGCTGGGCGGGAGCAGGCTTGCAGAGCCGCGTGTAAGTCATTGGCGGGACTGCCACCAACGCGCTGGATCAGCGGTTTAGGGAGGAAGAATCCCGTTCAGTTTTGCCGGCGTGAGCCGCTTTTGGGGAGAACCATGCGTTTGTCCCTCCCATGTGCACTCTTGGGCGCCTTGGCGTTTGCCCAGGTGGCGGTTGCCGGTGCCCCGGCGCCGGCGGGGACAGCCGCGACCGCGCCAACCCGCCCGAACGCGCCCATGACGCCTGCTGCGCCGGCGTCCGTGACCACACCGGCCCCGCGGGCGGCGAGTGTGCCGCCGGTGGCGGCCAAGCCCGCCGACGCGACGACGCTTCTGGCCAACGTCCTCACGCGCAACACGCGGCGGGACATTATCCTCAGCCGGGTGCAGCCGAACGGCAGCCTGCGGCCGTATTTCGATGAGAATGCCGTGCTGATGCTCGAGTCCGTGCCGTACGCCGAACTCCGTGTCGGCGACGTCGTCACCTTTTTTCATCCCCAGTTGAACGCGGTGGTGGTGCACCGCCTGGTGGAGAAGCGCGACGGGATGTTCTGGTCGCGCGCGGATCGCAGTGCGGGGGCGGAGGCGGTGCACGTCACCCCTGAAAATTACCGTCGGCGCCTGGTCGGCGTGGTGTACGTCAATCCGCAACCCGCGGGCAACGGCCCCGGCACGACGAGCAGGCCTGCGACCTACGCCGCGCAGCCGGACTGAGGCCTGAGGCCAGAAGCCGGAGGCCGGAAGCCTGAAGCCAGAGGCCGGACGTCAGATGTCGGATGTCAGCGGCACCGATGAGGCTTCCGGCGGTTCGGGACGCTGACATCTGACTTCTGACATCTTTCCTTCTGATTGCCCACTAGCGCTCGAAGTGGGCTTCGATTTCCTCGAGGGTCTTGCCCTTGGTTTCGGGCAGGAAGAACATCGCGGTCACGAAGTACACAACGGTGCAGCCGGCGAAGATGAAGAACATCGTGCTGTACCCGTACTTTCCGACGGTCGGCAGGAAGACGGCGGCGATCACGGTGGACACGGCCTGGTTGATCAGAAGTGCGATGCTCATGCCGTTCGAGCGGATGCGCGTCGGCATCAGTTCGGACAACGCGAGCCAGACACACACGCCGGGGCCGACGGCGAAGAACGCCATGAACGCGAAGATGCAGACCGCGGTGATCCAGCCGTTGCGCGCGCTGGGCACCGGCGTGATCAGGGCGTTTTCGATCTTGAGCGGCGCGGTGCGCGCGGCGGTCAGGTCGGCGAACGGATTGGAGAAGAACGCGACGACCTTGTTGGCCGGCACGCAGCTCCCGCGGTTGATCTCCACGGGCCGCGCGGTGGCGTCATCCGAGCGCACCACCGTCGTGGCCGCGCGGAAATCGCCGTAGGAGTAGATGACGATCAGCGAGACCGGCCGGCTGGCGAGGGCCTGGCCCGCGGGACCCGCGTGCGCGAGCAGTTGCTGCGCGGTCGTCGCGGAGAACGCGATCTTGGCGGTCTGGTCCGGCTGGACGAGCGCCTGGACCGCGGGGCTGCAGTCGACCCGCTGCGCTTCCGTGCGGTGGAACAGCGTGCCCACGGCGATGAGCGAGGCGATGATGCCGGCGCTGCCGACGGAGAGGAGGAACTTGCGGCCCTTGCGGTCGACGAGCACGACGGCGCCGATCGTCACCAGGAAATTCACGAGCGTGAGACCAACGTAGCCCAGGTGGGCATGGAAGTCGGAGAGGCCGCTCTGCAGGAGGATCGTGGCGTTGTAGCCGATGATCGAGTTGACGCCGGTGGCCTGGTTGCAGGCGAGGATGATGCAGGCGAGGACGAACGGGATGACGTACTTGCGGCGGAAGATCGAATCGCGCGGCTTGCCGGCCTGGCCTGTGGAGGCGGCCTCAGCCTGGACTGTGGCGGCCATCTCCTGGAACTCGACTTCGGCCTGGGCCGCGGAGCGGGATCGCAGCAGCGCGGCGCGTGCCGCCTCGTGGCGCCCGCGGCGGTAGAGCCAGCGCGGCGATTCGCTGACCATGAAGCTGCCGATGACGAACAGCAGGCCGGGCGGGAGCGAGACCCAGAAGATCTGGCGCCACGCGGCGTCCTTGAAGGCGAAGATTTTCGCGGCGTCACCGCTCTGCGCGACGTGTTCGAGGCGGTAGCTGAAATAGAAGCCGACGACCGCGGCGGCGACGATGCCGAGCGTGAGCAACCACTGGAAGATGCCCGTGCCCTTGCCGCGGTCGGCTGCACCGAGACACTCCGCGAGATAGAGCGGAACGACCACGCCGATGAAGCCGGCGCTGATGCCCTGCAGCAGGCGGCCGAGGACGAGCGGCTCGTAGCCGTGCGCGAGGGCGATCATCGGGATGCTCACCACGAACAGCAGGCCACTGAGGGCCATGAGCCGCTTGCGGCCCATCCAGTCGGCGAGCACGCCGGCGAACAGCGTGGAGATCACGCTGCCGAGCAGCACGGCGGCGACCACGAAGGAGAGCTGCCCTTGGTTGAAGCCCGAGGTGGCTTCGAGGTACGGCAGGGCGCCGGAGATGATGCCGACATCGACGCCGTAGAGCAGGCCGCCGAGACCGGCGACGAGGAGGAGGAAGCGGTTGTAGCCGACCTTGCCAGACGGGGCGGAGGGAGAGGTTTGCATATCGGGGCGAGATACTCGGCGCGCGCGGAAGCAGGAGAAGCAAACGCGCGGGAGCCGATCCTCGGGATGGAATATTCCCGGACGTGGTCAAGGCGGCGTTAATTATTCTGCGTGTAACGGCCTTTCTGTGACACGCTGTTACACGCTAAACGAGAGGGACGGAGAGGGGTGTGATGCGCGTTGCCAGGTCACCGCGATCAGGCCTTCCTCGGTGAGCAAATCCCCTTCTCCCCATGCGCTTCGCTCCTGCTTTGGCTGTGTTGCGTCCCGTGCTGCTGGCCTTGTTTGCGACGGCCAGCCTTGTGACGGCCGAACCCTCGGCCGGCCAACCCACCTGGCGCATTCCACCGGGCCGGATGACCACGAGCTGGGGTGACCAGGTCACGCCGGCAAATGCGTGGCGCGAGTACCCGCGGCCGCAGTTCGTGCGGGCGGCGTGGGATAACCTCAACGGCCTTTGGGAGTACGCGGTCACGCCCCGCACGGCGGCAGCGCCGACCGATTACCAGGGTCGAATCCTCGTGCCGTTCGCAATCGAGTCGGCGCTCTCGGGTGTGGCACGCGCGTTCACGCCGGACGACCGGCTGTGGTATCGCCGGGCTTGGACAGTGCCGGCGGCGTGGCGCGACCAGCGGGTGCTCCTGCATTTCGGCGCCGTGGACTACGCGTGCACGCTCTGGGTGAACGGCGGCCTCGTGGGCTCGCACGTCGGCGGCAATGACGCGTTCACATTTGATGTGACGGCGTTCCTGCGCGACGGCGCCAACGAGATCGTGCTCGGCGTCACCGATCCGACCGACACCGGGGAACAGCCGCGGGGCAAACAGATGCTGAAGCCGCACGGCATCTGGTACACCCCGGTCTCCGGAATCTGGCAGACGGTTTGGGCCGAGCCGGTGCCCAAGGAAATGCACCTCGCCGAGCTGCGCTGCACGCCGGACGTGGAAAACTCGCGGCTGCGCGTGACGGCACTGACCGACGCGGCGTATCAGGACAACGCGCTGGCCGTGCGATTCACCGCGAGCACGCAGGGGCGCGTCGTGGCGACGACGGTGGTGCGCATCAATCGCGAAGGCTGGCTCGACCTGCCACAGCCGCGCCTCTGGTCGCCCGAAGATCCGTTCCTCTACGACCTGAAGGCGGAGTTGATTCGGGTGAAGAGCCCGCATCGGCCCGCGGGGAAGGAAGGTGAGGGGAAACCGGTGCTGCCGGCGTTTGGGGCGAGCGAGCGCGTGGCGTACGCCAAGGCGGAGGTCCTGCCGGGCGAGCCGCTGGACGTGGTCACGTCGTATTTCGGGCTGCGGCAGTTGAGCCTCGGTGCGGGCCCCAAGCTCGGCCAGCCGCACCTGCGGCTCAACGGCCAGGCGATCTTCCAGCACGGTCCCCTTGACCAGGGCTGGTGGCCGGATGGGTTGCTGACGCCGCCGAGTGACGCCGCGATGGTGTGGGAGCTCGAGTGGCTGAAGCGCGCCGGGTTCAACATGCTGCGCAAGCACATCAAGGTGGAGCCGGCCCGCTACTACTACCATTGCGATCGGCTCGGGCTGCTCGTGTGGCAGGACATGCCGTCGGGGTACAACCGCGGGCTGAGCAACGCCCCGTGGGATGAGGGTGAACCGCCGCGGCTGTCGGACGGCCGTGCGCAGCACGAACTGGAGCTGCGCCGGATGGTCGGTGCGCTCTACAACCATCCCGCGATCGTGATGTGGGTGATCCACAACGAAGGCTGGGGCCAATATGAGACCCCGGCGCTCACGGCCTGGGTGAAGGCGATCGATCCCTCACGCTGGTGCAATGCCACGACCGGCTGGCGCGACGAGAACCGCGGCGACGTGTACGACATTCACACCTACCAGGAGGACGTGCGCGCGCCGGTGAACAAGGAAGACCGTGCCATCGTGGTGGGGGAGTACGGCGGCGTGGGCTGGCCCGTGGCGGATCACCTTTGGGACGCGACCAAGCGCAACTGGGGTTACCAGACGTACCATGATCAGCCGACCTACGTGGCGCAGGTGAGCAAGCGGATGGCGGCGATCGAGAAGCAGTGCCGGGAGATCGGACTCTCCGCGGCGGTGTACACCCAGACGAGCGACGTCGAAGGCGAGGTCAATGGACTGCTCACCTATGACCGACGCGTGGAGAAGATGCCGCCGGAGACGCTCGCCGAGATCAACCGACGGCTGGTGAAAAAAGGGCTGAAGGACTGAAGGTCTGAAAGGCTGAAGCCTGAGGCCGGAGGTCGGAAGCCGGAGGCCATGGTGCCGGTACGTTGTGCCGACCTGTCCACCGTAGCCGTGCCGAAGGGGAAGCGCAGCGAAGTCGGAGGGCCGGAGGCCGGAGTTCGATGCTGTCGCGATCGGGTTGGCTTCAGGCCTCCGGCTTCAGGCTTCTGGCTTCCGGCCTCCGATCTACCGTCGGCTGCGGTCGATCAGGGCGCCGACGGTCATGCCGGCGACGCCGAGGAAGATGGCCCAGACGAGCCAGTGGCCGACGAATAGGCCGATGCCGAGGCCGACCACTATGCCGGCGAGGGTGCCCCAGCCGATCATGGCGTGTTCTTCGTGCGAGGGCTGTTGGTTGGAGGATGGTTTCTTGCTGGAGGAATTCATGAGAGAGGTGGCGGCATTTTGCCGCCGGAGGAGGTTGTAATGGTGGCGCCAGCCGCGTCGGGCGGGGGTCAAGGCCCGCTCACGAACGTCGGTTCAAGCGCGTTGATCAGCGACCCAACCGGTCTCTCTCAAAGTCGTAGCTCCACCACGCCAACAAGGTTCGGGCGGGGGAAAGAGTGGCGGGCATGCTGCGGCGGTTGCTGCCGAATCCAAGCCGCGGCACGGCGCCGCGCGGGCGCGTCTGCCCGGCAGAGAAGCAGTGGAACGTGCGGGCGGGACTTGGCGGCGGTGAGCGGCTTGGCCGTATCACCGGCAACGACGAGCAGAAACTCCGGGGCCTTTTCGCGTCCGAAACGCGGATGCGCGGCTTGGCCGGCGGCGGCCTCCGCAAACCGGCCGCCAGTCGCCCAGACCACCGCCGTCGCGAGGACGGCGAGGAGCAGATGGGCGAGCGGACGGGGGAGTTGCACCTGGCGAGATCGTCGGCTGCGCCCGGCGGTGTCAAACCGGCAGGCGCAGGATTCTGGCGGCGGGTTTACCGCACCCCGAGGAGGGCCAGCAGGATGCCGCCGGAGATGGCGGTGCCAAAGACGCCGGCGAGGTTCGGGCCCATCGCGTGGTAGATGAGGTAATTCCGCGGGTTGGCCTCATGGGCGACCTTGTGTGACACGCGGGCGGCGATCGGCACGGAGGCAATGCCGGCGGAGCCGACGAGCGGGTTGATCTTCTGTTTGAGGAACAGATTCATGAACTTCGCCGTGACGACACCGGAGCCGGTGCCGAAGACGAAGGCGATCAGGCCAAGGCCGACGATGGCGAGCGTCTTGCTGGTGAGGAACGTGTCCGCGGTCATCGTCGAGCCGATCGCCATCGTAAGGATCAACGTGATGATGTTGAGGATCGTGCCGCCGGCGGTGTCGGCCAGACGTCCGACGAGGAGAACTTCGCGCAGGAGGTTGCCGAGCATGAGCATGGTCACGAGCGGAGCGACGGGCGGGAAGAAGAGGTTCACCACGAGGGCGATGACGATCGGGAAGAGAATCTTCTCCAACCGGGTCACATCGCGGAGCTTGGGCATGCCCATTTCGCGTTCAGCCTTGGTCGTGAGCAGGCGCATCACGGGCGGCTGGATGAGCGGCATCAGCGCCATGTACGAGTAGGCGGCGACAGACACCTGGGGGAGCAGGTGAGGCGCCAGTTTCATCGTGACGAAGATCGCCATCGGTCCGTCGGCGCCGCCGATGATTCCGATCGCGCCGGCCTCCGCCAGGCTGAAGCCGATGAGCTTGGCGAGGATCAGGGCCACGAAGATGCCGAGGTGGGCACCCGCGCCGAGGAGCACGAGCTTCGGGTTGGCAATCATCGGGCCGAAGTCGGTCAGCGCGCCGACGCCCAGGAAGATGAGCGGCGGCACGATCAGCAAAGCGACACCGCGGTAGGCGTAGTGGAACAGGCCACCCGGAAGGATGAGGTCGGAGCCCGGCACGTTGACGACGATGCAGGCAAACCCGATGCCGATCAGGAGGAACGGCTCGTACTTCTTTACGACCGCCAGGAACACCATGGTGGCGCCCACGGCGATCATCACGAAGTTGCCCCACCAGAAATGGGCCAGACCGGTCTGGGCGACCAGGGAGTGAAGGACGCTCTGAATCTGCTCGATCATGGAGACGGCGATAGGGGCGCGATGGCTCAGTGGCCGCTGCGCAGTTTGGTCTCGTCGAGTTTCCAGCGCTTGTTGACCAGCGGCAGAAGCGCCAGCGCGACGCCAATGCCGGAAATGATCACAAAGCTCAGCGCGAAATCGATCAGGCTGATGATGACGGCGCCCGTGACAGTATCAGGAATGTTGGCCATGACTGGGCCATCATGCCTCACGAGCCGAAAACGTGCTCCGCGAGTTTTGCTGTTTACGCCGCGTTTATATCATGCGGAATTCGCTGGTCTCGAATTTCGCATATAAATCTTAAGTAATTGGTGAAGAATAACTATCTGATAGGGAAGTTGTAAACGAAAGCGTAAATAGCGAGTGGGCTAGGCGGGGTCGCTGACGAGGCGGTAGCCTATGGTGGACTCGGTCTGGAGGTGCTTGGGCGAGTTGGGCTCGTCCTCGATCTTGCGGCGCAGGCGCATCATGAAGACCCGCAGGTAATGCGTCTGGCCCTGACCGTCGGGGCCCCAGACATCCTCGAGAATCTGGGAGTGGGTGAGAACCTTGTCCCGGTTGGTGATCAGCAGCCGGAGGAGGGCGTATTCCTTGGCCGTGAGCTTCACCATGGCGCCGGACTTGGTCACGCGGCGCTGCACGAGGTCGACCTCGACGTTGCCGAAGCGGATAACGGTGTTGGTCTCGGTCGGCTTCACGCGGCGAAGCAGAGCGCGCAGCCGGGCGAGTAACTCCCCGCCGCTGAAGGGTTTGGTGAGGTAGTCGTCAGCCCCGGCGTCGAGCGCGCCGACCTTGCTGCCTTCCTCGCCGAACACGGAGAGCACGAGCACGGGAATGGCGCTCCATTCACGCAGGCGCTTCAACACCTCCTGGCCGGAAATGTCGGGCAGGCCGAGATCGAGGATGATCGCGTCGGGCGCGCGGTGGGCGATGGCGACCAGACCCTTTTGGCCGCAATCCTCCTCGCGGACGGAGTAACCGGCGTCCTCCAAGGTGAAGCGCAGCAGACGACGGATCTGCACCTCGTCATCAATCACCAGGATATCGAGCTTCGCGGGTGTCTGGGTCATTCTTGCGGAACCGTTTCGTGGACCTGATGCGGCAGGTAAAGCGTGAATGTTGCGCCACCGCCGGGAGTGTCAGCAAGTTGCACATCCCCGCCTTGGGCGAGCATGAAACCGCGCACGATGGAGAGCCCGAGTCCGAGGCCGGTGGCGGTGGCGTGCGCGCCGCGCTGGAACTTCTGGAAGACGGCAGCACGTTCTTCGGCGGGGATGCCGGGCCCGTGGTCGGCGACGGTGATGAAGACGCGTTTCCCCGAAGGATCGACGCCGGCCGACAGGTCGATGCCGGTGTCGGGCGGGGTGTGGTGGGCGGCGTTGAGGAGGAGGTTGGCGAGCACGTGCTCCATGAGCGCGGCGTCGGCCATGAACAGCGGCATGTCGTCGGGAATCTCGATCTTGAGCGGCCGGCCGGAGAGGGCGTCGCCGAGCATGCGCCGGCCGGCGGTGATGAAGTCGCGGGCGTCGCACCAGTCCAGGCGCGGGGAGAGGCGGCCGGCTTCGAGGCGAGTCTGGCTGAGGAGGTTGTTGACGAGGCGGTCGAGGCGCCGGGTGGCGGTGAGGATCTCACCCGCGAGTTCCTCCCGGCGCCGGCCGGTCTCGCGCGAGATGCGTTCGGCGGCGCCACGCAGGACGGCGATCGGGGTTTTGAGCTCGTGGGAGACGCTGTCGAGGAGCGTGCGGTGGAGGCGTTCGGACTCGGCGAGCAGTTTCTCGCGCTCCCGGGCGGCGTGCAGTTGTTCGCGCTCGATGAGGGCGGCAATCTGCGTGGCGAAGTTCTCCAGCAGTTCACGCTGTTCTCGCGTGAGCGCGGGGTGGGCGTTGGGCCGGCTGATGGACATCACGCCGAGAACCACCCCGCCGCGCTGCAGCGGCATGTGCCAGGTGAGGGCGGGCTCGGGCGGGCGGCCGTAGTGCTGGATCGCGGTGGCGGTCTTCCGGGCCTGATGCGCGAGGGCCAGATTCGTGGGGTCGAGGAGCAGCGAACTTTCCGGGCGCAGGTCGAGCCACCCTTCGGGGTCCACGAGCAGCAGCGCGGTGCGGCCGCGAAAGAGCTCGTCGGCCTGCTCGCGGGCGAGTTGCAGACCTTCGCCGAGCGTCCGCGCGCTGCTCAACGCCCGGGTGAGGTGGAACAGCGTGGTGGCGCGCTGTTCGCGCAGACGTTCGTGCAACTCCTGGCGGCGAATGCGGGCGGTCAGCTGGCCGGCGATGATGGCCACGACGAAATACGTGCCAAGAAACACGCCCTCCTTCAGGTCGACGCGGGAGAAGGACATCCGCGGCGGCATGACCGCGTAATTCCACGCCACGACGCTCAGCACCGCGGCGAACAGGATGGGCCATGGACCGACGCGAAGGCACAGCGCGATCACGCCGAGAAGGTACACATCGCCCCAGACGCGCGCGTCGACCGGGATCAACCAGGCGGCGATCGTGATTACGGCAATGACGGCTGTGACCTCCAGGTACTCGCGCAACGCCGCCCACGCCGGGTGGGCGATGGGAAGCGAGGAAGGCTGGGGCGACGCGGCCGGCATGTCGCCCGACGATGGCGCCGGAAGCCAGAGGTCGGAAGCCAGAAGTCGGCAGGTCGGAAGCCAGAAGCCGGAAGCCAGAAGCCGGAAGGCAGAGGCAAAGCCGGACGACGGAAGCCGGCTTACCGGTGCCAGACGTCGGACGTCAGATGTCGGCAGGATGTTTGAACCCCCCATCTGTTCTGGCTGCTTCTGGGTTCAGGCTTCTGGCCTCTGGCTTCCGACTTCGGCCCCAGGGCGGGTCAGTGCACGGCGGCGGCCACATCCACTTTTTGCTGGAGGGAGGCGAACAGCTGATCGAAGGGTTCGGTGAATTTTGTGAGTCCCTCCTCCTCGAGCTCGCGGGCGGTTGCCTCGAGATCGATGCCGCACTCGCCGAGCTCCCTCAGCGTGGCGCGCACTTCGTCGAGGTTCTTCTCCAGCCGGGGCGTGGGGTCGCCGTGGTCGCGAAACCCCTCGAGGGTTTTGAGCGGCATCGTGTTGATGGTGTCGGGCCCGATCAGGGCTTCCACGTAGCGGACGTCGCGCTCCTTGGGGCGTTTTGCGCTGGTGCTGGCCCAGAGCAGCCGCTGCGGCCGGGCGCCTTGCACGGCGAGTTTGTGGAAACGTTCACGGCCGAAGAGCTCCCGGTAGATCTGATACGCTTGCTTGGCGCAGGCGATGGCAGCCTGGCCCTGTAGCGCGGCGACGCGGGCCGCTGCCTCGGCGCTCTCGCGGCCGAGTTCCGCGAGCCGAGGGTCCACCTTGAGGTCGATCCGGCTCAGGAAGAACGACGCCACGGAACTTACTCGATCCACCGGTTCGCCGGCGGCCGCCCGCTGTTGCAGACCGGCGAGATACTCTTCGGCGACGGCGCGGTAGCGGGTGAGGCTGAAGAGCAGGGTCACATTGACGTTGATGCCGTCGGCAGTGAGCGCGCGGATGACGGGCAGGCCTTCGATTGTGCCTGGAATCTTGATGTAGAGGTTGGGCCGGTCGATCCGCGACCAGAGATCGCGCGCCTGGCGGAGGCTCCCCTCGGTGTCGCGGGCGAGGTGCGGCGACACCTCGAGGCTGACGTAGCCGTCGCGACCCTGCGTCTGCTCGTACACGTCGCGGAGCTCGTCGGCCACCCGCTGGATGTCCTCGGTGACGATTTCGAGGTACGCTTCCTCCGCCGGGAGGCCGCGCTTCGCGGCGTGCTCGATGGCGGACTGGTATTCGGCGCCCTGGCTGATGGCCTCGGCGAAGATGGCGGGGTTCGAGGTGACGCCGGTGAGGGCGTCCTCGTTGATGAGCTTTCGGAGCGAGCCGTTTTCGACGAACTGGCGGCGGGTGAAGTCGAGCCAGACGGATTGGCCGTGCGAGGCGAGGGTTTGGAGAGGATTCATGGTGTGGAAGCCGCGCGGTGGCGGCCGGCGATGGACGCGCTCGGCGCAGGACTCGCGGTGGCTGCAAGGCTACTCCGAGACGAGGTGCGGTTGCCATGGGGCGAACGCGGAAGTGAGGGGCGGGAGCCGCCCCAGCATGGATCGTCGTGTGGCGGAGAAGCCTCTGGCCAAGGCGGGGCTTGACGCTCTGGGAAACCGGGCGAAGCTCCTGCCCCACGCCAGAAGCGGGCGTAGTTTAGTGGTAAAACTCCTGCCTTCCAAGCAGGCCTCGTCGGTTCGATTCCGTCCGCCCGCACCAGCCTTCGCTCATCCGCAAGCGGATGAATCTACGGCTGGCAGGCCGGATCTACGGATCTACACCTGCGTCCGACCACTAGGCGAAGGCTGCCCGCCGGAGGCTCTGCGGAGGTGGGCCAAGCGCTCGAGAACCGCACCGGATATTTTCACCAGCAGCATTCCGCGAGGCTGCGGCGACAAGACGACAGGCAGATGCCAACTCCTCCAGCCCAGCCATGCACTACGTGTACATTCTCGAGTCGGTGAATGAGCCGACGGAAAAATACGTCGGTCGGGCAGATGATCTCCGCGTTAGGCTTGCGGACCACAACGGTGGGAGATCGCCGCACACCGCTAAGCACCGCCCTTGGAATCTGGTGTGCTATCACGCATTCGCCGATGAACGCTGCGCGGCAGGGTTCGAGCGCTACCTGAAAACAGGCTCCGGTCGCGAGTTTCGTCGGCGCCACTTCGGCGCTTGAACCCGGTGCCTCAGCCGCGTGTTTCTCCCGTTCCCCATGATTGCGAAGGTGACACTGGGTCTTCTGCTTCTCGGTACTATGGCGCTGGCCGCCTATGCTTGCCGATGGCTCTGGCTGAAGTCGCCCTATGGTCGCATGGCCTGCGTCGTCGGGATTGCCGTCGTCGGTTACCAGGCATGGAACGCGGTCTTTCCGCCATCGTCGTTCTACCGCGATGAGTTCGCGCTTCGCACCGGGATTGCGGCGCCTCCGTCGGCCAGGTTCGTCTTCAAGCACGCGAGCTTTCCAGACCTGCATGGAGATTACGCTGCCGAATGCCTGTTTCGTGTTTCCAAAGCGGATTATGCCTGGCTGGCCCGCGCCGCGGCGATCCCTGCCGATGGGGAGAAGCGGAGCGAGTATGGCCTGTACCGGAGTCAGGCGGAGGCTGCGTACGGGGGCGTGTTGCGGGCGGTGGTGCGTGGACAAATTCGCGCGCGGGCAGGGGACCAACACGGAGGATGGGCGCTGCTCGATGACGGCAAGACGGTGCATTTCTGGTTCGTGCAGACGTGAGCGCGCGGGTGAGCGCAATATTACGTAGGCGAACGGGGGGCGGGGATGGTGATGTCATAAGCCGCTATCGAAATGGAAGTTGCAATTAAAGCATCCACTTCGGCGGTGTTCGCTGAAGAGCCGCTGCCGTGATTCCGCCACTTGGCAGAAATCGCGGGCCCAGCTATGGTAGCTCGGTCGCCGCGACGTAGTTACAAATCCTCTACGCCTGTCCTTTCCACTTCGGCCGACTCAACTTTCCCCACTCCATGTTCAGCCAGGCCATGTTTCTGGTGCGCACGTCTGCCGCCCGCTCGGCGCGCCTGGCGGGCGGCGGGGCGTGGCGGGCGTCGGCGCTGGCGGTGCTCGTGGCGGGTTCGGTTGCGACCGCTGCGCCGCCGCCGGCAACCCTCCGGCTGGGATGTGAGTCCTGGCCGCCCTACGAGTATCATGACGGCACCCGGGCGCGTGGCTTCTCCGTCGAGGTGGTGCAGCGGGTGCTCGGGCAAATGGGCGCGACAAGCGGGCAGATCCAAATTCTCCCGTGGGCGCGGGCGCAGGAGATGGCCTACCGGGGCGAACTCGACGCAGTGTTCAGCACCAGTTTCAGCGAGCAGCGCAGCGAATT
Source organism: Opitutus sp. ER46 (assembly GCF_003054705.1). Classification (NCBI taxonomy): domain Bacteria; kingdom Pseudomonadati; phylum Verrucomicrobiota; class Opitutia; order Opitutales; family Opitutaceae; genus Opitutus; species Opitutus sp. ER46. Next base: position 340,837 of record NZ_QAYX01000024.1, read on the forward strand.
CTGCCATTTCCCGGCGGAGTCGCTGATCGAATCGCGCTGGGTCCTCTTCATCCGCCAAGCCGACCTCGGGCGCCTTCGCTTTGAGCGCTTCGAAGACCTCAAGGGCCACCGGGTGGGTGTCGTGCGTGGCTACTCCTATACCCCCGAGTTTTGGGCCTTTCTCTCGGCCAATCTCGGCTTCGAGGAGACGCCGTCGGACCTGCAGAACTTCCGCAAGCTCGGGGCTGAGCGCATCGATTACGTCGCCTGCGAACTCAACGTGGGGCGCCATCTCGTGCGCACACTTGGCCTCGAGGGGAAGATCGTGCCGCTCGTCGACCACCCCCTCAAGGCCGGCGGGCTGTATGTAATGTTCAGCAAGAAGACGGTGCCCCGGGAGTTCGTGGACCGGTTCTCGACGGCGCTGAAGGCGTTCAAACAGACTCCCGACTACGCTGAGATGCAGCGACGCGACCTATGACGACCTGTGCCTTGGCGAATGCAGGGCATGCCACGTGCGGTCGGCACGGATGCTGCCATGCCGAGCCGCGCAGCCGCGCGGGTGCCATCTCATTTCGGGCGCGCGGCCCCGCGCTCTGCTGATCATGAAGCCCCGCCTGCGCATCTCCCTCTCCTGGTTGCTGGTGTCCGCGGTCGCGCTGGCGTCCATACTCATGACCGGCCTCTTTGGCTGGCTGGGCTATTCGGTGGCGTCGCGCTGGATGCGCGAGGAGACGGCCGCGCGCCTGGATTTGTTGGTCAATGAGCTTGAGTGGAACGTGGAGATTCCGCTCTGGAATTTCGACGACGAGCAGTTCGCGCGCGTCATCGAGACGGCGCTGCAGGGGAACGATATTCGCGCCGTGGTTTTCCAGGAACCCAACGGGATGGCCGAGACGTTTATCCGGCGCCTTGGCGGTGGCATGCTGCGCCAGCCTGGCATTGTCGCCCCGCCGGAATTTGCCTCGATCGAGAAGGTGGTGGAGGTCCGCCACGAGGGCCGGTTCCTCGGCAAGCTGCGGGTGTGGGTCTCGGATGAGACGCTGGCCGGTCAGCTTCGGCGGCTCCGGGTGACGACCATTGCGGCCGTCGGCCTGATCTGCGTCAGCCTGGTCGTCCTGCTGTATTGGATGATCTGGAAGTGGGTTCTGCGGCCCATCCAGTACCTCGAACACTACTCGCGGGTCGCGAGCGAAGGATGCGCGAGACCGGCCCTGCCGGCGCGGGAGAGTTTCGTCACTGAGATTGGCAGTCTCGGGGACTCGATCACCCGCACACTGGACCTGCTCGATGCGAGATTCGCGGAGGTCCAGGTGTCGGAAGCCAAGTATCGCCTGCTCGCGGAGCACGTCGGCGACCTGATCTGGACGGTGGATCGCGCCGGGGTGCTGGCCTACATCAGCCCGTCGTGTCGGGCACTGCTCGACTTCGCGCCTGAGGAGCTGCGGGGGCGCACGTTCGCGTCGTTGCTGACGCCTGCCTCGGCGACGATTTTCGAGCGCATGCTGGAGGAGGCGTGGTCGATGGCGCGCGTGCGGGGGGGCGTGGCCAAAGGAGAGTATGAGATGGTCTCGCGGGCGGGAACGACGGTCTGGACGGAGGTTGTGCTGGAAGGACTGAACGGCGGAGGGACGGAGCAGCGCCAGTTGGTGGGCGCGTCGCGTGACATCACCGAACGGAAGCGCTACGAGACGGAGCTGCGCGCGGCGGAGGAGAAATACCGCGGGATCTTTGAACACTCGCCGCTCGGCCTGGTGCAGTGCACGCGCGAAGGCCGGCTGCTCGCCATCAATCCCGCGGGAGCGCGCATCCTCGGCTACGAGTCGTCGGAGGAGCCGGTTGCGGGCGCGCCGTCACTGCTCGATCTGGTCAACCTGTCCGCGGACGACCGGCAGCGGCTGGAGGCGCAATTGGAGAGCGCAGGCTACGTCGAGAATTTCGAATGCGAGATCCGCCGGCGGGATGGCACGCTGCGGTGGATCTCAGTCGCGGTGAGTTCGCTGGCGGTCGACGGCGAGGCGCCCGGGTCGTACCAGGCGAGCATTGAGGATATCACCCGCCGCAAGAACGCGGAGGACACCCAGGCCAAGATGGAGCAGCAACTGCGGCGCACGCAAAAGCTCGAGGCCATCGGCACGCTCGCCGGCGGCATCGCCCATGATTTCAACAACATCCTCGGCATCATCCTCGGTTACGCCCATTTCGTGCGCGAACGCGTGGAGGACCGGCCGGAAGTCGTGGCGGATCTCGATTGCATGCAGAAGGCGACGGACCGCGGCCGGAACCTCGTGCGGCAGATCCTGACGTTCTGCCGCCGCACCGCACAGGAGCGGAAGCCCGGCGATGTTCGCATCGTCGTGAAGGAAGCGGTCGGCTTCCTGCGTTCCACCGTGCCGGCGAGCATCCAGATTGTGACCGAGCTGCCGGAGGGGCTGCCGCAGGTGGCGATGGATTCAACCCAGATCTACCAGGTCGTGCTCAACCTCTGCACCAACTCGGTGCACGCGATGCGCGGCGGGAGTGGCAAGCTGACGGTGACGCTGGAGGCGGTTTACCTGGACCAGGACGCGGTGCGCACCCTGCCGGGGCTCGTTCCGGGAAGCCACATCAAGCTCCGCGTCGCGGACACCGGCCATGGCATGGACGAGCAGACGCAGAAGCGGATCTTCGAGCCGTTCTTCACGACCAAGGCCCCGGGCGAGGGCACCGGGTTGGGGCTGTCGGTCGTCCACGGTATCGTGCGGGACCATCGCGGCGCGGTGTCCGTTTACAGCCGGCCGGGCGAGGGTACCGCTTTCAACGTCTTCCTGCCGACGGCGCGTGACGCGGCGGCGGAGGCGCCCGAGGCCGCGCCGGCGATTGCCCGCGGCCACGGCGAACGCATCCTGTATGTCGACGACGAGCCCCTCCTCGCCGATTACGTGCATCGGGGACTGACGCAACTGGGCTACCAGGTCGCGACGTGCACGCATGCACCGCAGGCGTTCGAGCAGGTGGTCGGCGCGGAGCAGACGTACGATTTGATCATCACGGACTACGCGATGCCCAAGCTCACGGGACTCGACCTGGCGCTGCGCTTGCGCGCCCATGGCATCGAGACGCCGATCGTGATGGTTAGCGGTTATTTTGGCGACCTGCAGCCTGACGCGCTCAAGGCAGCCGGTATCGCGGAGATGGTCTACAAGCCGGTCCCCCAGGCGCAGCTCGCGCAACTGGTCGAGCGCCATCTCCAGCGTCGGGTGGTGATCTCCTGATCGTCGGCGCCCGTTGTTGGGTGGCTCCCGTCGGTGGTCGCGCCGGATCTTGGCAACGCCGTGGGCGTGATCGTAGTGTGCGCGCCCGACGTCCTCCGGCCCCGCATGACCGCTTCCTCCTCCGCTGACGACAACCCCGCCGCGGTCCCACCGGACCGGGGGCGGTTCGCCGCGACGCAGTGGTCGATGGTCCTGCAGGCGGGGCGGGCGGACTCGGGTGACGCGCAGGAGGCGTTGGCCCGCCTGTGCGAGACGTATTGGTATCCGCTTTACGCGCACGTGCGTCGGCGGGGGTACGCGGCGGCCGATGCGCAGGACCTCACGCAGGAGTTTTTTCTGCGCCTGCTTGACCGGCGCCTGCTGGCGCAGGCGGATCCGCAGCGGGGGCGGTTTCGGTCATTCGTCCTCACCGCGCTCGACCATTTCCTGGCGGATGCTCGCGCCAAGGCCCAGGCGCAGAAACGCGGCGGCGGCGCGGCGGGGTTGTCGCTGGATTTCGATTTTGCCGAGAGGCGATTCGCGATCGAGCCGGTGGACGCGGCCGCGCCGGACAAGATATTCGACTGGCAATGGGCGCTGGCGCTGCTCGAGGCGGTGCTCCGGCAACTCGCGGCCGAGTATGCGGCGCAGGGCCAGGAGCGGGTGTATGCGCTGCTCAAGGATGCGCTGATCCGCGGTCGGGACGGCCTGTCGTACGCCGAAATCGGAGGAAAGCTGGGCCTGAGCGAAGGCGCAGTGAAGGTGGCCGCGCACCGGCTGCGCCGACGCTATCGGGAGTACCTGCGCGCCGAGATTGCGCGTACGGTGGCCGCGGAGGCGGACGTCGCGGATGAAATGCGTCACCTGATGCGCACCTTTTCTGGCGAATGACCGGTAACCTTTCGCCGCATTTTCCGTAGCACGGGGCAGGAACCACCATGGATACCTCATCCGTCTGCCCGCGTTGCGGCAAATCTCTCCCCGCTGGGGCCCCGCAGGGGCTCTGTCCCGCCTGCCTGCTGGCGGCCGGCTTCGCCGCCACGACCCAGGCGGTGCCCGGAGCGCCGGCCTCGGAGCCTGCCGCGGGCGGAGCAGGGTTCGAACCACCTCCGCCGGAGGCGTTGGCGCCGCATTTCCCGCAGCTGCAGATCGAGGTGTGCGTGGGCCAGGGCGGAATGGGCGCCGTGTATCGGGCGCGCCAGCCGGCGCTCGATCGCATCGTGGCGCTCAAGATCCTGCCGCCGCACCTGGCGGACGTGCCGGGCTTCACGGAGCGGTTTACGCGCGAGGCGCGGGCACTCGCGCGGCTGAGCCATCCGCACATCGTGGCGGTGCACGATTTCGGCCAGGCGGGCGGGTATCACTACCTGCTGATGGAGTACGTCGACGGCGTGAACCTGCGGCACCTGTTGAACGCGGGGCGGGTTTCGCCGCGGGAGGCGCTGGCGATCGTGCCCCCGGTGTGCGAGGCGCTCCAGTTTGCGCATGACCGCGGCATCGTGCACCGCGACATCAAGCCGGAGAACATCCTGATCGGGAAGGACGGCCAGGTGAAGATCGCCGACTTCGGGCTCGCGAAGATCGTGGGGGCGGAGCCGGGCGCACCGGCGCTCACGATGGCAGGCAACGTGATGGGCACGCCGCATTACATGGCGCCGGAACAGATCGAGCATCCGACCGAGGTCGATCACCGCGCCGACATCTATTCGCTCGGCGTGGTGCTCTACCAGATGCTCACGGGCGAACTGCCGCTGGGTCGCTTCGGGCCGCCCTCGCGCAAGGTGCAGATCGATGTGCGGCTCGATGAGATCGTGCTCCGCGCGCTCGAGAAGGAGCCGGAGCTGCGTTACCAGCAGGCCGCCGGGCTCCGGACCGACGTGGAAACCGTGGCCGCGGGTGCGGCCAGAGCGGGTGGGGGCGCGGCGGCCGCCGCGACCGCGTCAGGCGCGATCCCGCCCCCGCCGCGACCCGTAGCCGAGGAGGCGAGCAATGCCCGCGCCGAGGACGGGGTCCTGGTGGTGCCGGCGATCGGGCCGCGGCTGCCCCGACGCTGCGTGGTGACGAACGTGCCCGTGACGGAAAACGAACTGCGCCGCGAGCGGCTCGAGTGGCTGCATCCGGTGTTGTGGCTGTCGCTGCTCGCGACGCCGCTGGCCTTTGCGATCGTGTATTACCTGTTCCGGCGGTCGTTGACGATCGAGGTGCCTGTGAGCGCGCAAAGCCGGCGCCGCGATCATCGGCGCTTCTGGATCGCGCTCGGACTGCTGCTGGCCGGTCTCGTCGCACTGGGACTCGGGCTGACGTCGCTCGATGCCCCTCCCGGAGCGTTGGGGTGGCCGGAGTTGATCTTCATCGGCGCGCTGGTGTGTGCATTCGCGCTACCGATCGCGCTGGTGGCGGATCGGCGTCGGCGGCAGGTGCTGAGGATCACGCGCTGGGAGGACGGCGAAGTCTGGTTGGCGGGCGCGGACGCATCGTTCCTGGCCTCGCTGCCGGGGGCGGCGCCGGATGCGGCGGCACGAGCCGCGGCCCGGCGCCGGCGCGCCCGGCGCGCGTTGGAGATCGGACTGGTCCTGCTGGCCGCCGTCATCGTTGGGTGGAGTCTGTGGCGGAACCGCTCCAGCCGGGTGGTGGGCGAGCCGGCGCCGACGCTCGTTCGAACCACGCGCGCGCAAGCGGTTCGACCGCCGGAGCCGGCCAATGCGGCGCGGGGATTTGGGCCGGTGTTCGAACGCGTGGTGGGCGCGGTTGGCAAGGGGGAGACGCCGGAGCTGATTCGGTTCAGCACGGGCGAAGTGCGGTGGCAGCGCGACGTGCTCGGAGATCCGATTACGGTCCGGAGCACGCAGGAGACGATCGCGGTGTTTCGAGAACAGGAGATTGATGCCACGGGCACGCTCGATCCCGCGACGCGAGGCCTGGCCGGCTGGGAAATGTGCGCCCTGCCGACGACGGCGACGATGTGGGAGACGGCGGGGTCGGCGACGGTGGAAGCGGCGCTGGCCGGGTGTCAGCCGGGCAGCCCCGTGACCATGCAAGGGACCGGAGCGCTGCCGGCCACGTACGCCTTTATGACGCGCCACGGACAGGTGGGGCTGCTGCAGATTGTGGGGTTCTCTACCCGACCGGGGGGCGTCAGGATTCGCTACAAACTGGTGCAATCCACGGTGGCCGCCGGGAATGCCGCGAGGCCCGTGAGGGTGCCGGCGCCGCCGCCGCTGCCCGGCGAGGAGACGAACCCGGAGGTCATCGCGGCGGAGCTTCGCCAGGCTGAGCGTGCGGAGCGGGACCTGAAGGCGCGTCACGCCACTGGTGTCGTCGGCACCATGGAAATGCAGGATGCCACTTCCGCGGTGGAGCGTTGGCGGGCGCTGCAGGCGGGCGACCGGCTGCGATACCGCAAGCAGTTGTTGGCGGACGCCGAGCGGCGGCTGGCCTGGATCAAGAGCCGCCTGGACAGCGGTCTCGGCACGCGCGCGGAGTTCGATGCCGCCGAGACGGCGGTCGCGGTCGCCCAAGCGCGGGTCCGGGAACTGACGCCACCACTGCAGCCCTGAGGTCGCGCCGGGACGGCGATTCGTCGCTTTACCTCGTGCTTACGATCCCGCCGCGCGGCAGAAGGGCGGCTTGATTCTCTTTAGCTGCCACATGTTGGCATTGCGGGCGCGGCGGAGGTGGTCACGTTCGCGTACCCCACTCCCACCTCATGCCTTTTGCGCGTCGGTTTGCCGTGCTCCTCGTCATCGGTGCCGCCTGTTCGACGGCCGGCGGGGCCGTCGACGATATCGAGACGCTCGAGCACCAGATCGAACGGACCGAACCTTCGGAGCGCCCGGCGCAGCTGATTGCGCTGGCGGAGCGCCTGGAAGCCGTCGATGCCGCGCGCGGGGCTGCGGCGGCCGAGCGGGCGCTGGCGCTGGCCCGGTCGCCGGCGGAACGGCTGGCGGCACAGGCGGCGCTGGCGAGCTTGATCCGGCAGCAAGCCGACTACCCCGGAGCGTTGAAGCTCGCGCAAGAGGGGCTTGAGGCCGCCACCACCCTTGGCGACGACCGGCTCCGGGCCTCGTTCCTGTACGTCCTCGCGCGCACCTACTGGGCAGTGGGTGATTATCCGACGGCCCTGCGCCACTTTCACGATACCATCCGGCTTGGCGAGGCCGTCCACGATTCCGGCCTGCTCACGGACGCCCACCTTGGCGTCGTCACGCTGTACCGGGAGTTCCTGGACCTGACGCAGGCGAAAGGCCACCTCGAGGAGGCGCGGAAGTTCGCCGAGCTGTCGCGCGATCCGCGCCGGCTCGGAGACTATTACCGCGTGCTGGGCAACTATCTCGATGCCGTGGGCGATCTCCCCGGCTCGCGCGCGGCGCACGAGCGCTCGCGGCAGATCAACGCGGAGGCCGGCAATGAACGGGGGGTGGCGGATGCCCTGCAGAACCTCGGATACGTCTCTGAAAGCGAGCGAAAGTTCGACGAGGCCCGGGAGCAGTTCGTGGCCGCCGTTGCGATCTACGAGCGGCTCGGCTTGAAGCGTCATCTCTGCAACGCCTACCGGCAGCTTGGGCGCGTGCTCGTGAAACAACAGCGGTTGGAGGAGGGAGTTCGGTACCTCGATGCCAGCCTGGAGCTGGCCCGCGGTTTTGGTGGACGCATGGGCGTCGCCAAGGCGTACAAGCAGCTCTCCATTGCGCACGAGGTCGCGGGGAATCTTCCGCTTGCGTTGGATTACCAGCGCCGGCTGACCGAGGAGAACGAGGCCATTCTCGGTGAGCAGTCGCGGCAGCAGATGTCGTTGCTCGAGGCGCGGTACGGCGCCGAGCGGCGGCGGCAGCAGATCGAGCTGCTTGAGCGCAATCAGGAGCTGAGCGCGGCCGAGCTGCAGCGTGCCCGGCAGCTGCAACTTGGCCTTGGGGCCTTGCTCCTCCTTGGCGCCGTGGCGGTGGCGGCCGTGGTGAGCCGACAGCGGCTCAAGCTGGCGGCCGAACGTCGCGTGCTGGCGGAGGCGCGTCGGGCGCAACAGGCCGCCGATGATGCCAACCTGCTCAAGACGCGGCTGCTGGGTATTGTTTCCCATGACCTGAAGGCGCCGCTGCGCGGTCTGGTGAGCGGCGCGGACGAGATCTCACGCCACCCTGAAAAGATGGGGCGCAATCAGGCGCTGGCGACCCGCATGCATGCGGAAGGGGAGCGGATGTTCTCGCTGATCCGCGATCTGCTCGATCTCTCCGCGCTGGAGACTGGCGGGGTGGAACTGCGTCGCGCGCCCTGCGATCTCGGAGCGCTCGCGGAGGCCCGCGTCGCGCTGCTCCGCCCGGCCGCGGAGGCCAAGGAGCAGGTGCTGACGATCAGGTTGCCCGGCGCCCCAGCCATCGTTTTGGCGGATGCATCCCGGCTCGCCCAGGTGATAGACAATCTGATCAGCAACGCGCTGAAGTTCACCCCTGTGGGCAAGGGCATTCACGTCAGCGTCGAGTGCGCCGGTGGCCGGGCCTCGCTCCGCGTCCGTGACGAAGGTCCCGGCCTGGCACCGGAGGATTTCGGGCGCCTGTTCCAGCCATTCCAGACCTTGTCGGCGCAACCGACCGCGGGCGAATCGTCGAGCGGACTCGGCCTCTATATCGCCCACGAAATGATCGCGCTCCATGGCGGCCAGCTCGGGGTTGAGTCCTCTCCCGGCGAAGGCGCCGAGTTTGTCTTCGAGGTTCCGCTGCTGGCGGATCGCTCAACCGCAGACCGCGCGGCGGTGGATGGCGTGCCGGTCACAATCGAACCCGCACCGGCTGCGCCGGCGACGCGCACGCTCGCGCCATCCGGTTGACGACGGCGCGGCCCGCCGGTGCCGCGCGGCTCAGGCCCGCCCCTGCTCGAGCCACCAGCGCGCCAAGGAGACTGCATCGCGCACGCCCACTTTCTGCATCACGTTCGCGCGGTAGTTGTCCACGGTGCGGACACTGAGTGCGAGCTGCTGCGCGATTTCCTTGGAGGTAAGGCCGCTGGCAACGAGGCGGGCGACGTCGCGTTCGCGCGCCGAGAGGACGGCCGCACTGACCCGCCCGGGCGCCGAGGGGTGGAGCGCGAAACGCGAGCCTTGGGGCATGACCCCGGCAAAGAAGTACATGCCACCGGCGAGCACCCGCTCGACAGCGCGCATCGCGTGTTCGAGCGGCGAGCCCTTGTCGACGAACCCGGCCACGCCGAGGGCGATCAGTTCGGCGGGCAGCGCGGCATCCGCCTGGGCGGTCAGTACGATCACGCGGACCCGCGCATCCCGGGCGCGGACCTGACGGATGACCTCGCGACCATCGAGGCCGGGTAGCCCGAGGTCGACCAGCAGCAGCTGCACGGGGTGGGAGAGACAGTGGCGGAGCGCCGCGCGGCCCTCGGCGAACGCATGCAGTGCCGCCGGAGCGAAGGTCTGGCTGAGCGAATTGGCCAGGAGATCGCGGAGGAGCGACTCGTCTTCGACGACGACAAAATGGCAGGTGGTGGGATCGAGACTCGCTGGCTTGCTGGTGGGTGTGGGCCCGGTCACGCGGGAAAACCTTGGGTGGTCCGGTAGGCGTCGCAAGGTCGTAGAGTAAAATTACTCTGGCGACTGGGTGATAGACCGCTTCGCAAGCCGCTTCCAAGGGCGCTCGCCTGAGGGCGTTCCTACCACCATGTCCACTTCGATTTGGACGGCGTCTGCCGTCATGCTGCGGTTTTTGTGCTCCGGCTCGCGTGTGCGCGGGCTTCTTCCCGCCCTGGCTCTGGTGTTGGCCACTGTGGCCAGCGCGGCGCCGGGCTACACCTTGAGCCCTTCGACGGTGCCGAATGGCACGCTGGGTGAGTCGTACTCGGCCTCGCTCGCCGTCTCCGGGGTCGCGAGTCCGCCCGGGTTCAACTTCGCGGTGTCTGTGGGCACGCTACCGCCTGGTCTGTCGCTCGTGGGCAGCGGTACTGCGGGGGCGACGATCGCCGGTACGCCGACGGTGGCAGGGAGCTACTCGTTTACGATCAAGGCGACCGAAGCCGGCGGTCCCGGGACGGCGAGCCAAGCATATTCCCTCGCCATCAGTCCACCCCCGGCGCCGGTCGTGGTGCAGGCCACGGGACCCAATGCGGGCACGTATGGTGCGGGCGATGTGCTGGACTTCACCCTCGCGTTTGATCGCGTCGTGACCGTGGTGGGTGGCACGCCGACACTCACGCTGACGATCGGCAACGCGCGGCGGCTGGCGTATTATGCGGCGGGCAGCGGTACGACCGCGCTGACGTTCCGCCACACGGTGCAGCCGGGGGACAACGATGCGGATGGCATCACCTGCGCCGACTCGGTCGCGCTCAATGGCGCGACGATGCGCAGTGGCGGTGCGGTCGACGCCGAACGGTCGTTTACGCCACCGGACACAACCCTGGTCCGCATCGACACGGCGCCGATCGTGACCGGCATCCGCCGGTGGGCGCCGCGAACAGTCGGCACGCCCGCGACGAGTGTCGTCTATCGCGTGACCTTCAGCGAACCCGTCACCGGCGTGGACGCGGCGGACTTCGTTCTGAACAAGACGATGAGCGCCTTCGGGGTGGTTGGGAACGTCGAGGCGGTCGACGCGATGACCTATGCGGTGACGATCACGGGGCTCTCCGGCGTCGGGACGGTGCGGCTGGACCTGAAGGGGGCCGGCACCGGAATCGTGGACAGGAGTGCGCAGCCGGTGAGCGGCGGGTTCTCGATGGGGCAGATTTACGTGCCGATGATGGCGTCGTTCCCGGTCGGTTGGGGACGAAACGTGTACGGGAGGCTGGGCGACAACACCACAACGGAGCGGCATATGCCCTCGGCCCTGCACACGACGGGAAAGCTCGCGGGGAAGTATCTCGTGGACCTGGCGGCGGGCGGCTACTTCAGCATAGGCCTCACGGCCGACGGGCAGGTCTTCGCGTGGGGACGCAATGCCGATGGCCAGCTCGGGGTCGGCACGAACGGAGACTGGTTTGCCCCGCAACCGGTCAGCACGACGGGCGCGCTGCAGGGCAAGACGATCACGGCGATCGCCGCGGGCGGCTATCATGCCCTGGCGGTGGACGCCGAGGGCAGGGTCTACGCCTGGGGTCGAAATGCCCAGGGTCAGCTTGGCAACCGCAGCACGACCGACAGCAATGTGCCGGTTGCGGTGTACATGGACGGTGCACTGGCGGGAAAGCGCGTGGTGGCGGTGGCGGCCGGCGACGAGTTCAGTGTCGCGCTGACGGACGACGGCCTTGTCTACACCTGGGGAGACGGGGGTGACGGCCAGTTGGGGCACAACGCTTTTGTCGATTTCAGCAACGAGCCGGTGGCGGTCGGAACGAGCGGGGCGCTGAACGGCAAGTTTGTCACGGCGATCGCGGCGGGCTCGGAGCACGTCCTCGCGCTGACGAGCGAGGGCAAGGTTTACGCTTGGGGCAGCAATGGTTACGGCCAGCTCGGGACGAACATGTTCGGCACCAACCGCAGCCTGCCGAACCCGGTGTACCATGGCGGCGCCTACGGCCAGAAGACCGTCGTGGATATCGCCTGCGGCTGGGACCACAGCATCGCGCTCACGGCGGACGGTCGTGTGTACGTGTGGGGCGAGAATGACCACGGCCAGGTCGGCAACAACTCCAAGTCCAATCGCAACGACCCCGGGATCGTTTCGGCCGCCGGCGTGCTCAATGGCAAGACCGTGGCCGCCGTCACCGGCGGCGACTCGCACACGACGGCGCTGACCACGGAGGGGCGGGTGTACGACTGGGGCTTCAACGACTACGGCCAGCTCGGCAATGACACCGAGGGGACGGATACCCCGCTGCCTGTCGCCGTTGACACGAGCGGTGCGCTGGCTGGCAAAACCGTGGTCGCCCTCGGGAGCAACTGGGGCGGTGTTTTCAACCTCGCGCTCGCCGTGGCGACGACCGGACCGCGCATCATGGCCGTTCTGGCTCCGCCGGACGGCGTGTACCAGACGGGCGACACCCTGGCCCTCACGGTTCAATTCAACGCGCCGGTTGCCGTCACGACCGCCGGAGGCGTGCCTTATATCGACATGATCATCGGCAGTAGCACGCGCGCGCTGGCGTATGCCTCGGGGTCCGGCACGGACACCCTGACGTTCAGCTACACCGTCCAGGCAGATGATCGGGACATTGACGGCCTGACGCCGGGCAGCGCCATCGTGCCAGGCGGGGGGACGATCAAGGATGCGGCCGGGCTTACGGCTACGCTCGATTTCACCCGGCCCACCACGAGTGGGGTTTTCGTGAATGCTCGGCCGATACCAATGGCCTTCACGCCGGCGGTGGCTGCGGTTGAGGTGAGCCCCGGCGCGACTCTTTCCATTGGCTTTTCCGAGTCGGTTACGGCCGTGGCCGGCAAGAAGATCGTCATCCGGCGGACGGGCGACAGTGCGGTGGCGGCGGCCCTTGACGCCGGCGACGCCCAGCGAGTCACGATCAGCGGCGGAACGGTAACCATTGTGCCTGGCATCACGTTGCTTTCGGGCACCGCGTACGCGGTGGAGATCGAAGGTGGGGCCTTCTTGAACGCTGCCAACTTTGGCTCGGCCGCGATGACGGGTTCAGCCTGGAACTTCGTCACGAGAGTCGAGACCGATGTGTCGGCTGCTGACTCCGATGCGCTGGCCAGCTATTTGGGGAACCCGGCGGTCGAGCGCATCTACCTGCAGGAAGGGGCGACGTATCACTATGCTGGCGGCCGCATCACGCGCCCGGTTGGCATCCAGGGAAATGGGGCGACGATCCAGGCCGGAGCGGGTGTGCGCGTGGATGTTGTGCGGGCGGACGACGTCACCGTGAGCAGCGCCGCACTGCCGACGTACACCGACCAACGGGTGTTCTTCGCGATCGACGCGGGAGGGGCGCTCACGTTGCGCAACGTCACGCTCCAGAACAATGGCGCCGACGCGCTGGCGAATGGCTTCTTTTGCGTGATCGACGTGAAGTCGGGCGGGACCTTCGACGGTGAGGGGGTTACGCTCGAAGACTTCCACAATAACCCGACGCCGGGCAACAACCTCGCTTTCGGCATTCACGCCGAACCCAGCGCGCACGAGGTCCGGTTCGTTTCGTCAACGGTGTCGGCGTCGAACGCCTTCCGTAACGCGGTCGCGATCCGCGGGGGCGTGTTCACCATCGAGGCGAACACGTTCGGCGGCACGGATCACCCGGACCGCCTGCGCAACTCCGACGGCTATGAGTACGCGGTTTACCTCTACGGCGGTTCCGGTTCGGTGCGGCAGAATCAGATCCGCGGTTACGACGCGACGACCCAACTCGGCTACAGCAGCGCAGCGATCGCGTTGATCGGCTATTACCCGCTGACGGCGAATGTCTCCGGGAACACGCTGGCGGATAACTCCGTGGGTATCGACGTGACGCGTGCCTACTCGTCGCTCCTCATCAACCCGGCGTCCCGGCCGACCGTGACCGTGAACAGCATTACGGTGACGGACAGCGCGTCGGCCTTTGCCCTCGGCGAGAATCTCCGGAGCGCCAACGTCACCAACACTTCGGCGGTGTCACTGGACCAGACGGATGAGGTGCTGGTGGTCGACTCCACCTCCAGCACCAACGCCACCTACTACACGGTGCTGGGAGGCTATCGCTGGCCGTACCTTGAGAAGGCCAATCGGACCGCCGGCACCGTTGACCTCAAGCTGCCCGCGACCAGTGACAGCATTGATATCCTCAATGCGGCCACGACGATCGCGATCGAGCAGCAGCTGGACGAGGAGACGACGTGGTCGGCGGCGGATGTCACTTGGGCTGGGACACCACACTCAGTGGCCACCGCCAGCGTCGCGCCCAATCACGTGTACCGCTTCCGGGTCAAGCTCACGCACCAGAGTGCGACCGACCAAGGCGATCCGGAAGCGCGGACCCTCGTTACGTATTCGGGGCCGGTGGAAGTGGTGGATGACCAGGCGCCGGATTCTCCGTCCGCGCCCGATTTGGCCCCTGAGAGCGACACCGGCGCTTCGGACCACGATGATGTCACGGCCGCAACGACGCCGACGTTTACCGGTACCGCGGAAAGCGGCGTTTCCGTCACCCTTTATGACGGCGAGGCCAGTGTGGGCTCGGCCGACGCGGTTGATGGCCGCTGGTCCATCACCACCCCAACTTTGGCGGAAGGGGATCACACCTTCACGGCGCGGGCGAAGGACGCCGCCGGCAACAGCAGCGCGCTGTCGCCGGCAACGACGATCACGGTCGATACCACGGCGCCAACGATCACCAGCGGCCCGACGAGTTCCGGGCGGTACATGGCGGTCTTTGGCGGCTGTACGGTTACGGCTGCGGGCGGCGCCGTGGCGTTCGATGCCGCCGGGCTGCCGGCTGGCCTCTCGATCGCGGGTGGCACCGGCGTCATCAGTGGCACGCCGACGACATCGGGTACCTTTGCCGTCGCGCTTTCCGCGAAGGATGCCGCCGGCAATACCGCGCAGGCGACGCTCAGCCTTGAGGTTGGCCAGGTGGCGCTGACCGTCACCGGCATCACCGTGCCAAACCGCGCCTACGACGGGACGACGACCGCCACGCTCAATCTGGGCGCGGCGCAGTTGATCGGGCGGATCTCCGACGACCAGGTCACCCTCGTTGCGAGTGGTGCCGTGGCGGTGTTTGCCGATCCAAATGCGGGTGCTGGCAAGGCGGTCACCGTGACCGGCTTGGGGCTGACCGGGAGCCGGTCCCGGCATTACACCCTGACGCCGCCCGTGCTCACGGGTACGATCACGCGCGCCGTGGCGACGGTGACGCTGGGTGGACTGGCGGCCGTGTATGACGGTGCGCCGAAGGCGGCGACGGCCACGACGGTGCCGGTCGGACTGCCGGTGACGCTGACTTACGATGGGGCGGCGACCGCGCCAACGGCAGCCGGGGTGTACGCCGTCGCCGCGAGCGTGGATGCGGCCAACTACACGGCCGCGACATCGGGTGTGCTCGAGATTGCGCAGGCGGCGCAAATCGTGTCGTTCCCGACGCCGTCAGGGGTGAAGGCGGGCCAGGCGGTGACGCTGACGGCGACCGCGACCAGCGGGTTGCCGGTGACGTTTACGGTCGTGAGCGGGAACGCGACGCTGACGGGATCGTCGCTCGTGGTGCACGGCGGTGCCGTGACGCTGCGTGCGACGCAGGCGGGCGATGGCAATTTCCTGCCGGCGAGTGCGACCGTGAGCCTGGCGGCCGTGGAAAAGATCGACCAGACGATCACATTCTCTCCCGTCGGGGAGAAGCTCACCAGTGACCAACCCTTCGCCCTGAATGCGACGGCGAGTTCCGGATTGCCGGTATCGCTCGTGGTGGTGCGCGGGCCGGCATTGTTGAGTGGAAGCACCCTCACCCTGGTGGGCACTCCGGGAGAGGTGGAGGTGCGGGCCTCGCAGCCGGGCAATGAGACCTACAACGCGGCGCCGGAGGTCACGCAGACGTTCTCGGTGACCGCGGTTGGTCCGCTCGTGTACTTCGGAACAATCGGTGGGAGCCGTATCGCGATCAGCATCACGCCCGATGGCGGAAAGGGCACCATGATCGGCACCCTCCCGAACGGGGAGGGTTTCGTGGTCGAGTTCACACCGGGCCCGGACGGTGCCTGGGAAGCGGCCGTTCCGACGTACCTCGCTGGTTCCTCCACGAGCGGCAACGCCTTGGCGCACGCGCAAAAGATCGATGCGGTGACCTCGTCGGCATTGACGACGCAGACGCGGGTCTTCCGCGGTTTCGTGAACGGCACGGTCGTCACGGGAGCGGTGCCGGCGCTAGGGGTGTCTTTCGATGCGCAACTGGTGCCGCCGACGGGGCCGACGACCGGGATCGCGGGCTACTACGAGTCGGCGTCGCTGCAGACGGCCACGGGCGCGATCTACACGATCGTGGGCACGCAGAACCAGGTCTATGTGCTGGCCATCACTCCGACGCTCGTCGAAGGCGCCAGCGGCACGGCGGCAAATGACGGCACGTTTGCGGTGACGGCATCCGGCGACGTCACGATCTCAGGCTCGGTGGACGCGCCGACAACGGTGGTGACCGGCACGCTGATCCGGCCCAACCAGCCGCCGGAAACGTTCGCCGGCATCGGGGGTGCGACCACGCGGACGGATCGACTCGTGAATCTGTCCTCACGTGGTCGGATGAGTGGCAGCGAGCGGGTCTTGATTACGGGATTTGTCGTCGGGGGGAATGAGTCGAAGCGCTTGTTGCTCCGCGGCGTCGGCCCGGGGCTGACTGCGTTTGGGCTCAATGGCGTGCTCCCGGATCCGAAGCTACGTCTCTACCGCGGCAGCGTGTTGATTGCGGAGAACGACAACTGGGGCGAAGCCGGGAATGCCGGAGAGATCATGGAGACGTTCCGACGAATCGGCGCTTTTGACCTGGCGCCCGGCAGCGCCGACGCGGCCATTCTGGTGACGTTGCCCCCCGGCGTCTACACCGCGCACGTCTACGACGGCGGCAAGACCGGTGTCGCGATGGCCGAGATCTATGATGCCAGCGTGAATCCGCAGGGTGAGTACCAGCGCTTGGTCAATATCTCGACCCGCGGGTATGTCGGCACTGGCGAGGATGTCCTGATTGGCGGTTTCGTGGTGACGGGTAACGCGCCCAAGAAACTGTTGGTCCGAGGTGTCGGTCCGGGACTCCAGCAGCTCGGGGTGGGAGGGGTGCTGGCCGATCCTCGCCTGCGGCTGTTCCACCAGACCGAGCTCGTGGCTGAGAACGACAACTGGGGCGAGGGGGCGGGTAGCGTGGCGGCCGAGGTGGCGGCGGCTGCCTCCGGGACCGGCGCCTTTGGGCTGGCGTCTAGCTCTCGAGACGCCGCCCTGATCCTGACGTTGGCGCCCGGAACCTACACCGCGCAGGTCTCCGGCGTGAATGGCGGCACGGGCGTGGCGCTGATCGAGATCTACGAGATCGCCGAGTAAGAAATTGCTCCGCGATTTCTTCTGGGTGCAGAAAGCCGGCCGCTTCATCTAGGTTAGCGCAGATGAAGCGGCCGGTTACGTAACTCAGCTAACAAGGATAGGATGTCCTGAACTCACCCGCACTGGCCTCTGGCTTCCGACTCCCGGCTTCTGGCTTCCGACGTTTGGAGTCTGACCACTGTTCCCTGACGCGGCCATTCGGACGAGGGTGAGGGCGTTGACCGATGAAGCCGTCGAGGCCAGCGTGACGTCTTTCTCCCCGATGAAACGCTTCGCTTTTCCCCGACTTCCTTTCTCCCTGCTTTTTGCCGCCGCGCTCGTGCCGGCGCTGCCCGCGGCCGACGCCCCAAAACCTGCGGCGAGCTCGGCGCCCGATGCCACGGTGCGCGCCGACCCTTCGCTGGCGGCGAGCAAGGAAGTGGTCGCCGAACTCGATTGGCATGACGTGACCACGTGGGGCGTCGAAGGCCGCGCTTGGGTGGACCAAACCCGCCGGAGCTGGTTCGACCGGCTGCCGGCGTCGGCCGAGCAGACGGTGACCAAGCACGTCTGGAACCTCAGCCGCGACTCGGCCGGCATGATGGTCCGGTTCAAGACCGACGCGACGAGCATCCACGTCCATTACCTTTTGACCAAGGACCGGCTGGCGATGCCGCACATGCCGGCGACGGGGGTGAGTGGCGTGGATCTGTACGCGCGGGACGAGCAGGGACACTGGCGTTGGGTGCAGGTGGCGAGGCCCGGCAAACAGGAGGTGAAGGCCGAGTTGGTCAAGGATCTGGCGCCCGGCTACCGCGAGTACGCGGCGTACCTGCCGTTGTACAACGGCGTGCAATCGCTGGCCATTGGCGTGCCCAAAGGGGCCAAGTTCGAGGGCCTCGCTCCCCGCACGGACAAGCCGATCGTGTTTTACGGCACCTCGATCACGCACGGGGCCTGCGCCTCGCGTCCGGGCATGGTGCACACGGCGATCCTGGGCCGGCGGTTTGACCGGTCGGTGCTGAACCTTGGGTTTTCTGGCAACGGCAAGATGGATGCCGCCGTGGGCGCGTTCCTCACGCAGGTGGATGCCGCGGTGTACGTCATCGATTGCCTGCCCAACATGAATCCCGCGCTGGTGGCGGAGCGGACGGTGCCGTTGGTGCAGCAGCTACGCGCGGCCCATCCCGACACGCCGATCATCCTGGTCGAGGACCGGCGGCATACGAACTCGTGGATCCTGCCGGCGACGGACAAGTTCCACACCGAGAATCACGCCGCGCTGAAGGCCCAGTACGAACGCCTGCAGCAGGACGGCGTGAAGCACCTGTATTACATCCCCGGTGACGCGCTCTACGGCACCGATGCGGAAGGCTCGACCGACGGTTCGCACGCCAGCGACCTCGGTTTCTGGCGCCAGGCCGACGTCATGGAGCCGGTGATACGTGCAGCGCTTTCGGCCGCGCGCTGACCGAAATGGCTGAAGGACTGAAAGGCTGAAGCCGGAAGCCGGAGGAGGGAAGCCAGAAGCCGGAAGCCGGAGGCCAGAGGCCGGAAAGCGGTGTCGGATCGATCAGATCAGCGGATCGGATCTGGCCTCAGGCTTCCGGCTTCAGTCGGATCGCTTCAGGCCTCCGGCTTTCGCTCCTTCAGCCTTGGGCCGCCGGTCAGGCGCGGCGGTAGTGATCGGCGAGCTTGTAGCGCATGGCGTACAGGCCGAAGCACAGCGCGGCGACGAACGCGAAGACTGCGAAGAAGAACATCTGGAAGGCGGTCACGCCGAAGCCGGTGGATTTGATGGCGTTGGTGACGGCGGTGTTCTTGACGCCCGCGTTGACCACCAGGACCCAGAGGTTGCCGATCGTCACGGAGAGGTTCCAGAAGCTCATCAGTGCGCCCTTCATCGAGAGCGGGGCCTGACTGTAGGCGAATTCGAGGCCGGTGGCGGAGACGAGGACCTCACCGAGGGTGAGGAAGGCGTAAGGAAGGATCTGCCAGGTGATGGAGAGCGCGTTGCCGCGGTCCATGAGCACCTGCAGGGTGCCGACGATGATCCAGGCGACGCCGGAGAGCGCGATGCCGGCAGTCATGCGGCGGAGCGCGGTCGGCTCGTAGCCGAAGCGGCGCAGGGCGGGGTAGACCACCAGGTTGTTGAGGGGGATCAGGATCATCACCAGAGCCGGGTTGAGCGCCTGCATCTGGGAGGACTGGAACCAGGACGGCTTCGTCATGGCGTCACCCTGGAGCACCCAGGTGGAGGCCTTCTGGTCGAAGAGGGACCAGAATGGGGTGACGAGCGTGAAGAGCACCAGCACGCGGAGGACGGAGCGCACGCCCTCGATGGCCTCGTCGGGATGACGCCCGCGGGCGCCCTCGAGCTGCATCCAGACGCCGGCGCCGCCGAAGGCGATCACGGCCACAAGGGCCACGCAGGCGCCGATGACGAAACCGATCTTGGGGGCGGCGATCAGGGCGCCGAGACCGACGACGAGGCCGAGGATGGCGAGCGCCATGCCGGGCGTGCCGGACTTCAGCGCGGTCATGGAGACGTGCAGGAAGGAGTTGGGGTCGCGCGGCGCGGGCGGGACCATGACGTAGCGCTTGCGTCCGATCCACAGCAGGAGCGTGGCGATGAACATCAGCGCGCCGGGCACGCCGAAGGCAATCTTGGCGCCGAAGCTGCGCAGGAAGATGGGCATCAGCAGCGAGGCGAAGAAGGACCCGAAGTTGATGATCCAGTAGAAGGCGTCGAACACGACGCGGGCCAGGTGCTTGTTGGTCTGGTCGAACTGGTCGCCGACGAAGGCGGCGACGCACGGCTTGATGCCGCCGGAACCGAGCGCGATCAGAAGGAGGCCGGTGTAGAAGCCGGGCTTGGAGGTGTCGAAGATCGAAAGGAAGACGAAGCCGAGGCAGTACACCAGGCTGAGCCAGAAGATGGTGCGGTACTTGCCGAGGAGACGGTCGGCGATCCAGCCGCCGAGGAGGGGGAAGAAATACACGCCGATGACGAACGTGTGGAAGATCTCCTTCGCCTCCGGGCCGCGTTCGGACTCCGGCAGGTACAGCAGGAGCGAAGAAACGAGGAAGGCGGTGAGGATGTTCCGCATCCCGTAGAAACCGAAGCGCTCGCAGCCCTCGTTGCCGATGATCAGCGGAATCTGGCGCGGGACGCGGGCGGGTTCGGGCGGCGGAGTGGTGGCGGCGGGAGTCGACATGGAGAGAAGGGAGAGGGAAAGCAGGCGGCGCGCCGACGCGTCACACGAGGGGAGAGGCGGGACGGCGGCGTTCGCGAGCCACGGTGAACAGGTAATCCGGTGAGCGGAAGGCGGAAAAGGCCCCAGGGGGGGAGCGCCCCCTAAGCTCTCTCTCTTCCTCTTACTCGTCCTCTTTCTCCCGCCCGTCCCTGCCCCGTCACCTCGCCCGTCGTTCTCGTTCTCGTTCTCGTTCTCGTTCTCGTTCTCGTTCTCGTTCTCGTTCTCCGCGGCGCGGCTACTGCAGCTCCGTCCCCGGCGCAACTTCACCCATCGCGCGACGCGGGCCGCCGGCGCCGGCGGCCACCGGCAACTTGATCTCGCACCGCCCAGATGACGGCCGCGGCACGCGGCCGTCATGAGAGAACGAGAAAGAGTACGAGAAAGAGAAAGATGTGACCGCCCTGAAGGGGCGGAGAGAAACAAACGGGGGCGCCTTGCGGCGCCCCCGGGTGCTTTATCTATGGCCTAATGGAAAACGTTCAGCGCTTGGTGGGCGGCGGGACGGGAACGCCGACCGCAGCGCGGTAGGCGGCGATCTCCTGGGCGCGCCGTTCGGGCGTCCAGCCAGCGATCTCGGCCATCCAGGTGGCCACGCGTTCGGCGAGGTCGCCGGACTCGTAGTAGTGCCAGCTGCTGCGGCGCACGAGGACGTCGTCAAGGTGCACGGCCCACTCGTTCTTCACGTAGTGTTCCACGGCCTCGCGTGTGACGGGCGGCGGGACAATGCCGCTGAAGTTGTTGGGCACGTCCGTCGGCAGGAGCGGTTCCTGCGCGGTGCGGGAGCGGCCGGCGCTGTGGCCGAGGAAGCGGGCGATCTTGTCGACGGCCTGTTCGGCCATGAGCCGGTAGGTCGTGAGCTTGCCGCCGGCGATGTCCCACCAGCCCGGCTGCGGGTTCTTGATCTGGTGGGCGCGGGAGACGTCGGAGGGCGTGCCGTCCGGATTGGCGATGAGGGGACGGATACCGGCCCAGGAGCTGATGATGTCCTTTTCCTTGATCGCGTTGGACGGGAAGTAGTCGTTGACCGCGCGCAGGACGTACGTGACGTCCTCGTTGGCCACGCGAACGTCCTCGGGGGCGCCCTGGTAGTCGGTGTCGGTGGTGCCGATGATGACGCGCTTGCCCCAGGGAAGGACGAAGATGATGCGCTTGCCCTCGGTGATGACGACGGCGGCCGGCACGGGGAGGCGGCTGCGGTCGATGACGACGTGAATGCCCTTGCTGAGCCGGAGCTTCACGGAGCTGTGGCGGATCTGTTCGGCCCAGGGTCCGGTGGCATTGACGATGGTCTTGGCCTGGACGACGTACTTCTGGCCGGTGATCTTGTCCTCGAGCTGGATCTTCCAGAGGTCACCCTCGCGGGTGGAGTCGACGAAGCGGAGGTAGTTGGCGACCGTGGCGCCGTAGCGGGCCGCGGACGTCAGGGTGTCGTACACGAGCCGGGCGTCGCTGGTGAGGGCGTCGAAGTAGCGGACGCAGCCGCCGAGCTTCTCGCTGCGGAGGGTGGGCAGCATCTCGAGGGTCTCGCGGGCGTTGAAGCCGCGGGACGGCTGGAAATTGCGGCCGCCGCAAAGCAGGTCGTAAATCTTGACGCCGATGCGGAGCTGCCAGACCGGCCAGCCCTTGCCCTTGTAGGACGGGAAGAGGAAGCCCAGCGGATCGCCGAGGTGCGGCGCAATGTCGCGGATCGTCTTCTTTTCGACGCTGGCCTCATGCACGAGTCCGACCCGCCCCTGTTCGAGGTAGCGGATGCCGCCATGGAGGAGCCGGCTGGAGCGGCTGCTGGTGCCGAAGGCGAAGTCGTGCTGCTCGACGAGCGCCGTGCGCAGGCCGCGCATGGCTGCGTCGCGGGCGACGCCGCTGCCGACAACGCCGCCGCCGATGACGAAGACGTCGAGGGGGGCGGCGGTGAGCTTTGCCTGGATTTCCGGTCGGGAGAGAACCGTGTTTGCCGTCATAGGGAGGTTGGGTTGGAGCGGGCGGTGGCGATGGCTTCGCCGAGTTCGGCCAGCGTGGGGACCACGAGGTCGGGAGGCGGGTTGGCGGCGGCGGCGTCTGCGGCGGTGGCCTCGCCCGAGAGGACGAGGACGCCGAGGGCCTTGGCGCGGTGCGCCATCATCATGTCCGTGTAAATGCGGTCACCGACCATCGCGATCTGCTCGGAGCGCAGACCATGGCGGTCGCGGATGCCGTCGAGCATGGACGGGTCGGGTTTGCCGAAGGTCTGGTCGGGGGTGCGGCCGGCGGCCTGGGCGAGTGCGGCGCAGATCGAACCGCAGTCGACGAGGACGTTGGGCAGATCGGTCGGGCAGACGAGGTCGGGATTGGTCGCGAAGTAGGGCTTGCCCCGGTGAATCCACCATGCGCTGCGGCAGAGGCGGGCGTAGGTGAGCGTCAGGTCGAAGCCGACGACGACGGCATCGGGTTCGTCCTTGGGGTCGTCCGCGGTGAGCGTGAAGCCGGCGGCGGCGAACTCGGCCTGCATGCTGGGCGTGCCGAGGACAAAGAGGCGGCGGAGCTCCGGGCGGCGGCTGCGGAGGAAGTCGATCGTCGCCAGGGCCGAGGTGTAGAGCTGGTCGGGCGCGGCCGGGACCCCGATCTTGCGCAGATGGGCGAGGTAGTCGGCGGCGCTCTTGGACGGGTTGTTCGTCAGGAAGGAGCAGCCGATGCCGAGCGACTTCATCCGCTCGAGAAAGGGCAGCGTGCACGCGAAGAGCGTGCCGCCCTTGTAGATGGTGCCATCCATGTCGAGGGCGACGTGGCGGAGGCCGCGCAGCGAGCGCGCGAGCGCGGGAGAGAAGGAAGAAGCGGGAGAGGACGCAGGCATCGGAGGCTTACTCGTCGTAGCCATGGGCCTTGGCGGGCCAGGCGAGGATAAACATGAAGGTGCCGATCGCGCCGACGCCGAGGAGGGCGCCGAAGGCGATGTCCCAGCCGGAGGTCTGGACGAGTTTGCCGAGGCCCCAGCCGGAGATGAGCGTGCTGGCGTAGCCGAACAGGCCGGTGAAACCGGCGGCGGTGGCGGCGGCGCGCTTGGTGGCGAGATTGGCGGCAATGATGCCGATGAGGGCCTGCGGGCCGTAGATGAAGAATCCGGCGGCGCCGAGGAAGACCATGGACATGACGGGCGAGTCGCCGGGGATCTTCCAGAAGGCGAAGAGCGAGGTGGCGGCCCCGATCATGCAGAGGACGCACATGCGGGCGCCGCGGCCGCCGAAGAACTTGTCGGTGGCCCAGCCGGCGAGGAGCATGCCGATGAGGCCGGAGACCTCAAAGCCGGCGACCATCCAGCCCGCGTGATGGAGGGAGAAGCCCTTCATCTCCTTCAGCAGCGTCGGACCCCAGTCGAGGACGGCGAAGCGGAGGATGTAGACGAAGAAGTTGGCGAGGGAGATCCACCAGATGTACGGGTTGCCGAACACGTGGCGGCGGACGAAGGTCTTGTACTCCTCCGTGCTCTTGTCCTCGTTGTGCGCGTGCTGGGTGCCGGTGACCTGGATTTCCGGGAGGCCGACGGAGGTCGGGGTGTCGCGCAGCAGGAGGAAGAGAATGATGCCGGCGAGCGTGCAGAGGATGGCGGGGGCGAAGAAGCACCAGCGCCAGCCGAAGGCGACGATGTAGCCGCAGAAGACGGCGGCAACCCAGGCGCCGATGGAGTGCGACGTGTTCCAGATGGACATCTTGGTCGCGAGGCGCTCGGGCGGGAACCAGTGGGTCATGAGCCGGCAGCACGGGGGGAACCCCATGCCCTGCACCCAGCCATTGACCATCCAGGCGACGCCGAGGAAGAGGACGCTGGAGCTGAAGCCGAAGAAGACGTTGGCCACGACCGAGAGCATCAGGCCGGCGACCATGAAGTAGCGGGCGTTGGCGCGGTCGGCCCACATGCCGTTGACGAAGCGGGACACGCCGTAGAGCAGGCCGTGCAGCGTCAGGAACAGGCCGAGGTCGGCCTTCGTGATGTGCAGGTCCTCCTGCATTGCCGGCATCGCGAAGCTGAGGTTCTTGCGGACGAAGTAGAACGCGGCGTAGCCGAACATCAGCGACACCAGCGTGCGCGTCTGCCAGTAGCGGAAGCGGCGCGCGACCTCGGGGTTCGATTCCGGGGTGGCGGGCGCGGGGGCGGAGGCGGAGGACGCGTTCATGGCGGGAGGATCAGCAACGTGGAGAAGCGGGCGGCGAAGGGCCAGCTCAACTCGCATCGAATATCTATGCGCATAGGGAGTTTGCGCGGCTCAGCCGCGGGAAAGGGCCGGCGCGGCGCCGGCCCGGGCAGTTTCAGGGGTGGGCGGGGGCCCAGGGGCCGCGCGGGCCGAAGATCTCGTCGAGGCAGGCCTCGGTCACGCCGGCGCGCAGCGCGAGGTCGAGCACGGTGAAGCGGCGGCGGATGAACTGCGCGCGGATGAAGGTGCGGCGCAGGCGCTCCAGCGGGATGCCGATTTCGCGCGGGTCGGTGGGCGCGCCCACCGCTCGCAGCCGGGCGCGGGCGTCCGCGAACGGAATCAGCTGCGTCTGCAGCCGGCGGCGCAGCTCGGGCCAGCCGGCGCGGAGGCGCGTGAGCTGCGTGCGCAGCTCGGCGGGCGTGACGTGCTTCGCCTGGGTCTCGCGCACCGCCGTGGCGAGGAACTCGTCGCCGGTAAAGAGGGTTTCCGTCGTGCGCCGGATGGCCGCGGCGTCGGGCCACCGGGCGACCGCCGCCTCGACGTCCAGTTGTTCGAGGGGCTGGCGCAGCAGCGCCTCGTAGAAGGCGGTGACCGCGAGCGTGGCGATGCCCACCTTGAAGCCGTGGGAGGGGGCCGCCCCCTGGTGGGTGTGGTGCTCCATGTCCCAGAGGTGGCTGAACTGGTGTTCGGCGCCGGAGGCGGGCCGGCTCGTCTTCGTCCATTGCATGGCGAACCCGCCGAGCATCAGCCCCTCGACGAGCGGCATGAGGGCGGAGGCCTTGCCGGCGCGGGCGCCGGCGGGATCCGCCAGGGCGTCGCGCAGGCCGCCCTGCACGATGGCCCAGGCGCGCGGGTCGATGGGTTCCGCGCCGATCGCGTCGGCGAGGATCCAGTCGGCGCCCGCGGGCACCTTGGCAAAGAGGTCGGCGTAGCCCGAGGCGGTCATCGCCGTGGGCGCCTGGCAAAGGATGTCGGTGTCCGCCACGACCGCGCGGGGCGCGGGGCAGTTGAAGGTCTGCTTTGCGCCCTCGAAGGTGATGGACGCCCCGAAGGCGGTGTAGCCGTCCATCGAGGCGGCCGTGCCGACGCACAGGTAGGACGGCCGGCCGGTGCGGTGGGTGACCAGCTTGGTGAGGTCGTTGATGGTGCCGGAGCCGACGGCGATCGCGATCGCGTCGTGCAACCGCAGCGCCGCCTCGAGCTGCTCGACGTACTTGAACTCGGCATACAGGGCCGGGTCGGTGAAGATAAACGGCGGCAGGGTCTCGATGTGAGCGGCGGCCAGAGCGGCCGCCACGGTCTGGCCGGCGAGCGCGAACGTCCGCGGGTCCGCGACGATGATGGCGCGCGCGCCCGGGAAGTGCGTGCGGAAGACCTCGGGCACGAGCCGGAGGACGCCGGGACCGACGTGCAGCGCGCGGGTGTCGTTCGCGCAGGCGAGCGCCTCGGCAAGCGTGAGGCGGGAGCCGTTGGAGGGGAGTTGGGTGGTGCTGGTGGCCATCGGATTGGAGCTGGACGCGGCGTCAGGGCCGGGTTTTGCGGCGCGGGGCCGCAGGCGTGGCGGCGAGCAGGGCGGCCGCGCCGAGTTCATCAATGAGCAAAGACTTGAGAATGCCGCCCTGGAGGGCCGCGAGGATCGCAGCCGTGCGATCGGCGCCGGAAACGACGCCGATGACCTCCGGGATCCGCCGGAGCTGCTCCAGGGAGATGCTGATCACCCGGTGGCGCCAGCTCGTGGCGCACTCGGCGCCGGCGGCGTTGAGGAAACGGCCGCAGATTTCGCCGACGGCGCCGGCCCGCTCGAGTTCGCCGGCCATGGTGGCGTCGAGGGTGCCGCGCTCGGCGAACACCGAGTTGCCCAGAACGCCGACGCCGACGAGGGCGACGGATGCGCGGTCGAGGTGTTCCTGAACGCGACGGACCTGGGGCAGCTCCAGCAGGGCATCACGGGTGCGGCGTTCGGGGATGAAGGCGGGGGTGTTGAGGGCGAGAAAGCTGCCGCCCTGGCGCTGGGCGACGACCCGCCCCACCTCGTGGGCGTCGTAAATGCTGGTCGTGGAATCAACGCTGCCCATGGCCTGCACGATGGTCAGGGCCTTGCTGCGGGCGACGGGCAGCTGCAGCACGAGCTCGTGAATCGTGCGCCCGCCGGCGACCGCGACGATGGCGCGCGGGGGAATGAGGGCGTCGACCACCGCGGCGCCGAAATGCCCGACCGAGCGGCGGACGTCGGTGCCCAGCCGGTCGCCACACTTGATCACCACCACCTGGCGCAGCCCGAACCGGGCGCGCAGCCGCTCCTCGAGCTCGGGGCGGCGGGGATCGTAATCCGCCACCGTGATGCGGACGATGCCGCGTTCGCGGGCCACGGCGAGCAGGCGGGAGACCTTGGCCTGGGAGACGCGGGCGAAGCGGGCCACGTCGCTCTGCCCGAGGCCGTCTATATAATAGAGGCGCGCCACCAACCGGAGCTGATCGTCAGAATAATCATGCGACATTGGTATGTAGCGACGGTCGGAAGCGGCCGGTGCGCGGGGTGTGGCGAACCCCGCGCGGCTAGTCGGGGCCGGGCTGGCCGATTCGGGATGGGGTGCGTGAGGCTGTAACGTAAATGGCACCGGCGAAGGATTGACACGGGGAATCAGCGGGCTCAAAAGAATGAATGTCAATGCGGAATATTTATTCTACACCCTAACCGCCATGCTCATCCCCCTCGTGCCCCTCATCGCCCGCCTCGTGCGGCGCACCGGAGCTTCAGCGCTGCTGCTGCTGCCGTTTCTTTCCTCCCTGGCGCTCGCCCAGCCGGCCACCGGCGTCGTGATCGGCCGCGTCTATCACACCGGAACCAAGGAATACGTCCGCAACGCTGAGGTGCGCGTCGAGGGCACCAACGTGAGCGCGTTCACCGAGGACGCGGGCTTCTATCGTCTGGCTGGCGTGCCGGCGGGCGAGGTGCGGGTGACCGTGACCTACACCGGTGCCCAAAGCGTCACCGACAAGGTCGTGGTCACCGCCGGCGCCACCGCGACGCGGGACTTTGAACTGCAGGCGATGGCCGCCTCCGAGAATGTGATCACGCTCGAGACCGTGAGCGTGGTGGCGGAGCGCGAGGGCCAGTCGAAGGCGATCATGGAGCGCCGGGCCGCGCCGAATGCCAAGAATGTCGTGGCCTCCGACAACTACGGCGACCTGACGATGGGCGACGTGGGCGAGTTCATGAAGTCGATGCCCGGTCTCTCCCTCGACTACGTCGAGGTCGACACTAGCGCCGTCCGCGTGGGTGGCCTGGATCCAAAGTACTCGAACTTCACCACCGACGGCGCCCGCATGCCGACGGGTACCTCGAACAACAACGCGGGCCGGCAGAACTCCTTCGAGCAGATGTCGATCACCGGCATCGAGTCGATCGAGTTTAACAACACGCTGACCGCGAACATGGACGCCGACTCACCCGGCGGCTCCATCAACCTGCGCAGCAAGTACGCCTTTCAGCGCCGGCACCGCGAGCTCTCCTTCCAGTTCGGTGGCGTCGGCACGTCCGACTCGCACTTGCGGCGGGAATATTTCCCGGATGACAAGAAGCACAGCCGCATCTTCCCGACGGGCCAGATCAGTTTCGGCGACGTGTACTTCCACGGGCGGCTGGGCGTCGAATTCAGCCTCAGTTATTCCGCCAACTTCGTTGAGCAGGATCGTCACCAGCTCGACTGGATCTACCCGAGCAAGTATCCGGATGGCATCCCCTACCGGGCGATGTGGCGCGCGGGCCCGAAGGAGACGACGCGCGAGGCGGCGAATCTCAGCATCGACTACAAGCTCACCGACCGGCTCACGCTGTCGCTGCGCAGCACCTACTCGGACTATGCCGTGGAGTATGTGAACCAGTACACGTTCCTGTATTTCGGCAGCACCAGCACCTCCAACGTCGCCGCCGGTTCCACGCCAACCCACATCATCGGGTCCGGCACCACGAACACCCGCGTCGCGACCGAGTATTCCCACCGCTTTGCCGACACGCCGGTTATCCTCTTCGCCCCGAAGATCGAGTATAAGGGCGACACCTACAAGGCCACGTTGCGCGGCAGCTATTCCAACGCCCGCTACAATTTCCGCGCCGGCATGAAGGGCTTCTTCCAGCGGGACGACAGTGCCATCACGAATCTCGGCGGCTTCGTCATGGACCGGCCGGACAGCGAGTCGATCGCTTGGACCATCACGCAGACCAACGTCACGCCCACGAACGACTGGAGCAACCCGGAGAACTGGAAGGCCTATGGCACGAACAGTGTCCGCGATGCGAACTCGGATACGACGAACGAGATGTTCAGTGGTTATCTCGATTTCGAAAAGGACCTGTGGATTCGCGACCAGCCCATCAAGGTGCTGACCGGCGGCGGGACGCGGACCAACTCCTGGAACTCCAATGAAGGTGGCTATGTGGCCTACACGTTCGTCGGGCCCACCGGGGTTCAGAATCAGGCCACCGTGCCCTACACGAAGAACTACCAGGCCAAGATCATCGGATTCGACGCGGGCAACTTCAACGACCTGAACTGGCGCGCGGACAGCAATTACGCGACGTACGACCTGTTCCGGGAGCATCCGGAGTACTTCCTGCAGAATGACACGGGCAACCTGCAGCGCCGGTTGGCCAACACCAAGGGCCTGATTGAACAGATCTCGGCCGCGTACGTCGAAGCGCAGACCCGCTACAAGAAAATGCGCTTCGACTTTGGCGTGCGGTACGAGCGCACGGGCGACACGTCCAAGATTTGGGATGTGCGGCCGGCGAAGGATGTCTACACCGCCGGCTACAAGGTGATCGGGTCGGCCGCCCAGGTGGCGGCGGATCCCGCGCATTACGTGCTTACGAGCACGGGCGCGCCGGCCGCCGGTTTCGCCAGCACCCCGGAAGGCATCATCTACCAGTACAACAACGGCGTGCAGGGCCGGCGGCACAGCAGCTATGGCAACTGGTTCAAGAGTGGTGGCATCAAGTTCGACTTCACCCGGAAGCTCGTCGGCCAGATTGCGTTCAGCGACGCGATCCTCCGCCCCGACTATGGCAATCTCGCGGGGGCGACTTCGGTCAGCGACACCAACAACACGGTCACGGTCCCCAATCCCAAGCTGAAGCCGGAAAAGTCCACCAAGTACTACGCCGGTCTCCAGTACTTCCTGGAGCCCTCTGGCGTGGTTGGCGTTTCGTTCTATCGGCTCCGGTTGCAGGACATGCAGGTCACCGGCCAGGAAATCGCCGATCCCACGACCATCGGCTACAGCGACACCGATTATCCGGGGTACCGGTATCTCAGCGCCCAGAACGATCCGAGCGTTCGCTA
The DNA here is from genome assembly GCF_003054705.1 of Opitutus sp. ER46. Lineage (NCBI taxonomy): Bacteria > Pseudomonadati > Verrucomicrobiota > Opitutia > Opitutales > Opitutaceae > Opitutus > Opitutus sp. ER46. The sequence continues at coordinate 370,730 of NZ_QAYX01000024.1, forward strand.
TACGAACGGCCTGACGTTCGAGTACAACCAGCAGCTCACCTTCCTGCCGCGCATCTTCAAGGGCTTCGGGCTGTACGGCTCGGTCACCCGCGTGATGGCCGATGGCATCCGGGTGAATACGCCGAACAAGTCGGCCAACTGGGGCCTCAAATATTCCTATCGCCGCTTCCGGGTGCAGGTAAATGGGAGCTGGCAGGGCACGGCGCGCACCAGCGCGCTCAGCGCCACGCCGACCACCGTCAACGGTGGCGTCCTCTATCGCGCGTCGCGCGAGCTGTGGGGCATCAGCGCGGGCTACAAGCTGACGTCGAAGCTCGAGCTGATGGTTTCCGGCCGCAATATCTTCAACGCGCCCGATATCGTCTACTCCAACGTCCCGGGGCACCTGCAGCAGTACAGCATCTACGGTTCCTTGTGGACCGCGGGCATCAAGGGGCGCTTCTAGGTCCTGCGATTCTCTCCGCCGCGCCGATCTCCCGATTGGCGCGGCTTTTTTGTGCCCCCTGGACTGCGTGGGCGCGCCGCCCCTGAAACAAGCCGCCGCCCCAAGGCGCATCTCCGGGCAACGCGCTACCGAACCGACGCCGACAGCGTGGCGCTCGGGTCATCCTGTTGCCGCCGATTCGGACACGAGGCGCCGTCGAACCAGGTTCCCGCGACGAACGTCGTCGTCGGGATCTCCGGCACGCCGAATTTGTTGTGGTGGAGCTGGCCGGCCAGGATTTCCACCGCCAGCCCGCCGACTTCCTCGTGGTTCTGCCGCACGCCGGCGATCCGGCCGCGGGCGGTGTCCTCCAGGAAGACATCCACGAAAGCGAGGTCGCGTGGCACGCGCAGTCCCAGCTCGGCGAAGCAGGGCTGCACGAACGAGGACTTGCTGATCACCACCTCGGGCTCGTATTTGCGGAACCAGCGCTGGAACGCCGCGGTGGGCGCGGTGACGTCGGCCTGGCTCTCGGCCATCCATGCCGCCACGGGCTCGGCTTCCGGAAACATCAGCATCGGGATCCGGTCGGCCACGGGCACGTTGGCCTGTTCGCAGAGAAAGCCGGCGGACCAGAGGTGATCCACGCTGTGGTCCCAGCCGCGGTGCATGACGAAGCCGATGCGCTTGTAGCCCGCCGCGAGCACCTGCCGGAGCGCCAGCCGAATGATGCTGCACTGGTTGTTGGTCACGTTGTGCAGGCCTGGCTGATGGGGGAAATAGTCGATCTTCACCGCGCTGAAGTGCGCCCAGTCGAACTCCAGCGCCACGTCCTGCTCCCGCATGTGCGAAGCGATGATCAGGCCGTTGATGCCGCGCGTCTCCAGGATGCGGTTCAGTCGCGCCTGCGTCAGCCCCGGCTCGCTCATCCAGAAATGCTCCAGTTTGAACCCGAGGTCCTGCGCCTTGGCCGCCGCGCCGGCGTAGAACTGCGGGTGTGCGGTCACCTTCTGCCAGCCAAACCGCGTGTTCCAGTTGGTCACGTATGCGAGCGTCGGCGGATTTCGCCGCGGCATCGTCTTGCTGCGGTACGCCACCAGCGCCTGCAGGTAGGGATCGGGTCGGTAGCCCATCCGCTCCGCCAGCTTCTGAATGCGCGTCCGCGTCTCCTGCGGCAGCCGCGGATGATTGCGCAGCGCCAGGGAAACGGTCGTGACGTGGACGCCGGCTTTGCGGGCGACGTCGGCTAGGGTGGTCCGGCGTTCGTTCACGGCCGCGATGGGAGCAGGCGCCCGGGCTGGTTCAAGTCTATTGTTAGTCTCCACCCCCGCTTGTGGCTTGGCGGCCCCCCCGGCGAAATCCCACCATTACCTAGCTGAACCGCCTGGCGTGGTGCGCCCCTTGCCCTGCGCCACTCACCCCTTTCAACCCCATGGCTGCCCCTACTGAACGCCTGTCCTTCCGGGAGAAGTCCGGCTACGCCGTCGGCGACATCGCCACCAACTTCTTCTTCCAGTCGATGATCCTCTACCAGACCCGTTTCTATACGGATACGGTGGGGCTCTCGGCCGTCGCGGTCGGCATGATGTTCCTGGTGCTGCGTCTGGCGGACGCGCTCGTCGACCCGGTCGTCGGCGCGCTTTCCGACCGCACCCAGACGCGCTGGGGCAAGTTCCGCCCGTGGATCCTCTGGACGGCCGTGCCCTTCGGCCTGGTCTTCTGGCTCGTCTACCTTTCCCCGAGCTTCGGGCCCATGGGCAAACTGGTGTACGCCTACATGACCTACACCCTGGTCATGATGCTCTACTCGGCGAACAACACGCCGTACTCCGCGTTGATGGGCGTCATGACTCCCGACGCGGGTGAGCGCACCAGCGTCGCCAGTTACCGCTTCGTCGCCGCCCTCGTCGGCCAGTTCATCGTGCAGGCGCTGACGCTCCCGCTCGTCGACAAGTTCGGCCAGGGCAACAGCGCCCACGGCTGGGCCGTCACGATGGGCATCCTGGGCGTGGCGATCGTCGTCCTGAACCTGATCGTGTTCGCGACCACGAAGGAACGCGTTCTGCCGATGACGGCGCAGAAGTCGTCGCTCAAGCAGGACCTCAAGGACGTGTTCACCTGCGGCCCGTGGCTGGTGATGTTCGTGCTTACGCTGCTGATCTTCACCACGTTGGTCGTCCGCGGCAGCTCGCTGAACTATTTCTGCTCGTACTTCCTCGACCAGGGGGCGGTTCGCAGCTTCCTCGAAAACCTCGGGCTCGGCACCGCCGCGACGGGCGTCGAGACCGGCTGGTGGAAGTGGACCCTTGGCGCCCTCGGTCTCCTGGTGAAACCCGACGGCTCCAACGCCGCGGGCGTCGGCTTCAGCCTCATGATGGTCGCCGGCAGCCTGATTCAGATCGTCGGCATCATCTGCTCGAAGCCGCTGGCCGATCGCTTTGGCAAAAAGGCGGTCTTCATCTCCGGCATGGCCGTCACGATGCTTGCCACCGTGATGGTGTTCTTTGTCACGCCGACCTCAATGAACCTGCTGGTGTTCGCGAGCATCCTCTGGCCGCTCGGCTGGGGCCCGACCGTCCCGCTGCTCTGGGTGATGATCGCCGACGTCGCCGACTACTCCGAGTGGAAGACCTCCCGCCGGGCCACCGGCTTCATGTACGCCGGCATTCTCTTTGCCCTCAAGGCGGGCCTCGGCCTCGGTGGCGCGCTCAGCGGCTGGATCATCGCGGCCTACGGGTACGTGCCCAACGCCGTCCAGAGCCCCCATGCCCTCCTCGGCATCCGGCTCGGTGCCAGCATCTACGCGGCCATCCCGTTCGCCCTCGGCCTGGTCTGCCTCGCGATCTACCCCATCGGCAAGGCGCTCAACCTCCGCATCCAGGACGAACTCGCCGAGCGCCGGAGGCAGATGGCGGCGGGCGTCGCTGCCGCCAGTTAAGCGACCGCCCGCGCGGCGCGGTCGTCCGTTCCCTCTTTCCATTCCCCCCAATGCAGGGTCCGCCCATCCGGGGCGGCCTTGCTCCTGCCCGCGAACCGCCAACCCACCACAAACCATGTCCCTCCCCCTTGTCGCCCCGGAGGACGCGGAGCCTTGCCCGGCTCCCACCAGGTCCTGTGCCGGGACGCCGCCCGCTCCTTCCCGCCGGGGCGGGGGCGGTGTGCGCCGCGGCCTCGCGACCTTCGGTTTGGCCGTCGCCTTGCTGGCGCCTGCGCTCGCGGCCAGCCCGGCTCCGCGTCCCGCCGCCACGACGGGCGAGTATCGGAACCTCTTCCGTGAATACCTGGGCAAGTCCGACGTGGAGGTCTCCGCCCGCATCCAGGCCGCGTGGCGGCAGATCGTGAGCGGCGATCCCGACTCGCAACGGCTGTTCTACCCGGTGGCGGGCGGCATGGCTTATGTGCCCGATATCGCCAGCAACGACGTCCGCAGCGAGGGGATGTCGTACCTGATGATGCTGGCGGTGCAGCTGAACGACCAGGCGGTGTTCGACGCGGTCTGGAAATATGCGCGGCATTACATGTACCACGAGAGCGGCCCGTTCCGCGGTTACTTTTCCTGGCACACCGCCTTTGACGGGCGGCGGCTGAGCAACGGCCCGGCGCCGGATGGAGAGGAGTGGTTCGTGATGGCCTTGTTCTTTGCCTCGCATCGCTGGGGTGATGGCCCGGGCGTCCTGGCCTATGGCGCCGAGGCCCAGCAGCTCCTGCGCACGATGCTGCACAAGCACGAGGAACCGGACCGCGGCCCGATCACCGCGATGTTCGACCGCCTCGCCCGCCAGGTGAATTTCGTTCCGCAGGGCCCGGGCGCGCGCTTCACCGATCCCTCCTACCATCTGCCCGCCTTCTACGAACTGTGGGCCCGCTGGGCGGCGGACCCGGCCGACCGTGCCTTCCTGGCCGAACTCGCGCCCACCAGCCGCGAGCACTTCCGCCGCGCGGCCCATCCGAAGACCGGCCTCATGCCGGACTACGCCAACTTCGACGGCACCCCGTACGTGCGCGATGGCCATGAGGACTTCCGCTACGACGCCTGGCGCACACTCTCCAACCCGGCGCTCGACTACGCCTGGTGGGCCGCCGATCCATGGCAGATCGAACAAAGCAATCGCGTGCTGCGCTTCCTGCTCTCGCAGGGCCCGAACTGCCCGGATCGGTTCAAGCTCGATGGCACCCCGATCTCCGAGGACGTGAACTCGCCGGGCCTCATCGCGATGGCGGCGACCGCCGCGCTCGTGGCTGACCGCGCCTGCGGCGAACCGTTTGTCCGCCAGCTCTGGGAGCTGCCACAACCAACCGGCCGCTACCGCTACTACAACGGCCTGCTGACCATGATCGCGTTGCTGGAGGTCGGCGGTCAGTTCCGCATCCATCATCCGCCGGCGGCACGCTGACGTTTGCCCGCGCCCGCTCCCGTTCTCAACCCATCCCTGTCTCCCATGCGTTGCGCCACCGTCTCGTCCGCCTCCGCTGGCCGGAGTTCGGCCTCCGCCCTCCCGCCCCGTCGCGTTCGTCGTCACGGTTCTTCCGTCGGTGCCCTCCTGGGGCTCGTCGCGGTGCTGGGATGCCTCCTTTCGCTGCCGGCGGCGCGGGGCGAGGACGGCTATCGGCTTTGGCTGCGGTACGACCCGGTGGTGGACCCGGCCGTGCGCCAGGCGTATGTCGAGGCGCTCGGCGAGATCGTCATCGCCGAGCCCACCGGCCCGGAGATGCCGGCGGCGACGCTGGCCGCCGCGCGGGATGAACTGGTGCACGGGTTGCGCGGGCTGCTGGGCACCGATGTGCCGGTGCGGCCTACCGCCACCGCGCCGGGAGCGCTGCTCGTGGGCACCACCGCCAACGCGGCGCTGCTCGCCCTCGTGACCGAGACCGACCTGCGGGCCGCCGGGCCGGAGGGCTACATCGTCCGGCAGGTCAAGGTCGACGGCCGCTCGCGGATCCTCCTCCTGGCGAACCATGAGGTGGGCGTGCTCTACGGCGCGTTCGCGTTGCTGCGCCACCTGCAGCTCGGGGAGCCGCTCACCGGTCTCAACCTCGTGAGCGCGCCGCGCATCCAGCGCCGGCTGCTGAACCACTGGGACAACCTCAACCGCACGGTCGAACGCGGCTACGCGGGCCAGTCGCTCTGGGACTGGTTCATCCTGCCGGACTATCTCAGCCCGCGCTACCGCGACTACGCCCGCGCCTGCGCCTCGCTGGGGCTCAACGGCACCGTCCTCACCAACGTCAATGCCAACGCTCTCGTCCTGACGCCCGCGTACCTCGAGAAGGTGGCGGCGCTCGCCGGCGTTTTCCGGCCCTACGGTATTCGCGTTTACCTTACCGCCCGCTTCAGCGCGCCGAAGGAGATCGGCGGCCTGCCCACGGCGGACCCGCTCGATGCCGGCGTGAAACGCTGGTGGCGCGCCAAGGTCGACGAGATCTACCGCCATGTGCCCGATTTCGGCGGCTTCCTCGTCAAGGCCAACTCCGAGGGCCAGCCGGGGCCGCAGGACTACGGCCGCAACCACGCGGACGGCGCCAACCTCCTCGCCGACGTCCTCGCGCCGCACAACGGCGTCGTGATCTGGCGCGCCTTCGTGTACGACGCGAACGTACCCGACGACCGGGCCAAGCAGGCGTACACCGAGTTCCGGCCGCTCGACGGTCAGTTCCGCGACAACGTCATCGTGCAGGTGAAGAACGGCCCGATCGATTTCATGCCGCGGGAGCCGTTCCACCCGCTCTTCGGGGCGATGCCCCGCACCCCGTTGTGCGCCGAGCTGCAGATCACCCAGGAATACCTGGGCGGCGCGGCCAACCTGGCATTCCTGGCGCCGATGTGGAGCGAGGTGCTCACGGCCGACACCCAGGCCGCCGGCCCTGGTTCGACCGTCGGCCGTGTCGTCGACGGCAGTTTCGACCTGCACGGCATTTCGATGATCGCCGGCGTCGCCAACCTCGGCTCCGACCGCAACTGGACCGGCCATCCGCTCGCGCAGGCCAACTGGTACGCGTTCGGCCGGCTGGCGTGGGACCACACCCTCCCGCCCGCCGCGATCGCGAACGAATGGACCCGCCTCACCTATGGCAACGCCCCGGCGGTCGTCGCCCCGCTGACGCGCATGCTGCTCGAGTCCCGGGAAGCGGTGGTGAATTACGAGATGCCGCTCGGGCTCCATCACCTGATGGCCGAGGGGCACCACTACGGCCCCGGCCCCTGGGTCGACCACCTGCCGCGGGCCGACTGGAACTCCGTGTATTACCATCGGGCCGACGCGCAGGGGATCGGCTTTGACCGCAGCGCCAACGGCTCCAACGGCGTGGCCCAGTACGCGACGCCCGTCGCGCAACTCTGGGGCGATCCCGCGCGCTGCCCGGACGAGTTTCTGCTGTGGTTCCATCATCTCCCATGGGATCACCGGATGCGGTCGGGCCGGACGCTGTGGGACGAGATCTGCCTGCACTATCAACTCGGCGTCGACACGGTCCGCGCGTGGCTGCCGCTGTGGGCGGGCGTCCAGGACCGGGTGGATGCCGAGCGCTGGGCGCATGTGGACGCGCTGCTGCGGCGGCAGGAGCAGGATGCCCGCACCTGGCGCGATGCGTGTATCCTATATTTCCAGACGTTCGCCCGTCGCCCGATCCCGAACGGGGTCGAGCAACCCGAGCACCACCTCGAGTACTACAAGGCGATCCAGCTCCGCTACGTGCCCGGCGACCCGAGCGCAAAATGAGCGCGCGGCCCGGTCTGCGCGACAGGGCGCGGGTCGCGCGCCCGGCCCGCGCGGCGAACTCCGCCCGTCATGCCCTTTATGAAAAAGTCCCTGTGCCTTGCCCTGCTGGGAATCGCCGCGATGGTGCGCGGCGCCACCCCGACCGTGACCTTCCATAACTTTGAGTACTCCGGCCGCGACGCGGTGTTCGCGGCGTCCGCTCCCGCGGGCACCTACCGCAACCCGATCCTGGCGGGGTTTTATCCCGACCCCAGCATCTGCCGGGTGGGGGATGACTTCTACCTCATCAACTCCACCTTCGCGTACTTTCCGGGCATCCCGATCTTTCACAGCCGGGACCTGGTGAACTGGCGGCAGCTTGGCCACGTGATCTCGCGGCCGGAGCAGTTGCGCTACGACGGGCTCGGGGTGTCGCGCGGCATTTTCGCGCCGGCGATCAGCCACCACGACGGGGTGTTCTATGTCGTGTGCACGATGGTCGACGGCGGCGGCAATTTTGTCGTCACCGCCCGCGATCCGGCCGGCCCCTGGTCCGATCCGACCTATTTCGATTTCGAGGGCATCGATCCCTCGCTCTTCTTCGATGACGACGGCCGCGCGTGGCTGGTGAACAACGGCGCGCCCGAGGGGAACCCCCGGTACGACGGGCATCGCGCCATCTGGCAGCAGGAGTTCGACCCGCGCACGCGCACGCTTATCGGGCCGCGCCGGGTGATCGTGAACGGCGGCGTGGACCTCGCCCGGAAACCGATCTGGGTGGAGGGCCCTCACCTCTACAAGCGCGACGGCTGGTACTATCTCTGTTGCGCCGAGGGCGGCACGGCCGAGGGACACTCGCAGGTGATCTTCCGCAGCCGGCAGGTGACCGGGCCGTTCGTGCCGTGGGACCAGAATCCGATTCTCACGCAGCGGAACCTCGATGGCGGCGCGGCCGGCGCGGTGACCTCGACGGGCCATGCCGATCTCGTGGTGGGCCCGGACGGCGGCTGGTGGGCGGTGTTTCTCGGCTGCCGGCCGTATGCCGACGGCACGCTCTACCATACCGGCCGTGAAACCTTCCTGTTGCCCGTGCGCTGGACCGACGATGGCTGGCCGGTGATCCTGCCGGCGGGCGCGCGCGTGTCCGCCGTCGGGGCAGGGCCCCGTGCGCAAGGCGTTGCGCCGGCCGTCGCCCCCCGCGGCACCGCGGTGCCGCTCAACGGAAACTTCACCTGGCGCGATGCCTTCGACCAGCCGACGCTGTCGCCACTTTGGCTGACGCTACGCACCCTGCACTCCCCTTGGTGGCGCTTGCGCCCGGGCGGCGGCCTTGAGGTGACGCCGCTGGCCGCCTCCCTCGGGGGCAAGGCGAATCCCGCCTTTCTGGCCCGCCGGGTGCAGCACATGAATTTCGCCGCGCGCCTTGCGCTGGAGGTGCCGGCTCAGCCCGGCGTGGCCGCGGGGTTGGCGGTGTTTCAGAACGAGCGCCATCACTTTTTCTGCGGCGTCCGGCAGGGCGCGACCGGCGCGATGGCCTTTGTGGAGCAGGCCAGCGGCGAGGTCGTGAAGGTGCTCGCCACCAAGGAACTCCCCGCGGGTGCGCGCGTCGTCGAGCTGCGGGCCAGCGGGCAGGGCGCCACCCTTGATTTCCACTGGTCCATCGCCCCGGGGGAGTGGCACTCGCTGCTCGATCACGCGGACGCGAAACTCCTCACCACGCGCGTCGCGGGCGGCTTTGTCGGCGCGACGGTGGGACCGCACGCCCGTCTCGAGCAGCCCGAGTAGCGCGCCGAAGGCGACGCGTCCGGATGGGGGCAAATCCCGCCGGAAATGTCAGGTTTATCATTAAATCTTCCGTCTTGAGGCGGCGCGGCGCCCGCGCGCAGAGTGACGGAACCCTGCGCGCCCCGCGGCGTGCCGCTTCCGGCCCGCCCCGCAGCTTGGTCTCCTCCTGATCCGTTATCCCCCATGATCACTGTTGCCGCTCGTCGCCTCCTGCTCGTTGCGCTCTCGGTTGTTTTGACCGTTTCGCTGGGCCGTACCGCGCCCGCAGCCTCGAACTCGCCGGTCTCACCGTCGCCGGCCGCAGGACGGTATCAGAATTTCAACGTGGCGATCTACATCCCCGTTGGCCTTGTCCGCCGGTTCACCGAACCCGCGGTGCTGGAGCGGGAGTGGGCGGTCATCAGCCGGGATCTGCGGGTCGACAAGGTGTACATCGAGACGCAGCGCGACCGGGTGCTCGCGGACGAGGCGTTGCTCGAGCGGGTGAAGGCCTTCTTCGCGACGCACGGGGTGGCCACCGCCGGCGGGATCACGTTCTCCGATGGTGGCGGCGGCCAGTTCCGCTCGTTCTGCTACACCGATCCGGCCGACCGCGCGTTCGTCCGGCAGGCCATGGAGCTCACCGCGCGGCATTTCGACGAGATCATCCTCGACGATTTCTTCTTCGTCACGACGAAGTATCCGTCCGACATCGAGGCGAAGGGCAGCCGCAGCTGGACCCAGTTCCGGCTCGAGTTGATGAACGAGGCGGGGCGTGAACTCGTGGTGCGCCCGGCCAAGGCCGTGAATCCACGGGCCCGCGTGATCATCAAGTACCCGAATTGGTACGAGCACTTTGCCGGCCTCGGTTTCGACCTGCAGGAGGGGCCGCGAATCTACGATGGCGTCTACACGGGGACGGAGACGCGGGATCCGCAGACGACCGACCAGTTCCTGCAGCAGTACGAGAGCTACCAGATCGTGCGTTACCTGGAGAATATCGCCCCCAGCCGGAACGGCGGCGGCTGGGTCGACACCTTCAATCTCGAGTACGTCGACCGCTATGCGGAGCAGCTCTGGAACACCGTGTTCGCCAAGGCGCGCGAAATGACGCTCTTTAACTGGGCGGCGCTGCTGCAGCCGGCCGTGGCGGGCCAGCGGGCCGGGTGGGCCGGCGCGCGGACTTCCTTCCGCTGGGAGGAATTGATGGCGTATCGGCCGAAGCCTGACGGCACCGCCGCGCCGGCGGCGGTCGCGGGTGTCACCAGCGCCGCACCGAGCATGGCGCGCGTGGCCGGATACTCGCTCGACCTCGTGGATGCCTTCCTCGGGCGCCTCGGCCAGCCGATCGGGATTGCCAGTTACCGGCCGCCGCATGCGACCGGGGACGACTTCCTGCACAACTACCTCGGGATGATCGGGCTGCCGATCGAGTTGTATCCTACCTTTCCCGACCAGGCGCCGGTCGTGCTGCTCACTGAGGCGGCGCGCTCGGATCCCGACCTCGTGGCGAAGATCAAGCGGCATCTCCTGGCTGGGAAATCGGTGATCGTGACCGCCAGCCTGTACCGTGCGCTGCACGGCCGCGGCATCGAGGAGATCGTGGAGATCGAGCCCACGGACAAACGCATCCTGTCCGACGGCTTCTCGACCGGGTATGGCGCCGGCGAACGGGTGGTGCACCCCAACGCCGCCACCGGCGCGCCGCCGATCCTCTTCCCGCAGCTGCGCTTCCTCACCAACGACGCCTGGGCGCTGGTCAGCGCGATGTCCGACGGCGCGGGTTTCCCGCTGCTCCTGATGGATCGCTACGGGAAGGACGGCACGTTCTACGTCTGGAACCTGCCCGACAACTTCCGGCACCTGTACCGTCTCCCGCCGGCGGTGACGCAGGCCGTGAAGGACGTGGTGATGCGGGGCTTCCCCGTGCGGCTCGACGGACCGAGTGAGGTGGCGCTGTTCGCCTACGACAACCACACCTTTATCGTGGAGTCGTACCGCGCGGCGGAGACGGCCGTGAAGCTGGGGACGCTAGGGGCAGGCCGGCGGATCCGCGATCTCGTCTCGGGTGAGGTGATCACCGGCACGCCGCCGCCCACCACGCGCACGCCCTGGGGCCAGCAGGCGCGCGAGCCACGCACCACCTTCGACGTCACGGTCCCGCCGCACAGCTTCCGGGTCTTCCAGCTCGAGGCGGTCGACAGAGACTGATTCGGGTCGGGTAACCCCGAAGGGACGAATGATATTCGATCCTGGAGAGAACCGCGAAAGGCGCGAAGTGACGCGAAAACGTGGGGTCCGCCAGGGCTGAGGGCGAAAGCGTGAGCGGTAGCACGTACCGCGGGTTTTCGTGGCTCGGTTCGCGAGCGTTCGCGGTGAGCTCAGGTTTGGGGACTGGGATGTCCAGAGGGAAACCGCGAAGCGCGCGAAAGGTGCGCGAAAACCTGCGGTCTGCGATGTCGGGGACGTAGTCGGATCTGAGCGGTCGGCCACCCGCAACTTTCGCGATGGTTCGCGTCGTTCGCGGTTTCTTCGATCGGCGATCGGTTCATCCGGAGAACCGTCAATCCGCGGGTAAACTACAGCGCGGACCAGGCGGTCGCGCCGAGGACGTTGAGGAGGCCGGCGATGACCATGACGAGGCCGGCGACGGCGCCTTCCTCGGCGCCGAGTTCGCGCGCCTTCGCGACGCCGGCGCCGTGGGCGGCCATGCCGAACGAGGCGCCGCGGGCGAAGGCCGAGCGGAGCGGGAGCGCTACGAGGAGACTTTCGCCGACGGCCGCGCCGAACAGCCCGGTGACAGCAGTGAACGACGCGGTGAGCGCCGGCACGCCGCCGACCGTCGCCGACATCTCGATGGCGAAGGGCGTGGTGATGGAGCGCGGCAGAAGGCTGGCGCGCACCTGCGGGGAGAATTGGAACAGCCCGGCGAGCCACCAGGAGACGCCGACGGCGATGACGCTGCCGGCCACCACGCCGGCGAGGAGGACCGGCCAGTGCCGCACAATGGTCGCGCGCTGCTCGTAGATCGGGATGGCGAACGCGACGGTGGCGGGGCCGAGGAGGGTTACCAGCCAGTGCGTGCCCCGCAGGTACTCGTGGTAGCTGGTGTGGCAGACGATGAGCAGGGCGCCGCAGGCGACCCAGGTGGTCAGGAGTGGCGAGAGCCACCAGCGGCGAAACCGCGCGTAAGCGGCGCGCGAGGCGGCGTAGATGCCGAGCGTCACCGCCGCCCAGAGGACGGGGGCGAGACTAGCGGGCATGGCGGTTGCGGAGCCGGAAACCCGCCTCGACGACGAGCGCGGTGCCGATCATGACCGCCGGCGTGCCGACGAGCACCGCGAGCAGGAGCTTGAAACCCAGCGGGCCGACGAGTTCGGGATGGTCGACGAGGCCGAGCATCGCCGGCACGAAGAAGAGCATCAGGTGGTCGAGGAGCCCCGACGCACCCCGGTTGAGCCAATGCGACGGCACGATCCCGCTGAACAGCAGGGCCAGGAGGATGAAAAGGCCGACGACGCTGCCCGGCACCCCGAGACCCAGCGCCCGCGTGAGCGCGTTGGCCCCGGCGCTCAGGACCAGCAGCGCCCCCACCTGCACCCAGCGGTTCCCGCGGATGAGATGCGCCAGGCGCCGGCGCGATTGATGAAACCAAGAGTTCACGGCCGGGAGGATGCCACAGGCGGAGCCATTCCGAAAATGAATTGATGGAATCCCCGCGATTCCAATAAAGCATACGCCATGGATTTTCGGGACCTGGAAATGCTGGTGGAAGTGGCTCGCCAGGGCGGGTTTTCCGCGGCCGCCAAGGTGCTCAACACCACGCAGCCGACCGTCAGCAAGGCCGTGCAGCAGCTGGAGCATGATTGCGGCGCCGTGCTGCTCGACCGGCTCGCGCAGGGCGTGCGGCTGACCTCCGCCGGCGAGATGGTGGTGCGCCGGGCGAGCACGATCATGACGGAGCGCGAGCACCTGCGCGCGGAGCTGGCCGACTTGCGCGGGCTGCAGCGCGGCCGCCTGAAGCTGGGGCTGCCCACGCTGGGTAGCAGCACGCTGTTCGCGCCGTTGTTCGCCGCCTTCCGGCGCAAGTATCCCGGCATCGAGATCGAGCTGCACGAGCATGGGAGCAAGCGGCTCGAGGAGGCGGTGCGCGCGGGCGAGATCGAGCTGGGCGTTTCGCTGCGGCCCGTGCCGGATGACTTCGAATGGAGCGCGGTCTGCGACGAGCCGATGCTCGCGCTGTTGCCGAGCGGACACCCGCTGGTGGGCCGGGCCGCGATCAAGCTCACCGACATCGCCCGCGACCCCTTCATCTTTTTCGAGCGCGGGTTTGCATTGAACGGCATCATCACCGCCGCGTGCCGGCGGCGCCGCTTCACGCTCAACGAGGCGGCGCGCAGCGGTCACGCCGACTTCATCATTGCCCTCGTTGCCGCCGGCCTCGGCGTCGCTCTCCTGCCGCGGATTGTCGTCGCTGCGCGCCGGCCCTTATCGGTGGAAACCGTGTTGGTGGATGAGACGGATCTGCGCTGGCAGCCGGGCTTCATCTGGCGCAAGGGCGCGACGCTGTCACCGGCCGCCAACCGCTGGCTCGCCCTCGTGGCTGGCGGAAAGGCCGAGGCCGGGCGCGCGCGAAAGACCAAGGGCTGAAGGAAAGCGAAGGACTGAAGGACTGAATGCTGAAGGCTGAAGTCGGATACGGACGATGGGCGGCGGGACAGACTCCAGGCGGCGGCCAGAGGCGGGGCTGGGCTGGGCGGCTCCAAGGAGCCGCGGGCCGGGAGCACGAGGGCAGGAGGGTGCAATTATATCCGGCCGAGCATGGGGTAGTTGCGATAATGTCCAGATACTCGGGCATAATGTCCGGATTCTGCCGGGAATAATGTCCAGATACTCGTCGGGTCCGGTGGGACGGCGGAGGCGGCGCCGGCACTGGCGACGCACGTCGGCCTTGTCCAGATCGGCGCGGGTGTTGAGCATCCGGCCTTTCACCCCTTCGCCGGCATGCGTTCTTCCTGCGTTCGTTCCGCCCTCGTCGTCCTGGCTGCGCTCCTCGTGAGCGGAGTCGCCCGGTGTGCCGCGCCGGTGGTGGAATTGGAGGCTGCGTGGGCCAATCCGCCGCAGGACGCGCGGCTTCGCGCCTATTGGTGGTGGCTCAACGGCAACGTCACGAAGGAGGCGATCACCCGCGACCTCGAGGCGATGCGGGCCCAGGGCTTTGGCGGCGCGATCCTCACCGACGCCGGCGGCGCCGAGCAGGATGGCAATGACCGCGTGCCGGCGGGGCCGGTCTTTCTGTCGCCGGCTTGGCGCGAGCTCTACCGCCACACGCTCGCCGAGGCCGAGCGGCTCAGCCTCGAGTTGAGCCTCAACATCCAGAGCGGCTGGAACCTCGGCGGGCCGATGGTCCCGGCGTCCGATGCCGCCAAGCAGCTCGTCTGGTCGGAGACGTGCGCGGCCGGCCCGGCGCCTCTGACGCAGCTGCTCCCCGAGCCCAAGCACCGGGATCCCTGGTACCAGGATCTTTTCGTGCTCGCGGTGAACGTCGACCCGCTGGCGCCCGCGCACGCGCCGATCCAGCGCCTGGCCGAGAAGGCGCTGCTGAAGCCGCTCAACAGCTCCGCGCCCGATACGTCGGTGCTCCTGACGGACGTCGCGTCCACGCCGGGCGAAGCCGACACGACCGCGGGCGCGGTGGTGAATCTCACGGGTCAACTGGGCCCGGACGGCTCGTTGGCGTGGGACGTGCCCGCGGGCGACTGGCGGATCCTGCGGATCGGCTGCACCGTTGGCGAACACGCGCGCGTGTCGACCCATAGCGACGGCTGGAGCGGCTACGCGATCGACGCGTACGACGCCGGCGCGTTTCAGCGCTACTGGAACGCCGCGGTCGAGCCGCTGCTGGTCGAGGCCGGGGCGCGCGCCAGCCGCACGCTGAAATACCTGCACACCGACAGCTGGGAAATCGAGGCGGCGAGTTGGACGCCCACGCTGCGGGACGAGTTTCGGGCGCGGCGCGGTTACGACCTCCTGCCGTGGCTGCCGGTGATCGCGGGCTACATCGTGGACAGCCGCGAGGCGAGCAACCGGTTCCTCTTCGATTTCCGCAAGACGATGGGCGAGCTCGCGGTGGACCACCACTACGTGCCCTTCAAGGAGCGAGCGCGGGCGCATGGCCTCCTGCTGCACCCCGAGTCGGGCGGCCCGCACTCGTCTCCCTTTGACGCGCAGCGCTGCCTCGGACTCAACGACGCCCCGATGTCCGAGTTCTGGGCGTGGTCGCCACGGCACCGGATCGGTGACCCCAACCGCTTCTTTGTGAAGCAGCCGGCGAGCGCGGCGCACACCTACGGGCACCGGCTCGTCCTGGCCGAGGGGTTCACGACGATCGGGATGCATTGGCAGGAGACGCTGTGGGATAACCTGAAGCCGGCCTTCGACAAGGCCTGTACCGAGGGGCTGAACCTCCTCGTGTGGCATGCGTTCGTGTGCTCGCCGGCGGAGATGGGGCTGCCGGGCCAGCAGTATTTCGCCGGCACGCACCTCAATCCCAACGTGACCTGGTGGAGCCGCAGCGCGCCCTTTTTCGCCTATCTGAACCGCTGCCAGGCACTGCTCCAGCGCGGGCTGCCGGTGGGCGACGTCCTCTACTACTACGGCGACAATATCCCCAACTTCGCGCAGCTGCGCGCGAGCGACCCGGCGCAGGTCGGCGCGGGCTACGATTACGACGTGATCGATGAGCACGCGCTGCTCGAGCGCGTGAGCGCGCGGGACGGCCGGCTGCAGTTGCCGGACGGCGTGAGTTACCGGGTGCTCGTGCTGCGCGACCAGCCCTCGATCTCGCCGGCGGTATTGCGCAAAGTGCGGGAACTGGTCTGGGCCGGGGTGACCGTCGTGGGCCACCCGCCGACGGCGGCAACCGGCCTCGACACCTCCGGCGAGCGCGACGCGGACGTGCGCCGGCTCGCGGCCGAAATCTGGGACGTGACGGCGTCGCGGCACGCGCGCCGCGGGACGAGCGCGCGCGAGGCGCTGTCCGCGCTGGGCGTGTCTCCGGATTTCACGTACATCGGCGGCGACGCGCAGACCGACCTCAGCTACCTTCATCGGCGCGACGGCGAGGCGGAGATCTACTTCGTGGCCAGCCGCGGGACGCGGCCAGAGGCGGTGCAGGCGAGCTTCCGCGTGACCGGGCGCGCGCCTGAACTCTGGAATCCGGTGACCGGCGAGCGCCGTTTCGCCGCCGCGTATGCCGCGGGAGAGCAGACGACCACGCTTCCGCTCGATTTTCCGCCCTGCGGGTCGTGGTTCGTCGTGTTTCGCGCGCCGGCTCGCGAGCATCCCGCGACGGCTGCGGCCAATGCGGTTGCCTACGTGCCGGTGCAGGAGGTCGCGGGCCCGTGGACGGTCGCGTTCGATCCCGCCTGGGGCGGGCCGGCGCGGACGATCTTCGATCGCCTGGGCAACTGGGCGGAGCACGCCGACGCCGGGATTCGCTTCTACAGTGGCACGGCCACGTATCGGCAGACCTTTGATCTCTCACCCGGGGTGGCCCCGAAGGCGCCGTTGGCGCTGGACCTCGGGCGCGTGCGCGAGCTGGCCGAAGTGCGGCTGAACGGCCGCTCGCTGGGCATTCTCTGGGCGCCGCCGTTTCGGGTGGACGTGGCTGGGCTGGTGCGTCCGCGGGGCAACGTACTCGAAATCGATGTCGTCAACTTTTGGCCCAACCGGCTCATCGGCGACGCGAGCCTTCCGCCCGAGCAGCGCCGCACCCGCACCAACATTCGCCGGCTCGATGCCAAGACCCCGCTGATGGAGTCCGGCCTGCTGGGCCCCGTGCAGGTGCTGACGCGCGCCGCTGAGGCGGCGCGCTAATGCAGAATTGAGAATGGAGAATGCAGAATGGTGAAAGCCGGGGTGCGGGTGCGTTCAGGACATCCTATCCCGGGCGGAAGGGCTTCGTTGGCGGTGGTTGGGACTTGGATCCGTCTGATCCGTCGGATCGGTCCGATCTCCCGCTGAGTCGCACGCCCGACCGGCGGGCGGTGCTTGGGGACCCCTGAATTGGGCGGGGCGTCGGGTTGACGCTGCCAAAGCAACGTGATTTGCCAGTGGCATGCATCTCCGGCGATTCGTCGTGGTGTTCGTGCTGTTCTGGAGCGCGTTGAGCGCACTGGGTCTCGACTCCTCGGGCGCGTCAACCGGGCCGCTCGCGCGGCCGAGTCTCGATCCCAGCGTGCAGCCGCCGATCCTGGTTTCGATCGCGGGCGGAGGGACCGTTGAAACGGGTGAGCGAGTGACGATGACCGTGACCTATTGGGGGTCCCAGGAAGGGGTCACCTATCAGTGGCAGAAGGATGGCGCGCTGATTGCGGGTGCGACCAACGCCTTCCTGATCATTGGCGCGGCAACTGCAGCCGACGCGGGCACCTATGAGGCGACGGTGACGAATGCGGGCGGGTCGAATCCCGCAAGCACGACCCTCGTGGTGAAGCCGCTGGCGCCGCCGGCGTTCACCGCCCAGCCCGAGTCTCGCACCGTCCACGTGAATCAGACGGCGGTCTTCACCTTCAGTGCCTCGGGCAGCTACCCGCGGACGTTCCAGTGGCTGCGCAATGGGGCGCCGATTTCCAGCGCCACGGACGCAAGCCTCACGATCGAGGCGGCGACGCTCGCCGATGCGGCCGGCTACTCGGTGGTGGTAACCAACAGCCAGGGGGCGGCGACCAGCGGCGTTGCGACCCTGACCGTGAACGCGGCCGTCGTGCCGGTTTGCACCAGCACCGAGCCGTCTGATGTGACCGTGACGGCCGGCGGGGAGGCCACGTTTCGGCTGGGCCTGACGGCGGGGACGCCGCCGTACACGTACCAATGGCTTAAGAACGGCGCGGCGATCGCGGGCGCGACGCGGGACGAATTGCGCTTCGCGAGCGTGACGCTGGGGGATGCCGGCAAATACTCGATCCAGGTGGTCAATATTGCCGGTACGGCGACCAGCCGGGAAGCGGTCCTGACGGTGAATCCGGCGACGCCTGTAACTTTCCAGATGCAGCCGGTGGGGGCCACGGTCGTCGAGGGCCAGAGCTTTGAGCTTGTCGTTGGCGCGATCGGTTCGCCGCCGATCACCTACCAGTGGGAGAAGGACGGCGTCCCGATCCCTGATGCGAACAAGCGGACTTATCGGGTGTTAACGGCGACGCCGGCGCATGCGGGCGTGTACCGCGTGGCGGTGACGAACCCGGCGGGTACGGTGTACAGCAAAACGGCCACCGTGGTCGTCGATCCTGCGGTCCCGCCGACGATCACGACTCCGCCTGCGAGCGTGTCGATTGGGTACTTCGGGGACATTTTCCTCACCGTTGCGGTCGCGGGTACCGGTCCATTCACCTACCAGTGGTCGAAGGATGGCGTCGCGCTCGCGGAAGGCTCGTCCAGCAACTACCAGAGGACGCATGCGCAGCCGTCCGATACCGGCAGCTATACTGTCACGGTCGCCAACAAGGCTGGCTCGGTGACCAGCAGTCCCGCGGTAGTGACCGTCGCGGCCCCCCGGGCGCCCACGATCGCGCTTCAGCCGGTGTCAGCGCGGGTGCCTTTGGGGCAGGGAGTGAGTTTCCGGGCAACGTACGTCGAGGACGGTACCGGCCCGCTCACGGCGCAGTGGCGGAAGAATGGCAGCCCCTTGCCTGGCGCGACGACCGACACGTACAGCATCCAGGCCGTGAAGGGAGCCGACGCCGGGCGCTATTCGCTCCAAGTCACAGGCCTGGGCGGCACCGTGACGAGCGATGATGCCATCCTCACGGTGGTGGTGCCGCAGCCTCCCGCCCTCTTGGCGTGGTCTACAGGGATCGCCGTCACCTTGGGGAAGCCGTTCGAAATTGATACAGGCTTCATGTCCGGCACCGGGCCGTTTGACTACCAGTGGTACTTGAATGGAACGGCGATCGTGGGCGCGACGGGCAGCAGCTACTCCGTCAGTGCGGCCAAGGCGGCGGACTTGGGCAGTTACACCGTCAGGATCATCGGGCCGGGCGGGGTCACGTTCTCCTCGGAAGCTGTTACCCGGCTGGAGGCCAGCAACACGGCGCCTTGGGTGAGCACCGTTCAACTCGGCGACATCGTGTACTTCCTCGCGACGCAGCCTGGGCGCATTGAACGGTACGACATGGCAACGGAGAAGTGGCTGCCGACCGTGCTGCTGAGCGCCACGCAGGTGCCGACTGCGTTCCTGCCCATGACGGAAGGCGTATACGTGGCCTACGGGCGGGCGCTCGTCCGACGTTCGCCTAGCCTCGCGGAGGAAACGGCCGTGCTGAACGCGACCGCCCAAATTACGGAGCTCTGTGCGTACGATGCCTGGCTCTACTATTTCTGTCAGGACGCGCCCAACGCGCCGCGCTCGCTCAACAAGGTCCGTCGGAGCGACTTTGCGGCGCCCGCGACGGTGACGCCGTACACGCAAATCACGTTTTCAGCCGGCAGTCGTCGCGGATATGGCATCCTCGACGTGCGATCGATGCCCACTCCGTTCACCATCGATGCCAATGGCGCATTTACGCCCGTGGCGACGCCCGACTACCCGTATGCTTTCCCTCGCGGCTCGCGATCCTACCTGCTTGCCGGCGAGGCGGAGGTGGCGACCACCGGCGGCGCGGTATTCCGCACCAGCGACATGAGCTACGTGGCGTCTCTCGGCCAACCTTTCCTGGACTTGGTGAGCCGCTCGGATGGCGCGACTGTGGTGTTTCGGAACAATGCCGCGCACCTGCTGCGGGCGGGCGACTACGTCGAGACGGCACGCGCCACGGTGCCCTTTGTTCCCATGCGGGCGTTTGGGCGAGGAACGGACGTATTCGCGTTCGGGGCCGGCGCGGGCAGCACACCCATTGCCGTCGCGAAGCTCGCCCCGACGGCGTTTGTGACGCCGGCCCTCAATCCGGTCACGACGGGGCAGGGGGAACGGATGTCCTTCGATGGGGTGTTCTTCGCCAACGGCATCGTGCATCTCGTCAGCCGCAGCAAGCAGGCCGTGGTGCGCTGGTCGACCCTGACCCGCAGCTACCTGACTGCGGTGCCCCTGCGTGGTACGCCACGGCGTGCGGCGCACACGCCGGGCTCCGGGCGGGCTTTGCTGTACTACGGCGACGGGGTGATCACGAGCCTTCCCCTGACTGTGTCCGCTCCCGCTGAGTCGACCGTCGCGGTGGTAGGCAACCGGGTGGGGGCGCTTACGGATATGGACGGCTTGCTGCTGATCGACGCCCTCGCCAGCGACATCGACCGATATCTTCGCGTGGTAGTTGGTGCCGACGGCCAACTGATTTACGTGGGCCACTGGCACAATCTTGGCACCGCCCTCGCCTGGAATTCATCGCGGCGGCGGCTGTACGCCGCCGATGGTGCCAGCGGCGTTGCCTATGAGACGGTGCCGACGACCGGAGTTTTTGGGGGAATGCTCGAGAGGCGTGCTGTCGGCGTGCCGCCGCTCCGGCTCAATGCTGACGGCTCGCTGATCGCGATGGCCGATGGGCGAGTAACGGACGCCGGTCTGGACCGTGTGGGGACGCTGGCCAACAGCGTTCTGGATGCGGCTTGGTTGTCCAATCGACTCTACACGCTACGGGCTGATGACGAGGGCGAAGCGGAAGTGCAGCGCTGGTTGGAACGGACCTACCTTCAGGACGGCTCGGTCGCCGTGCCCGGTTTGCCGGTGGCGATGTTTGCCATCTCGGACAAACAACTCGTCGTGGTGACGTCAGCGCAGGGTTACCTAGTGTTTACCGTGCTGAACGCGGACCTGACGGTCTCGACGACAGGTGGCGGGATGGAGGCGTTTGCCGGCGTGTACCTGGCGAAGCTTGGGACGGACGGCGCGGGTGGCGATCTGGCGCTGCTGGTGCGGGCGAACGGGTCGGCGGTGCTGGTGGGCAATGTCCTCGGCACAAACGGCGGCGGGCTGCTCTGCGAAAACGTCACCCTCGGGCGCGACGGCACGTTTGTCGCCAACGCCCTCGATCCGCG
The DNA here is from genome assembly GCF_003054705.1 of Opitutus sp. ER46. NCBI lineage: Bacteria > Pseudomonadati > Verrucomicrobiota > Opitutia > Opitutales > Opitutaceae > Opitutus > Opitutus sp. ER46. The sequence continues at coordinate 391,640 of NZ_QAYX01000024.1, forward strand.
GACGAACGCGGCGCGGACGGTCTCCGGGGTGATCAATGGCGACGGCACATTGAGCGGCTCGGTGTATCCGCTGGAGCTGACGTTCACGGGCAGCCGGGCGACCGGCAGCGGCGGGCTGGCGGGCTACTACGTGGTGCCGCCGCTCAACGGCGCGCTCGGCGGTTCGTACGGGATCGTGGCGCCGGACGGTCGCGCGGTCTTCTTCGCCTACTCGGGCAACACGTCCGCCGGCGGCCTGGGCACGTTCGCCAATGGTCAGATGACGCTCACGCCGGCGAGCGGGGCGCAACTCACCGTCACGATCGATGGCGGCGGTTCGGTGCGCGTGATCGCGGACAAGACCGGGTTCGCCGGACAGAAGTTCGGCGGACTGCGCGACGGCGTGCGGCAGGCGATGCGGCTGTTCAACATCTCGAGCCGCGGGCGCACGGGCGACGGACTCAATACATTGGTGGCCGGCTTCGTGATCTCCGGCTCGGCGAATCGCAACGTGCTGATCCGGGCGGTCGGTCCGACGCTCTCGAAGCTGAGCGTGAAGGAGCCGATCGCGGATCCGAAGCTGAGCCTGTACCAGGGATCGACGCTGCTGAAGGAGGTCGACAACTGGAGCAGCGAGGCGAATGCCGCGGACATCGCGGCGGCGGCGAAGCGGACGCAGGCCTTTGAGCTGCCGAACCCGAGCAAGGACGCGGCGCTGTACGTGAACCTCCCGCCCGCAATCTACACGGTGATGGTGACGCCCGCGGCGGGCAGCCATGGCGTGGCGCTGGTGGAGGTGTACGACGGCGACGACCTGACGGGCACCGACCAGCCGCACCTGGCAAACATCTCCACCCGCGGTTGGGTGGGAACCGGTGAGGACGTGTTGGTGGCTGGCGTGGTCGTTTCGGGCAACACGCCGAAGCGGGTCCTGATCCGCGGCATCGGCCCGCGCCTGACGGACCTCGGCGTGAGCCAGGGCGCGCTGGCCGACCCGATCCTGACGTTGCGCGACTCCGAAAAAGTAATCGCCACGAACGACAACTGGGGCACGCAGACCTCGGGCCTTTCCGCCGATGAAATCATCGTGCGCTCCGCGCCGACCGGGGCCTTCGGCCTGCTGCCCGGCAGCAAGGATGCCGTGCTCCTGCTCACGCTCGAACCCGGCCTCTACACCGCGATCCTCAGCGGCAAGGGCGACACCACCGGCACCGGCATGATCGAGGTGTACGAAGTGAACTAAGGCGCTGACGCGCAGCGCCTCTGCGCTGCGCTAATGCAGAATGGAGAATGCAGAATTTAGAATGACGGAAGCCGGCGCGGTCATGGGGCTGCGCCGGCGCGAAGCGGGCGCGTGGCAGCGCTCTTCTGGTTGTGATGGGGAAACACCTTGCCGTCCGCGTACCGACGCGCCCGCGGCTTCGGCGGGTGGGGCAATATTCCGGCCGGTTTTCCTCCGTGTGCTCCTCCGGCCTCCGTGCGCTCCGTGACGAGGCCTGGGCAGATTCTTTTCGAGGCTTGGTGAGTGCCTATGTGGAGTCTTGGCGCTCTTCCTCGGTGTCCTCCTCCGGGCTCCGTGCGCTCTGTGACGAGGATTGTCGCGATCTGCCACGTCGCGCACTCCGTGACGACGAACGAGAACGGCGCGCGGGCGAGTTGGTCTGCCGGTAGTAATAGAAATTCGAGAGGCCGGACGATTGACGGCGTTAAATGCACATGGTGTGCTCCGCGCCATGTACGCACGTCGTTTCCTGCTACTGGCGGCATTCCTGTTTGGCAGCGCTCTATATGGGCAGTACGCCATCGATCCGACGGTGATTCCGTCGGACAACGGCACTGGTCCCGCCGCCACCGCTCCGTCGCTGCAGGGAATTTCCGGCGGCGGCACGGTCGAGAATGGTCAGCTCGTAAATCTGACGGTCCTGTTCTATGGCGACGGGGCGGGTCAGACGTATCAGTGGAAGAAGAACGGAGTAGAGCTGGCGGGTGCGACCGCGGTGTCCTACCGCATCGAGGCCGCGGTCGCGGCGGATGCCGGCACGTATGGCGTGACCGTGACGAACAGCGCCGGCGCCAGCGTGGCCACCACCAGTCTGGTGGTGAGGGCGCTCGCGGCCCCGACGATCTCTTCGCAGCCCTATTCCAATTCCGTTTACGTGGGGCAGAACGCTTCATTCTACATCACCGCCAACGGCAGTTACCCGCGGACGTATCAGTGGCGCCGTGACGGAACGGCCATCGCGGGCGCGACGACCTCGGTGCTTTCCTTGACGGCAGTTACACTCGCCGATGCCGCCGGATATTCGGTCGTGGTCTCCAACAGCCAAGGCTCTGCCACCAGCCAGACCGCCACGCTGACGGTCAATGCGGCGGTGGCTCCGGTCCTGTATCCCAGCTATCCTAACGACCAGACGGTGATGGTGGGAAACTCCGTTTCGTTCGGCTATAGCCTGAACGCCGGGTCTTCGCCATTTGCCATACAGTGGTACAAGAACGGCACGGCGATCCCCGGCGCGACCACCACCCCGTTGCTCATAAACAACATCGCCCTGGCTGATGCCGGCAATTACTCGGTCAAGGTGAGCAATGCCGCCGGCTCCGCCACCAGCCGCGAGGCGGTCCTCACCGTCAACCCCGCGACGCCAGTCACGATTTACACACAGCCGGAGGGGGTCACCGTGGCCGAGGGACAATCCTTTCAGCTCAGCGCTTACGCGTCCGGCAGTTCGCCGTTGACGTACCAGTGGGAGAAGGACGGTACTCCGATCAAGGACGCGAAGTACTCCTATTACTCCGTGAGTGCCGCGGCGTTCGCGGACGCGGGTGCTTACCGCGTGGCGGTGACTAATCCGGCGGGTACGGTTTACAGCAGCGCCGCCACGGTCACGGTCAATGCGGCCCAGGCTCCCACCATCACGCGTCAGCCTGCGAGTGTGACGGTGCCGTATGCCGGTACGCTGGACTTGTCGGTGGGCGTTGCCGGCACCCCGCCACTTACCATCCAGTGGTCGAAAGACGGGGTGGTTATCCCCAACGCCGTCGATGCGAACTACCATCTCTATGAGGCAAAGCCGACGCACAGCGGCAGCTATACGGTCGTTGTAAAGAACCGGGTGGGGAGCATTACCAGCAACGCGGCGGTGGTGAAGGTATCGGAACCGGTGGCGCCGACCATCACCGAACAACCCAAGCCGGCCCGTGTGGCCTTGGGCCAGAACGCCAGCTTTTCCGCATACTGGTCGTCGACCGGGGCTGGGCCGGTGAAGGTCCAGTGGCGTAAAAACGGCGTTCCTTTGGCCGGGGCAACGTACAGCAGTTACTCCATCTCGGCGGTGAAGGAGTCTGACGCCGGTGTCTATTCGCTGCAGGCCACCGGCCCGGGCGGAACCGCGACCAGCAACGACGCCAGCCTGACCGTATTGCCGCCCGAACCGCCGAAGGTTTCGTACTGGCCCAGTGACACGAGTGTCTCGTTGGGGAACTCGCTGTACCTCGGCGGCATGAGCGTCTACGGCTCTCCGCCCTTTACGTATCAGTGGTATCGAAACGGCGTGGCCCTTGCGGGAGCGACCTCGGCCTACTATCGGGTCGACAACGTGACTGCCGCCGACCTTGGCACCTACGTGGTCAGGGTCACGGGCCCCGGCGGCATCCTGATCTCGCGCGAAATCCGGGTTGCGTTGAACGAGAGTAACACGACGCCATGGGTGAGCGTCGCCCAACTCGGCGAGGTCGTGTACTTCCTCGCGACCGAGCCCAGCCGAATCGAGCGTTACGATCTCGCTGCCGAAAAGTGGCTGCCGAGCGTGGTCCTAAGCGCCACACAGGTGCCCACGGCGTTCCTGCCCACCACGGAGGGGGTGTACGTTGCGTACGGTCGGACATTGGCCCGGCGTTCACCTAGCCTGGTGGATGAGACTCCGGTTTTGAATGCCGGCGCCGACATTACGCAGCTCTATGCCCACGGGGACTTTCTCTATTACCTGAGCGGCGCTCCGAATTACTCGCCGACGCTGCAGTCCGTGCGGCGGAGCAACCTACAGCCGGGACCCACGGTGGCGGCCATGCACAAGGTCGTGTTCTCCCAGTTGACCAACCGTGGGTACGGCCTGACCTCTAATGAGGCGAGCCGGCCGGCCGCCTTCACCATCTCCTCCGATGGGTCATTCACCGATGTCACGACCGCGTCGTACGACGCCTACGACTCCTATAGTATTAAGCGGCTTCATCTCGTCGCGGGAGGGTCTGAGTTGGTCACCACCAATGGGTCGCGGTTCGCGACCCCTTCCTTGGCGTACACCGGCTCCCTCGGCTTGCCGTTCCTGGATCTCGTATCGCGGAGCGACGGCGCGACCGTCGTGCTTCGAGCGGGAATGGCCCACCTGCTCCGCGCGGGTGATTACGCGGAGACCGCACGAGCGCCCCTGTCCTTCGCCGCAACCCGCGCCTTTGGCCGCGGCACCGATGTATTCGTTTTCGGCGCGAATGCGGGCACATTGCCGTTTGCTGTGGCCAAACTGGCTCCGGCGGCGTTCGTCGCTCCCATCCCGCGCCCCGTCACGACCGGGCAGGGGGAACGGATGTCGCTGGACGGAGTGGCGTTCGGCGATGGCGTTGTGCAGATCGTCAGCCGCACCAAGCAGGCCGTGGTGCGCTGGTCCACGTCCACGCGCAGCTACCTTAGCGCTGTGCCGCTGCGCGGGAGTCCGCGTCTGGTTACGTCCAATCCCAAGGGGACGCGCACGCTCCTGCAGTACGAAGACGGCACCCTTACCGCGGTGCCGCTGACTTTAAGCACGCCTACGGAGACGGCCGTGGCTGTCCACCCCTACTCCTTCGGGAGCGTAATGGATATTGAACGTCTCCTGGTTTGCTCGACGGGGTATAACCGGATGGGGTTCGACGCGAATGGGCAGTTCGTTTTCTCCACCAGCTATGAGAGCTCTGGTCTCGGGCTGTATTGGAACGCGGCGCTTCGGCGGCTCTACTCGGTCTCCCGCTACTCCTCCGGCTTCCAATACGAGGCGACGACGGCGGAAGGCATTCCCGGTTACGCCGTGGCGGGATCGACGGATGCGACGATGCCGCTGTGCCCGAATGCCGAAGGTACTTTGATGGCGACGGGCAATGGGCGCGTGTTGAGCGCCGATCTGAAGCCGTTGGGCGCTCTGGCGAACAATATCCTGGATGGAGCGTGGCTCGGGAATCGGCTCTACTCCCTGCGGGTGGGCACTGCCGGTACGGCGCAGGTGCAGCGCTGGTCGGAGGTGACGTATTTGCTGGACGGGACGGTGGATCTCCCCGGCACGCCGCTGCGGGTGTTCGCCATCTCAGACAAGCAACTGGTGGTGGTGACGTCGGTGCAGGGGTTCCCGTCGTTCACCGTGCTCAATGCGGACCTGACGGTTTCCAATCTCGGCGCGGGCGCGGAGGCGTTTGCGGGCGTGTACTTGGCGAAGCTTGGGACGGGTGGCGCGGGGGGCGATCTGGCGCTGCTGGTACGGGCGAACGGCTCGGCGGTGCTGGTGGGCAATGTTCTCGGCACAAACGAGGGCGGGCTGCTCTGCGAGAACGTCACCCTTGGGCGCGACGGCACGTTTATCGCGAACGCACTTGATCCGCGCACGAGTGCGGGGCGCTTGGTCTCCGGCGTGATCAACGTCGACGGCACATTGAGTGGCTCGGTGTATCCGCTGGAGCTGACGTTCACGGGCAGCCGGCCAACGGGCAGCGGCGGGCTGGCGGGCTACTACGTGGTGCCGCCGCTCAACGGCGCGCTCGGCGGTTCGTACGGCATCGTGGCGCCGGACGGCCGCGCGGTCTTCTTCGCCTACTCGGGCAACACGTCCGCCGGCGGCCTGGGCACGTTTGCCAATGGTCAGATGACGCTCACGCCGGCGAGCGGGGCGCAACTCACCGTCACGATCGATGGCGGCGGTTCGGTGCGCGTGATCGCGGACAAGACCGGGTTCTCCGGACAGAAGTTCGGCGGACTGCGCGACGGCGTGCGGCAGGCGATGCGGCTGTTCAACATCTCGAGCCGCGGGCGCACGGGCGACGGACTCAATACATTGGTGGCCGGCTTCGTGATCTCCGGCTCGGCGAATCGCAACGTGCTGATCCGGGCGGTCGGTCCGACGCTCTCGAAGCTGAGCGTGAAGGAGCCGATCGCGGATCCGAAGCTGAGCCTGTACCAGGGATCGACGCTGCTGAAGGAGGTCGACAACTGGAGCAGCGAGGCGAATGCCGCGGACATCGCGGCGGCGGCGAAGCGGACGCAGGCCTTTGAGCTGCCGAACCCGAGCAAGGACGCGGCGCTGTACGTGAACCTCCCGCCCGCAATCTACACGGTGATGGTGACGCCCGCGGCGGGCAGCCATGGCGTGGCGCTGGTGGAGGTGTACGACGGCGACGACCTGACGGGCACCGACCAGCCGCACCTGGCAAACATCTCCACGCGCGGTTGGGTGGGAACCGGCGAGGACGTGCTGGTGGCCGGCGTGGTCGTCTCCGGCAACACGCCGAAGCGGGTCCTGATCCGCGGCATCGGCCCCAGACTGACAGACCTTGGTGTGAACCAGGGCGCGCTGGCCGACCCGATCCTGACGTTGCGCGACTCCGAGAAGGTGATCGCGACGAATGACAACTGGGGCACGCAGACCTCCGGCCTCTCCGCCGATGAAATCACCGTGCGTTCCATGCCGACCGGCGCCTTCGGCCTGCTGCCCGGCAGCAAGGACGCCGTGCTCCTGCTCACGCTCGAGCCCGGCCTCTACACCGCGATCCTCAGCGGCAAGGGCGACACCACCGGCACCGGCATGATCGAGGTGTACGAAGTGAACTAAGGCGCTGACGCGCAGCGCCTCTGCGCTGCGCTAATGCAGAATGGAGAATGCAGAATTTAGAATGACGGAAGCCGGCGCGGTCATGGGGCTGCGCCGGCGCGTGGCGGCGTTCCTCGCATCGTAACTGGGCGCCACGTTGCCGTCCGCGTACCGACGCGCCCGCGGCTTCGGCGGGTGGGGCAATATTCCGGCCGGTTTTCCTCCGTGTCCTCATTCGGCCTCTGTGAGCTCCGTGACGAGGATTGGGCAGATTCTTTTCGAGGCTTGTTGAGTGCCTAAGTGGAGTTCTGACGGTTTTCCTCGGTGTCATCCTCCGGCCTCTGTGCACTCCGTGACGAAGAACGAGAACGGCCTTCGGAGTGAAAGTGAAAGCGAGAGTGAAAGTGGGGAGCCGCGAACGACGGGTGACGGCGCTGGCGCCTTGTCGACCTGCAACCTTCCGACCTCCCAACTTGCAACCTGCCAACTTGCCCACTTGGAACTGCGGCGCCCGTCAGCGCGACCTGCAACTTGCCAACTTCCGACCTGCCAACGTGCAACTTTCGAACCTGCAACCGGGCTGCCGGCGGGCGCAGCCGCCACTTGCCAATGGCGGCGAGGGAAGCTCAGCTCGCGGTGAACTTTCTTCGTTCCGCCCATGACTCTCCTGCACGACATCATCCGCACCCGCCGGCTCGTTTGTGACGGCGCGATGGGAACCCAACTCATGCTCGCCGGCCTGGAGCAGGGCGCCTGCGGTGAGGCCTGGAATCTCACCCATCCGGACCGCGTCCTCGCCATCCAGCGGCGCTACGTCGAGGCGGGCGCGGACTGCATCATCACGAATACCTTTGGCGCCAGCCGCATCGGCCTCGCCAAGTACGGGCTCGAAAAGGATCTCGCCGCCATCAACCGCGCCGGGGCGCGGCTCGCGCGTGAGGCTTTCGGCGGCAAGCCGGGCTTCGTCCTTGGCGACATCGGCCCGCTCGGCGTGCTCCTGGAACCCTACGGCGACCTCTCGCTCGTCGACGCTTCCGCCGCGCTGCTCGAACAGGCGAAGGAACTCGTGGCTGCCGGCGTCGACGCCGTCATCATCGAGACCCAGACCGCACTCGAGGAACTCGGGCTCGCCATCGACGCCGCGAAACAGGCCGGGGCCGCGTGCATCATCGGCTCGGTCGCCTTCGACCGCGCGCCGGATGGCAAATCCTTCCGCACGATGATGGGCGTGTCGCCCGAACAGGCCGTCGAGGTGATCGTTGCCCACGGCGCGCACATCGTGGCGCTGAACTGCGGCGCGGGGATGGACATGCCGGCGGCCGCCGAGGTCGCCGCCCTTTTCCGTCAGCATTGCGCGCTGCCGATCATGGTGCAGCCCAACGCCGGGCAGCCCGTCCTCGAGCAGGGACGCCTGGTCTATCGTCAGTTGCCCGCCGACATGGCCAAGGCCGTGCCCGCCGCGCTCGCCGCCGGCGCCGCCATCGTCGGCTCCTGCTGCGGCAGCACGCCCGACCACACGCGCGCCATCCGCGCCGCCGTCGACGCCCACGCCGCCGCGCGCTAGTCGCCTCTGCCTTACCCGCCCGCGGGTTCGCGGCCCCTATTCGGCCAACCCCGCCCCGGCCTGCGTGCCTCTGTGGTTCGGTCGCGCCGCGCCGCGCGGCGCGCACAAAGCCCCACTTCACGGATTTCGGCCCCGCCGAAATCCGTGTGCGCTATAGGTTGAACCGCGCGCATCCGTGACATCGCGATCGTCGCCGCGTACAACCAGCGCCCTCCCGCCCTTCGACTCTCGCCCTTACCCGCCATGACTCCTTCCCAGTGGTCCACGTTCAAGCGCGCCGCCCGCGGCGAAAAGCTGCCCCAGATCCCGATGGCCATGATCATCGACAGCCCCTGGCTGCCGGGCTACGTGGGCGTCAGCCACGCCGAGTTTTTCCTCAACCCCGACACGTGGTTCCGCGCGCACCATCAGGTGCACCAGGAGTTCCCGGACATCACCTTCGTGCCCGGCTGGTGGCCGGAGTACGGCATGGCGGCCGAACCCTCCGCGCTCGGCGCCAAGATCAAGTTCTGGGAGAACAACACGCCGAGCGATCTGCCGCTGCTCTTCAACATCGAGGACGTCGACCGCCTCCCGCCGTACGAAGTCGAGGCCGACGCCTTCATGGGGCTCACGCTGCAGCGCATCCGGATGCAGAAGCAGCGCATCTGGGACACCGGCGAAATCCTCCCGATCGTCACCTCGCGCGGTCCGATGTGCACCGCCGGGTTCGTGCGCGGCACGACCGAGTTCATGATGGATCTCGTCGAGAAGCCTGAGTACGCGCACAAGCTCCTCGATCTCTGCACGCGCCTGATCATCGACTGGCTCAAGGCGCAGGCCGCGGCCGTCGGCCGCGATGTCGAGGCCATCTTCCTGCTCGATGACCTCGTGGGTTTCGTCGGCGAGGAGCACTACAAGGAGTTCTGCCATCCGTACCTGAAGCGGATCTGCGACGCGTTTCCGGCCGATTGGGTGAAGATTTATCACAACGACGCCAACATTGAGGAGTGCCTCGAACATCTGCCCGACGTCGGCTTCAACGTGCTCAACTGGGGCAAGCAGACCGACATCGCCGACGTGAAGGCGCGCATCGGTCGCCGCCTGTGTCTCATGGGCAATGTGAATCCCCTGGAGGTCGGAGTGCGCGGCACGCCCGAGCAGGTGCGCGCGGCCACGCTCGATGTGCTCGAGAAGAGCGGCGGCGAAAACATCATCCTCTCCGTCGGCGGTGGCACGAGCCCCGGCATGCCGCGCGCAAACATCGTCGCGATGCAGTCCGCGCTCGCGGAATTCAACTCGCGGCGGTGACGCCGCGAAGTGAGCTCGGGGCGGTCGGGCGCGGCGCCCCGAAGTGAAAGTGAAAGTGAGAGTGAGAGTGAAAGTGTGGTCGGCGCACTCGGGCTGACACCCGGGAGTGAACGCGGGGCTGACTCCCCGAGGTGAGAGAGAAGGTTGAAGTCGGTGGGAGGTGGGCGCGCGAATGGGGACGGCGTTCGTTAGGATCGCGTGCGGTCCGCGCCCTTTTCGCGCCCCGATGGGGCGCGGTTTTTCCATCAGGCTGCGTTCGCCTGCTTGCGCGCGAGAGCCCCTTGGGGGCGCGTGAATTTGGCGGCTGGTCTGCAGCCGGGGCGCGCGCATTCGGTCACCGTGCCTTTGGCACTCCCGGTGTCATTCGCACTGCGGGGCGAATCTTCTCACGTGTCCACCCGCAAAACCGCGGCCAAACCGACGAGTAGAAGGTGTCGATGGCTGCAATTATAATTCACGTTCTAGCAACGTCTAACGGGATAATGTCCAGATACTCCGGAATAATGTCCGGATACTTTTTCATAATGTCCGGATCTTTTGTTTTCGCCGGCGGCGAAAACAACAGGAGGGCGCGAACGAATTTTGTAGGATTTTCTCGGCGTCGCGTCGGTTTTTTGTGCGCGCCGTGACGAAGATTGGGGCGGATTCGAATCGGGAATTCGTGAGTTCCGGTCTTCGTCACGGAGTTCACCGAGTTCGGAGGAGGATACCGAGGACCTGGCCGCGATCACAAGAACGCCGCCACGTACTCCCTGCGAGTGGCTCTCCACTTTCACTTTCACTCTCACCCTCACTCCGAAGGCCATTTTTCGTCACGGAGCGCACGGAGTTCGGAGGAGGACACGGAGGAGAACTGACGGAATCCCGCACGAGGCACTCACGAAGTCCTGAACGAACTCTGCGCGATCTTCGTCACGAAATTCTGGCGGTTTTCCTCCGTGCCCTCCTCCGAACTCGGTGAACTCCGTGACGAAGATCGAGGCGGCTGTTCTTCAGGGAGAAAGAGGAAGAGTAAGAGGAAGAGTTGTGCGCTAGGCGGTGGCGGAGACTGGCTGGAACAGGCAACCTTCGACGAAAATGTCGAAAAACTGCGGGTGCGTTTCGAGGCGGCGATGCGAGACGCGCTTCACGATTTCCTCGAGTTCCGCGCGGCGCGTGCGCGAAAGCAGCGCGCGCATCGCGCCTTCGATCGACGCATTTCCAATCTGCCGAATGCGCGCATCGGGAATGTCGGGAATGAGTCCGATGCGGCGCGCGGAATCGAGATTCAGATGCCGGCCAAAGCCGCCGGCCACGTAGAAGATTTCGATGTCCGCAAACGAAACACCGTAGTCGCCCGCCACAATGCGCAGGCCCGCGACGTTCGCGCCCTTGGCCTGCGCGAGCGCATTGATGTCGGCCTCGCTGAACGTGACGGGCCGCTCGCCCGCGTTGCTCACGACGATCTGCCGCGCGCCGTCGGTGTAGCGACCGATGGGATTAATGCGGTCCGTGCGCTGCAATTCGCTCAGCAAATCGACGAGCCCCGAGCCGCACAGGCCGTCGGGCGGAGCGTTGTCGATCACGCTGATCGCGAAGGTGCCGTCCTCATTCATGCGCACTTCCTCGATCGCGCCGGGCAGCGCGGGCATGCCGAACGCGATCTGGCCGCCCTCGAAGGCGGGACCGGCGGGGCAGGACGCCGCGAAGATCTTGTGCCGGTTGCCAAGCAGCAGCTCGGTGTTGGTCCCGATGTCCATCATCGCCACCACGCGCTCCTCGTGGGCGAGATCGATCGCGAGCAGGCACGCCGCCGCATCGGCGCCGACGTGGCCGCTGATGATCGGCAAACCGTAAACGCGGGCGCGCGGATGAATCGGCAGCCGCAGGTGGTCGGCGGTGACGCTGACACTGGTTGAGGCGCGCCGGCCCGCCGCGACCTCGATCTCCGTGATCGATTGGTACGGGCTCTGGCCGATCGGGTGGACGGACAACCCGAAGAACAAGTCGCGCATCGTCGAGTTGCCGGCGATGACGACCTCGTAGATCGACTGCGGATCGACGGGAAACTCCTGGATCGTGCGGCTGAGATAACCGAGCAGCGCGCGCTGGAGGGCGTGGGTGCGGTCGACCGAGTCGAAATGGATGCGCGCCATCACATCGGAGCCGCCGAAGCGCTGCGGGTTCTCGAAGGAGGCGTCGGCGACGACGTCGCCGGTCTCGAGATTCACGAGCCGGAGCACGACGGTCGTGGTGCCAATGTCGATCGCGAGTCCGTGGAGCGGGCCGGCGCGGCGGTCGATCTCGACGCCCTCGAGGAGCACGCGGTCGCCCTCGCGCGTGACCGCCGGGTCGAGCGCGGTGCTCGCGCCGGTGGTCGGCAGGTCGGCGGCGTCGCGCTCGATGCGCATCGTGCCGCGCCGCATCGTGTGGCAGTGGATCTCGCCTTCCTCGGCCGCGACGCGCGCGCAGCACGCGAGCCGGTAGGACTCGGCGAGATGGGCCTCGTCCGCGGTGGGCGGCGTGAGTCGCTCCATGCCCGCGGTGACTTCGACGACGCACTCCTTGCAGCGGCCCTGGCGGGCGCAGGAACTCGGCACGTGGACGCCGGCGCCCTCGGCGAGTTCGAACAGCGAGCGGCCGACCGGGGCGGGGCAGGACCGGTGGTCGATGTGCAGTTGGGCGCTCATGCGGGCCGCCGACACTGGCATGGCGGCGGGGTGGGTGTCCCGCGGATACTGCGCCGCGGGGCGCCGTTATCAGGCGGATTAATCCGCGCCCGTGAACTTCATCGCGGCCTTCATGTAGCCCATCGCGTAAGCCATGCCGGCGTGCCAGGGGGCGCCGCAGGACATCTGCGGGGTATGGTCGGGGATGAGGACGCCCTCGAAGCCGTTGCGCTTCAGGATGTGGAGCACGCGCAGCATATCGACGTCACCGTCGTCGATGAACGTCTCCTTGTAGGTGGGGACCTTGCCGCGGACGTTGCGGAAGTGGACGTAGCCGAGCCGGTGCTGGCGGCTGTACTGGTCGACGGCCTCGTAGACGTCGCCCTCGGTCATCTCGGCGAGGGAGCCGATGCAGAACTCGAGCTGGTTCGCGGGGCTGGGGTTGAGGTCGATGAGCTTTTGGTAATACCGCGGCTGGTACACGAGCCGCGGTTGCTGGCGGATGGTCGGCAGCGGCGGGTCGTCGGGGTGGGCGGCGAGTCGGACGCCGGCGGCTTCGGCGACGGGAAGGACCTCGTCGAGGAAACGCTGGAGCCGGTCCCAGAGCTGCTCGGGCGTGGCGGACGGGACGTTGCCGGCGGGGGCGTTGGGATCGACGACCATGTTCCACGCCATGCCGTTGGGCATGGGGGCGTCGTAGGGCCCCTCCATGCCGACGGAGGGCGCCTCGCCACGCGCGTAGTTGCCGCGGGTGCGGCCAGCGACGCCAGCGACGCTGAAATTGTAGCCCATGATCGGGATGCCGGCCTCGCCGAGCCGGCGGACGAGGGTCTTTACATTCTCGATGTGCTGCGGACGGCGGGGGCCGTCGAGGAGCACGTCGTGCCAGTGGGCGGGGTCGAAGTTCTCGATAGCCTCGAGCTTGAGCCCGGCGGCCTCGACCTCGCGGCGGAGGGCGAGGAGTTCGGCGGTGGTCCAGAGCTGGTGGGGGTCGCCGGCGAGGCCCCAGCCGAAGTCGGTGCCGGTGGGCTGGTCGTCGCGGGAGGCGTGGGCGCCGCCGCGGAAGTAGTCGACGAGGTGGGCAACGATGTGGGTCGCGCCGGCCTGCCGCGCGAAGAGGAAGTTCTCGCGCGTGAGCATGTGCCGGTAGAGGCCGAGTCCGAGTTTCATGGGCGGTGGAAAAGCCCCGGACGCTAGCCGCCCCCGCCCCTCCGCGCCACGCCTTTTCCCGCGCGAAGATTAGACCTCCTCGGCCCTGCACTACGCGGTGGCTGTGGCCAGCGGAGGGTGTTTCGACACTGTGTCGGGTTCCTGCGCTTGGGCGGAGGGCCGCGCGTGCGCGTCGGAGGGACGGGGCAGCAAGATGCGGATCCGGGTGCCAACGCCGCATTCCGAGGCGATGAAGAACCGGCCGCCAAACTGCTTCGTGATGTAGAACGCCTTCGTGAGGCCGAAGCCGCCGCCCATCGTGCGCACGGCGGCGACGTTGCTGGACGTCCAAGTGCTTCGGGCTGGCTGGGAGGACGGACTAACCTAAGTTGGGCGCGATTTCGCGCGGTGTGCTTCTGCGCTCAACCCCATGCAGACCTCATTCACCAAGGTGTTCCTGTTGCTGTCCGTCGGCCTCGCCCCGTTGGGCCTGCCTGGAGCGAGGGCGGCGGCGAGCGGACTCGACCCCGCCGGCCAGCCTGAGGCGGTGGTGCGCCCGGCGGCCGGCGCCTTTGCGTTCGTGCCGCTCGAGCACGGCGTGCAGTTCGCCGTCGGCGGGGTCGTGAAGAACGTCCTCTTCTATACGGATGGCGTGGTGCGCGTGACGGCGAACCTCGGCGCGACGTACACGACGCAGCCGAGCCTGGCGGTGATGGCGCGGCCGGAGCGGGTGGCGCTGACGGTGGAAGAAGCGCCGGCGGAGCTCTCGGTCCGGTCGTCCCGGCTGCGGGTGGTCGCGGACAAGACGACGGGCGCGCTCTCGTTTTTCGACGCGCGCGGGCAGCTGTTTACGCGTGAGCACCAGCGGCGGCCCGCGGCGATCAAACCCGTCACGATCTCTGGCGCGCCGACGTACGAGGTCAGCACGACGTTCACGCTGGCCCCGGACGAATCGCTGTATGGCCTCGGCCAGTACAACCAGTCCTACATGGACTACCGCGGAAAGGAGGTCCTGCTGGTCCAGACGAACATCGGTAGCGTGGTGCCGTTCCTGACCTCGACCCGCCGCTACGGCATCCTGTGGGACATCTACTCGAAGATGACCTTTCGCGACGAGGCGGCGGGCGCGACGCTCTGGGCCGAGAGCGCGCCGGCGGGCGTCGATTACTACTTTGTGTCCGGGGCGACGATGGACGACGTGATCGCCGGTTACCGGCGGCTCACGGGCGCGGCGCCGATGTTCCCGCGCCAGGCGTACGGGTTGTTCATGAGCAAGGAACGCTACAAGACGCAGGCGCGGCTGCTGGAGGTGGTGCGGAGCTTTCGGCAGGACCGCTTCCCGTTGGATTTCATCGTGCAGGACTGGCAATACTGGGGCGGGGACAAGGACGGGACCTGGAGCGGGATGATCTGGGACCACGAGCGGTTTCCGGATCCGGCGGGCTTGACGAAGACGCTGCACGAAGAGCTGCACGTCAAACTCATGAACTCGATCTGGCCCTCGGTGGGAAACGACACTGCCCTTGCCCGGGAACTCGATCAGCACGGGCTGCGGTTCGCGCCGCTGCACTGGATCTCCCAGCGGGCGAGAATCTACGACGCGTTCAGCGCCGAGGGGCGGGCCATTTACTTCAAGCACATCAAGCAAGGGCTGCTCGATGTCGGCGTGGACGCGCTGTGGATGGATGGCACGGAGGTGGAAGTCGGCGGCGCGTGCCACGATCCCGCGGAGGTGGAACGCGACATCAAGGGTCTGGGCGTCAACGCCCTCGGGGACTTCACGCGCTACCTCAACCCGTACACGCTGGTGACGACGCAGGGCACCTACGAGGGGCAGCGGGCGAGCGGTGACCGGCGCGTGTTCACGCTGACGCGTTCCGCCTGGGCCGGGCAGCAGCGCTATGCGGCGGTGCCGTGGTCGGGCGACACGACTGCGAGTTGGGAAACGTTGCGTGCCCAGATCGCGGGCGGGGTGAACGTCGCGATGGCCGGGCTGCCGTACTGGAGCCAGGACACGGGCGGGTTCTTCGTGAACTACCCGGGCAAGGAAAAGAACCCCGAGTACCAGGAGCTGTACGCGCGGTGGAACCAGTTCGGCGCGTTCAATCCCATCTACCGGATCCACGGCACCAGCATCGAGCGCGAGCCCTACCTGTTCAGGGAATCGGCTCCCGAGCTTTACGCCTCGCTCCGCCGGGCGGCTGAGCTGCGGTATGCGTTGCTCCCCTACATCTACTCCCTCGCGTGGCAGACGACCGCGCGGGGCTACACCCTGATGCGGGGCCTGCCGATGGATTTCCCGGATGACCCGGCCGTGCGGCACCGCGACGACGCCTTCATGTTCGGCCCGGCGCTGCTGGTGCATCCCGTGACGCGGGCGATGTACCACCGGGGCGACCCGTTGCCGCCGACGATCCCAAACGAGGCCCTGAAGACCCCGGAGGGCGAAGCGGGACTCGCGGTGCAGTACTACGCCGACATCAACCTGCAGACGCCCGCTGGGAAGACGATCGATGCCACGGTGGAGCACGCGTGGCCCGGCCCGCCGCTGGCGAATCCCCCGCCCGGGTTGGACCGGTTCGACCATTTCTCGGCGCGGTGGTCCGGGTTTTTGACCGCGCCGGAGGACGGGACATACGAGATCGGCGCGGAATACGACGACGGGGCGAGGCTCTACCTCGATGGGAAATTGATCGTGGACGACTGGTCGTCGGGTCCGAAGCGCTACCGCGGTGCCCAGGTCGCCTTGAAGAAAGGCCAGCCCGTGGCGCTCCGAGCGGAGTATTACCAAGGCACGTACGGCCGGTACTTCCGGTTGACGTGGCGTTCGCCCGAGGAGCTGCGCGCCCTCGCCAGCCGATCCAAGGACGTGGACAACACGATGGAGACGTATCTTCCGGCGGGAACCGACTGGTACGACTTCTGGACCGGCAAACGATTCAAGGGCGGGGCCACCGTGACGAAGAAGTGTCCGCTGGACACCTTCCCCCTGTACGCGCGGGCGGGCTCGATCGTGCCGATGGGGCCGGTGGTGCAATACGCCACCGAGCGTCTGGATGCCCCTTACGAGGTGCGGGTTTACGCGGGCGCGGACGCGAGGTTCACCCTCTACGAGGACGACAACGAGACGTACGCCTATGAACGCGGGGAACGCGCGACGTTCGATCTCGTGTGGCACGACGCGGACAGGACGCTCGTGGTCGAAGCGCGCCAAGGGGCCTTCCCGGGGCTGGTGCGGCAGCGTGAACTCAAGGTGGTTCTCATCGCGGGCCCGGAATCCTTGGCCAAGAGCCTTCTCTACACCGGGGCGCGCACGGAGGTGCGCTTCGCGCGCTGATGCGACGGACCCGGGCGTGCGGCCGCCGGCTGGCAATTTCGACGGACCGGTGTCGATTTGCCGGCGATGAATGCTCCTGACCGCGCCAACGGCTACGAAACCAGCGCGGCGGCGTTCATGGGCGCGCGTTCGAACCGGGGTGAAGCCGTGGTGCGGACCTGGGCGCGCCGGCTGCCGTCGGGCGCCAGTGTGCTCGATGTCGGCTGCGGGCATGGCGTGCCCGTTTCGCAGGTGCTCGTTGACGAGCGGTTGGTGGTCTACGGCCTTGATGCCTCGCCGACGCTGCTGGCGGACTTTCGCCGGCGGTTTCCGCACGCCGTCACGGCGTGCAGCACCATCGAGGAATCCGACTTCTTTGCGCGCACGTTTGCTGGCGTGGTCGCGTGGGGAGTGGTGTTCCTGCTCCCGCCCGACGTCCAGGCTCTCCTGATCCACAAGGCGGCCCGCGCCCTCGCGCCGGGAGGCCTGCTGCTGTTTACCGCGCCGCACCAAGCCTGTGAATGGACGGATGCGCTGACCGGCGGCAGCTCCGTGTCACTCGGTGCCGCCGGCTACACGCGCCTCCTGGCGGCGGAAGGGATGAGCGTCATCGCGCAAGGGCGCGACGATGGCGACAACCACTACTACATCGCGGCGAAGGACAATTCCGGCGGAAGTGGGCGATAGCTCGGCGAGCCGCGAGCCGGAGTGGGGGATGAGGCCGGCGCCAGCGGCGCTAAGGCGCGCGGAGACTTTCGACGGGGCCGAGGTAGGTGGGCGGCAGGGGCGTGCGATGCAGGACGACCCGCTGCAGGACGAGGCCGGGATCGACCATCCAGATTCGGATCGTGTGCTCGCCGGGAGCGGCGAGCGTGTGCCGGGTGGTCGAGCGGCGGGCGTTGTCGGCCACCACCTTTTCCCATTCCCGGTTGTGGTGCTCGGCGCGGAAGTTGGCGGCCACGAGCGTGACGATCTGCGGCTTCGCGTCGTCGATCGCGACCGCGTAGCGCATCGGGCGGTCGGGCATGAAATTCAGCGTGGGGCTCCACGTCAGCGTGAGCTCCGCGGGGCCGCCAGCGAAGACGTGCGCACGGTATTCAAGCAGTGCTGCGTCCTGGCCGGGCGTGGCCGGCGGCTGGTTGGCCGGCGCCTCGGCGCGCAGCCCGGAAAGCGTGTGACCGTAGTCGGCGATGCGCGTCCAACGGCCGTTGGCCGCCGGCCGGTGGCGCGCGGCGTGTTCCGCCTCGATCGCGACCACGCCGTTGTTCTCGACGAACGCGCCGGCGACGGGCGTCGTGGCGGGCCGGAACGCGCTGACGCCGACCGTGAGGCGGACGGCGCCGCAGCGGAATTCGATGCTGCCCTCGGGGGCGCCCGGCGGGACGGACGGCCAGTCGAGCGAGACCCACAGACGCTGGTCGCCGGTGACCCGGCCTTCGCGGGCGCTGAGCCGGATCCACGGCGCGCTGGGCGTGGCAGTGAAGGTGAACGGCGCGGCGCCGCGGTTGAACAATTCGATGTAGTAGCGCTGCCGGTTGACGGCGTCGAACGTCGGCAGCCGGGGCGCGGTGAGAACGGGCGTGGCGGTGGTGGCGGCGAGCTGCGGCCAGGCGTCCTCGGAGCCCTCGACGGCGAGCGCGGGCGCGGCGGCGGCGGGGACCGGGTGGGTGACGAGCGGGACGGCGTCGAGCGAGTTGCGCGGCGGATCGCGCCACGTGGTGTAGCCGAGGTGCGCCTGGTCCATGAAATGGGCCCAGCGGCCGCCGGCGTACTCGCCGTTGTAATACGCCATCAGATCGAGGTCGGCCTGGAAGAGGCGGCGCGTCTCGGCGGCAAAGTCGTTGGCGCTGGCGCGGCCCTGGCGGGCGTAGAGGGCGTTGCGGCCGGCGGCGACGTAGAGCTCGTTGACGAGGGCGGACGCCTCGGTGGGGAACTGCACGAGCTGGTAGAACGCGTCGCGCTTGGCGGCCGGCAGCGTGGCGGCGAGCGCGCGGGCGCGGGCGGCGAGGGCGTTGAAGTCGGCGACGACGCGCTCGGCCTCGCGCGCGTGCACGAGGCTGTAGGTCGAGGGGGCGAGGAGCTCGGGCTTTCGCCGGCCGTTGAACTTGGCGTAGCCCGCGACGAGGGCGGCGGCTTCCGGGGCGGCGGCGGGGCCGAACTCGCGGGTGGCCCAGGCGCGGAGGAACTCATCGAGGTTGCCGCCGTGCCAGCGGGCGGGGTTCCAGGCGAGG
The DNA here is from genome assembly GCF_003054705.1 of Opitutus sp. ER46. Lineage (NCBI taxonomy): Bacteria > Pseudomonadati > Verrucomicrobiota > Opitutia > Opitutales > Opitutaceae > Opitutus > Opitutus sp. ER46. The sequence continues at coordinate 410,641 of NZ_QAYX01000024.1, forward strand.
TCGATGAAGAACTCGACCGGCACCTCGTAGCCCTTGAAGTGGCCGGCGTTGACGATCCAGATCCGGTCGGCGCCGTACTGGTGGGCGAGCGCCATCTGGTCCCAGATCTTCGGCAGCGGGTTGGTGTTGAGCCACTGGTAGCTGCGCGGGCCGCCGTGGTAGTCGAAATGGTAATACACGCCCGCGCCGCCCGGGCGCTCGCGCTCCGCCGCGGTGGGCAGCCGCCGCACGTTGCCCCAGTTGTCCTCGGCCCAGAGCAGCGTGACGTCGTCGGGTACGCGCATCCCCGCCTCGTAGTAGTCCTGCACCTCCTTGTAGAGGCACCACAGCTGCGGGACGCGGGCGACGTCGGGCGTGAGTTCCTGGCGGAGGATGTCGCGCTGGCGGGCGACGATATGCTCGAGCAGGTCGCGGTGGGCGTCGGGGCCGCCGGCGGCCATCTCGGTGTCGTTGGCGCCGCGCAGGCCCATGGTGATGATGCTTTCGAATGCGCGGTTGCGGCGGATGCCCTCGCGCCAGAAATCCTCGAGCAGCGCGGGGTGCTGGGCGTAGTTCCAGTGGCCGATCGTGGCCTTGTGGCGGCGGTCCCACTCCATTTGCGAGCGGAGCATTGGCTCCTGGTGCGAGGTGCCCATCACGATGCCGTACTCGTCGGCGAGGGCGGCGTTGGCGGAATCGTCCTCGTTGAACGCGTTGTCCCACATCGCCGGCCAGAGATAGTTGCCGCGCAGGCGGAGCAGGACCTCGAAGATCGTGGCGTAGAACTCGCGGCCGTAGTTGGCGATGCCCGGCGGGACGGGCGGCTTGTCGCGCACGGGCGCGTCGCCGTATTTCGCGCGGACCCAGTTGGTGAGCGCCGGCGCCTCGTCGTTGAGGAAGATGCCGCGGTAGCGAACGGCCGGCGGCCCCTGCACAAAACGCGGCGGCGCCACGTACAACGCATCGTGGCGGTCGGGCGTGACGTCCGCCCACCAGTACCACGGGGAGACGCCGATCTGGGCGGACAAGTCGTAGGTGCCGTAGATCGCGCCCCGCTTGTCGCTGCCGACGATGACGAGCGCGCGGGCGACGCCGGGGAACGGCTGCTCGATCACCTGGCGGACCCAGGATTCCCAGCGCCCGCGGATGGGAGAAACGTCCAGCTTCCCGGCGCGCACGAGCTCGTCGATCCAGGCGGCGCGTCCGAGTGTGCCCACGAGCACGACGTCGCCGGAGGCGCTGGTGGGGGCGCCGACGGTCAGCGTGGGCGTGCGGGTGGTGACGCGGCGGATATCGGCCTGGAGATCGCGGGCGACCCGGATTACGCCCGGCCAGTCCTCGGCGGCGACGACGATCCCGGCCGTGGCGTCGGTGGTGGCCAGGGCGAAGGCGCCTTCGGCCGGGGCAAAGCTGACGTACGCCGGCTCGCCGACCACGGCCCGCAGCGGCGCCGCGATCACGAGCGTTGCCAGCAGGACGCCGGCGAGTTGCAGGCCCGCGGTCCACCGACGCGAAAAGGCGGCTCGCGGTGTGCGCAGCGGGCGGGCAACGATGGCCGCGCGGCGGCAGGCAGCGAGAAAGCGACGGGTGATGCGGGACATCGGGATTCTGGGCTGACCGCGCGAACACGGGCCGGCCGGGTGGACACGATGAAACCCGTGGGAGGGAAGGCGAAGCCCGCGCTCCTCAGACTTCTGAGCGGTTTTCGCTCACGCGAAAACCGAAGGAGCAGGAGGGGACGATGGGTGCAATTATTACTATATAATGGGCAATTGGTTAGGTGATAATGTCCAGATACTCGGATAATGTCCGGATACTCGCGGGAATAATGTCCAGATACTCCGGACGCAGCGGAGGCGGTCAGGGGCCGGGCTGAAGAGGGGGCGGTCGCCCTTGCGACGCCTGGTTAGCGGAGAGTGAGGGTGGCTTCGACCGGAGCGGCGGCGCCCAGGGCCTGGGCGCGGGGACCGGGAGAGGCGGAGCCGACGACGACGCGGTACGCGCCGGGAGCCCAGACGCGTTCGCCGGCGGCATTGACCTGCTGGAAGGCGTCGGCGGGCAGGGTGAACTCGACGGCGGTGCAGCCGCGGGCGGAGACGAGGACCTTGCGGAAGGCGACGAGCGTGGCGCGGGGGGCGTCGGGCCAGCCGGCGGGCGGCAGCACATAGCACTGCACGGTCTCAAGCGCGTCGCGGTCGCTCTCGTTGGCGACGGCCGTGCGGATCGTCAGCGCCTCGCCGGCGCGGAGCTCGCGGGTGCTGGTCGTGAGCGGGTCGTAGCGGAAAGATGCATACGTGAGGCCGAAGCCGAACGGGTAGAGCGGCTCGACGGTGGCGAAGCGGTACGTGCGCCCCTGCATGCGGTAATCGTTGAAGGCCGGGAGGTCGGCGGTGCGCTTGGGCACGGTGACCGGCATCTTGCCGCTGGGCGCGGCGGCGCCGAAGAGGACGTCGGCCACGGCGCGGCCGCCCTCGCAGCCGGGGTACCAGACTTGGATGACGGCGTCGCAGAGCTCGTGCTCCTCGGGAATGGCGATGGCGCTGCCGCCGGTGAGCACGAGGACGAGCTTCTTGGAGTGCCGGCGCAGTTCGCGGAGGAAGGCGCGCTGGATCTCGGGGAGCTCGATGACGGCGCGGTCGCCGCCGGAGAGGGAGCCGACGGCGTCGCCCTCCTCTCCCTCGAGGGTCGGGTCGAGGCCGAGGACGGCGATGGTGACCTCGGCGACGTCGGCGACGCCGAACGTGTAGTTGAGGCCGGGCGCGGGCTGGTGGACCATCGGGCAGCCGGCGCGGTACTCGAGGATGGTGCTGTCGTCCACGGCGGCGGCGATGCCCTCGATGATGGTGATGAGCTGGCCGCTGATGCCGGCGTAGTTGCCGATGAGGGCGTCGACGTTGGACGCGGCGGGGCCGGCGACGAGGAGCGTGGCGGGGTTGCGCCGCAGCGGGAGGAGGCCGCCGGTGTTCTTGAGGAGAACGATGGACTCGGTGGCGGCGCGGCGGGCGAGGGCGCGGTGCTCCGGCGAATCGACGATGCGGGTGGAGGTGCGCGCGTAGGGGACGAGCTCGGGCGGATCGAAGAGGCCGAGCTTGAACTTGGTTGCGAGCAGGCGGCGCAGGGAGGTGTTGATCTCCTCCTCGGTGATCAGGCCCTCGCGGACGGCGAGGACGAGGTCGTTGTAGGTGCAGCCGCAGTTGAGGTCGCAGCCATTGCGCACCGCGAGCGCGGCCGACTCCATGGCGTTGCGCGTGATGTGATGATGGTGGTGGAAGTCGTCGATGGCGCCGCAGTCGCTGACCACGTGGCCCTGGAAGCCCCAGCGCCGGCGGAGGATTTCGCCGAGCAGGAATTTGCTGGCGCAGGCCGGCTCGCCGAGGACGCGGTTGTAGGCGCCCATGACGGTCTCGACGCCGCCGCGCACGAGACGCTCGAAGGCGGGGAGGTAGGTTTCGGCGAGGTCCTTGGGCGTGGGCTGGGCATCGAACTCGTGGCGCTCGCTTTCCGGGCCGCTGTGCACGGCGAAGTGCTTGGCGCAGGCGGCGACCTTGAGGTAGCGCGGGTCCTTGCCCTGGAGCCCGTGCACCACGGCGAGGCCGAGTTCGCTGGTGAGGAACGGATCCTCGCCGAACGTCTCCTGGCCGCGGCCCCAGCGCGGATCGCGGAAGATGTTAATGTTGGGCGTCCAGAACGTGAGCCCCTGGTACTGGCCGTGGCGATTGGCGGCGAGGGCGGCGTGATGCTTGGCGCGGGCCTCGTCGGAAATGGCGGTGGCGACCTGCTCGACGAGGTCGCGATTCCAAGTGGCGCCCAGGCCGATGACCTGCGGGAACACGGTGGCGCGGCCGTTGCGGCCGACGCCGTGGCAGGCCTCGTTCCACCAATTGTACGCGGGGATGCCGAGCCGTTCGACGGCGTTGTTCTCGTGGACGAGCTGGTTGATCTTCTCCGGCAGATTCAGCCGGGCAACGAGGTCGTCGATCCGCGTGGCGATCGGCTGTTGCGGGTCGCGGAACGCGGGCAAAGCGGTGGAGGACGAGGCGGCAGTCATAGAAGTTTATGCAAGGGAGGAGCCGGAGCGGCCCGGCTCGGCGGTATCCGTCGGAAGGGGGAGAATCGCGGTGAACGCGGGCGGCAAACAGGGGCGGTCAGGAGCGGATCTCCGGGCGGGGCGGATCGGCCGGGTGTCGAGCGCCATTGCTGCGGAACGACTCCGGGCGTCGCAAAGCGTTGCTCCGTCTAACAGTAGTTCCTCGGGGGCGGGCAGGCGTGCGAGCGCGCCGGGCGGACGGGCGCGGGGCCGGCTTCGGGAGCGGCTTTGTCCTCCGGGTTTCTCACCCTTTTTTGACGGAGGCGTCGCCGTGAATGGGGTTGCGACGCTGGAAGGGCTCCGCTTGTGTGCCCGCCATGGCACTGCTCACTTCCGCCCCTTCCGGTCCGGCGCAGACTTCGCCAGCCGCCGCGGCGAAAAAGACGGGCAGTGTGCGGGCCGCGCAGGCGCTCGCGAAGCAGAAGGCGATCGAGCGCAAGGCGAAGACCTACAAGCTTCCGCTCGGCGAACTGGCGATGTTCACGCAGCAGCTGGCCTCGCTGCTCACCGCCGGTCTTCCCCTCGTGCAGTGCCTCGAGGCGCTGCAGGACCAGACGGAGGATCCCTACTTCCGGATCGTGATCCGCGACGTGCGGCTCGATATCTCGCAGGGCAATTCCTTCTCCTCGGCGGTGAAGAAGTTTCCCAACTCGTTCAATACGCTGTTCGTCTCGATGGTCGAGGCGGGCGAGGCGAGCGGCGGGCTCGCGGAGATTCTCGGCAAGGTCGCGAGCTACTTCGAGTCGACGGTCAAGCTGACGAAGAAGGTGAAGTCGGCGATGACGTACCCGATCGCCGTTATCGGCCTCGCGATCGGCCTGGTGAACGTGCTGCTGATCTTCGTCATCCCGGTGTTCGCCGCGATGTTTGCCGACTTCGGCGCGAAACTCCCGGCGCCGACCCAGTTCCTGATCGACCTGAGCAACTTCCTGAAGTCGTGGTGGTGGGCGATTGGCCTCACGTGCTATGCGGTTTACTGGGTGGGCAACAAGTTCGTGAAGACGCCGAACGGCCGCCGCATCAAGGACAACTTCCTCGTGAAGGCGCCCATCTTCGGCAACCTCGTCCACAAGATCGCGCTCTCCCGTTTCTGCCGCACGTACGCGACGCTCATCCGCTCCGGCGTGCCCATCCTGCGCACGCTCGAGATCGTCTCCGCCGCGAGCGGCAAGGTGCAGATCGAGGACGCCTGCGAGCAGATCGCCAAGCATGTCAGCCAGGGTGGCCAGGTCTCCGAGGTGCTCGCCGCCAATCCCTTCTTCCCGCCGATGATGAAGCACATGGTCAAGGCGGGTGAGTCCACGGGCAACGTGGACGGCATGATGAACAAGATCGCGGACTTCTACGACGTGGAGTGCGAGGCGACGGTGGCGGCGCTCACGTCGCTGATCGAGCCGATGCTCATCGTTTTCCTCGGCGTGGTCGTCGGCGGCATCGTCATGGCGATGTTCCTGCCGATCTTCCAACTGGGCGCGGTCGCCGGCGGCGTGAAATAACGTGCGTCGCCCTCGTTGACATCACGCTCCGAGTTCCGGAACGTTCGCGCTCTTCGTCCTCTGCTTCATGCCTTCCGTTCTCATCGTCGACGACCTCGTCTCGATTCACGAGATGCTGGAAGCCGTCATCCAACCCACGGGCTTCGCCACCTCCTTCGCCACGGATGGCGAGAAGGCGCTCGTGCGCTACAAGGCGGAGAAGCACGACCTGGTGCTGGCGGACATCGACATGAAGCCGATGGACGGGATCACGCTGCTGAAGCAGTTGAAGATCTACGATCCGAGCGCCGTGGTGATCATCATGACGGCCTACGCGTCGACGGAGAGCGCGATCCAGGCGCTGAAGTTCGGCGCGTTCGACTACCTGCAGAAACCGTTCCGGGTGGACGAGTTGATTGCCACGCTGCGGCGGGGGCTCGAGTTCCGAAAATTCCAGGCCGAGCGCGCGACGCTCGGCGCGGCGCAGGGCGTGAAGACCGCGGACGTCGAGTCGCGCCTGATCGGGAAGAGCACGAAGCTCACGAAGCTCATCGCACAGGTGAAGAAGCTCGCGACCGTCCGTACGCCGGTGCTCCTGGTGGGCGAGAACGGGACGGGCAAGGCCGCGGTGGCCGAGATCCTGCACGCCGCGAGCGGCGCGCCGGAGACGGCGTTCCTCCGCGTCGATTGTTCGCTGAGCTCGGAATCCCATTTTCGCGAGGGACTGCTCGGGCAGAACGGCGAGGGCGGCACGTGGGTGAAGCAGGCGAAGGGCGGAACGCTCTTCCTCCAGCACCTCCAGTGTCTCACGCCGCCGGTGCAGAAGGAACTGGTCAGCGTGCTGCGCAACACCGCGCACGGTTTCCGGCTGATCGGCACCACGACCGAGGACCTCGAGAAGCTGGTCGACGAGGGCAAGTTCCACGACGAGTTGTTCTACCGCGTCGCCTCGCTGCCGGTGCAAATGCCGGCGCTGCGCGATCGGCCGGAGGATATCCCGCTGCTGGTGAAGCACTACACGGCGCAGTCGGCCAATCCGCTCTTCGAGGCCAACGTCATCGAGTTTACCGACGACGCCATGGCGGTGCTCACGGCTTACCACTGGCCCGGCAATCTGACCGAGCTGCACCAGGTCATCACCAAGATGACCGGCACGACGGAGTCCCGTGTCATAACCTCGCAGCAGCTGCCGTTGCGGCTGCGGGAACTGAAGCACTGGCCGGCGTTGAACGAGTACCTGGCGGGTCAGCAGAAGCAGTACATCGCGATGGTGCTGCATGCCAGCCACGGCGATAAAGACGCAGCTGCCAAGGTGTTGGGTATTGACCCTTCGAAGCTCGGTTGAGCGTGGTGTCCGAGTGCGGGCGCGAGCCGAAACGCAGTTGATGCGAGCCAGTTGAGCGGGTGGGGCGCCGGGCGTTTCCCGGCGGGTTGGTGGGCGCTTTCCCGCTTGCCGAGTGTTGGTGCCGCCGCAACCCTCGCCGAAATCTACGCTCATGCCCAAACGCTCCGACCTGAAGACCATCTTGATCATCGGTGCTGGCCCCATCGTCATCGGCCAGGCTTGCGAATTCGACTACTCAGGCACCCAGGCCTGCAAGGCGCTGCGGGAGGAGGGCTATCGCGTGGTGTTGGTGAACTCGAATCCGGCGACGATCATGACGGATCCGGAGTTCGCGGATGTAACTTATATTGAGCCGCTTACGGTTGCGTTTCTGGAGCGGATCATCGCGGCGGAGCGCCCCGACGCGCTGCTGCCGACGTTGGGTGGCCAGACCGCGCTCAACCTGTCGATGGAACTGCACAAGCAGGGTATCCTCGAGAAGTACGGCGTGGAGATGATCGGCGCGAAGCCGGCGGCGATCGCGAAGGGCGAGGACCGGGAGCTGTTCAAGCAGGCGATGCTGAAGATCGGCTTGGATGTGGCACGTTCGCGGACGGTGAAGTCGATGGCCGAGGCGCTGGCCGCGGCCGATGAACTGGCGATGTTCCCGCTGATCATCCGCCCGTCCTTCACGCTCGGCGGTTCGGGCGGCGGCATCGCGTACAACAAGGAGGAGTTCGACCAGATCGTGGCGAATGGCCTCGAGCTTTCACCGGTGCACGAGGTGCTCGTGGAAGAGTGCCTGCTGGGGTGGAAGGAGTACGAGATGGAGGTGATGCGCGACCACAAGGACCAGTGCGTCGTGATCTGCTCGATCGAGAATTTTGACCCGATGGGCGTCCACACCGGCGACTCGATCACGGTGGCGCCGGCGATGACCCTGACGGACAAGGAGTATCAGATCATGCGCGACGCGTCCTTCGCGGTGATCCGCGAGATCGGCGTCGAGACCGGCGGTTCGAACATCCAGTTTTCCGTCGACCCCGAGACCGGCCGCATGGTGGTGATCGAGATGAACCCGCGCGTGTCGCGGTCCTCGGCGCTGGCGTCGAAGGCCACCGGCTTCCCGATCGCGAAGATCGCGGCGAAGCTGGCGGTCGGTTACACGCTCGACGAGCTCCGCAACGACATCACCCGCCTGACGCCTGCGAGCTTCGAGCCGACGATTGACTACGTGGTGACGAAGATCCCGCGGTTCACCTTCGAGAAGTTCCCGGACGCCGACGCCACCTTGACCTCCGCGATGAAGTCGGTGGGCGAGGCGATGGCGATCGGCCGGACCTTCAAGGAGTCGCTGCAGAAGTGCCTGCGCTCGCTCGAGACCGGGGCGCGCGGATTTGGCGGCGGCCGCAACGGCGGGGACGAGCCGGTGGAGGAGAAGGTGATCAACGCGAAGCTCGGCACGCCGAACGCGGAGCGGATCTTCTACATCCGGCACGCGTTCCGGGCGGGCTACACGGTCGAGCACATCTTCGACCTGACGAAGATCGATCCCTGGTTCCTGCATCAGCTCCGCGAGATCTGGGAGATGGAGGAGGCGCTACGCCGCGAGACGCTGGCGACGATCACGCCCGAAGCGTTCCGGCGCGCGAAGCAATTCGGCTTCGCCGACGCCCAGCTGGCGCACCTGCTGAAGAGCGACCTCGCGACGGTGCGGGCGGAGCGCAAGGCGCGCGGCATCCATACCACGTACCGGCTGGTGGATACCTGCGCGGCGGAGTTCGAGGCGTTCACGCCGTATTACTATTCCAGTTACGGCGACGAGAACGAGATCATGCCGCCGAGCGGCAAGCAGAAGATCATGATCCTCGGCGGCGGCCCGAACCGGATCGGCCAGGGCATTGAGTTCGATTATTGCTGCGTGCACGCGAGCTTCGCGCTCCGCGAGCTCGGCTATGAGAGCGTGATGGTGAACTCGAACCCCGAGACCGTCTCGACCGACTACGACACCAGCGACCGCCTGTATTTCGAGCCGCTCACGCTCGAGGACGTGCTGGAAATCTACCAGCAGGAGAAGTGCGACGGCGTGATCGTGCAGTTCGGCGGGCAGACCCCGCTCAACCTCGCGACCGCGCTGAAGGCCAATGGCGTCAACATCATCGGCACCTCGCCGGAGAGCATCGAGATTGCGGAGGACCGGAAGCTGTTCGCGGCGATCCTGCAGAAGCTGAAGCTGAAGCAGCCCGACAACCGCACCGCCCTGAGCGAGGCCGAGGCGATCACGTCGGCGGGCGAGCTCGGCTACCCGGTGCTGGTCCGGCCCTCCTTCGTGCTGGGCGGGCGCGGCATGTTCATCCTCTACAGCGAGGAGGAGCTGCGCGCCGTCGTGCGCCAGGTGTTCGACGTCATGCCCGGCAAGCCGGTCCTGATCGACAAGTTCCTCGAGGATGCGATCGAGCTCGACGTCGACTGCATCAGCGACGGCGAGGCCGCCGTGATCGGCGGCATGCTCGAGCACATCGAGTACGCCGGCGTGCATTCCGGTGACGCCGCGATGGTGATGCCGCCGCACACGCTGCCGAAGACGATGCTGGCGACGGTGCGGAAGGCGACGTACGAGCTCGCGCGCGAGCTGAAGGTGATCGGCCTGATGAACGTGCAGTTCGCGATCAAGGCCAACGAACTCTACGTGCTGGAGGTGAACCCGCGCGCCTCGCGCACGGTGCCGTTCGTGGCGAAGGCCATCGGCGTGCCGCTGGCGAAGCTGGCCGCGAAGGTGATGACCGGGCGCAAGCTGAAGGACCTCGGCTTCACTCGGGAGAAGAGCCCAAAGCACTGGTGCGTGAAGGAGGCGGTGTTCCCCTTCGTGCGGTTCCCGGGGGCGACGATCGCGCTGGGGCCGGAGATGCGCTCGACCGGCGAGGTGATGGGCCTGGATGAGAACCTCGGCATCGCGTTCGCGAAGGCGCAGGCCGCGGCCAAGCCGGGTCTCCCGACCAAGGGCAACGTGTTCCTCTCGGTGAAGGACAGCGACAAGGCGCGCGGCGTGAAGCTGGCCAAGGCGCTCGAGCAACTCGGGTTCACCATCTATTCCACGAGCGGAACCGCGAAGACGCTGGCGGAGGCCGGCGTGGCGGTGAAGAAGCTCGCGAAGATTCAGGAAGGCCGGCCGAACGCGATCGACCTGATCAAGAACGGCCAGATCCAGATGATCATCAACACCCCGGGCGGCATGATCCCGCGCCGGGACGAGAACGCGATCCGCTCCGCAGCTTACGCCCACAACGTGTGCATCATGACCACGATCACGGGCGCCGCCGCGGCGGTGGAAGGCATTCGCGCGCTCAAGGAAGTCCAGGTCGGGGTGCGTCCGCTGCAGAAATACCACGGCACCGGCGTGAACGTGGTGGGTTGAGCGTCCCGCCTGGGACCGGGGCCCGGCTAGGCGGCCGGCGCCCCGCGGAGTTGCCAAAGCCGGTGGCGCGCGTACGCGTAGCGGCATGATTGCGATCCGCATCCATGAAACCGGCGGCATCGAACGGCTGCGCGTTGACGACATCCCCGTGACGGAGCCCGGGCCGGGCGAGATCCGCCTCCGCGTCGAGGCGGCCGGGGTGAACTTCATCGACACGTACCGGCGCAGCGGGCTGTACCCGGTGCCATTGCCGCACGTGCTCGGGCAGGAGGCGGCGGGCATCGTGACCTCGGTCGGCGCGGGCGTGACGACCTTCAAGGTGGGGGACCGCGTGGCGACGGCCGCGGCGCGCGGCGGCTATGCCGAGGAGACGATCGCGGCGGCGGCGCAGGTCGTGCTGGTGCCGGGGGCGATCCGGGCGGACGTCGCGGTGGCTGCGATGGTGCAGGGACTTACCGCGCATTACCTCGCCACCTCGACCTTCCCGTTGCAGGCGGGGCATGCCGCGCTCGTGCATGCGGGGGCGGGCGGCGTGGGGTTGCTGTTGATCCAGATCGCGCGGCGCCGCGGGGCGCGCGTGCTGGCGACGGTCGGCGCGGAGGAAAAGGCGGCGCTGGCGAAGCAGGCGGGCGCGGAGGCGGTGTGCGTTTACACGCGCGAGGATTTCACCGCGGCGGCGCGGGCCTTCACGGGCGGGCGCGGCGTGGACGTCGTCTACGATGGCGTTGGCCGGGCAACGTTCGAAGGCTCGCTCAACAGCCTGCGGCCGCGGGGCCTGATGGTCACGTACGGCAACGCGAGCGGCGCCGTCCCGGACTTCAAGCCGCTGCTGCTCTCGGAGAAGGGCTCGCTGTTCCTGACGCGGCCGAAACTGGCGGAGTATGTCGCCACGCCGGAGGAGTTGCGCGCGCGCAGCGCGGAGCTGTTTCGCTGGATCGAGGCGCGGGACCTGCAGGTGCGGATCGGCGCCTCATTTCCGCTGCGCGCGGCGGGCGAGGCGCACCGCGCGCTCGAGAGCCGGGCGACGACGGGCAAGGTCGTGCTGCGGCCGTAGCCGGCGATGGGCCGGCGCCGCGGAGGGCGGCTAGTCTAGAGCCACCACGCCAGGTCGGGCTGGTGCTTGACCGGGCTGAATTCGATGAAGCGATACGTGGCGACGCCGGCGACGCGGTATGGGTCGACGGCGCAGAAGGCCTCGAGTTCCTCGCGCGTGGAGGCGCGGGCGACGACAATCCCGCCCACGCGCGGCTCCTGCGGACCGGACATGAGGAGCAGTTTCCGGTCGTAGCCGGTCTGCAGGTGGGCGCGATGCTGCGCGAGGTGCTTCTCGATCTCGGCGATCGGCGCGGTGTAGGTGATCTCGATGATGTAGTGTTTCATCTGCGGCGGGTGACTCGGAGGCTGGCGGCGGTGGTGGCGGCGTCGATGCGTTTTTCCGGCGGCGGGCTGACGTACGCCGCGCGTGACAAGCCGGAGCGGACGGCTCTAGCCTGCCGACCTTATGTCCACGTCGTCCGCCACGCTCGTCGCTCTCCTGCACGGTCCGGATCAGCCCGGCCTGGTCGCCCGGGTTGCCGGTTGGATTTTCGCGCGCGGCGGCAACATCCTGCACGCCGACCAGCATCGGGACATGGAGGCGGGCGTGTTTTTCCAGCGCATCGAATGGGTGCCGACCGGGGCGCCGGGCGTGGAGCAGCGGGACACGGAGGACTTTTATGCGTTTGCCGAGTCGCTGGGCATGGAGGCGCAGGTGTCGGTCTCGACGCACCGGCCCCGCGTGGCGGTCTTCGTATCGAAGGCCGACCATTGTTTCCATGATCTGGTGCTGCGCTGGAAGGCGGGGGATTTCGCGTGCGACCTCGTCGCGGTCGTGAGCAACCACACCGACCTGGCGGCGGCGGCGCAGGGCTACGGCCTAACGTTTTACCACCTGCCGGTGACGGCGGCGAACAAGCCCGAGGGCGAGGCGCGGCAGTTGGCGCTGCTGAAGGAGCTGAAGGTCGACCTGGTGGTGCTGGCTCGGTACATGCAGGTGCTGTCGGCGGACTTTCTCGATCAGGTCGGTTGCCCCGTGATCAACATTCACCACTCGTTCCTGCCGGCGTTTGCGGGCGGCAAACCGTATCACCAGGCGCATGCGCGCGGGGTGAAGCTCATCGGGGCGACGGCCCACTACGCCACCCGCGACCTCGACGAAGGCCCGATCATTCATCAGGACGTCGCCCGCGTGACGCATCGTCACGGCGTGGAGGACCTGGTCCGCAAGGGTCGCGATCTCGAGCGTATCGTGCTCGCGCAGGCCGTGCGCTGGCACCTGGCCAGCCGCGTGCTCGTGTACGGCAACAAGACCGTGGTGTTCGATTGAGCGGCGCCGGACCGCGACCGTGACGTGTGTCGGTCAGCGGCCACGGCACGCTGGAGCGCAACCGCGAGCGCATCCAAGCGCGTGGCGGCACGGGCGACGCCGGGTTCAGGTTAGCCCCTCAAGGTCGGGGGCGCTCGGCGAGTTCGGCGGGTTCAGAGCGGACGACGGCTGCGACCACGAGCAGGCAGACGACAGCCACGAGGAAGCAGAGGCTGCGAACGAGAGCGAAGATGAGCCGGGCGGCGAGCACGACACTCATGACGTGCATCACCGGCTTCGGTTTCCGGCCAACCGGCCGGCGCGGGGATCGACAATAATTTCACAACGATTTCCTGCATGGACACGCAGGGGCGGTTTTGCTCTCGTCCTCGGTTCCAAAGCAAAATACCGCCACGCCCATGGCCGCAAATCTCCCTTCCGACTCGAAACCCACTGGCGCCCAGGAAAATCCGGCCAGCACCGTCCCCGCGCTCTCGTTCGAAGAGCAGATGAGCCGTTTCTGGCAGAAGAACCGGACGATGATCCTGGTGCTCTGCGCGGTGATTCTGGTCGCGATCGTCGGCCGTGACGTCTGGGGGTATGTGCAGCGGGCAGGGGAGCGCAAGGTCGAGGCCGCCTTTGTGGCGTCCAATACGCCCGAAAAGCAGCGCGCCTTTATCGCCGAGCATCCGAAGCACACCCTGGCGGCCGTCGCGGAGGTGCAGCTGGCGGACGAGGCCTACAAGGCCGGGAAGTCGGCCGATGCGGTTGCCGGCTATGACCGCGCGATTGCCATTCTCAAGCAGGATCCCCTCGCGGCCCGCGCCCAGCTTGGTCGCGCGCTGGCTCAGGTGCAGGGCGGCAAGGTAGTGGAAGCGATTGCGGGCCTCAAGGCGCTGGCGGACGACGCCGCGCAGTTGAAGGCGGTGCGCACCGAGGCGGCCTATAACCTCGCAAGTCTCGCCGCGGAAGCGGGCAATGCGGCGGACGTGCAGAAGTACATTGACCAGCTCAACCAGATTGACCCGGCGAGCGTGTGGGCCCGTCGGGCGATGCCGCTGCAAGCGGCCTTTGCCAAGCCCGTGGCCCCGGCCACGCCGGCGGCGCCGAAGGCTGATGCTCCGGCCGGCGTGCAGCTGAAGCTGCCGGGCAAGTGAGCTGACGCGAGTTGCTCGAACCCTTTGCGCCCGCCGTCGTGCGGGCGTTTTTTTTGGCGAGAACCGATTGGCGCACGTGGGCCGCGCGCCGACGGGTCCGCCAAAATGGTCGGGGCGGCGAGATTCGAACTCGCGACCTCCTGCTCCCAAAGCAGGCGCTCTACCAGGCTAAGCTACACCCCGAAGAATGCCCCCGAACCTCTGCGGATGGCGGCGGGTGTCAACGACCGTCTGTGGGCACGGGCCAGACGCGGGGTGACGGCGCGACCCGGGCGGGTTCCGCCGGGGGGAGGCGCATGCGCTCGGCGCCGTGCTGGGTAGCCTCCCCATCACAGGGTGGATACGGCGGACAGAGGGCGGCAAAACCTTCGTTTTTCAGGAGTGCGGCGGCGTGGATCCGGTTGATACAGGCGTACAATCTCTTCTTGCGTCCCCTGGGCGTTGGGCTTCTGCTGGGCGCCTTCCTTCCCTTCCATGGACACCATTTCTCGTGAAAACAACAGCATGCTCCCGGTAGGCAGCATTATTGTGGGCGTTGTCGCTCTGCTGCTCGGCGGTTTTGCTCTCGTGCAAGCCTCCAAGGCCAACAAGGCGTTGGCCGATCACCAGGTTAAGATCGATAAGATCGACGGCATCGAGCAGCAGGTTGCGAGCGCCGCGCAGGCCGCGGAGCAGAGCAAGCAGAACATCACGAAGCTGAATCAAGAGACGCAGACCGCGTTCAACACGGTCAGCACGATCATCGGCAATCTCCAGACGTCGGTGACGAAGCTCGAGGAAGCCGCCAAGAAGCCGGCGGTCGCGTCCAAGAAGGGTGGCAGCGGCGCCCCGGCGGTCGCGGGTGACGAGTACATCGTCAAGAGCGGCGACAGTGGCGCGAAGATCGCCCGCGCGCACGGCGTTGCGCTCGCTGATCTGATGTCGGTGAACCCCGGCGTCGAGTGGACCAAGCTGAAGCAGGGTCAGAAGGTCAAGCTGCCGAAGAAATAAGTCGGCCAGGCAAACTTTAAAAAAGCCTCTCGCCTCCGCGGCGGGGGGCTTTTTTGTGCCCGCATGAATCAACCGTCGCTTGGTCCAGCCCGTTGGGAGAAGCTCGGAGTGGAATCGCGGCTGAAAACCCGGGTGTTCGAGGTTACGGGCGTGCAGTACCGGCATGGCCCGCGCGGCACCACCCGCGAGTTCAGCGTTATCCAAGCCCCGGATTGGGTGAATGTGTTGGCGGTGACGCCGGAGGGCCGCTGCGTCCTCGTGCGGCAGTTCAGGTACGGCATCGACGAGTTTTCACTGGAGATCCCAGGTGGCATCATGGAGGCGGGGGAGGATCCGGTGGCGGCGGGGACGCGGGAACTGGTCGAAGAGACCGGGTATAGCGGCACGTCCGCACGATTGCTGGGTAGCGTGCATCCGAATCCGGCCCTGCAGGCGAATCGCTGCCATCTGGTTCTGGTCGAGGATGCGCGCCTGACGCATCCGCTCGGTTGGGACGAGGATGAGGAGATCGAGGTATCGACCATGCCGGTCGATGACGTGTTCGCGCTGGCCCGGCGGGGCGGAATCACGCACAGCATGGTGCTGGACGCCTTCTTCCTGTTTGCGCCCGAATGGGAGGCAATGCGTGTCCGATGTGGCCGCTGAAGCTCCCGCCACGGCTGCGCCGGTCGGTGCCGCCGCCGTTCCTCCACGCGAAACGGGCGGCGGATGTTGTGCACCACCATGCGGCCGGCCGGCCGCGTCTTGGTTGAGCGCTGGACGGGTGGGCCCCGGCTGAGTGCAGGCGGGGATGAGCGTGTGACCGCCAAAGACGCGGGCGAGGCAGGGTGGCAGGTGGACTTCCCCATCAACGGCCGAGCCGCAAAATGGAGTCGACAGGGCCGAGGGCGGACGAGGAGCCTTCTCTCGTGGGTTAGGCTCACTTATAAGCGTGCCATCCGCTCCGGGGGATGTACTTTACGGGCTTGCGTTAGGCTTTGCCCCGCGAGTTTTAACACCCCCTCACGATCACTCCCTCTTTCGCGATGAATTCTGGAGGCTCCTTTTTCTGTTCCTCAATTGGACGCAAGATCCTGATGGCCGTCAGCGGCCTGATGTTGATCGGCTTCGTCGTTGGCCACCTCGTGGGCAATCTTCAGGTCTTCCAAGGCCCGGAGCACCTGAATGGCTACGCCGAGTTCCTCCATACCATGGGGCCGATGCTTTGGGTGGCGCGCATTGGCGTCGTCGCAGCGGTCCTTGTGCACGTCTGGGCGGCCACCGTCCTGACGCTTGAGAATCGAGCGGCCCGCGGCCCTGAGGTCTACGGGTTCAAGCACACCATCCAGGCGACGCTGGCGTCCCGCTCGATGCGGATCACCGGCTACATCGTCGGCGCCTTCCTGCTCTACCATCTGGCGCACTTCACCTGGGGCCTCGCTCAGGTCGACACATTCAAGGACTCCCTGAAGGAGTACCCGCTCGCGACCGACTACCGCGTCGCTGGTTTCGTGGCGGTGAAAGCCGGCACGATCACGAAGGACGTCTACAACATGGTGGTCCTCGGCTTCCAGAACGTGTTTGTCTCCGGCTTCTACATCGTCGCCGTGGGGCTGCTCAGCTTCCACCTCGTGCACGGGTTCGACAGCATGTTCCAGACGTTCGGGCTTCGGTCCGGTCGCTGGGCCCGCGGCCTGCGCCTCGTGTCGATCCTCTTCTGCACGGTGTACTTCCTCGGCAATCTCGCGATGCCGGCTGCGGTGCTGCTCGGCAAGCTGCAGCCTCATACGCCGGCGGTGGCCGCGGCTCACAAGTAAACCTCTCGTCTCACCAGCCCTCTCTCAGTCATGGCCACGCTCGACTCCAAGATTCCTTCCGGCCCGCTCGCCGACAAGTGGACCAAGCACAAGGCGAACATCAAACTCGTCAATCCCGCCAACAAGCGGAAGTACGAGGTGATCGTGGTGGGCGCCGGCCTGGCCGGAGCCTCGGCCGCGGCGACCCTCGCCGAGCTCGGCTATCGCGTTAAGTGCATCGTCTTTCACGATAGCCCGCGGCGCGCGCACTCGATCGCGGCCCAGGGTGGCATTAACGCCGCCAAGAACTACCAGAACGACGGCGACAGCGTGTACCGGCTGTTCTACGACACGATCAAGGGCGGCGACTATCGCTCCCGCGAGGCCAACGTTCATCGCCTCGCTGAAGTCTCCGTCAATATCATCGACCAGTGTGTCGCGCAGGGCGTCCCGTTCGCCCGCGAATACGGCGGCCTCCTCGCGAATCGTTCCTTCGGTGGCGCGCAGGTCAGCCGCACGTTCTACGCCCGCGGCCAGACCGGCCAGCAGCTCCTCCTCGGCGCCTACTCGGCCCTCTCCAAGATGGTCGGCGCCGGCGGCGTTCAGCTTGTTACCCAGCATGAGATGGTCGACCTGGTCGTGGTCAATGGCCACGCCAAGGGCGTCATCACCCGCGATCTCATCACCGGCCAGATCGTCCGCCACTCGGCCGACGCGGTGATCCTGGCGACCGGCGGCTACGGCAACACCTTCAACCTGTCCACCTACGCGCGCGGCTCGAACGCCACCGCGATCTGGCGGGCCTACAAGCGCGGCGCCTGTTTCGCCAACCCGTGCTTCACGCAGATCCATCCGACCTGCATCCCGGTCAGCGGCGACTACCAGTCGAAGCTCACCCTCATGTCCGAGTCGCTCCGCAACGACGGCCGCATCTGGGTGCCGAAGAAGAAGGAAGACTGCGGCAAGGATCCGAACATCATCCCGGAAGCGGATCGCGACTATTATCTCGAGCGCATCTACCCGAGCTTCGGCAACCTGGCGCCTCGTGACGTCTCGTCCCGCGCGGCCAAGCGCATGTGCGATGAGGGCCGCGGCGTCGGCGAGACCGGTCTCGGGGTCTACCTCGACTTCTCGGATGCCATCAAGCGCCTCGGTGAGGACGCCGTGCGCGAGCGCTACGGCAACCTGTTCGACATCTATCACGAGATCACCAACGAGAACGCCTACAAGACGCCGATGCGGATCTATCCGGCGGTGCACTACACCATGGGCGGCCTCTGGGTTGACTATAACCTGATGTCCAATGTCCCCGGTCTGTTCGTGCTCGGCGAAGCCAACTTCTCCGATCACGGCGCGAACCGCCTCGGCGCCTCCGCGCTGATGCAGGGCCTCGCGGACGGCTACTTCGTCATTCCGTACACCGTCGGTGACTACCTCGCCTCCCAGAAGCCGAACTCCAAGCCGTCGACCGACAGCGCCGAGTTCAAGCAGGCCGAAGAGAACGTGGTCGGGATCACCAAGCGCCTCCTGTCCATCAAGGGCAAGGAGACCGTCAATCATTACCACAAACGCCTCGGCCAGATCATGTGGACCGGTTGCGGCATGGCCCGCACGAAGGAAGGCCTCGCCAAGGCCATCCAGGAGATTCCGAAGCTCCGCGAGGAATTCTGGGCCAACGTCAATGTCCCGGGTTCGGGCGACACCCTCAACCAGGCGCTCGAGCGCGCCGGTCGCGTGGCCGACTTCCTCGAGGTCGGCGAACTCATGTGCCGCGACGCGCTCACCCGCGAGGAGAGCTGCGGCGGTCACTTCCGCGAGGAGTACCAGTATCCGGACGGCGAGTGCAAACGTGACGACGAGAAGTTCTCGCATGTCGCCGCCTGGGAATACCAGGGCGAGGGCAAGGCGCCCGTCCGTAACGTGGAACCGCTCAACTACGAATTCGTGAAGATGAGCGTCCGCTCGTACAAATAAGCCCAACCTGCCTTTCCTCCGATGGTCGCCGAAAAAACGAAAAACATTTCCGTCACCCTGCGGGTCTGGCGTCAGGCCGGGCCGAGCGCTCCGGGCAAGTTCGTCGAGTATAAGGCCAGCGACCTTAACCCGAACATGTCGCTGCTTGAGATGCTCGACGTGGTGAATGATGAACTTGAGCGCAAGGGCGAGGATCCGATCGCATTTGCCCACGACTGCCGCGAAGGCATCTGCGGCACGTGCTCGCTCGTCATTGATGGCAAGCCGCATGGCCCGCACCGTGGCATCGCGAGCTGCCAGACGTACATGCGCAGCTTCGCCGACGGCGCGGTCATCACGATCGAGCCGTTCCGCGCCAAGCCCTTCCCGGTTGTCAAGGACCTGATCTCCGATCGCTCGGCCTTCGACAAAATCCAGCAGGCGGGCGGCTTCATCAGCGTGCGCACCGGATCGGCCTGCGATGCCAACGCCATTCCGATTCCGAAGGAAGCTGCGGACATGGCGATGGACGCCGCGTCCTGCATCGGTTGCGGCGCCTGCGTCGCGGCCTGCAAGAACGCCAGCGCGATGCTCTTCGTCTCCGCCAAGGTTTCCCAGCTGGGTCTCCTCCCGCAGGGTCAGGCCGAGCGTGATCGTCGCGTGCTGAACATGGTGGCGAAGATGGATGAGCTTGGCTTCGGTAACTGCACCAACTACTTCGAGTGCAGCGCCGCCTGCCCGAAGCTCATCTCGCACGACTTTATCGCCCGCATGAATCGCGATTACCTCGCGGCCAAGCTGCGCAGCACGTTCGCCCCGAAGCCGGCGGCGACGAGCGGCGGCGCGGCCTGAGGCAGGAAATCCAGTTTTGTAACTCTAAGGCGCAGCGCGAGCTGCGCCTTTTCTGTAACTTTCGGCGGCGGGGCGTGTTTTCCGGACAACACACTCCCACACATGAAAGCTCCCCTTTTCATTTCCGCCGCGTTCACCGCGTTTCTTGTTCTCCCCCTTGATATCACGAGCGCGGTCTCAGTCCTGCTCGTCGCCAGCCTGGCAACGCTGCTGGCTGCCGATTACCCCGCGCGTCGCAGCCTGATGCCGGCCCAGTCGGCGGGCGTCGGGCGAGCGAAACAGCCTTTGCAGTTGGCGGCATAGGTGCCGCCATCGTTCAACCGCGGCTCCCGCGCTCCGGCCTGGGAGCCGCGCAACGTTTATGGCGGGCGGCCCCTGTAGGGAACGTCAGCGCGCCCGCCTTAGTTGCTCGGCACCAGGCCGCGGCGCCTGCGGACCGTGACTAGAACACGGAAAGCGCCTTGGCGCTCTCCAGGAGAACCCAGGCACAGCCGCCGGCCAGCGCCAGCTTGAAGGCCCCGCGCATCAGGCGGCGGCCACGCAGCACGGCATCGTGCAGGTCCGTGTCGAGGGTCTTGCGGTTGCTCTGGTGCATGAAGCTCGCAAACCGCGGGTCGCGGAAGCGGCCACGCGTGTCCCGCCGCAGTCCGAAGCGGATCGCGGGGCGGTGACAAAGATTGAGCAGAAACCTGAGCACAGCCCTCTATCGGCACTTTGGGGTGGTTATTTCAAGATGAAAGCCACTACCGTTCGGCTTTTCACACTTTTTACCTGCCAGTCCCATGCATCACTTCCACTACGCCGGTCCTGATCTGCATTGCGAGTCGGTCGATCTGGCTGCCGTCGCGAAGCTTTATGGCACGCCGACTTACGTCTACAGTGCCACCACGATCGCGGACAACTACCGCCGGCTGCAGCAGGGGTTGGCCGGGCTCGATGTGCAGCTCTGCTATGCGGCGAAGGCCAACTCGAACCTGGCCGTGCTGAAGCACCTCTCGAACTTGGGCGCGGCGTTCGACCTGGTGAGTGGCGGTGAGCTCCGGCGGGTGCTGGCGGCGGGCGGCAACGTGCGGCAGAGCGTGTTCGCCGGCGTCGGCAAGACGGAGGCTGAGATCAAGCTCGCGCTCCAGAACGAGATCTTTGCCTTCCACGTCGAAAGCGAGCCCGAGATGGCCCGCATCAACCACGTCGCGGGCACTCTGGGCGTGAAGGCGCCCATCTCGATCCGCGTGAATCCGGACGTGGATGCGAAGACGCACGCGAAGGTCACCACGGGGAAGAGCGACAACAAGTTCGGCATTCCCCTCAAGTATGCCGCCGCTGCCTACGAGGCCGCCGCGAAATACCCGAATCTGGCGATCAAGGGCGTGCAGATGCACATCGGATCGCAGCTCACGTCGATCGAACCCTTCGTCGAAGCGGTGCAGAAGCTCGCGCCGCTCGCCGCCGACCTGAAGGCGCGCTTCGGCATCAGCTATTTTTCGATCGGTGGTGGCATGGGCATCATTTACCGCGACGCGCTCGCCTCCGGGCAGGCGGCATGGTGGGAGAGCCAACCGGCGGAGACGCGTCCACTGACGCCGGAGTCCTACGGCGCGGCGCTGAAGCCGCTCCTCCAGCCGCTTGGCCTGAAAATCCTCCTCGAGCACGGCCGTTTCCTGGTCGGCAACGCCGGCGTGCTCCTGGCGCGGGTCGAGCACCTGAAGCGCGGCGCCGGGAAGAACTTCCTGATCGTCGACGCGGCGATGAACGATCTGGTGCGCCCCGCGATGTACGACAGCTATCACGAGATTGTCCCGCTGCATCGTGACTCGTCGCGCCGCGCGCTTGTGGCGGATGTCGTGGGGCCGATCTGCGAGAGCGGCGACTGCTTTGCGAAGGACCGCCAGCTTCAGGAGGTGGGGGAGGGTGAACTGATCGCGTTCATGAGCGCGGGTGCCTACGGCCATGTGATGGCCAGCCGCTACAACAGCCGTCCGCTCGCGGCCGAGGTTCTCGTGCAGGGCAGTTCGTTCGAGCTGGTGAATACCCGCGAGACGTTCGAGCACATGATCGCCGGCGAACGTGTCCCGGCGTTTCTCAAGTGATCCGCATGCGCCCCGCGCCGACCGCGCTGCCGCCTTACTCGCGATGAACTTTGTTGTCCTTGGCGCCGGCGCTTGGGGAACCGGCTTTGCGCTGCATCTGCTTCGCGCCGGCCAGCGCGTCGTCCTGGTGCCGCGGCGACCCGAGCAGGCGGGCGTGATGACCGCGAGCCGGGAGAACGCGGATTACCTGCCCGGCATGCCGCTGCCGGATGAGATCGACATCACGGCGGATCTTGGTCGCGCCCTCCGTGACGCCGATGCCGTCCTGCTGGCCTGCCCGGCCCAGGCGCTGCGCGAAACCGCCCGGCGGGCGAGTGCGGCCGCGCCGGCCGACGCGCGAATCCAACTGGTTCTGAGTCTCGCCAAGGGCCTCGAGCTCGGCACCCACCGCCGGCCCTCCGAGGTCATCGCGGAGGCGTGGCCAGGGATCACGGTCGGATCACTGGCGGGCCCGACCAATGCGCTGGGCGTCGCCCGGGGCGACCCCTCTGCGATGGTGCTCGCCACCGCGCGATCGCACGCCGCCGTGGAGGCGGTGCAGGCGGCGATCAGCGGACCGACCTTGCGGGCGTACACGAGCGACGACTTGGCCGGCGTCGAGTTCGGCGGCTGCCTCAAGAACATCTATGCAATCGCCGCCGGCTGCTGTGATGGCCTGCGGCTCGGCGACAACACCAAGGCTGCGCTGCTCACCCGCGCACTCACGGAGATGGTGCGCGTGGGCGTGTCCCTCGGCGCCCGGGCGGAGACCTTTTACGGGCTGAGCGGTTTCGGTGACCTCGTGGCCACGTGCTATGGCAGCTGGAGCCGCAATCGCGAATTTGGCCAGCGGGTGGGGGAGGGCCACGCGGCGGCCGACTTGATCGCCCACCGCCGTACGGTCGTCGAAGGCTACAAGACGGCGGAGGCCTTCGGCGAGCTCTGCCTCGAGCGAGGAATCGATGCTCCGATTCTTCAACAGGTGCGCGCCGTGTTGACCGACGGACGCCGTCCGGCTGATGCGATCTCCGCATTGATGACGCGCGAGCTGAAGCCGGAGCACACCGCGCCGTAGCGCGGTGCCGGCGCCACGAAATCGTCGGGCCGCTTGCGCGCCGCCCGGCGCTGGGTTCATTGGCGCGTTCCCCCCAGCATTCGGCGATGTGATTCGCGCGGCACTGTTCATTCCTTGTCGTCTGATTCGCAAAGCCGGACGGATTCACGAAGGTGCATTCCGCCTTTTCGCGGCGGCGGGCGATGCTTGCCCTGAAACACGGGTTTTCGCGCCAAGGGGTACGTGATTGTCGGTATTGAGTTTCGTCGTACGCCGTCGGTAGATGCGCACATCTTGCGGCTCCCTATTAAACGGGCTAACGATGAATGGGTTGCGGCCGAGGGGGAGAATACCAAAGCTTGCACTGACCTCGGCAATGAATGCGCAGTCAGAGTGCAGCGGATGCGGCATAGTGCGTTGGCCTAGCCAAACCGTATCCGCATTCCCGCTTAACTTAACCCTCCCCGACCATGATCTCTCGGCCTCGATGGACCAAAACCACCCTTATGATTGGAGGCGCGGCAGCATGGGGGTTGCTGCTTGTCTCCTGCGTAATGGTGGATCGCACCGTGGTGGCTCCGCCTCAGATTGCGGGCGCCACATTTGTCGGCACCAAAGAATGTAGCCAATGCCACGAGGACGTGGCGGGCCACTTCGACACTGCCACCCATGCCAAGCTTGCTTTCGCCGACGCGAAGGTGGGCAGCACCGGCTGCGAAGCTTGCCACGGCCCGGGCAGCCTCCACGTGAAGTCCGGCGGCGGGCGGGGCACCATTATCAATCCCGAGAAGTCCCCGGAAACCTGCTTCCAATGTCACAACGACAAGCAGGGCGAGTTCTCGCTCCCGAACAGCCACGCCGTGATGCACGGCAAGATGAGCTGCTCGGACTGCCATGAGCCGCACAAGGGCAACGCCCTCAAGGGCCATGGCGCCACGCTCGAGGCCGAGACCGAGACCTGCACCAAGTGCCACACGTCCCAGAAGGGACCGTTCATCTTCAAGCACAACGCCATGAAGGAGGGCTGCACCTCTTGTCATAACCCGCACGGCTCCGTGAATCAGAAGATGCTCGTGTCGCCCGACGCGAATCTCTGCCTGCGCTGCCACGCCACGGTGTCCACGACGCATGCGATCAACGCCGGCGACCGCGACCATCGTGCGAACATCCAGAACGGCACGTGCTGGGGCCAGGGCTGCCACGAGGCGGTCCACGGCTCAAACTCCAGCGAGGCCCTGCGCTACTAACCCGCAACCAGTCACGCCATGAAAGCGATCTCATCTTTCCTTCCACGCGCCGCTGGCCTGGTTGCCGGTGCGCTCATCGCCGCCTCCGCCGCCTCGGCGGCCGAGGCGGATGCCTTCCCGGCCTTCACCAACAACTACGTCAAGTTCTCGGCGCTCGGCGCCTCCGTCAGCGGTAGCAAGGCCGCCTATCAGGCCCGCACTCAGAATACCAAGGCCGGCGCCGGTGGCATCGAGGACCTGCGTTTCGAGTACGACCTCGGCAAGGCCACGACGCTCCAGATGGATGCTCGTGCGCTCGCCGGCCAGGAGGATTACCTGCTCCAGTTCAAGGTCACCAAGGAGGAGGTCGGTTCCGTTGAAGCCGGGTACAAGACGTTCCGCACGTTCTACGACGGCGCGGGCGGCTTCTTCCCCATCAACAACGCCTGGCTGCCGATCTATCGCCGTCCGCTCTTCGTCGATCGTGGCAAGTTCTTCATCAACGCGACCATCGCGATGCCGAAGGCCCCGGTCTTCACGTTCAAGTACACGAACGAGACGCGCGACGGCCGCAAGGACACCACGATCTGGGGTGACACCGACCTGACCGGCATTCCGATCATGGCCGGCACCGGCGCCTCCAATCCCGTGAGCGCCGTCCGCAAGATCGTTCCCGCCTACATCGATCTCAACGAGCGCAACGAGACGTGGGAGGCCTCCATGCGCCACACGTTCGGCAACACCGAACTCGTGGTCACGTACGGCGGCCAGCGCATCAATAACCAGCAGGCCCGCTCGCTCTACCGTTTCCCCGGTGAACTCCGCACGTACCCATTCCCGACCTACACGGTGCCGACGCAGATCCCGAACAATATCAACAACAACCCGCAGTTCGGGATGTATGCGACGGGCTTCCGGGAGATGAACCATCACGTCGGCGCCGAGTTTGAAACGGCGTTCAACGACAAGGTCACCCTCTTCGGTGGCATCAAGTACCTCACGGCCGAGCATGACATCGACAAGTCGCGCCTGATCTACACCACGCTGTGGACCGCCACGGGCGTCGCCTCCTACTTGGGAGGCACCAACGCTGGCGGCCGTCCGCCGTACACCGTCACGGGCGCGGGCGAGATGAAACAGGACGTCCTGACTGCCAATGCCGGCGTGCGTCTCAAGCCCACCCCGAACCTGTTCGTCGAGGCTAGCCTGCGTGGCGAGCGCCTGAAGGACTCCGGGACCAATGCGGCCAACTTCATTGCCACCTCCGTCGTCCTCGCCACCGGCGTCGCGACCGAGATGACGCCCTCCGGCACGAGCGCGTTCCAGAACAAGGAGACGCCGATCACGCCGACGCTCGATGTCCGCTACACCGGGATCAAGAACCTTGCCCTCTACGGCTCGGCTGAGTTCCGGACCACCGACCAGAACGAGAAGAACACGTACGCCGGGCTGAACGTGAGCACGTCGGGCGGCAAGACCACCGTCAGCGTCTCGCCGACCTACATCGACAAGGATATCGAGGAGCAGCACCTCAACGCGACCGTCGGCGCCAACTGGACGCCCACCCGCCTCCTGAACGTGCGGGCTGAGCTCTTCACGAAGGATCACGAGAACACCTTCACCGGCACCGGCGTCAGCCTGGGCAGCCTCTACGTGCTCAATTACGATATCTACGGCACGAAGCTCACGGGCGTTGTGAAGCCGCTCAATACGCTGACGCTGACCTCCCGCTATATCCTCCAGCGCGGCAAGGCGGCCGTCCTCCATCAGGGCCTCGCCGAAGGCCGCAACGGCAGCGTCACCGGCAACGACTCCATGCGGCATCAGTTCACGGAGTCCGTCGCCTGGAATCCGCGGAAGTCGGTGTACGTGCAGGGCAACGTCAACGTGGTGTTCGACCAGATCAAGACGGTCTACCCGTGGGTCACCGGCCTCGCCCGTGACGTGATTCGCAACACGAACAACAACTATTGGAACAGCGACGTGGTGGTGGGCTTCGTGGTCGATCGCGACACCGACGCCCAGATCCAGGGTACGTACTACCGCGCCGACAACTACGAGCCTGCGATGGCCGCCACGGCTCTCCCGCTCGATGCCAGTACCGACGAGTACACGCTCACGGTTGGCTTCAAGCACAAGCTCAGTCCCAAGACCGTGGTGGGGGTCCGCGTGGGCTACTTCGAGAGCAACAACGATACGCGGGGCGGCTTCGCCAACTTCCGCGGCCCGGTCGGTTACGCGACCCTCGAGCACGCGTTCTAACCCAGGATTTGGTTACCCTCCAAAAATGCCGGCCGCGTGGCTTGTGGGGCCCGCGGCCGGTTCAATTTCCGGCGGTCCGCGGTCGCTTGATCGCGGGCCGCGCCCGTTTCCGCCGGGCGCAAGGTGAGCCGACCGCTGCTGAACCCTAAATCTCTTTCCTCGTCCGCGCCCCGCTCGCAAACGGCGCCCAGCTTTCGTCAACCCATGCGAAGACCAGGGTCGCCGGTCACGTTACGCTAGGTATAACCAAACCCATTACGCCCATGTCGCCTTTCGGGACGGTCTCAGCCGCCATGCGCGGGTCGATGCGCACGCCGCGGTGTGCTTTCGGTGCGTGGCTCCTGGCCAGCTTTCTTCTCGGTACCCTGTCCATCCGCGCGGCCGAGGGCCCCGCGTCCGCGCCGGCTCCCAGCTCCAGCGCGAGCTGCCTCGAGTGCCACAGCGACGAGACGCTTTCGTTCAAGCGCGGCGGCAAGAAGATCTCCCTGTTCGTGGATCAGAAGCAGGCGGCCAAATCGGTGCACGGATCGCTCGAGTGCGTCGATTGCCACGAGAAGTTCGACGGCGATGCGATCCCGCATCGTACGCCGATCGCGCCGGTCGACTGCACCTCCTGCCACGACGACCTCGGCAAAAAGCACGCGTTTCATCCGCGACTCGCCGCGAAGGACATACCCGCGGGCGAAGATACCTCCTGCGTTGCCTGCCACGGCAGCCACGGCATCGCCGCGGCGAAGGCCTCGCCGTTTCTCACGAGCGGCGCCGCCCAGCGCGACGCCTGCGGCAAGTGCCACACCGAGGCGCGCGACCACTTCGTCGCCTCCGCTCATGGGCGCGCCCTTGCCGCTCATGAAAAGAGCGCTCCCGATTGCCTGACCTGCCATCGCGCGCCCGTCGTTGCGGCCCGGGACGCCAAGCCGACGCTCGAACAGAAACTCGCCCAGACCCGCCAGTGCGAATCCTGCCACGTCGACAAACCCGACGTCGCCAGCCACGCGATCCGCGGCACCAAGTTTGTCAGCCTGTTCGAATCGAGCGTCCACGGCGCCGCCCTGCAGAAGGGTGACGCCAAGGCGGCCAACTGCGTGGACTGCCACGGCGCGCACGAAATGAACCGCGCGATGGCCGCCGACGCGCGCATCAACAAGCTCCGCGTCGCCGAGACCTGCGGCCAGTGCCATGAGAAGACCGCGCACGAATTCAAGGACAGCGTCCACGCCGCCGCGCTGAACAAGGGCAATCTCGACTCGGCCACGTGCACCGATTGCCACGGCGAGCACGATATCCTCGGCCGCAAGGACCCCAACTCGCCGGTCCACGCCGCCAATGTCGCCCAGCAGGTCTGTGCCAACTGCCACGCCTCCCTCAAGCTTACCAAGAAGTACGGCATCGCCTCACACACCTTCCAGACCTTCGCCGACAGCTACCACGGGCTTGCGGTGCGCGGCGGCTCGGTCGAGGTCGTGAACTGCGCCAGTTGCCACAGTTCGCACGCGATTCGTTCCCAGGACGATCCCGCCTCCTCCACCAACAAGGCCAATCTGGTGCAGACCTGCGGCCAGTGTCACCCCGGGGCCAATACCCGCTTCGCCGTCGGCAAGGTCCACGTCAGCCCCGAGGCGGCCAAGGGCAGTGATGGCAACGACCCGATTCTCTACATTGTCTCCACGCTCTACATCATCCTGATCGTGGTCGTGGTCGGTGGCATGTTCGTCCACAACCTGCTCGACTTCATCAAGAAGATCCGCCGCAAGCTCGCGATCCAGAAGGGCCTCATCGAGGAGGAGCACGTGGCCCATCGCCTGTACCTGCGCATGACGGCGCACGAGCGCGTCCAGCACGCGATCCTGGTCCTCAGTTTCGTCACCCTGGTGATCACCGGCTTCATGCTCCGCTACCCGGATGCGTGGTGGGTCGTCGCGATCCGCAACCTGAGCACCGAGGCGTTCGAACTGCGCACCTGGTCGCACCGCATCGCCGGCGTGGTCATGATCCTCGCGGGCATCTGGCACATCGGCTACCTGTTCTTCACCAAGCCGGGGCGCTCGCTCCTGCGCGACCTCCTGCCGAAGTGGCGCGACTGCACCGATCCCATCGGCGTGTTGAAGTACAACCTGGGGCTCTCCCCGACGAAGCCCGCCTTCGGCCGCTTCTCCTACATCGAGAAGGCCGAGTACTGGGCCCTCGTCTGGGGCACGATCCTGATGGGCATCACGGGCGCCATCCTCTGGTTCGAGAACACCTCGATGGGCCTCTTCACGAAGCTCGGCTTCGACATCTCGCGCACGGTCCACTTCTACGAGGCCATCCTCGCGACGCTCGCAATCATCGTGTGGCACTTCTACTTCGTCATCTTCAACCCTGACATCTACCCGATGAACCTCTCCTGGCTCACCGGCCGCATGTCGGAGAAGGAAATGCTCGAGGAACACCCGCTCGAGCTCGAGCGGCTGAAGCAGGCCGAAGCGCAGGACGAAAAACCGGAGACGAAGGACAAGCCCTGACCGGCGGCGGCATCGCCCGTCGCTGGTGGTAGCGCGCCTCGCGGCGGCCGGGGGCATCGGCTCGGCTCGTCACGGCGGTCCCTGGGACCGCCGTGCCCGGCCGCATCCTCGCCTGGGCGCAAGGACTGGGTCCAGGACGGCGGTCAACTCCGGGGTTTGCACTGCGCGCCAAACTTGAAAGCGTGGTGGACGCGAAAAATGGCCTCCACTCCTCTGCTCTACGAATCCCACTGCCACACGCCCCTCTGCAAACATGCGACGGGCCTGCCGGTGGAGTATGCGCGCAAGGCGGCTGCGCGCGGCCTCCGTGGCATCATCTTCACCGATCACTGTCCGCTGCCTGACGGGATTTCCGCCCGGGTGCGCATGGCCCCCGAACAATTCGACGAGTACGTCGCGCTCATCGCCCTCGCGCGCGAGGAGATGGCCGGCCAGGTCGACGTTCGGCTCGGGCTCGAGAGCGATTACTATCCCGGCGTCGAGCCCTGGCTCGAGCAACTGCACGAGCGCGTGCCGTTGCACTATGTGATCGGCTCCGTCCATCCGCAGGTGCCGGAGTACCGCGCCCGCTTCTTTCACGGCGACTGGTTCGAGTACCAGACGACGTATTTCCAGCACCTCGCGGAGTCGGCTGAGACCGGGCTGTACGACGCGCTGGCCCACCCGGATTTGGTGAAAAACGAGCAGCCTTCCGCCTGGTCGTACCGCCGGATCGAGCCGGCCATCGAGCGTGCCCTCGATCGCATCGCCCAGACTGGCGTGGCGATGGAACTCAACACCTCCGGCGTGAACAAGGCGCTGCCGGAGATGAACCCGAGCGTTGCCATGCTTACGCTCATGCAGGCGCGGGGCATCCCCGTCGTGCTCGGCGCTGATGCCCACCGACCCGAGCGCGTGGGCGACGGCTACGAGGTGGCGCTCCGCACACTCCGCTCCGTGGGCTACACGGAGGTTCGCTACTTCCTCGAACGCAGGCCGCAGATCGTCGCCATCGACGCGGCCCTCGCGTCGCTGGCTTAGTGGTAGGGCGAAGGCCGGAGGACGGAAGCCGGAGGCCGGACATCAGACGTCGGATGTCAGACGTCAGAGGCCAGAGGCCGGAAGCCAGAAGCCGGAGGCCAGAGGTCAGAAGCCGGAGGCCAGAAGCCAGAAGCCAGAGGCCAGAGGCCGGAAGCCGGACATCAGACGTCGGAAGTCAGATGTCAGACGTCAGAAACAAGCCCGATGCCCGAAACCTTAGGCCGGGCAGAGTGCGTGCGACTGGATGCCGGAGCCGCCCTGAGGAAGGGCGGCACTAGTGGCGTCACTCGCGGCGGCTATTTCTGGATACCGCCGTTGTGGCAGTCGGAGCAGGCGAGCTCGGGGTCGAGTTCGCCGCCGGGGTGCGCGAATTTCAGGCCCTTCGCCGAGAGTAGCTCGAGCGCGGCACCGCTGCCCTGCGCCAGGATGGTGTGGCAGGAGGTGCAATCGCTCGAGCGCACGGCCTGCCCTTGGGCGGTCTTGTGCTTGTCGTCGTGGCAGCGGAAGCAGCCGGGCCAGTCCTTGTGGCCGATGTTGTTCGGGTACACGCGCCAGTCGGCCTTCCGTTCCGGGAAGATCGTCGTCGCGTAGATGGCCTGCAGCTCCGTGATCGTGCTCGCGACCTCGGTCGCGACCTCACGGTCGGGGTATTTGCCGCGGACGAAATCGGCGATCTTCTGCGGCGCCTCGTCGGCGGTCGCGATCTTCGTCTCGGTCAACGCCTGCACCGCGACCTGCTTGATCTTGGGCAGCTTGGCGCTGAGGCGGCCGGCGAACAGTGAACGCTCCACGGCGTCGTTGGCGGTCGGGAAGACGTGGGCCGGCCGGTTGTGGCAATCCATGCAGTCCATGGTGCGGATCTGGTCCGCCGGCGGCTCGCCCTTGAAGTCTGCGGTGCGGAAGACACGCGAGGTGCCGTCCTTCGTGTCCACCACACGCATCCAGGGAATCTCCTGCCGCTTCTCGTCCTTGGCGTAGTATTCGACGCGAGTGCTGGGATTCACGTGCCAGTGGATGCCGCCGGCCGGCGCGCCGGGCTGGCTGGTGTTCACGTGCATCAGCATGCGCACGCTGAAGGGGGTGTTCTTCCGGTCGGAGAGGAAGTGCTCGTAGTTCACGTCGATGTTGCCGTGAAACTTCTCCGGCCAGTGGCACTTTTCGCAGATGTCCTGAGCCGGGCGCAGGTTCTTGATCGGCGTCTCGATCGGCCGCTTGTAGTTGTCCAGCGTGTACGCGATCAGCTGGTGGGTGCCGTTGATCTTCGCCTTCACGAACCACTGGGCGCCGGAGCCGACGTGGCACTCCACGCACTCGACGCGCGCATGCGAGCCGCGGCGGTAGGTCACGTATTCCGGGGCCATCGCCTTGTGGCAGACCTCGCCGCAGAACTGCGTCGACTCCGAGTAGTGATACGTCTGGTAGCTGCCGAAGGCGCTCAGCATGAGAAACGCCACGCCGCCGAACGCGAACGAGATGATCAGCCGCCGCTGCTTCCGATTGGAGAAATCAATCTGCCACCGGTCCGGGCGGTTGGCCGCGTGCTTGATCGCATAGCGGCGCTGCATCCATGCCCCGAGGAACGTCAGGCCGATGCCGCCGATCAGGAAGATCGGTGCGACCACATAGGTGAGAATGCCGAGGTACGGGTTCTTCTCGCCCTGCGAGAAGTCCATCCAGACCAGGAAGGCGAAGGAGAACAGCGCCCCCACGGCGAGCACACCGCCGATGGCGCTGATCCAGTTGTTGAAGACGGAGCGGGGCTTGGCGGGCTGGGCGGGGGCGGTCTCAGGCATGGGAGGGGGCGCAGGTGGTTAAGACAAAACGGCCGGCCCGCCGGTGCGCGGGCCGGGCAGGCTGGCCGAAACAGAAATGAGCGGAGACCTCAGGCCTTGAACTTGCGGACCAGCGCCACGAGCTCGTCGATCTCGGCGGCCGAGAGCTCGTCCTTGTAGGCTTTCATGCGCTCCTTGCCGTTCTCGCTCACGCCGGCGCTGATCGCCTTGACCATGTCGGCGTCCTTCATCTCGGCCTGCACCTTGGCGTCGGTGTAGTCCTTCAAATTGAGTTTTTTGCCGATCTTGGTCTGACCCTTGCCGTCGGCGCCGTGGCACCGGGCACAGAGGTTTTCCCAGTTCTCGGCGGCCGGAGCGGCCTGGCTGATCGCCGCCGCGGCGGCGAAGGTGAGGGACAAGGCGAGGATGCGGGTGGTGGATTTCATGCGGGATTTGGGATGGGTTCGAACGACTATGGCCGAAGGGCCGCGGGGGTACTGCGCATGATTTGTTCAGCTCGGTGCAGAGCTTGCGGACAGTGGCCGGTCACGCGCAGTTCGCCGGTCTCCGCCCGGGAAACCGGCGGCCGCCCAGACGCGGCAGAGGCCGATTCCGGCCTCCACCGTATCGCCTACCGTCACTACCGCAACCCCGCGTTTAGGCTCCAAGGTGCCAGCCATGCATGCGATCGATCCATGCCGGCCGGTGGTGTTCATGCCAGAACCGGAACCGGCGTATCCAGTCGGCCAGCCCGTATCCCGCCGCCATGACCACCAGGCTGCCGCCCAGGAAGCCCGCCACATAGGGTACGTCAGCGTAGGTTCGCGTGATCAGGTAGCCGTCCGAGAGCCCATGGAACAGCGCGAAGCCGCCCAGCAGGCTGGCGACCGTGGCGAGCACCAGGTGCACCTTGCCGAGCAGCAGGAGCGCGAAACACAGCACCGTCGTCAGGATGACGTCGGACATGGGGGCCACCGCGCCTTCCCGGCCAAAGACCAGGCCGCAGGTGGTCAGCCCGACAAACATCAGCGGCAGGCCCCAGGCCGAGCGCCCGCCCAGCAACGCCGCCGCGATCCCGAGGACCAGCAGCGCGCCCAGGTGAGGCATCTCCGCGAAGGGATGAACCAAGCCGCCGAGCCACGACGCCTCGGCCGCATCCAGCGTGGCTGGACGAGCGATCGTCGGAAACAGGAGCAGGCACGCGCCGGCCGAACCGGCGAGGTGCCCGGATCGGGATGTCGGTTTCATGGGCGCAACGTAGTGCCGCGGCGGGGTGGGGCGTGCGCGTTTGTTGGCCATTCATGCGCACAAATTGGCCTCGGGCGGCCGGTCGCTGGACGCCCTGCCGGACTGGGAGTATTTGAGGCGGTGCCGGCGTTGACCGGCCCCTTTTCCGCCATGAAAAAACTCCTCCAGCGCCCGGCCGCTGCGGCGGCTTCTGTCGATGCCGATATTGGCGACCTGCTGCTCCGCGTGACGGGGTTTGTGCCCGCGGCGGAGTATCATCCTTTCGTCGTGAGCGTGGCCCGCCGCCTGGGGCTCAAGGGCTGGATCCGCCATGATGCCGCGGGCGCGCTCATCCGCGCCGAGGGTTACGAACGCGAGCTGGCGCGCCTCGTGCGCGCGCTTCGGGACGACGCTCCGCCGGGTACTCGCGTGCGCAGCTTTGATCCGCAGGTGATCACCGCGGACATGCCGCCGGTGGGCGACTGGTTCGTGGCGCTCGTGGAGGAGCCCATCGCGTATCCGGCGTCCGCGACTCCGACCGTGGCGGTGGCCGACGTGGCCTGAGCGCGCTGGGGGGGCGTTACTTCACCTACCGTCGCGCGGGCGCGGCTGGAGCCGGTGCCCCGCGCGCGGCGCTGAGAATCTGCCGCGGCGGCGAAGTCGATTCTGCGGCCGCCGGTCCGTTCATCCCGTGGAACAGGCCGCCTCCCGGGCCGCCCACAATTTCCGCCCGCTTCCCCGCAAGAACTGCGGAGCGAGTGGGGTGGGCGTGTGGCAGATTAGCAAACGAGCTAATCCTCACCGCAAAAAATGCAGCCCACACCCACCCTGCCGCCCTGCGTGCCGTCCCCCCGCGCCCGGGTCTGGACCACTTCGCTTCACGCTTTCCTCTTCCTCGCCCTGCTGGGGCTGGCCGCGTGCCGGGACCCGAAGGTCACCGCCTATCGTGCGCCCAAGGACGCTCCCAGTCCCGCGGCCAAGTCGCCCCACGGCAACATGGCGGCTCCGGGGGGCGCGAGCGCTCCCGCCGGCATGGGCGGCACGGGCATGCCGGCCACCGGTGACCTCCAGGTTGCGACCGGTCACAGCCTCACTTGGACCGCCCCGGCGGGTTGGGAGTCCCGCCAGGGCAGCACGATGCGCAAGGCCACCTTTGCTGTCCTTGGGGCCGACGGTGCCTCGGCCGATCTCGCGATCACGGCCTTCCCGGGCGATGTGGGCGGCGATGCCGCGAACGTGAACCGGTGGCGCGGCCAGCTCGGGCTGGCGCCCGTGAGCGAGGCCGACGCGCTCGCCGCGATCGAGCGTTTCGAGGCCAACGGGCTCAAGGTCGGGGTCGTCGACCTCGTCGACCGCACCGCGCAGAACCCGGTGCACATGCTCGGCGGCATCGTGCCGTTCGAGGGCGCGACCTGGTTCTTCAAACTCACCGGGCCCGACGCCGTCGTCGCGCCCGCCAAGCCGGCGTTTCTCGCCTTCATGCGTTCCGTCAAACCCGCCGCCGCCGCGCCGGCTCCCGCCACGCCATGAAGTCGCTCCTGCTCTCCCTCCGCGACGTGCTCGTCTCGCTGAAGCTCACCGTCGTGCTGCTGGTCTTCAGCATGCTGCTGGTGTTCGTCGCCACGCTGGACCAGGTGAACCTCGGCATCTGGGCGGTGCAGGCGAAGTACTTTCGCTCCTTCATCGTGTATTCGCGGATCGGAGACCTCACGATCCCGATCTTCCCCGGCGGCTACCTCGTGGGCGGCCTCCTCCTGGCCAACCTCATCGCCGGGCACATCTACCGCTGGGGTTTCCAGCTGCGCAAAGCCGGCATCATCCTCACGCACTTCGGCCTGATCCTCCTGCTCGTCGGCGAACTGCTCAGCGGCCTCTGGCAGAAGGAGTACCACCTGCGGCTCAGCGAGGGTGAAACCCGCAGCTACGCCGAGAGCTTCCGCGAGAACGAACTCGTGATCATGGACATCACCGACCCCAAGTTCGACGACGTCGTGGCCCTTCCCGAGCCGCTTCTCGCCCGCAAGGCCGAGGTCCAGCACCCCCGCCTGCCGTTCCGCGTCGTGCCCAAGGCCTATTATCCCAACGCCGATCTGCTCCGGCGCACCGACGCTACGCGTCCCGCGGTCGCGACCACTGGTTTCGGCACCACCCTCGACGCGATTCCGCAGCCGGTCACGCATCGCGAGGACCAGCGCAACCTGCCGGCCGCGTTCGTCGAACTCGTCGCCCCGGACCAATCCCTCGGGACGTTCCTCGTCTCGCTCCAGCTCGTGATGCCGCAGGACTTTACCTACGGCGGCCGCACCTGGCGGATCATGCTGCGCACCGCCCGCGCGTACTACCCGTTCTCGCTCAAGCTCCTGAAGTTCACGCACGACCGCTATCCCGGCACCGAGATTCCCAAGAACTTCTCCAGCCGGCTGCGGCTGCAGACGCCGGATGGCCGCGATGACCGCGAGGTCCTCGTGTACATGAACAACCCGCTGCGCTACGCGGGCCTCACGTTCTACCAGGCGGGCTTTGAGAACAACGACACCACCACCGTCCTCCAGGTCGTGCGCAATCCGTCCTGGCTGATCCCGTACATCGCCTGCGCGCTCATGTCCCTCGGCCTGCTCGTCCAGTTCTCGATCCATCTCGTTGGCTTCGCGCGCCGCCGCCGCCGCGCGCCGCAACCCGCCGCCGCCTGACTCTGCCGCCCATGAAGAAGCTCTTTGCTCCCGCGCTCGTTTTCCTGGCCGTGCTGGTCGTCGGGTTCACGCTCCTCGCCCCGCGCAATCCCGACGAGTACGACGTCGTGGGCTTCAGTCGCCTGCCGACGCTCGTCAACGGTCGCGTCAAGCCGCTCGACACCGTCGCGCGCACCACGCTCCTCGTGCTCCAGGGGCGGCAGACCGTGCGCACCCTCGAGGGGCGGCGGCTTACGCCGGCGGAGTGGCTGCTCGATGTCCTGTACCGGCCGGAGCAGGCGAGCACGTATCCGGTGTTCGAGATCGTGAATCCCGACCTGCTCGCGCTGCTCGATCTCACGCCGGAGCAGGGCGTGCGCGGCAAGCGCTTCTCCGCCGCCCAGTTTTCGCCCCGGCTGGCCGAACTGGACCGGCAGGCGCGGCTGGCCGACGACGTGGCCGCGAACACGCGCACCGGCTTCCAGCAGGCCGTCGTGCAACTGCGCAGCGCGGTCATCCTCTACCAGCGGTTGCAGGCGAGCCTCATGCCGCCGGGCGACGCCCACTATTTCGAGCAGTTCGCCAAACTGCCCGCTGCGCTCAACGGTCCGCGCGCCCCGGGCATGAACCGGCCGCAGGATCCGGCGGCGGCGCAGCTCGTCCTCGAGCTCAATCGCGCGTTCACGGTGATGGATGCCGACGGCTACCTGCGCCCGATTCCGGGCGCCGGCGACATGGCGAACCTCGCCGCTTGGCAGACCGAGGGCGGCTCGCTTGCGGCGTCGGTCGCCAGCGGACAGTTCAATCCCGCGGCGCTCACGTACGCCGATCTGGGCCGCGCCTGGCGCGACCGCCAGCCCGAGGCCTTCAATCGCGCGGTGCGCGACTACCGCGGCCGGCTCGAGAGCGGTATTCCGGCGCTGCTGCGCAAGTGCGACGTCGAGTGGCGCTTCAATGGCGCCCAGCCGTTCTACTCCAGCATGCTGATCTACGTCGTGGCGTTTCTCGCCGCGGTGGTCTCGTGGCTCCGCTGGCCCGAGGCGCTCGGCCGCGTCGCGTTTGGCCTGGTCGCGCTCGCGTTTGTCGTATCCACCGTGGGGATTCTCACCCGCATGTGGCTCGAGGCGCGGCCGCCGGTGACCAACCTCTACTCGTCCGCGCTGTTCGTGGGCTGGGGGGCGGTGGCGCTCTGCCTGGTACTCGAGCGGATGCATCGGAACGCGATCGGCAGCGCCGCCGCCGGCTTGATCGGCTTCGCCTCGTTGCTCGTCGCGCACCATCTCGCGCTCGGCGGCGACACGCTCGAGATGATGCGCGCGGTCCTTGACTCCAACTTCTGGCTCGCGACCCACGTCGTCACCATCGCGGTTGGCTACTCAGCGACGTTCCTCGCCGGCTTCCTGGCCATCATCTACGTGCTGCGCGGCGTGCTCACGCGTTCGCTCGATCCGCGCACGGCCGACGCGCTGGCGCGCATGATCTACGGCATCGTCTGTTTCGCCACGCTGTTCAGCTTCATCGGTACCGTGCTCGGCGGCATCTGGGCTGACCAGTCCTGGGGCCGGTTCTGGGGGTGGGACCCGAAGGAAAATGGCGCGCTCATCCTGGTCCTCTGGAACGCCGTGATCCTGCACGCCCGCTGGGGTGGCCTGGTCCGCCAGCGCGGCCTCGCCGTCCTGGCGATCGCCGGCAACATCGTCACCGCCTGGAGCTGGTTTGGCGTGAACATGCTCGGCGTCGGCCTGCACAGCTACGGCTTCATGAACTCCGCCTTCTGGGCCCTCATTGGTTTTGTCGCCAGCCAGGTGGCGCTCATCGCGCTCGCCGGGGTGCCGCTGGCCCACTGGCGGAGCTTCCGCGCCGGCCCCGCCGCCCAGGGCTGAGACCGCCACCGCTGCCGGGGGCGCGCGGGTTCACACCGCGTTTGCCTGACTTCGTCCCAACTCCGTTGGCGATCCCCCGGGGCGCCGCTGGTATGCCAGCGTGCGCTCAACCTCTCTTTCCACCTACCAGCGGCCTGCGACCGACCCGCATTCTCCGGAGCTCATGGACCTCGTCGATCGCGCCCGCATCGGCGACCTGGACGCCCAGTCCGAGCTCGTGCGGCGGTACACGCCGCGGATCAGCGGGTTCGTCCGCCCCATCGTGGGCCAGCCGAGCGCCGTGGAGGATGTGGTCCAGATGGTCTTCATCAAGATGGTCCGGCGCTTCAAACTGCTCCGGAACTCGGCCGCCTTCGAGTCGTGGCTGTTCCGGTTGGCGCGCAACACCGCCCTCGACTCGATCCGGCGCCGGCGGTGCCGGCCGGTGACGGTGGACGACGAGATCGAGCTGGAGCGCGCCGCGGACACCAGCAGCGAGCGGGTGATCGGTGAAATCCAGGAGGCTTTTGAACTGGCGGTGCGGCGGCTGAACCCGATCGACCGGGAACTCGTCCGCATGATCGTCGAGGGTCACAGCTACAGCATCGCCGCCGAACGCTCGGGCCTGACCGTCGGCGCGGTCAAGGTGCGGCTCTGCCGGGTGCGGCCCTTCCTGCGCTGCAGTGTCGGCGGCGAAACCGGCGCGCGTCTCCCCGAAACCGCGGTTTACGCACCGCCGCGCCGCCGCGCGGCGGCGTGAGCGCCGGAGGCCGGAAGCCAGAGGTCGGAGGCCGGAAGCCGGAAGCCGACCCCAATGGAGATAACTAGCCAAATCTGGCTAGTTACGTCCGATAACTAGCCAGATTTGGCTAGTTATCTCCCGCCGTCCGACAGCGGACTTCTGATTTTTGTCTTCTGTCTTCCGGCCTCTGACTGCGTCCGGCCTGGATTCTGGTCTCAGGCTTCCGGCTTCCGCCTTCGGCTTCTGACATCTGACGTCTGACTTCTGACATCTGGCCTCAGGCCTCAGGCTTCAGGCTTCGATGCGGCCAGCGGGGAGAACGCCGCGAAGAAGTCGGCCAGTCCGCGTACGTAGATCGCACGCGATTCCGCTTCAGCGATGGGTTGGTCACGAGGCGCCGCAACGAGCCGCTCGGGCAAGGCGTGAGTCGCGTGTCCGCGCGGGGCATCGGCAGTCTGCAGCACATCCGTGTGCGGCGGCGCGGCCGTGCCGGCAGAAACACCTGTCGCGCGCGGCGCGGTCCTCAGGGAGGTGGAAGTGAGTGGTAGGGACATGCGGGCAGGGAGGCGCGATTCGCTCAATCGCCGGCGGAGGATCCGTCGATGGCGACGAGGAGCGTCAGCAGACAGATCAGGAGGACGGCGAAAAGCATCAGGGTCTGGGAGCACCGGGCGGGGAGCGGCAAAACCGCTCACGGCGTCGGAGACTTGGGCTCGTTGGTCGGGGTGTTTTCGGCGTCCGCCCACGGTGGGCGCGGCCAGTCGCCGAACCGATGGCGCATTTCCTCGCGCTGCTCGGGCGAAAGGCAGCTCCAGCGGCGGGCGAGCATGTGCTCCCGCCACGGCGGGCCGCCGAACTTGCCGCCGCGACACGGGAACCCGCCGAAGAGAATCTTGGCGAGGACGAGCAGGCCAAGCGCCTGCCAGTACGTGATGGTCTTCACGGGCAGGACGTCGGCCAGAACGCCGTTCCACAGCGCGTAGACGGCGAAGGTGAACAGCGCGAGGAAGCCGAGCACGGCGATCGGGATGAGGAAGCGATAGCGGCGGCAAGGGTGCGGATTCATGGTGAAAAAGGGTTCAGCGCGGCGGCGTGAGAAACTCGCGGCGCAGGGATTCGAGGCGGGTGCGCAGGTGCAGGACGGCGTAGCGCTTGCGCGAAAGGAGCGTGTTCACGTTCTCGCCGGTGAGCGCTGCGATGTCCTCGAACGACAGCGCCTCGAGCTCGTGCCAGACGAAGACCTGGCGCTGCTCGTCCGGCAGTTCGGCCAGCGCGGCGTGCAACTCCTCCCAGAAGCGGCGGCGCAGGTGCTCGGTGCGGGGCGTCTTGTCATCGCGCAACAACCACTCCGCCATGTCCAGCCCGTCGTCCTCGTCCTCCGCCAGGGCGTCGAGCGAGGTCGGGCTGGGTTTCCGGCGGCGGTCGATGATGCGGTTGCGGGCGACGGTGTAGAGCCACGCGCCCACCTGTTCGATGGGGCCGGAGTCGAGGGTCGTGATGAGCTGCTGCCAGACGTCCTGCAGGATGTCGTCCGCATCCGCCTGGGTCGCGACGCGCGCCCGGACGAAACGCATGAGCTGCCGCCCCACGCCGGCGACGGCCGCCGTGACGGTGGTTTTCTTGTCGGTGCTCATGTAGGTCGGAAGCTGCCGGGCGGCATCCATTTGCCCCAGCAGACGAAAGACCCGGCACAATATTGTAAGGTCGGTCTTTTTTCCTGAGGACCGGCGCATCCAGGTGTCACGCAATACGTGACAAATGCCAGAGGAGCTCTGGCTGTTGTGTGCGTTGTTAATTGCGACGCATTAATAACTAACGCGACATTCCAGGCGCGCGTCGAGGTCTGGCGCTGTCACGTATGGCGTGACACAAAAAAGGGCGGGACCTGTGGGAGGCCCCGCCCTTGTTGTGGGTTGTGGGAAGTGTGGGAGACCCGGGCTCGAGGCGCGCGGCAGGTGGAGTCGCGGGTGGGAGCGACTTGAGATAACACGCCAAATCTGGCGTATTATCTCAGATAACGCGCCAGATTTGGCGTGTTATCTCGGTTTGGCGGCGGGAGCGCCGGTGGAAGGGATCAGGCGTGCGGCGCGGCCGGGCCGGTCGCGGGAGGCTGGGCGCTTGAGGGGCGCCCGCCGGCGTGGGCAGCGGCGGCCTTCACGAACTCGGAGATGTCGAGCTCGAGCGCCTTCGCGACGCCGAGGCCGTACGCCGGGTCGGCGCGGAAGAAGTTACACACGGCGCGGAGCTGGATCTCCTGCGGCACGCCGGCCATGGAGCGGCCGATGTTGCCGAAGAGGCGCTGCTGCTGGTCGGGCGTCATCAGCCGGAACAGGTTTCCAGCCTGCGTGAA
Organism: Opitutus sp. ER46; assembly: GCF_003054705.1. Lineage (NCBI taxonomy): Bacteria > Pseudomonadati > Verrucomicrobiota > Opitutia > Opitutales > Opitutaceae > Opitutus > Opitutus sp. ER46. The sequence goes on from NZ_QAYX01000024.1 coordinate 450,746, forward strand.
GTCGTCGTTGCCGAGGCGGTGATTGTGGCGGTCCGCTTCGCCCGTGAGCTTCAGCGGCGGCTCGGCCGCGGCGGGACACTCCTTCGGACCGTTGAAGGAATTCGGCTCGTAGTTCACGGAGCCGCCGCCGTTGCCGTCGAAGCGCATGGCGCCATCCCGCTGGTAGTGGAACACCGGGCAGCGCGGGGCGTTGACGGGCAGCGCGCCGAAATTGACGCCGATCCGGTAGCGGTGGGCGTCGCCGTAGGAGAAGATGCGCGCCTGGAGCATCTTGTCGGGCGAGTGGCCGATGCCCGGGACGACGTTCGCCGGCGTGAAGGCGGCCTGCTCGACCTCGGCAAAATAGTTCTGCGGGTTGCGGTTCAGCTCGAGGATGCCGACCTCGATCAGCGGGTAGTCGGCGTGCGGCCAGACCTTCGTGAGATCGAACGGGTTCACGTGATAGGTCTCGGCGTCCTTCTCCGGCATGAGCTGCACGCAGAAGCGCCAGCGCGGGAAGTTGCCCTTGGCGATCGCGTGGAACAGGTCGGCCTGGGCGGACTCGCGGTCGCGGCCGACGAGGTCGGCGGCCTCCTGGTCGGTGTAATACGTGACGCCCTGGAGCGACTTGAAGTGGAACTTTACCCAGTAGCGTTCGCCGATGGCGTTGATGAACGAGTAGGTGTGCGAGCCGAAGCCGTGCATCTCGCGGAAGTTCCGTGGCAGGCCGCGGTCGCTCATGAGGATTGTCACCTGGTGGAGCGTTTCCGGGGAGAGCGACCAGAAGTCCCAGGCGGCGGTGGCGCTGCGCAGGTTGGTCTGCGGGTCGCGCTTCTGGGTGTGGATGAAGTCGGGAAACTTGAGCGGGTCGCGGACGAAGAAGACGGGCGTGTTGTTGCCCACGATGTCCCAGTTGCCCTCCTCGGTGTAGATCTTGAGGGCGAAGCCGCGCACGTCGCGCTCGGCATCGGCCGCGCCGCGCTCGCCGGCGACGGTGGAGAACCGGAGGAACACCTCGGCCTGCTTGCCGACCTGGCTGAAGAGCCTGGCGCGCGAGTAGCGGGAAATGTCCTGCGTGATCGTGAGGGTGCCGTAGGCGCCGGAGCCCTTGGCGTGCACGACGCGCTCGGGGATGCGCTCGCGGTTGAAGTTGGCGAGCTTCTCGAGGAGGTGGAAGTCCTGCAGCAGCACCGGACCGCGCGGGCCGGCGGTGAGGGAATTCTGGTTGTCGGCGACGGGGGCGCCAGAGGTGGTGGTGAGGTGCATGAAAGGGAGTGGGGAGTGGGAACAGGCCCGGGCCAGTCGGCCGGAGCGGGGCGAGACTAACAGCTTGAGCGATAGGCGTGAAATATTACTTTCCACTCTCAGTAATAGGGACCGTCTATGGAGCTCCACCAACTGCGCTACTTCCTCGCCGTCACCCGCACGCACAATTTCTGCCGCGCGGCGGACCAGTGCCACGTGGCGCAGCCATCGCTCAGCCAGCAGATCATGAAGCTGGAGGACGAACTCGGGGAGCGGCTCTTTGAGCGCACCAAGCGGGAGGTGCGGCTGACCGCGGCCGGCGAGCTGCTGCGCGAGCATGCCGAGCGGGTGCTGGAGGAGGTGGAGCTGGCGCGCGACAAGGTGCGGGAGGTGAGGGGGCTGGTCCGGGGGCGGGTGGCGCTGGGCGCGCTGCCGACGGTGGCGCCGTATTTCCTGCCGCCGCGGTTGCGCGAGTTTTCGCGCCGGCATCCGGGCATCGAGATCGAGGTGCACGAGGACACGACGGCGCAGCTGGCGGCGGCGGTCCTGGCGAAGGAGATCGACGTCGCCGTGGTCAGCCTGCCGATCGAGCGCGCGGGCCTCGTCGCCGAGGAGCTCTTCACCGAGGACCTGCTGGTGGCGCTGCCGCGACGGCACGCGCTGGCGACGCGGCGGGAACTGCAGGTGGACGACCTGGAGAAGGAGACGTTTATCCTGCTGAAGGAGGGCCACTGTCTCGCGGGGCAGGCGCTGCAATTCTGCCGGCTGAGCGGCTTCTCGCCGCAGGTAAGCTTCCGTACCGCGCAGATCGAGACGATCCTGTGTTTCGTGGCGGCGGGCTGGGGCATCTCGATCGTCCCCCGCATGGCCTGCGCCGGCCGGGCGCGGGGCATCGTGTACCGGCCGGTGGCGGGGCTGACGCGGCCGATCGGGGTGATCCACCGCGAAGGCCGGCCGCTGACGCACGCGGCGCGGGCGCTGGTGGCGTTTTTCCGGGAGCGGCTGGAGGAGACTCCGGCCGGGCGGTCGACGCGGGCGATCGAGCCGCGGACGGCGGGGCGGCGGGAGCGCCCGGCGCGGGCCCGGTGACGTCGGGCCGGGGCGGCGGCCCCTGATTCGGCCCGGCGACCGCGTTCAGGGTGTACCAGCATAAAAATTACGCGTGCCACCCGGAGGCCGTTTCGCAGCGTGGTCGCCATGCTTTCCCGTTTCTCCCGCTTCGGCGCGGTCTTCGTTTGCATCTGCGCGCTGATCGCCCGGGCAGTCGCTGCCACGGCCACGGTCGTCGTGCTGCACACGAACGATCTGCACGACCACGTGCGGTCCGGCCAGGACCAGCAGGGCGGGCTGCCTTGGATCTCCGCCTATGTGAAGCAGCTCCGCGCGGAACGTTCCGACGTGATCCTTCTCGATGCCGGCGACGTATCCGAAAAGGGCGATATGGTCTCAGCCCGCACGGACAGCGTCATCATGTACGAGGCCATGCGGCGCATCGGCTACGACGCGGTGACGATCGGGAACCACGACTGCGACGTCGGCTTCGACCGCGCCCGCAAGTACCAGGAGGCGCTGGGCCAGGCCTTTCTGAACTGCAGCCTTTTCAATCCCGACGGCACCGCCGCGTTTGCGCCGACGCGCATCCTGACCGTGGGCCAGCTCAAGATCGGGATCATCGGCGCGATGACGCCGTGGAAACGCGATTCGCTGAACGAAGCGGAGATCGGCGCCGCCATACATCGGCACGCGCTCGAACTGCGGCCCAAGGTGCAATTGCTGATCGCGCTCTGTCATGAGGGCTCGAAGGTCTGCACCAAGTGGTCGCGGCAGGCGCCCGAGGTCGACGTTTTCGTGAGCGCCCACACGCACGAACTGCTCGAGCATCCGGTGATCGTGCCGGGCACCGGCGCGCGCATCGTGCAGGCCGGCCGCTATGGCCAGCACGTCGGCCGGCTCGACCTCACGGTCGACCTCGAGCAGCGGAAGATCGTCGCGGCGCGGGACGAGATCGTGCCGCTGCCGCATGCAACCTCTCCGGTTGACGCCGCCATGCTCGCCTGGGTGCGGGCGCGGGAGCAGAAGGTCTGCCCCGAGGCCGCGCGCATGCTGGTGGAGCACAATGCGGATCATCTGGCCGCCGCGAAGGTCGCGGCGCTCGGCGCCGAGGCGGTGCGGCGGGCGGCCAAGGCCGACCTCGGCTTTTGCGGCGCCGAACGCGGGGTGCGCAGCCCGATCTATCCCGGCCCGCTCGACGTGAACGCGGTGTTCTGCTCGGTCGGGATGGGGGGCGAACTCATGGCGGCCGAGCTGACCGGCGCGGAGATCACCGCGTATCTGACCTCGCTGCAGCAACGCGACCAGGAGCAGACCAATTGGGCGGGGTTCAAGGCCAAGCGCGGCAAGGGGGGCGCGTGGACGACCAACCTGGAGCCGGCGAAAAAGTACCGCGTCGCCTTCAGCAAGCTCGAATGGAACACCCGCTTCCTGCGCGCCGTGGATCGCGAACGCGCGGCGGACAGCCCCGCGACGCATCCGCTGCTCGCCCGCAAGTTCAAGGCCAAGGCGGGCAAGACCGACCTCACCCTCGCCCTCTCCGACTACATTGCGGGATTGAATTCCGCCCACACCAGCCTCGCACGACGTGCCGAGGAGCTGGTGGCCGCCGGGAAGCTGGACTGAGGACGTCGTCCAGTCTTTCTCGTACTCTTCCTCTTTCTCTTACTCTCGGGCGCCGGCGCCAACGGCGCGGGCGTCTGCGTGGGGAGAGTAAGAGAAAGAGGAAGAGTAAGAGAAAGAGGCCGTCGACTCTCCCCGCGTTAGCTGAACCGCAAGCGGTCCTGCAGTTCGCGCAGGCCGCGGGTGAGCGGGAGGCGGGTGCCATCGGTGAGGACGACGACGTGCTCGTTGTTGAAGGCGGGCTCGACCTGGCGGATGCGGTCGAGATTCACCATCGCGGAGCGGCTCAGCCGCAGGAACTCTTTGGGCGAAAGCTGCGACTCGAGCGCGGTGAGCGTCTCCCGCAGCACGTGGTTTTCGCGACCAGCGTGGATCACGATGTAGTTGCCGGAGGCCTCCAGCCAGTCGATCTCCGAGGTCTTCACGAAACGTACGCGGTCGCGGTCGCGCACGGCCAGGCGCGTCACGTGGGTCGCGGGCGCCTCGCTCCGCGTCTCGAGCAGGCTCAGCAACTGGCGCGTGATCGCCTCCGGCTGCCGGTGGGAGAGCTGTTCGCGCGCGCGGGCGACGGCCGCCTTGAAGCGCGCGGGCTTGAAGGGCTTCAGCAGGTAATCGAGCGCCTGAGCCTCGAAGGCACGCACCGCGTGCTCGTCGAAGGCGGTGGTGAAAATCACGAGCGGGAGCGGCGTACCCAGCGCGCGCAGGACCGCAAACCCGTCCATCTCCGGCATCTGCACGTCGAGAAACAGCAGGTCGGGCGCCTGGCGCCGGCAGGCCGCGACGGCCTCGGGGCCGTTGGCGCATTCCGCGAGCAGCGTGATGTCAGGCTCGGCCGCCAGCAGGGTGCGGACCCGTTCGCGGGCCAGGGGTTCGTCGTCAACGAGGATGGCGGTGAGGTTCATGCGGCGGGTGAGGGACGGGCGACGGGGGCGTCAGGTCTGGGCGGGCGGGACGTCGGCCGTCGGGGCGGGGGGCGTGGTGCTGAAGGGCAGCGTGATCTCCACCTCCACGCCGCCGCCGGCGGGCGTCGAGATGACGAGTTGGGCGGCGTCGCCGTGCAGGGCCTGCAGGCGGGCCTCGGTATTGCTGATGCCGATACCGCGGCGCGAGGCGGAGCCGGTCTGGCCGAGGCCGACGCCATCATCCCGGACCGAGAGGTGCAGGCGTTCACCCACGCGGCGGGCTTGGACCGTGATGGTACCGGGCGCGAGGCGCGGCTCGATCCCGTGGCGGATGGCGTTCTCGACGAGCGGCTGCAGGACGAAGGTCGGCACGAGTGCGGCGGCGGTATCGGGCGCGATCTCGCGGACGAGGCGCAGGCGGTCGCCGAGGCGCGTTTGTTCGATGGCGAGGTAGCGACCGAGCAGCTCGAGTTCGCGCGCGAGCGGCACCTGGTGGTCGGTGGTCTGCAGCGAAAGCCGGAGGAGGTCGCTCAGGTCGCCGATGAGGTTGTCGGCGGCGTCGGCGTCGCGATGCACCAGGGTGGAGATCGCGTTGAGCGTGTTGAAGAGGAAGTGCGGTTGGAGCTGGAGCCGGAGGGCGTCGAGCTTCGCCCGATTGAGCCCCGCGGCGAGGGCGGCGGCATGGCGGTCGCGTTCCTGGGCGCGGCGGTAGAAGGCGAGGGCGTGCGCGGCGGCGACGATGATGAGGTAGATCGCGGCGTCGACGTTGGCGCGGCGGCCACCGGGGCCGATGACGAGGCGCCAGAACGTGAGGCGCTGGCCAAAGCGCTCGGGCGGCATGCCGGGCCCGAAGAGGCGCAGGCCCTCGGGCGGTGGGCCCCCGGGACCGGCGTCGCCCTCCGGGCGAAACGGGGGCGCGGAGGGGGTGTCATCGCCCACGAGTGGACCGGCGGGGCGGGCGGCGTCGGCGCGATTCTCGGACGTGTCTGGGCGGGCGACGTCGGTCGCCTTGTTCGCAGACGTGATCGTCGCGTTGCCGGCGGGGGCCGGATTGCCGGGCACAGCGGGCGCCGGGGCGCGGCCGGAGATCACGAGCCCGCGCTCGCGGGGCCAGAACCGCTGGTCACCGAAGCGGCGCGGCGGGCGCTGCATGAAGGTGAACGTGGATGACATCCAGAGGATGAGGGAGACGCAGGCGATGGCGCCAAGCGCGTGGGCCGGGATGCTCCGGCGCAGGTGGCCGCGCTCGATCGGGAAGCGGTGCGAATACCAGACGACGATCGGGGTGAGGAGCGCCCAGGGCAGCCAGTTGGCCGCAGCGAACCGCAACGCTTCCGGCCACTCCTCAAACCCGCCGAACGTGACCTGGGCGGCGGACGCCACGGTGAGCGCGATCCAGACCAGGGCCTGGAGAACGAACGGGACCGCCAGCTTGAGCGGGCGTCTGGGCGTGGGCGACTCCACACGGGGTGATTTGGGTCGGGCGCGAAGTGAGTTCAATGGCGAACTCGAATCAGGCCCGGAAGCCGTCCCCGGGACAACAGGGGTGGGACGAACCGGCCGGAACGCGCCGCGGCCGGGCGGATGCCGGGGACCAAACGGAAACTGGCGCCGCCGGTTTGCCGGAGGGTGCCGTGAACGAGGCCGGAAGGGAGTAAGAGAAAGAGGAAGAGTAAGAGAAAGAGTGGGCGGGCCGGCCCCCAATCCCGCCGGGAAAACGGGCAGGACACAGAGGCCACCAAGAGCGGAGGAGGGACACGGAGCGGAGCTGGCCGGTTTGCCTCCGTGTCCTCCTCCGGCCTCGATGAGCGCTGTGACGAGAACGCCTTCGGAGTGAAAGTGAAAGTGAGAGTGAAGGTGAGCCGCTAAGTGGCACGGGCTTCAATCCCTCCAGGCGGAGCACGGAGGTCACCGAGATCGGATGAGGGCACGGAGCGAAACCTCAGGTTCTCCTCGGTGTCCTCCTCCGGCCTCGGTGAGCTCCGTGACGAGACAGAAAGAGAACGAGAACGAGAACGAGAACGAGAACGGTGGCGCCGGCTAGGAAAAGGGTGGCGCGGCCTCAATCCCTCAATCCCTCGCCAAACCGGTGCTGGGCGGCGGCGTGGCGGCGGTGGATGTCGATGTAGGTTTCGTCGACGAGTTGGTCGATGGCAGCGGCGGCCGGAAACGCGGCCGAGAAACCGGGCGCGTGCAGGTCGAGGGCGAGCCGGGCAACGGCGAGGAAGTCGCGGATGAGCTCGCGCGGGTCCTCGTCGCCGACGGCGATGCGAATCGTGGTGGGCGCGATGCCGGCGGCGTGGAGCGCCTCGGGCGAGAGTTCGCTGTGGGACGTGAGCGCGGGGCAGAGCACCACGGTGTTGCCCTGGCCGAGCGTCACCTGGTGGCCGAACATCGGCGAGAGGGAGTCGAAGAACCGCTCGAACGTGAGCCGGTCGAGGCCGGCGGATTCGAAGTCGATCGTGAAGAGCGGGGCGGGCAGCCCGAGGTAGCTGAGTTGCGCGCAGACCGGCGCGCTGGGGTCGCACGGGTTGGCGGGACCGTTGACGCGGATCTTGGGGTGGGCGGCGAGCCAGCGGGAAAGGACGAGGGTGTTGATGCACTTCTTCAGCATGCGCAGCTCGAGCGTCTTCATGCCGGTGAGCACCTCGTAGGCTTTGTCGGCGTCGAGGAAGGCACCCTTGATGTAGTATACATTCCAGAAGAGCGTGTGCTCCCAGCCGGGCTCGCCCTTGGGCAGGAACATGTCGGCGTTGCGGCCGATGACCACGCCGGCGGTGGTGTTGCCGCTGCCCGTGAGGTCCTTGGTGTAGCTGTGGATGACGAAGTCGGGGCGCTCAACGACGTCGGCGCGCTGGAGCGGGCGCACGAGGAAGGGCGTGCCGACCGTCGCGTCGAGCATGACCGTCAGTCCGGCGGCGTGGGCGTGCCGGCAGATGGCGGGAACATCGAGGAAGCGGCCGTGCGGGTTGCACGGGCTTTCGAGGAAGACATAGATCGCCCGCCCGGCGGCGAGCCGGCCGGCGTGGCGCGCCTGGGCGGCGGCGAGCGCGGCGCCGAAGTCGGCCGCGGTGGCGCCGTCAAAGAACTCGACGGCGACGTTGAGGTTGGAGGCCTTGGCGTACCAGTCATGGAGCAGTTGATACGTGCCGCCGTACACGTTGCGCGAGGTGAGGATGATGTCCTCGTAGCCGACGAGGTGGGACAGGATCGTGTCGATCGCGGCCATGCCGCTGTTGAAGTTCCACGCCAGGTACTCGGGCGCGAGCGGGCCGGCCTCGACGTCGACGATGTGATTGGCGAGCGAGATCGAGGTCGGATTCAGCAGCCGGGAGTAGATTTCATGGAGGAACTCGCGACCGTGAAATGCGTCGTCGATCCACTCGGTGCAGGCGAAGATGTAGGTGGCGGTGCGGGTGATGACCGGGTTGGCGGAGAAGAGCGCCGCGACGTTGTCGAAAGTCGGATACGGTCCCTTGGCGAGCGTGGTGGCGGTGGAGTGGCCAAGGGACTGGTGGACGGCGCGGGTCGGGTTCTGCAGCAGGTCGAGGAGCTTCGCCAACTGGAAGGCGACAAATTTCTTGGCGTTGAACAGCGCGAGCCGGTCCCCGCGCGGCAGGGTGGCGAGGGTGCGGGTGGTGGCCTGCCACAGCTCGTCGAGGTCGCCGTGCGCGGTGTAGAGCTTTTCCGCCAGCCGCTGCAGCGGGGCGCCGACGGGCGACGCCGGATCGAGGTGGAAGTGGGCAAGCTGCTCGGCCGCGAGCTCGGCCGGCGAGGTGGCGGTGGTGGTGCGCCGGCGCGGCGACAGCAGTTGGCCGACGGGGGCGGGCGACGCAGGGGCGGCAGGCGACAGTGGGGTGGGGTTGCGCATGGCCGGAGCCTGGCCAACCGGCGCGCGGACGGCAAACCCGCCCGTGCGGCCGCAGGCCGGATTACGCCAACCGAAGGAGTCGGCGCGCGCGACACCCTGGCCCACGCGGTGGCGCCCGGCGCTCAGCGCACGCGCTCGATGGACGTGAGGTGGTCGTCGGCGAACGTGAGGCGCAAGCGGTAGGGCACGAGGTGTGGGAACGCCTTCTCGTCGACCGGCTCGGTGATGATCTCGTTGCCGCGCTTCACCGGGTTGTAAACGACCCGCTGCCGGAACCCGCCGAAGACGCGCTCATTGGGGCCGACGAGCGGCGGACGGTCGTAGAACCACACCGGGTGGCCGGCGGCGTCGACGGTGGTCTCGGTCGCGCGGCCGAGCGCCATCGTCACCATGGCCGGCGTGTACCCCGGCTCCACCTCGCCCCGGCGGATGGCGGCCTGGGTGGCCGCCGGCAGGGCGGCAAATTCCGCGGCGTGTTCCCGGAGGCGGGCGGGCGTGGACTGGCAGCCGGGGAGCAGCGCGGCGGGGATAAAAACGGCGGCGAGGAGGAAGCGGCGCATGGGGCCAAGGAAACCCGGTTTGCGGTCCGGGGCAACGCGGCCGCCATCCGCCGCGCGCCGCCGGCGGGCGCGAACACCGGGCCGGCCGGTCACTTCCGCGCGTGGGCTTTCTGCGCGGTGATGATGGCGACGGCGGCGACGATGATGGCCGAGGCGACCAGCGTGCGGGAGGTGATTGGTTCGCCGAGCAGCAGCCAGCCGAGGAACACCGCGACGATCGGGTTCACGTACGCGTACGTGGCGACGCGCGCCGGCGGAGCGTGCTTCATCAGCCACACGAAGGTGGAGAACCCGATCAGCGAGCCCACGCCGATGAGGTAAAACAGTGCGAACCAGGCGCGAGGCTCGACGCGGGCGAAGGAGAACGCCGCGAAGTCGCCGTGCCACGCGGCGGTCAGCAGGAGCATCGCGCTGCCGCCCAGCATCTGGAGCGCGGAGGCCATCGCCGGCGTGGCGCCGTGCTTGGCGTGGCGCGAGTAGATCGAGCCGATGCCCCAGCACAGGCAGCCGACGAGGATCGCGAGCACGCCCCCGAGGTGCAGCGCGCCGTGCGCACTCGATTCCCAGGGCGCCGCGAGCCAGGCCACGCCCACAAAGCCGAGCAGCAGTGCTCCCATGGTGATCGCGGAGGGCCGGGAGCCGCCGGGCCAGGCCCACTCGGTGAGCACGATGAAGAGCGGGCCGATCCCGATCAGCAGGGCGGTGATGCCGGAAGGCACGAACTGCTCGGCCCACACGACCGTCCCGTTGCCGCCGAGCAGGAGGAACGTGCCGATGATCGTGTTCGCCCGCCATTGCGTCCGCGTGGGCCAGGCCGCGCCGCGCAGTTTCAGGTAGGTGAACAGGAGCGCGCCCGCGATGAGGAATCGGACGCCCGCCATCAGAAACGGCGGCAGGGTGGCGACGCCCACGCGAATCGCGAGGTAGGTGCTCCCCCAGATCAGGTAGATCGCGGTGAAGGCGAGAATCAGCGCCGAGCGGGCAGGCGCCGCGGGCGCAACCGGTTCGGCCGCGAGGGCGGCCGGGACGGCGGGCCCGGCGGAGGAGGATTCGGCGGAAGACATGACGACGAAATGGGATTAGGAACGAAAACGAAGGCAAAGCCGCGGCCGCAAAGCCGGGGCACAGCGGTGGAACGCCGGGGCGGGAACAGCGCGGCTCGGCCGGTGGCGCCGCGCGGGCATCAGCCCTGCAACTGGCGCTTGGCCAGCTCGCCGATGGTCTGCAGCGCGCGGTCGATCGTGTCGGTCCACGGCATGCCGCAGCTCATGCGCAGGCAGCTCCGGTAGCGGTCCTTGACGGAGAAGAGCGGGCCGGGCGCGGTGTTGATGCGGTGCTTCAGCGCCTCCTGTTGCAGGACGAGCGTGTCGATGCCGTGTGGGAGCTCGACCCACAGGATGAAGCCACCCTCGGGCCGGCTGAACCGCGTGCCCTCCGGGAAGTGGCGCAGCATCGCCTGGGAGAACAGGTGCACCTGGTGGTGATACGCGCGCCGGATCGAGCGCAGGTGGTGGTCATAGCCGCCGTTGCGCAGGAAATCGGACACCGTCTTCTGCAGCACGATCGGCGTGCCGAGCGTGTTGGTGAACTTGAGCCGCCGCACGCGCTCCAGGTATCGCCCCGGCGCGCACCAGCCGACGCGCAGCGAGGGCGCGAGCGTCTTGCCGAACGAGCTGCAGAGCAGCACGCGCCCGTCGGTGTCCCACGCCTTCAGCGGCTTGGGCCGGCGGTCGCCAAAGTGGAGGTCGCCGTAGATGTCATCCTCGATGGCCGGGACGTCGAACTCGGCGAGCAGTTGGTAGAGTTCCTCCTTCTTCGCGTCGGGCATGCAGGAGCCCAGCGGGTTCTGGTAGCTCGGCATCACGAGCAGCGCCTTCACGTCGTTCTGCGCGAGCGCGGCGCGCGTGGCGTCGAGGCAGAGGCCGGTGCGCGGATCGGTGGGAATCTCGAGGACGCGCAGGTTGAGGCTCTGGATCGTCTCGAGAAACCCGAAGTACGCGGGCGTCTCCACCGCCACGGTGTCGCCGGGCTTGGTGACGGCGCGGAGCGAAAGGTTGAGGGCTTCGGCGCAGCCGACGGTGACGACGAGTTCGTCGTGGCCGATGGGGCAGCCGCTCTGCAGGTAGCGCCGGGCAATTTCGCGGGCGAGCGGATCGAAGGCCCAGTTCATCGCGTAGCGGCCGAGCATGGCGGGATCGTTGCGGCCGACCGCGGCGAGGATGCGCGCGAGCTTCTTGGTGGGGAACAGGCTCGAATCCGGGCACGCCGAGCCGAGCGGGACGTAGTTCGGGTCGACGGAAAGCGCGATGAGCTCGGCGGTAAGGTCCTTCACACCGACATAGCTCGGCTTCGCCATCGGCCGCGCCATGCGTGGCTCCGGCGCGCTCGGCAGCCGCGGACGCACGTAGTAGCCGGACTGCGGGCGGGCCTCGATGCAGCCGCGGTTCTCCAGAAGCGTGTACGCCTGGAGCACGGTGGAGATGCTGACGTCGCGCTGCAGCGACATCCGCCGGACGGACGGGAGGCGGTGGCCGGGACGCAGGGTGCCCTGGCTGATGAGTTGTTCAATCGAGCGGGCGAGCTCCACGTAGAGTGGAGCGGGGGCGGGAGCGACGAGCGTTTCGATCATGGCGGCGGGAACACGGTTCAGCATAGGCGAAGGCGCGGCCCGGCGGGAGGATTAGCGCCAAGCGTTTGCCACCGGTACAGTTTTCGAATCGCGGCGTTGTGACCAGCACAAGAAGGCAAATGCGGAATGAAGAATGCAGAATGGCGGCCGGCCGGGTGCGTTGGTGCGTTCAGGACATCCTATCCTTCGGAGGTTCAGGACATCCTATTCTCGGGGGCATGAAAGGTAGGAGGACAGGACGTCCTGAACCTGCGCGGGCGAAACGTCCACGGGGCGCGGGCGGGGCAAGTTGGCCGGACAGTGGGAAGGCGAGCAGGGCGAGTCCATACGCTGGATACCGGCCGCGGCGGGCGCGATCGGGGCCGGCAGCTCCGGGCGCGGGCGCCGCAAGTCTCCTCTGGTGGACGGGTTTCGCGCGTTCGTGGGCGGTCGCGAGCGCGGGCGGGTGGAGCTCGCAAATGCCACGGACTCTCGCCGCCGACGAGGAGGCGCGAGAGGCAAAATCCCTGCGCGGGATGCGCAATGCGGGCTTGAGTTCCGCGAGGGGGATTGGCAGATGGTTTGCACGCAACCAGCCAAATTCCGCGGCACTCTCCGTAGTGTTGCGCGAGCAATAACGCTTACTTCCCCGTGCTAGATCCTCGCATCAAAATCCGCGCCGTCCTGATCGAAGACGAAACGATGTTTCGCCAGCTCATCTTGCTGACGCTGGGCAAAGTGAAGGACCTCCAGGTGGTGGGAGAATTTGGTGTCGGCCGCGCCGGCCTCGATTTCTGTCTCCGCGAGAAGCCCGACCTGCTGGTCGTCGATCTCATGTTGCCGGACATGAACGGCATCGAAGTGGCGCGCGAAGTGCGCCGCGCGTTGCCCGAAATCAAAATTCTCGTGATCACCGCGCACCCGAGCGACCGCCTGCCGGCGGACCTCATGGCGATCGGCGTGAACGGTTACGTGGATAAGACCGAGCCGATCGACTATGTGCTCAGCGCCGTCGACACGGTGCGCAACGGCGGGATGTTCTTTGCCAGCCGCGTGCGTGCGCGCGGCGGTGCCGGTGGCGCATTGCCAGCGGCTCGGCCTTCTATCCCGGTGCCGCTCACCGAGCGGGAGCAGGAAATTGCCCGCCTCGTGGCGGCGGGCCAGATGTCCAAGGAGATCGCCGCGAAGCTCAATCTCAGCGTCCGCACGGTGGAGAAGCACCGCGCGAACATCATGGAAAAGATTGGCGTGCGCGAAGTCGCGAGCCTCACCCGCTGGTGCATTCAGGCGGGTTTGCTCGATACCTGAGCGGGCGACGGTAAACGGGGTTCGCGGCTGGCCGCGGACTCAGGCGATGCGGCGCGCCGCCGTTGCGGTGTCGACGGCGCCGGCGGCGAACTCGCGCAGCGGATCCGCCGCGGCGTTGAACGCATCACCGATCCACTCGATGTCGTCGGGCCGCAGTATGTCATCGCCGGGGCCGAGCAGCCGTTCCTCGAACGCGGCCATGCGTTCCCACAAGGCCTGCTCCCCGATGATGTGGGCGTTGCTCTTCAGGCTGTGCACCATCCGGTGCTGGGTGCGCCGATCGCTGGTCGCCAGTTGCGCGAGCAACTCGGGGTACTCCTTGAGGAAGGTCCGCACGAGCTGACGCACATTCTGTTCGCCCAGGAGGGAAACAAGATTGGTGAGTTCGCGATTCAGCGGCCCGGGCATGGTGCCTACGGGATCAACAGGACTCGAAGGCGCCAATCGAAAACAACCGCCCAAGCATGGGTACTTTCCAGTGGGGCCTTGCTGCGGCGTAGGGGCATTTCCGAAGCGAGCGTAGGTCAGCCGGGCAGGTTGATCTCGCCCCGCAAATAGAGTCGGGTCGCGCCGGCGATGCGGACGCGATTCAGCTCAGGAGCGACTTCGCACCAGAGCTCGCCGCCGCGCGGGGAAAGTTGTCGCGCGTGCAAGCGGTTGCGCCCCAGTCGTTCGGCCCAGTACGGGGCGAGCGCACAGTGCGCCGAGCCGGTGACGGGATCCTCGGGAATGCCGGCCTGCGGCGCGAAGAAGCGCGACACAAAGTCGCACGTGCCGTCCCCCGGCGCGGTGACGATGAGACCGCGGCCACCAGCGGCGGCCACGGCCGCAAAGTCAGGCCGCAACGTCCGCACTGTCTCTGCAGTCGGCAGCACCGCAAAGCGGTCGAAGCAGGACCGGCCGAGCCAGGCGGGCGCGCCACCGAGGGCGCGCGCGACGGCGGCGGCGACTCCGGCATCGGTTTCAGGCGACACCGGGGTGATGGGAAAGCTGAGCTCGAGCTGTTCGCCGCGCCGCGTGACTTCGAGCACGCCGGATCGGGAATCGAACGCGACCGACTCCGCCTCCGGGCGAAGTTCGCGCAGGATCACGTGGCCGGTCGCGAGCGTGGCATGGCCGCACAAGTCGACTTCGACGGCTGGGGTGAACCAGCGGAGGTGAAAACGCGGCTGCCGGGCTGGCGCCGCCGTGGCGACGGGGACGATGAACGCGGTTTCGGCGAGACCATTTTCAAACGCGATCTGCTGCAGGGTGCGATCGGGCAGCCATTGCGTGAGGGGCACGACTGCGGCGGGGTTGCCGGTGAAGGGCGCGGACGCAAAGGCGTCGATCCAGTAGAGCGGCAGTTGCATGCCGCCATTCCACCCAACGCACAGCGCCGCGCCATCGAATCCGTGGTGCCGCGCCGTCACACCGCCGCACCTTTTTCGCCAGACCACGGCGAAATCTGACCGGGTATTTACGGAAACCCATCCGCCCGAGGCGGGTCTGAGCGCCACTGTCTCCCATGAAAAACTCCCATATTCGCACCCGGATTGTTGCCGCCCTCTTGCTTTTGACGCCTGTCGCCGTGACCACGGGCTGCCTAGCCGTCGCGGCCGGCGCCGCCGGGGCCGGGACGGTCGCTTACATCCGCGGGGAGCTCGACGCCTCGCTGGGGCACAATCTCGATACCGTGGACCGAGCCGCGAACCGGGCCGCCGAGCAGCTTCGTTTTGTGAAGATCAGCGAGAGTGCTGACGCGATCTCACGGGTGATCACCCTCCGTACCGCGGAGGACAAGAAGGTCGAGGTCCACCTGAACCGCACCTCCGACACGCTGACGCGGGTGCGCATCCGCGTCGGGGTTTTCGGCAACGAGAGCCTCTCGCGCCTGTTCCTCGAGCGGCTGCAGTCGAACCTGTAGCCCGCGCGCGAATCGCCGCCGCACGGCGCCCGCGTTCCCTGGCGGATCTGCGGTCTATAATCGCTTCATCATTAAGTTGATGTGCCTTCGGGGTGCGGCGGTTGCGGCGCGAACCGCCAGATGGGCGTTTCGGCCCGGGACGGGCGGGGTTTTGGCGATTGCAAAGAGAGCGGATTCGCAGAGGCTAGCGCGTTTTCGATTCTCATGCTGAAGAAATTGTTTGCGAAGCTGCGCCAAAAGATCGCTCCGGCACCGGAGGTACGGCCAGCCGCGTCCAAGGCGGGTAAGCCCGCCGCCAAGTCTCATAGTGGTGGCCAACAGCGTGGTTCTGGCTCCAGCCAAGGCCGTCCGGCAGGTGATGCCCCGGTGTGCCGGGAGCGGGCCGACCGGGCTCCTGAAGGTCGCCAGGAGGGCGAAGGTTACAGCCGCCGCGAGCGCGGTGGCCGTGGCAGCGGCCGGGGTTTTGGTGGCGGTGGTGGTGGCCGGGGCGATGAGCACGGCTCCCGTGGCGGTCGCGGGGGTGGATTTGGCTCGCGGGGCGGGCGGGGTGGCCGCAGTGGCGGCGGACCGCGCGCCGAACGGCAGCCTGACAACTTTGAACATCCGCGGCGCGAGCCGGTGAAGCCGGTCGTCCCGGTCGACGTGCCCAAGATGGACACGGCCTTCTCCAAGCTTGGCTTGAGCGACGCGCTCGCGTTTGCCGTGCAGGAGATGGGCTACCAGGAGCCCACGCCGATTCAGGCGCAGGCGATCCCGGTGGTGCTCCGCGGCGGTGACGTGATCGGTTCCGCGCAGACCGGCACCGGCAAGACCGCCGCCTTCGCGCTTCCGATCATCCAGCGCCTCGGCAGCCATGGCGCGCTGCGCTGCCTCATCCTCGAACCCACGCGCGAACTCGCGCTGCAGGTCGAGGAGGCGTTCCAGAAGTACGCCAAGTTCACCGATCTCCGCGTGACCATCGTGTACGGCGGTGTCGGTTACGGGAAGCAGGTCGAGGACCTGCGCAATGGCGTCGACATTCTCGCCGCCACTCCGGGCCGGCTCCTGGACCACATGGAACAGGGCAACTGCTCGCTCGATCACGTCGACATCCTGGTGCTCGACGAGGTCGACCGCATGCTCGACATGGGCTTCCTGCCGGATGTGAAACGCATCGTGCAGCGCTGCCCGAAGAGCCGCCAGACCCTCTTCTTCACCGCGACGCTCCCGCCGGAGATCGAGCAGCTCGCCAGCTGGGCGCTGCGCGACCCAGTGAAGGTCGAGATCGGCCGCGTGCGTTCGCCCGCCGAGACGGTCTCGCATGGGTTCTACCCGGTGGTCGCCTCGCAGAAGTTCGACCTGCTGCAACTGCTGCTCGACCGTACCGAGTTCAAGAGCGTGCTGATCTTCTGCCGCACCCGCATGGGCGCGGATCGCATCGCCTCCCGGCTCGAGACCAAGGGCCACACCGTGGGCGTCATGCACTCCGACCGCAGCCAGCGCGAACGCGTCGAGGCGCTCGATGGCTTCAAGAGCGGCCGGTTCGAGGTGCTCGTCGCGACCGACATCGCGGCCCGCGGCCTCGACATCGCCGGCGTCTCGCACGTCATCAACTACGACGTGCCGGAGAATCCCGAGGACTACGTGCACCGCATCGGCCGCACCGGCCGCGCCCACAACACGGGCGAGGCGTTCACGCTCGTCACGGAGGAGGATGTCCGCGACGCCCGCTCGATCGAGCGCTACATGGGCGTGTCGGTGGAACGCAAGAAGCTCGAGGGCTTCCCTTACATCTACTCCGCGCTGTTCGACGATAAGGCGCTCGCCGAGAGCGCCGCGCCGAAATCCACCAGCCGCCTCCATCGCGGCATGCGGCGCTAAAAAAAAGCTGCGTCCGCGCGCGGGGCTTCGCGTCAGCAGAGGTTGAACCTGCCTTTGCTGATGAAGACCTCGACTGACCTGAGCACCGAAAAGGTGCGCGAATTCGTGCGCGAGCGCTACGGCGCCATCGCGGAACAGAGCGATGCCGCCTGCGGCTGCGCTCCAAGCGGCTGCTGCGGCGGCGGCGCGACGGAGAATTACGGCGAGAAACTCGGCTACACCGCCGAGCAACTCGCCGCCGCGCCTGCCGGCTCCGACCTCGGCCTCGGCTGCGGCAACCCGCTCGCGATCGCGAGCATCCGTCCCGGCGAGGTCGTCGTCGACCTCGGGAGCGGCGCCGGCTTCGACTGTTTCCTGGCCGCGCGCCAACTCGTCGGCACCGGCCGCGTGATCGGCGTGGACATGACGCCCGCCATGGTCAGCAAGGCCCGCGCAAACGCGGCGAAGAGCGGCCTCACCAACGTCGAGTTCCGGCTCGGCGAGATCGAGGCGCTGCCCGTCGCGGACGGCGTGGTCGACCTCATCATCTCCAACTGCGTGATCAACCTGTCGCCCGAGAAGGCGCGCGTGTTCGCCGAGGCGTTTCGCGTGCTCAAGCCCGGCGGCCGGCTCGCGATCGCCGACGTGGTGGCGACCAAACCGCTGCCGGAGGCGATCCGCACGAAGCTCGGCGCCATCGGCGCCTGCGTGGGCGGCGCGACGCTCGTCGACGAACTGCGGGCGCTGCTGACCGCGGCCGGCTTTGGCCGGATCGACATCGCGCTGCGCGAGAGCTCGCGCGCGTACATCCGCGAGTGGACCGACGATGCGAGCGCGGGCGACTACGTCGTGAGCGCCTTGATCACCGCGTACAAACCCTGAGCCGCGGCCCGCTTCACCCCCGGCCCACCAACGCACTTGCGAGGATTCGTCCGCCATGTCCAATCCTGTCCCTGCCATGAAACCGGCGCCTGCGCTCTCGATTCGTCCCGCCCGGAAGGCTGACACCCGCGCGATCACTGCGCTGCTGCAGATTTCCGGACTGGGGCACGACGACCTGGCGGCGCACCTGCGTCACTTCCTCGTGGCGCAGGATGGCGAGGACGTGGTGGGCGTCATCGGCGCGGAAGTGCACGCCGGGGCGGCGCTGTTGCGGTCGCTCGCGGTTGCGCCGGCGCACCGCGGCACGGGCCTCGGTCGGGCGCTGGTACGGGCGGCCGACGAGGCGGGCGCCCGCTGGGGCGTGACGCAGTGGTGGCTGCTGACCACCTCGGCAGAGGCGTTTTTTGCGCGCGACGGGTTTCGAGTGGCCGAGCGCGGGGAGGCGCCGCCGGAGATCCAGCGGACGGGCCAGTTTACCGGCGGCGTGTGCCGCTCGGCCGTGTGCCTGACCCGCGCGCGCCGGGCGACGCCGGAGTTCGATGCGGCGCTGGCCGAGTTCACGACGAAGCTTCGCGCATTCATCCGGCGCCGGGTGCGCGATGATGCGACGGCGGACGACCTGACGCAGGAGACGCTGCTCAAGGTCTATCGCTCGCGCGCCTCACTGCGCGACGGCCAGCGGCTCGAGGCGTGGGTGTACCGGATCGCGCGCACGACGCTGATCGATCATTTCCGCCGGCAGCGGCCGAGCGACGAACTGCCGGAGAGCCTGGCGTCGGAACCGGCCGACGAGGTGGCGGCGATCCGCGGCGTGATCGTGCACGCGACGCGAATCTACCTCGAGGAGTTGCCCGACGCCTACCGCGAGCCGGTGCGCCTGGCCGAGTTCGAGGGCCTGCCGCTGGCGAAGATCGCGCTACGGCTCGGGCTGTCGCTGACGGCGGTGAAGTCGCGCGTGCAGCGCGGTCGGGCGATGCTGAAGAAGAAGCTGCAGGACTGCTGCCGTTTCGAATTCGACCGCGGCGGCAAACTCATCGGCTACGAGCGGCGGCGTGCGCCGGGCCCGGTCACGGAGGCCGCCGCGCGGCGCGGCTGCGTGTGCTGATCATTCGCCGCCGCCGACAATTTCCCATGACTGAATCCACTCCCACCCCGTTTCCCGTGACGTCGAAGAAACCGCTGGTGCTCGTGCTGTGCACGGGCAACTCGTGCCGCAGCCACCTGGCGGAAGGATTCCTGCGCGCGGCCGCGGGCGACCTGTTTGAGGTGGCCAGCGCCGGATCGAAGCCCGCGGGCTACGTGCATCCGCTGGCGGTGCGCGTGATGGCCGAGGCCGGGATCGATATCCGCGGCCACCGCTCCAAGCACCTCAGCGAGTTCACGCAGGCGGAGGTCGAGACGGTGATCACGGTGTGCGGTCACGCGGATCAGGCGTGCCCGATCTTTCCCGGGCAGGTAAACCGGCATCACTGGCCATTCGACGATCCGGCGCCTGCGACCGGCACGGAGGCGGAACAGCTGGCGGTGTTCCGGCGCGTGCGCGACGAGATCAAGCGGACGTTCCAGGCGTATGCGGACGGACGTCGCGACCAGGCGCGCGTGCGGCGCGGCGAGGAGGCGACCCGATGAACGCGGAGAAGCATCCCCTGCTGGGCCGGCTGTCGTTCATCGACCGGTATCTCACGCTCTGGATTTTCCTGGCGATGGTGGTCGGCGTGCTGGCGGGCCGGTACGTGCCGGCGCTGCCGCGACTGCTCACCTCGTGGAGCATTGGGACCACCTCGGTGCCGATCGCGATCGGGCTGATCCTGATGATGTACCCGCCGCTGGCGAAGGTGCGCTACGAGGAGCTCGGCGACGTGTTCCGCGACCGGAAGGTCCTCGCACTTTCCCTCGTGCAGAACTGGCTCGTGGGGCCGGTGCTGATGTTTGTTTTGGCGACGCTGTTCCTGCGGGATTATCCCGAGTACTTCGCCGGGCTGGTGCTCATCGGCCTGGCGCGCTGCATCGCGATGGTGATCGTGTGGAACGACCTGGCGGGCGGCAGCCGCGAATACTGCGCGGGGCTCGTGGCGTTCAACGCGCTGTTCCAGGTGTTCATGTTCGCCCCGATGGCGTGGCTCTTCCTGAAGGTGCTGCCCGGCTGGGTCGGCGTGAGCACGGGCGAGCTGGATCTCTCGAGCGTCACGATCGGCGCGGTGGCGAAGAGCGTGATGATTTACCTGGGCATCCCCTTTCTCGGCGGGCTGGTGTCGCGGCTCGGGCTGCGGCGCGGGGCGCGGGTGGAGTGGTACGACCGGGTGTTCCTGCCGTTCATCAGCCCGGTCACGCTGATCGCGTTGCTCTTCACCATCGTCGTGATGTTCAGCCTCAAGGGAGACACGGTGCTCTCAATCCCGCTCGACGTGCTGCGGGTGGCGCTGCCGCTCGTGGTGTACTTCGCGGTGATGTTCGTCGCGACCTTCTGGGCGAGTGTGTCGGCGGGGGCCGACTACGCGCGGGCGGCCACGCTCGCGTTCACCGCCTCGGGCAACAACTTCGAGCTGGCGATCGCCGTCGCGGTGGGCGTGTTCGGCATCGCGTCCGGTGCGGCGTTTGCCGCGGTGATCGGGCCGCTGGTGGAAGTGCCGGCGCTGATCGCGCTGGTATCGGTCGCACTGCGCTGGAAGCGCAGCGTCGACGCGCGCCAGGCGGGAGCAACGGCGGCGCGGCCTTAGCCGCAGGCGGGAGAAAAGAACGGGCGGCGGGGAAGGAGCGCGCCGGCGGCGGGCCCCGTCTTGTGTCCGCTCCGGCACCGGAAATGCTCGGGCGAGGGGTATGGACCTGAGGATTGAACCCATGACGGAGAAGGACTGGCCGGCGGTGGCGGCCATCTACGCCGAAGGCATCGCCACCGGGGATTCGACGTTTGCGACCGAGCCGCCGGCGACGTTTGCGGCGTTCATGGCGGGACGCCTGCAGGCGGGGGCGCTGGTGGCGCGGGGCGCCAACGGGGCGGTGCTGGGCTGGACCACGCTGTCTCCGTATTCGGCGCGCGCGGTGTACGCGGGCGTGGCCGACGTGGCGATCTACGTGGCGGCGGTGGCGCGCGGGCTGGGAGTCGGGTCGGCGTTGCTCGCACGGCTGGTGGCGGTCGCGGAGGCGGCGGGTTTCTGGACGCTGCAGGCGGGGGTGTTTCCGGAGAACCGGGGCAGCCTCGCCCTACACCAACGGCAGGGATTTCGGGTGGTCGGCGTGCGCGAACGCATCGGGCGGATGGCCCACGGGCACCGGGCCGGGCAATGGCGCGACACCGTGCTGCTGGAACGCCGGAGCCGGGTGACGGGAGTAAGTTGAAGGTTGAAAGTTCGTCCGGCGGTGCGAGCGTCGTCAGCTCGCATGAAACTGGAGATTCCGACCGGCGAATTCGCCGGCTACATTTTCGATCTGGACGGCACCCTCGTAGACACGATGCCGCTGCACTACCGCGCCTGGAACCAGGCGATGAAGGCAGTGGGGCTGACGAGCGAGCTGGACGAGGAACTCTTCTATTCGCTGGGCGGCGTGCCGACGCGGGACGTGGCCGAGCTGATCGCGAAGCACTACGGGCTGAAGATCGATGCGATGGCGGTGTTTCACCACAAGGAGTCGCTGTTCCGCTCGCTGCAGAAGGATGCCAAGCTGATCGAGCCGGTGGTGGAGTTTGCGCGGCGGGCGGCGCTGACGCACCCGGTGGCGATCGCGTCGGGCGGCCCGCGGGAGATCGTGCGGCGCTCGATCGAGATCGCGGGGCTGGTTTCGCTGTTCAGCATCGTGATCACGCCCGAGGACGTCGTGAACGGAAAGCCGGCGCCCGACATGTTCCTGCTGGCGGCGAAGCGGATGGGGGTGCCGCCGGAAAAGTGCCTCGTTTTTGAGGACGCGGAGCCCGGGATGCGGGCGGCGGAGGCGGCGGGCATGCGCTGGGTGCGGGTGCCGAGTCGCGCGCCGGCGAAGAAGAAGCCGGCCAATTGACGAGACCTGACCGCCGAGCCTTGCGCGACGGCGGCCGACGAAGCAGGCCTCAGAAATCGGCTCGCGGTGCGGGAGTTGAAAGTGACTGGCTGTTGAGCCTGGCGGCCAGGCGAAGGCATCGCGTTGCGATCGATTAGGGCGGATGCTGTGCGTGTTGGCTCGGGAATTTGGCTTCCGAGGGGAGGCGGAATGGTGTTCCTGTGAAGGCGATGACCTACGCGAAACTGGCGAAACCTTCGGTCCTGACGCAGCCGGTGTACGAGCCCGGCAAGCCGATTGAGTACGTGGCGCGCGAGCTTGGGCTCGATCCGGCCGGGATCATCAAGCTGGCCTCCAACGAGAATCCGTTCGGCCCCTCGCCGCTGGCGGTGGCGGCGGCGAAGCGCGCGCTGGACCAGGGCGAGCTCTATCCCGACGGCGGGTGCTTTGAGTTGCGCCAGAAGCTGGCGGCGAAGTGGGGTTTGGGCGCGGACCAATTCGTGATCGGCAACGGTTCCAACGAACTTATCGAGCTGCTGGCCCACGCCTTTGTCGGCCAGGGCGACGAAGTGGTGATGGGGGCGCCGGCGTTCGTGGTGTACAAGCTGGCGACGCTCCTATTCGGCGCGAAGCCGGTGGAGGTGCCGTTGCGGAACTGGGTGCATGACCTTCCGGCAATGGCGGCAGCGGTGACGCCCCGAACGAAGTTGGTTTACGTCTGCGCGCCGAACAACCCCACGGGCACGACGAATTCGCCGGCGGAGCTCATCGCTTTTGTCCGGGCGCTTCCCGCCCATGTGATTGCCGTGATCGATGAAGCCTACGCCGAGTACCTGGAGACGGCGCCGGACTTTCGTCCGCTGATCGCGGAAGGCCGCCTGGTGGTGTGCCTGAGGACCTTTTCGAAGATCTATGGCCTGGCGTCCCTGCGCGTCGGCTACGCTTACGGCAGCGCGGAGTTGTGCGGGCTGCTGAACCGCGTCCGCCAGCCCTTCAACGTCAACGCCATCGCGCAGGCAGCAGCCGTGGCTGCGCTCGACGACCATGCATTTGCCGCCAAGTGCGCGCGCGACAACCGGGCCGGACTTCGCCAACTGGAGGACGGGTGCCGCCGACTCGGTCTGGAGGTGGTCCCGAGTGTCGCTAATTTCCTGCTGGTTCGGGTCGGCCATGGGGCAAAGGTCTTCAATTATCTGCAAGCCCGTGGCGTCATCGTCCGTCCGGTTGCCTCCTATGGTTTGCCGGAGTGGATCCGGATCACCGTGGGCACCGCGGCGCAGAACGAGCGGCTGCTCGCCGAGTTGCCCGCAGCCCTCCGCTGACGTACCGGCTTTTCTGGTACGGACGCAGCCGGCTCCGGAAGCCTCCGGGGAGGGATTTTACGAGGGAGGAGAACCCCCGTGCCCGCCTGGGGATTATGACCTAAATTGGGGACTTAGTTTTCGGTTGCCATCCCCCCGGTAAATCCTTCTGCTCCCGCACGCTTATCGAGCTCCGCTACCACCTGATCGCCGCTTGACGACCAGAAAGGGGGGTTCGGCATGCGCCGAGAAGCCCATCTCCCACACACTAAGGGTTCACCACGCACCTGCACGCTATGAACAAACCGATTCGTTGTCTCATTCTTTCGGCCGCTGTCGCCTCAGTTGCGCAGGCCGCGCCCTTTATGGCTATCGGCGATAGCGCCGAGCTGTTTGTCACCGGTACGCTCGCGATGCGTGCGGACGACAACATCATCCTGGCCAAAGAGGCTACCAGTGACGTCATCACGGATGCCGGCGTTGGCGCCGAGCTCACTTTTGGCAAGAACTCACAGACGCAAGGTGCTATCACCCTGCGACATGTGTTTACCAACTACGCTGAGGAGAGTAAGTACAATACCAATCTCTTCAACGGCGACGTAGTGGCCAAGTTCGACGACGGCAAGATGAAGCTCGGCTTCAATGCCGGCTATCATGAGCTGAACCAGAACACGGTCGACGTGCGTGGTCTGATCCGCCGCGACGTCGCGAATGTGGGTGCCAACACCGAGGTCGGCGTTTCGCAGATCACTGCCGCCGCCGGTGCGGTCGCCTACAGCCGCGAAAATTATCATCCGCAGGGCTTCGTCGACTCCGAGACCGTCACGGTTCCGCTCAACTTCTATTACAAGTGGACCCCGAAGGTGGACCTGAGTCTCGGCTATCGCTACCGCGACTATAAGGTCAATAGCGGCAGCGCTTTGGATTCGGTCGACAATTTCTTCAGCGTGGGTGCCCGCGGCGAGTTCTCGCCGAAGCTCACCGGCACTTTCGCGGTCGGTTATACGCAGCGCCGCTATGCTGGCAACGCGGGCAACCGCGGCCTGCCGGGCGTCGACGCCAGTTTCGCCTACGAAGTCTCCCCGAAGACTTCCTTCCAGCTGTCCGCCTCGAACGACTTCGGCACCAGCGCCACCGGCCTCCAGCAGAAGAATCTCACCATCAATGGGTTGGTGACTACGAAGCTGAACGAGGAATGGTCCATCAATGGCGGTCTCAGCTACCGCGGCATCAAGTATGATTTCCAGAACACCGCCGGCCGGACCGACGATTTCTGGGAGGCCAACCTCGGCGCGACCTACGTTCTCAATGCGAACGTGAGCTTCGTCGGCGGCTATACCTATCGTACGTTCCAGTCACAGCTTTCCGAGACCGAGTTTGATAACAACGTGTTCAGCCTCGCGCTGAATGTCCGCTATTAATTGACAAACTCCGCCTGAGAAGCTTTTGGCGGAAGAAGATCTAGGGTCTTCTTCCGCCTTTTTGTTGCCATGAATTCACTGCTGCGGCTGCCCGCTCTTTCTCTGTTTTTTTGCCTGTTATGCACCGCCGTTGTCTCGGCGGAATCGGCTGCGAGCGCGCGGGCAGGGAAGGGTACGAAACTGGATTACATTCTTCAGCCTCAGGATGTTGTGAAGGTTCAGGTCTTCCAGGAAGACGACATCAACAAGCAGGGTGATGGCATCAGTATCTCGCAGAAACACACGATCTCGCTGCCTCTGATCGGCGAGATCAGCCTCCGCGGCAAGACGGTGCGCGAGGCCGAAGAGATCATCCGCGAGCTCTACGACAAGGACTACATCGTCAACCCGCAGGTTAGCGTGACGGTGTTGAAGTACGCGGAGCGGACCGTGAACGTCATCGGCTCCGTCACCAACCAGGGCCGCATCCAGTTCCCGCAGGAGCGCGGGCTGTCGATCGTGGACGCAATTTCGCTCGCCGGCGGCCAGACCCGTCTGGCGGACCTCAAACGCGTGAAGCTTTCCCGGAAGAATGACCGCGGTGACACCGAGGTCATGATCGTCGATGTCGACGCAATGATGAAGACCGGGGGCACGGACCAGGTCGTCCTCGAACCGGACGACGTCATCTTCGTGCCGGAACGTATTCTCTAACCCCACAAGGAAGAAACATGGCTGCTGAACAGGAGAAACATGCCCCCGGCGAGAGCGGGGGCGGGTATTCATATGGCACGGGGGGTAACTACGCTGGGTATTCGGCGGCCGGTTACGGTTATGGCGACGCGGGGGAATCGAGCACCATCCAGCGCACGTTCCAGGACTACCTGCTGATCGTCCGCGAGCGCATCTGGTACATCGTCGTGGTGTTCCTCGTCGTGTTCTCCAGCGCGCTGGTCTACACGCTCAGCAAGCCCAAGATCTACGAGTCGACCGCGACCGTGCAGATTTTCCGTCGCGATCCGACCATCATGCCCGGTCAGCAGGTCGTCGACACCGACATCCGCTCCACCGAGGACCTCAACACGCAGGTGAAGGTCATCGAGAGCGAGGCGATCATCGAATCCGTCGCCAGCCGGATCACCGGTCAGGAGCTGCGCGAGTTCCTTGCGCCCTACGACACCGGCGCCCCGGAAAAGCCCTCGGTCGCCCGCCTCCTGAAGCTGAACCGCCGCGTGATTCCGCAGCGCCTCACGCTCATGGTCTGGATCGCCTACAAGCATCCCAACCGCTTCGTTGCCGCCAAGGTCGCCAACCATTTCGCGCGCGCCTACATCGACTACAACACCCAGCTCCGCATTTCCGAGGGTGTGAAAGCCGTCGAGGACCTCAAGGGGCCCGTCGAAACCCAGCGCAAGCTCGTCGAGCGCCTCGCCAGCGAGCTCCAGCGTTACAAGGAGCAGCACAAAATGGTGTCGCTCGACCAGCGTAAGGACATCGTCAGCGAGTCGCTCAAGGCCATCAACCTCGAGGTCGCCCGCGCCAGCATCGCCCTCAACGCCGCCGAGAACCGCCGCAATCAGGTCGCCGAGCTCAAGGCGCGTGGCGGCAACCTCACCGAGCTGCCGTTCATCGCCACCCAGGCCACCATCGTCGAACTACTTAAGCAGCTCGCCGCCCAGAAGGTGCAGCTCGAGCAGCTCGGCGCCCGCTACCGCGCGAAGTTTCCGAAGATGATCGAGGCCCAGAACTCCTACGATCAGATCAAACGCGAACTCGACCGCGCCATCGCCTCCGCCTGCGCCCAGGTCGAGTCGGATTATCAGTCCGCCCTCAACACCTACCGTCAGAACCAGGAGGAGTTGAAACGGCGCACCCAGGACTCCCTCGCCGTCGACCACGCCGCGCTTGATTACGAGAACATGCAGCGCGAGCTCAAGATCCAGGAGGATATCCTCACCACGATCACCGCCCGCCGCACCGAGACGTCGATGTCGAGCAACATTGCCACGCAGAATGCCCGTATCATCGACCTCGCGCAGGAAAGCCCCGAGGGCCGGCCGATCTCGCCCAACGTGCCGCTCAATCTCGGGCTCGGCGTCATCGGCGGCCTCGGACTCGGTCTCGCGTTCGCCTTCTTCGTCGCGTTCATCGACGACCGCGTGAAGAGCTCCTTCGACATCGAGGGCGTTGTCGGCCTCCCGCTCATCGGCATCATCCCCGAGATCAAGAAACTCGAGCAGGTTGAAAAGGCGCAGATCGTTGCGACCAACACCGACCGCCTGGCCTCGGAAGCCTTCCTCACTCTCCACTCCAGCCTGCGGCTGAAGGACGAGAGCAAGAACGCGAAGTGCATCCTCACCACCAGCACGATCCCCGGTGAGGGCAAATCGCTCACCACCACCAATCTCGCGCTGACCTTCGCCGCTCATGGCGAAAAGGTTATCGTCGTCGATTGCGATCTCCGGAAGCCGAACATCCACAAATCATTCCGGATCGAGAATATCCGCGGCGTCATCGATGTCTGCTCCGGCAAGGCCACTCTCGACGAGGTGATCGTCCGCAACCAGCAGCCCAACCTCGACGTGCTGCCCACCGGTGGCCGCGCGAAGAACCCCACGCACATCCTCAACAGCAAGGCGTTCGAGACGATGATCGCCGACCTGCGCAAGCGCTACGACCGCGTGTTCATCGACACGCCGCCGCTGGCCGCCGTGAGCGACGCCCTCATCATCCTCCCGCTGGTCGACGGCTCGATCTTCACGATCTTCTTCAACAAGGTCCGCCGGAAGGCCGCGCAGTTTGCCGCCAAGCGCCTGCTCGACTCCAACGTGCCGAACTTCGGCGCCGTCCTCAACGGCCTCAACCTCGTCGTGTCGGGCTACTACTACGCCCAGTACTACGACAAGTCGTACAAGGACTACTACGTCGTCTCGAAGGGCGACACCGAGCAGGAGCGCTGAGCCGGTCGCTCACCTTTCCCGTCTTCACGCGCGGCCGATCCGGCCGCGCGTTTTTTTCGCCGCCGCGCGCCTCCGCCGGGTGCCGTGAGACTCGATCCGCTCCCGGTGCGCGGCATGGCCACGCGCATGCGGCGTCCACGTTGCCCCCGGCTTGCGCCGCGCCTGGGCGCCACCCGCCCGATCAGCGCTTCGCCGCCGCGCGCCGCAGCCGGTCGTTGATCGCGTCCGCGATTCCGTCGCCCGGCGCGAGTTCGACGTGGATGCGCGCAAAACTGCCTTCGTCCAGCCGGCGCAGCGCTGCGAACAGGCCGCGCGCCGCCCGCCGCAGGTCGCCCCGCGTATCGAGGCTGAAGACATTGCGCGGCCGCCGTCCCGCGGGCGCCTGCAGAAAGAGAAAGGCCTCGCGCGGCGCGTACGCGGCGTCGTCGACCGAGAGGGTTGCATGCAGCTCTACCGGCGTGCGCGGGCTGTAGTGGCGGGTCAGCATGCCAGGAGCGACCTGCGCGCGGTCGGACGCCACCGGGATGTGTCGCTTGACGACCTCGACCTTCCGGCCGAGCACCGCCTCGAGCTGCTCCCGTGTCACCGCGCCCGGCCGCAGCAGCCGCGGCGTCGCCTCGTCCCGCAGGTCCACGATTGTCGACTCGAGTCCGATCGGACACTCACCGCCGTCGAGGATGAAGCCGATGCGCTCACCGAGTCCCTGCCGCACATGCGCGGCGGAGGTCGGGCTCACGTAGCCAAAAGGATTCGCGCTCGGCGCGGCGAGCGGCAGGCCGGACAACTTCAGGAGCTGGCGAAACACACGGTGCGCCGGTACCCGCACCGCCACGCTGTCCTTGCCCGCCGTCACGATTGCCGGGATCGCGTCGGTCTTCGGCAGCACGAGTGTGAGCGGTCCCGGCCAGAACGCTGCGGCGAGCCGGCGCGCGGAGTCATTGGGCCGGCAGACCTCCGGCAACTGCTTCGCCGCGTACAGGTGCACGATCAGCGGATCGTTGGCCGGCCGGCGCTTCGCGCGGAAGATGCCGCGGCACGCCTTCGCATCGAGCGCGTTGGCGGCAAGGCCATACACCGTTTCGGTCGGCGCGGCGACGAGTTCGCCCGCGCGGAGCTTGCGGGCCAGCAGCGCGAGATTGCGCGGGGTCGGCCGGAGCGTGCGGGCGGAGACTGGCTTGGTCACGACATGAAAAAGGCCGGAGTGGTGACTCCGGCCTGAAAGAGAACGTGCGCCGGCGCGTTACTGCGCGAGCAGCATGTTGCGCGAGTGCTTGATCGTGCGGGTGACCGCGCGCTGGTGCTTCGCGGAAAGGCCCGTGTACTTGCGCGGCAGAATCTTGCCCGTGTCAGTGACGTACCGGCTCATCGCCTGCGGCTGGGTGAACGGGATTTCCGCGGGCGTGGGAGTCTGCTGCTTCTGTTCGGTCGTGCTCATGCTTGAAAAGGAAGGGAGAAGCTGGAGTCCGTGCCGGCAGTGTCAACCTGCATTTTTGCCGCTCCGAGCGCCAAACCGCACCTGCCGCGTAACTCGCTGTGCAATAGATTATAACCATCAAGTCGGCAGTCGTTCTCGCCCTGCGGGCCAGTGGTGGCTCCCCGGGGACTGACGGCTTCGCGTCCGCTCCGGGCTGCCCCCGTGGACCGTTTCGCGTTCTTGCCCATCTGCCCCTTCGTTTCCGTGTCCTCCGCCGGGCCCAGCGTTCTCCGCGGTTGCGGCCACGGCTTGGCCGGGCGGTTGTGCCGGCCGCGGTTCATCTGCCTCGTGCATCCACCATCCCAAATCGGGGACGCGAAATCCCACTCTCGGGACGTTCTCAGGTGCAAAACAGCTGAGGGCCGTAAGCGCTGCTGATTTCGCCCGTTCGGCCAATAGGAAGCAGCCTGCCATTCGTCGGTAATACGGCACCGTTCTCTTTCTGGAACATCGCGTGCTCGTCCACCGAACTCCCAGCGCGTCGTCGGCCCCCGGCTCCAATCCACCTCGTCCTGCGGTTCGCGGCGTCGCTTTTCTCCCCCGCTTCGTCGTTTCCAGCGCCTCCTTCCATGTCTGTCCTGTGCCTCGCCCGTCGTTTCCTCTGCAAAGACCGCGCGTTCTCCGCGCTCGCGATCTTTGTCCTCACCCTCGGCATCGGCGGCGTCGCCACGATGATCAGCGTGATCAATGGCCTGCTGCTGCGGCTCCCGGATTTTCCCGCCGCCGAGCAGCTCGTGAGCGTCAGCCTCTTTGACACGGTGCGCAACCGCAGCACCGGCGGAGCCGCCGCGGCGGACTACCTCGACTGGCAGGCGCACCAGCGCTCCTTCCAGGAACTCGCGCTCTTCGGCGCCCGCCTCAGCATCAACATCACGCACGACGACGTGCCGCGCCGCTACGGCGGTGTGTACGTGACGCACAACTTCTTCCGCACGCTAGGCGTGCAGCCGATGCTGGGCCGCGATTTCACGCCCGCCGATGACCAGCCGGGCGCGGCCAAGGTGATCATCATCAGCCACCGTGCGTGGCTGGATGAGTTTGGCGGGCAACCCTCGGTCGTGGGCGAGCACGTGCAGGTCAACGGCCGCGTGGGCACGATCATCGGCGTCATGCCGCCCGACTTCGGGTTCCCGTATCGCGAGCAGGTGTGGACTCCTCTCTTTGCCGAGTTCGCCGGCCGCGCGCGCACCGATCCGCAGGCATTCGGCGGCAACGTCCTCGGCCGGCTCCAGCCCGATGTCTCGCTCAACCAGGCCTCCGCCGAGCTCGGCACCTTCGCGCGCCGCCTCGCGGTCGAATTCCCGCAAACCAACCGCGCGCTCACCGCGGTCGAGCTCCTGCCCCTTACCCAGACCTTCCTCGGCCCGCAGATGCGCCAGTTGCTGCTGATCATGCTCGGGGCCGTCGTGGTGGTGCTCCTGATCGCCTGCGTGAACGTCATGAACATGCAGTTCGCCCGCGCCACCCGCCGCGCGCGCGATCTCGCCGTGTGCAGCGCCCTCGGCGCCGGCCGCTGGCAGCTCATGCGCCAGATGCTCGTCGAAAGCCTGACCCTCACCACCTGCGGCGCGGTCGCCGGCACGCTGCTCGCGGTCTGGACGACCGGCCTGATGCTGCAACACTCGCGCTCCCTGCCCGTGCCGCCTCCCGCGTGGGTTTCCTTCACCCCCGACTGGCGCGTCCTCGCCGCAATCATCGGCGTCACGGTCGTCGCCGCGCTCGCCTCCGGCCTCGTGCCCGCCTGGCTCGCCTCGCGGATCAGCCCGCTCACGCTCCTGCGCGAGGGCGGCCGCGGCAGCACCAACCGCCGCACGCACCGCATCGTCCGCGGGCTCGTGGTCGTCCAGATCGCCCTCACCACCGCGCTGCTCGTCGTATCCACGTTCATGATCCGCTCGATGGTGAATCAGCAGCGGATCAACTGGGGCTACGACACGTCCTCCGTCCTGGCCGCGCGCGTGACGCTGTTCCAGGCCGACTATCCGACGCCCGAGGCGCTCGCGCGCCACTACGACCGCATTCTCGACACGCTGCGCGGCGACCCGCACTTCACCCACGCGGCGCTCTCCACCCGGTTCCGCATGGCGATTTCCAACCGCGCGCCGTTCGAACTCGAGGGCGGCGACTACAGCGACAGCCGGCCGCGTCCGACCGCCGCGGTGGAGAACGTCACCGACGGCTACTTCGACGCGCTCGGCCTGAAGCTCGCCGCCGGGCGTGACTTTGCGCGGACCGACACGTTCGACGCGCCGCGCGTCATCATCGTCAACACGCAGTTCGCCCGCCGCCACTTCGGCACCGACAATCCGCTCGGCCGCCGCGTGCGCCTCGCGCCGCCGAATGCCCCGCCGGGGCCGTGGCTCACGATCGTCGGCGTCGCGCCCGATACGCACATGGAGGGCCCGACCGACGGGGTCGCCGATGGCTGCGGCATCTTTCAGCCGCTCTCCCAGGCACCCGCGCGCTGGATCACGCTCGTGGTTCGCGGGCGCGCCCCGGCGCTCACGCTGGCGGAGCCGCTGCGGCAGGCGATGGCGCGGCTCGATCGCAACCAACCGGTTTACCAGATCAACACGGTCGATCGCCTGATCGACGGTACCTACACCCAGAACCGGCAGCTCGCGTCGCTGTTCTCCATCTTCGGCGGCGT
Organism: Opitutus sp. ER46; assembly: GCF_003054705.1. NCBI lineage: Bacteria > Pseudomonadati > Verrucomicrobiota > Opitutia > Opitutales > Opitutaceae > Opitutus > Opitutus sp. ER46. The sequence goes on from NZ_QAYX01000024.1 coordinate 482,276, forward strand.
GGCCATGCTGCTGGCCGCCGTGGGGCTCTACGGCGTAATGTCGTTCGCCGTCAGCCAGCGCACCAACGAGTACGGCATCCGCATGGCGCTCGGCGCTGATGCCGGCACGATCCTGCGCATGATTCTGCGCGAGGGGGCGGTACAACTGGGTTACGGGCTGCTCTTCGGTCTCGCGCTCGCCCTGGCGCTCATGAGCCTCGGCACGTCGTTTCTGCAGAGCTTCCTCTTCGGCGTGAGCCGCGCGGATCCCTTCGTGTGGGGCACGACGATCGCGCTGCTCAGCGTCGCCGCGTTCGTGGCTTGTCTCGCCCCGGCGTTGCGCGCGACGCGCGTCGACCCCGTGGACGCGCTGCGGGCGGACTGAGTTCTTCCCACTTCATCCTCCTCCGCCATGCTCGTCCTTCTCCCTGCCGTCGCGTTCGTCCTTGTGCTGGTACTCGCCCGGCGCCGATTCGCGCCGGGTTCCTGGCGCGACGCGTTTCTCCTCGCCGCGATTGGCCTGGGCGCGGTGTCCGTGCTGGCGACGGAGGCGCTCAGTGCGGGTGGACTCATTGGCAGGCCGGGCGTCATCGCCTACTGGATCGCGGTGATCGCGGCCGCAGCCATTGGGCTCGCGCGTACTCCGCGCGCGGGCGGAACGGGTGGGGCAGCGGGAACCGAGCCGGCGCCGGCAGAGGCGGAGCGACTTACGCTGGGCGCGCGGCTGCTTCTAGCAGGCATCGTGGTGTACGTTGTTGGCACGGGAGTGATCGCGATCGTCGCGCCGCCGAACACCTGGGACGTGATGGAGTACCACCTGCCGAAGGTGATGCACTGGATCCAGAACGGCAGCATTGGCTTCTATCCGACTGCCATCCCGCGGCAGAACCACCTCGCGCCCGGCGCCGAGTTCGCGGTGCTGCACCTGCACCTGCTCGCCGGCTCCGATCGTTTCACGAACCTCGTCGCCTGGTTCAGCATGCTCGGCTGCGCAATCGGCGTGTCGCTCATTACGCGCCGGCTCGGCGCCAACCTCCTGGCGCAGGTGGTCGCGACCGCCTTCACCGTCACGCTGCCGATGGGTATCATGCAGGCGTCGAGCGCGCAGACGGACTACGTTGCGGCTTTCTGGTTCGTGAGCTTTGTCTATTTCCTGCTGCGGCTGCTCGCCGCGCCGGCGCTCTCGTGGCCACTGCTGCTGGCGATGTCCGCCGCGCTCGGGCTGGCGGTGTTCACGAAGGCGACGGCGTATCTCCTGGCGCCGCCTTTCCTGGTCTGGATGGCGGTCGTACTCGTGCGCCGGCTGCGGTGGCGCGTGCTCGCGCCGTTCGCCGCGATCACGGCGGTGTTTCTCGTGCTCAACGCGGGCCACTATGCGCGCAACACCCGCGTTTATGGACACCCGCTCGGCCCGCGCGAGGAGCCGACGCCGAACTCACGGTACGCCTTGGAGTCGCACGCGCCCGCGGCGCTGGTCTCAAGCCTGGCGAAGCACGTCGGCACGCACCTCAACAGTCCGTGGGTCGGATTCAACGCGGCGGTGCAACGGCAGTACGTCGCGCTGCATGAACACCTCGGCTGGAAATTCGACGACCCGCGCACGTCGTTTGGGCCGGCTTTTGCGCGGTTCCGGATCGGACGCACCGACTTTCAGGACGAAACCGCGGGCAATCCGCTGCACTTCTTCGTGGGGCTGCTCGGTTTTGCGCTCGTGCTGGCGGTGCCAACGCTGCGGCGTGATCGCGCGCTGCTCACCTACGCGCTCGCGATCGGCGTGAGCTTCCTGCTGTTCGCGGGCTATCTGAAATGGCACCCGTGGATGAGCCGGCTGCATCTCGGCGTGTTCGTGGGCGCGGCGCCGTTTGTCGCGATCGCGCTCACGCGCGTCGCGCGCGGGTGGCCGGCCCTGGCGCTCGCGGGACTGCTCCTGGTGCTGAGCCTGCCTTGGCTGCTGTTTTGCCAGGAGCGGCCGCTGATTGCGCGGGAGAATATCTTCAACACGCCGCGCGAGGGGCTGTATTTCAAGACGCCGCACCAGAAGTACGCGGCGGCGTACGTGGCTGCGTCTGAATTCTTCCGCGCGCATCCCGTCACGCGCGTCGGTTTGATCACCGGCAACTCGAGTTGGGAGTACATGGCCTGGCGGCTGTTTCCCGGTGAGGCGTCCGAAATGCGGTTTCAACACGTGATGGTGCAGGATCCATCCGGCGCGCTCGCCGCGCTGCCGCCGTTTGGTGATTTCGGGCCCGAGGCGATCGTGGCACTCGACCAGAGAAACCTGGGCGAGAGTGTGACGATCGATGGTCGGACGTTCACGCGCCGCTGGCGCGAAGGCGCGGTGGCGATCTTCCTGCCGCCGGCTCCGTAGGCATCCGCGGTCTCTGCGATGAATCCCGAATAAATTCGGGGCGAAGAAGCGCTGCGGAGGATGTGCGGTGCGGGGCAAGCCCGTCGCAGGTTTTCGCGCGGGTTCGCGTACGTCGCGGTTTAGATCGGCTCATCGACTTGGTTCCGATTCCGAGGCCGGACGGGAGCAATTCTGCCCGCGAGTATCCGGACATTATGCGGCGAGTATCCGGACATTATTCCGGAGTATCTGGACATTATCCCGTAAGTATCTGGCGGTAGGTCGGTAATAATTGTAGCCCTCGTCCCCTGGGCTCGTGGCTTTGGACCAAAACCGCACCGGGTTTTGAAAAACCCCATGCAGATCTGGGGCAATTCTTCGCGCCAGACTCCATCCAAAACCCCTCGAAACTCCGCGCCCATCGCCTCCGATTCCCGTTTCAGATTGAGTCAGATCTCACAGGAGATCGCTGAGCTCGCAGAGGACCCGATCAGGAGCCCCTCAGGATCGAACTCTGCGCCCTCCGCGTCCTCCTGTAAGATGGTTTGGGAGACACATCCGGGGTTCATCCAAGTGATCCGAGGTTCACTCCTGTTTGAAAATTGTCCGGCTGCGGAGCTCGGTTTTGCGCGTTCTGCGCGTTTTTGCGGCCACAAACTCGATCTGATCCGTTGCCGATTCTGCAGCCGGTTCGATTATTCCACTCTCACTCCTACTTTCACTCTCACTCCTGCCTTCACTCCGCTTTCGCCACGACCACGTCACCGACTTTGACGGTCGGGTCTTTCCAGTGACTGCCCTTCCAGTGGAGGTTGCCAGAGGCGCGGCGCAGCTGGGCGTAGTGATCCCTGAGCGCGACGACGGTGCGGCGGCAGCCCGGTTTCTCGACGACCAAGGCGCCGGGCAATCGACGCGGGGTGGGGTAGTCGTACACCGGGCACGGCGTGAACACCTTCACCAGCACGAGATCGTGGTGCTTGGGGACGACGAACGTGCCATCCGCCGCGGAGGCTGTGCCGCCATCGTCATCGCCTTCGAAATGCACGCGCGCACCCGCGATGGGTGTGCCATCGGTGGTGACGACGCGCCCGTGAATTTCGGGCGCGGTGACTTGGATCTGCGGGGCGGGCAGTGCAACGCAACCGGCGCACGCGAGGACGAGCACAAGGGGCAGCCATTTCATGGGGCAGAGGCGAATTTAGCCGGCGCCAACCGTGCCGGAACGCGTGCGATGGGTCCAGAATGATGATGATAGTCCTGTTCGCCTCTTCCGCCGCGGTGCCGGGAGCGTGCGCAATGTTTACTGCGCCGAAACGGTCCTCTGTGCCTTCCGCGCATCAACATCCGAGCGTTTGAGTCCCAAGGCAGTTGAACAGGAGGCAAGGGAGGAAACAGAGATCCGATCCCGGAGGTTTTGACTCATTCGAACCCTCCGTTGCCTCCCTTTACTCCTGTGAAATGGCTCGGGCTGTTTGGAGAAAATATCCGGCCTTTATCCGAGTGATCTGAGGTTCACTCCTCCGTCAGGACCAACCGAAGCGGAATTTTGGCGTGTGCGCTGGGGCGCTCCGGGGTAGAGGCAACGGGCATGGCAAAGCTACCGGTGGACATGATGATGCTGGAAGAGGCGTTCGACCACCACGGTGAAGGGGGGTGGTATTTGAACCTCGTGACGGGCGACGTGCTGATTCGATTCGATGACCCTGACGTGGAGAACGAGATCGAGGGGAATCCCGACAAGTACCTCCTGATCGAGCCGACCTTGCCGGACGAGGACCATCGCGTGATGCTGGACTTCGTGGCCGGGCTGCCCGACGGCAAGGCGCGGCGCGAACTCGCGCGGGCGTTGAACGGCCCGAGGTCCTTTGGCCACTTCCGGGATGAGCTGCGCCGATGGCCTGACGTCCGTGAACAGTGGTTTGCCTTTCGCGACGCGAGGGTGACGGAACACGCCCGGCGCTGGCTCGCCGACCACGACATCGAGCCCGTGCCACGTCCGCCGGCGTGATCGACGCGCGTGGTCGCGTGGTCTCGCCGCGGGCGGTCGACGTGGCGGCGCCCGACATCGCGGCGGCCGTGGTCACCGCGGCGGCGCAGCGGCTGTTCGGGCCGCCGACCAGCGGTGGCCGCCCCTGCGCGACGCCGACGCAGTTGCGCGTGGCGTTTTAGCGCTCGCGGCCGATTGGCCGGCTCACACGCCGAGGATTCGACGGCGGCTCTCGAGGAGCGTCAGGTAACGCGCTTTCATCTCGGCGGAGAGGAAGCTCGCCTCGATCCGATCTGGCCAGGTGGCACAGGCTTGGCGGAAGCGCGCTCGGGTTTGCTCGATGAGCGGAGCGCTGAGCCCGAGTCGCTCGGCCGCCAGGTACTGCCAAAAATCGCTCGTACGCAGATGGGATCTCTTGCCGTGGAGCGGCAGCGCCAGCTCCTCTCGGCTGCGCGGATTGGGAATGGTGGAGTTGAGCAGATCGTAGGCCGGCGATAGCTGCACTTTGTCCTCCCGCGTGATGAGCGACCAGTTCTTGAGGTGCATGTCCTCGTTGCCGGTGAGAAACGCGCAGAGCAATCGGTCGAGGAGCTTCATCCGCTCCAGCGCGGGAAAGGTGCAGAAGCGGTCGATGATCTCGATCAATCGCTCCGTGCTGGAATCGTATTTCGTGTCGCGGGTCGCACCGCTGAGCTGCGCAAAGTCCTCCACCGGACGGCGGGTCCAGCCCGTGCGATCGAAGCGTCGGACAAAGTAGGAACGGGTGTCGTCCTGGTTGAGCAGCAGCCCGTGGGGCGGGACCTCGATGTCGAGGCTGGCGGCGAGCGACATGGTGAGCGCCTCATTCTCCGGGAGCTCCGCATAGACAAGATGCGGGGGCTTGACGATGTACCGGCCGTTGAGGTCCACGATCTCCATGCGTCCCTCGGTCACGCGCAGGACGGCGCTGACCTTGGGTTGCATGCCCTGGATGGAGATCTTGGCCGCCCGCGCGGCGGCCTCCTCCAGCAACTGCTCGCGGGTGTAAGGCAGGGGGGCGATGGCGCGCAGCCGCCGGTCGAGTCGGCGCAGCCCTGCGGGCGAATAAGGCCCGGGGCCATCCCACGGCTCATTCGTGATCAGGCACCTCATGGGGCGGGCTCGATGCGCAGGGAGCCAACCACGTCGCGACCGACGGCCAGCAGTTGGCCGAAGAGATCGTCGCGATCGAGTTTGCGGAGCCGGAGGAGGGCCTCGAGTTGGACGCCCTCGGGGAGCAGGCCTTCGAGCGGCGCGGGAAAGCGGGGAAACTCCCACACGCGCTGGCGCGTGGGCATGGTGAGCGAGATCGGCTCGCCGCGAAAGGCGTCGTCGTAGGCGAACCGATACGTGCCGTCATCGCACGCCTCGAGGACACCGGCGAACTGGTCCTGCTGGAAGATGAAGGCGCGTCTCATGGCGAGCGGCTCGGCTTTCTTCTCCCCCTCGAACCCGACGGTGACGGCGACGGCGACGCGGGAGCCGGCGTGATGTGCGACGATGATGCCTGCGTCGACGAGGCCGCGGGGGAAGACGCCGCGGCGCGATCGAGCAACGGGCTATGCCACACGACGGAGATGTTGAGGACGCGGAAGAGCTTCTGGAGGGTGTCCCACTGGATCGACTCCTTGCCGTGCTCGACGTCCCAGACGACGGTCTTGCCGACGCCGGCGAGCTGCGCGAGTTCGGCTTGAGCGAGGCCGGCCTTCCGGCGGTGGTCTCGGATGAGTTGAGAGAGCGGAAACATTGCTGCTTTAGCGGTAAAATGGACCGATAAATGCCCAGTGCAAGCTCGAGTCCTTCGAAAGCAGAAGGAAATTACCGCGATAGCAGTAAAGAAAGGCGCAATGGAGAAGCCTGCCCCCGGCTGGGACGTGGATTATGATCCCTGTGGCTGAGAATCGCGCCCGGACGCGGCGGCTGGAGGCGGGAGCTTCTCAGCGAGTCGTTTTTCCAGCGCCCCTCCGACCTCTTCGCCGACCTGATAGTCGTGCGTCAGTCCGCTGCCGATGCAGACGCGCACCATCTTCCCATGGTGCACGCTGAAGGTGGCGAGGATCTTGCCCTCGCGGAGGAGGCGGACTTGGGGAGCGTTGCAGAGGCAGTCCGGCTGCCGGCGGTAATCTCCGTGGTTGAGGGTCTGCGCCAGCCGCTCCTGCCAGGCGGCATCGGTGACCCGAATGACCTGGATCTTGCGGCCGTCGAAATGATCGACCTCCACGACATCCGCTTTGCGGACGGCGTCGGCGAGCCGGCTCGCATCGAACCCAAACGACGACGTCGCCGCGACGGCGAAGACCAGGACGGTGAGGAAGGAGCGCAGCGAACGGACCATGGACAGATGCGACCGGCGAAGGCTTGGGTTGTTTCGGTCAGCGTCCGAGATCGCCGTGTCGCTGCTGAGCGCGGGCGATGTCCTCCAGCGCGCGCACGAACACCGGATTGCCGCGCACAATCGCGACCGAACCCAGCAACAAGGCCAGACCTCTCCACGGCACTTTCATTTCACGCCCCGGCTCAAATTCTGTGTGCGGTGGTATCCCTCAACTGGCCCCGAGGCGAGACGCTTCTGGCGCACCGTGCGCCCGCATCGCTGGGCGCGTCCCGTCGGGCGTCGCGGCGGTGCGTGCTCCAACGCACGTGCCGCGCGGGGACGCTGGTGTCCGGCGCGCGCCCTGTGCGGTGTTGAAACCTTCCCCCGCTGCGTCCTCACGCGCGTCCGGCGATTTCGCGAAGCGTCGGCTGGACGGAATCGCCCGACCCTGCTCAATGTGTGCCGACCTCACGTCCCCGTAGCTCAAGTGGATAGAGCCCGCGTTTCCTAAACGTGTTATCCGAGTTCGAGTCTCGGCGGGGGCACCAGTTCGCGTTCGTCTGACCGTAGGGTACCAGATCGCGCTGCAGACGGTCGTAGTCTTGTGGGTCTGTCATTTTGACCAGCCTCCGACAAGGCGGTGAACGTCGATGGCCGTGGAGTTCCGGTGACCGTAAGTGCGCTGAGCACGCGTTTAGACGAACGGATTGGGCAACTTTCGATCAAGAACAGCGAACCGATCATCTGATCCGAGGGAGCGATAGTTGATGGGCGAGAGGCCGCGCGTGAGCGCCCCGCCCTTTTCCTTGTTTACATGGTCAATTAGTGTCCAGAATTGTGTGATGAACAGATCGGACAACACGCCGAAAATTTCATTTGGGTATCGAAGAGAAACGAAATACGGCCCGCAATGGGCTTTGATCATCGACGGTCGAAGATTCGCAACAAGCTTGGGACATGTTTCAGCCCTTAGTGGCACGTACTTCGCTCATGTCTATAGTTCCGAGATTCGAGAAGCTCTAGGCGACAAAACTATAAAGTCATTGCTGGATCTGGCACAATATTGGAGGTTCGAAATAGAAACTGACTGGCGAGCTATGTCGCTTAACCTATGTCTAAATTCCGACATTCCCGTTGATCGTACACCGGATTTTCGTGCGGAGATTAGGACAGATCCTGAGTATTGGGATTATCCGTGGAGTGTCGCCGATTTTGGCACCTCTTTGAAGGAGACAATATCCGGTGGAAAGGCGGGAAAGTGCGAATTTGATGACGGCGAGAACGCGTGTACGGGGATTTATGTCACATTTCCTTTCCCTAGAACTAGCATTACTCTGTCCGCGTTGGTCCAGACTGCTTCTAATGAGATTCTCGAATCCGTAGAGACTGCCAAGCTCCGCCTCATCAAAGCCGTCAATGCAGACTCGCTAATTCGCTCTTTCAAGCTTCCCGATGAGCATCTTGTAGCATGTAAACAGTATCTCGTGTATTTTTCGGAATTTCTTGGACTCGTTGGTGTTTCCGCGAGAACGGAGATCACTGATCAAGTCGGATCAGTTCTGTTTGCAGTGACTCCCAAGGATGGCCAGGCAGCACTTTCCCGAGTTAACGCGGCCCTCGACCTCTTTCTCGCGCTTCCGAGTACTGGCGGTATTTCTTTCGGCAAGGGTGATGTGCGACTAAAGCGCCTTCTGGTGAACGTTGAGCACTTCAGAGAAATGATCGATCTTGAGGAAACTCCCGATTGTAGGGGGGAGATAGAGAGCCCCGCGGGCGGCTGCGTGCCGAAGAGAGCCACCTTCTTTTGGGGCGGCAAGCTGGCAGTGAAAAAATGGACGCGAGGCCCATTCGAACTAGATCTGCCAGCAATATTGGATGATTTGATCCGGCGCTTCCCAATAATTCGGAAGCTCCAGTAGAGCACCGAGGGAAACGGCTAGAATGTAATTCAAAAGCGTGACCGAGTGCCGGAACTTGGGCGGATTCGCGCGGACTCGCGAGTCATTCCGAGTCGTCTGGCTCACTTATCCGGAACTCCGGAGGGCTTGCGACGGCGGCGGCGTTTTCGACAGAACGCGTTCTCAAATCGGAAAACCGCTGCTCTATCCAGTTGAGCTACGGGGACGTGAGGCCCGGCGAACCGGGCGCGTGAGTCGCCTCAGAAATGCGAGTGTCACCCGGTAAGGCAACCCCGCGGTTTCAGGCGGCGGGATACATGGACGGAAACTAGGAAGGTCCGAGTCGGCGCAAGCATCGGGCCGGCTCTTGTACGTTCACGCGAGCGTCATCGCCCAAGCAAGCGCCGCATCTCGTGCCAACAAGCCCCTCGACTTGACGGCAACCGCCGTAGATACAATGTAGGCACATGAGCGGAATCACGGCAAAAGTCTTCCAGGCCGGAAACTCCAAAGCCCTGCGCCTGCCGCGCTCTCTCGCGGTCAAGGCCAAGATCTACGAGGTCACGCCCATGCCCGACGGTTTCATGGTCGTCGATCCCGCCGCCAAGGCGCGCCGGCTGAAAGCCCTGGGCAAACTTCGGGCACTACCACCGATCCAGGAGGACTGGGTCCGTCCGTGATCGATGGCTCTCTACCTGCTCGATACCAACGTCCTTTCGCGTCTCGCGCGGGGGATCGATAAGGACATCTCCGAGAATGTCGCCCGGCACATGGAGGACTGCGTCTTGTCCTCTGTGGCTTGGTACGAATTGGAATACGGCGCGGCCCGCAGTTCCGATCCCGTGAAGGCGTCCGAAAGGCTAACGTTGCTACGGTCGGCCTTTCCGTTCGTCCGGGCTTTCGGCGAAGAGGAAGCCGCTGAGGCTGCCTCGGTGCGGGCCTATCTCGAAACGCTCAAGCCCAACGCGCAACCCATCGGGCCGCATGACGTGCTCCTGGCTGGCCACGCGCTGGCGTTGGGTGCGGTCCTCGTGACCCACAACGTGCGCGAATTTGGCCGCGTGCCCCGCCTTGTCGTCGAGGATTGGCAAGCGACCGCGTGACGGTGCGGTCACGCGCGGTCATCAGACGCTCAGCCTAGACGCGCGCTAGCCGACGCCCGAGTCGGCGCAAGCATCAGGCTGGGCCGAAGGCTCGACGGCGCTGAGTGGGACCTTAGCGTGGTCCGCATGAAGGAGCCTGCGCAGGAAGCGGTCGCGTCGATGTAGGTCGAACTCGTCGGGGGGATTATCATCGCCCGGATTCGGGGCGTGCCGACGGAGGCGCTGCTGCGCGAGTGTCAGCGGCGTGTCGCCCAGCTCCATGCGGACACCGGTTGCCGGGCCATCATGTACGACGCGCTCGAACTCGAGCGGCCGCCCATTGGCGCCGTGCTCACGCAGCAAAAGCTCTCCGATGAACTCAAGGCGTCGTCCATGAAGGTCGCGATCGTCGTGCCCAACACCGGCATCGCCTACCTCGCCCGACTCGCGTTCGGCGAAGCCAATCACCGGGTCTTCTACAACGACGTCGCCAGCGCCGTACTGTGGCTGACGGCGCCTTAGGGCGCCGAGTTCAAGGTGGTAAGGGGTAAGGTGCCAAGGTTCGGAATCGGTTGGTGCACGATCGAGCCTCCGATCGATCTCTGTTTTCTCCCTTGGCTCCTGTGAGACCGCCTTGGTGCTTTGGTGACTCGGGGTTCTAGGCGCTGAGTCCCCGAGCCATTTTACAGGAAACGGAGGCACAGAGGGGTAATCTCAAATTGCTCTGATCAAGGCAGGATAGGGGTGCTGAATCCAAGGCAGGTATCACAGGAGGGCGCTGAGGGCGCAGAGTTCGACCCTGAGGGACTCTTGATCGAGCGCTCTGCGAGCTCAGCGATCTCCTGTGAGATGATCGGATCCTGATTGATCCGGAATTCACTCGAGGAATCTGAGGTTCGAACCGCGGCTGGCGATGATTACCAAAACGAGCGTGATTTCGGGGCTGGGCTCATAGTTTGGCCGGCCACGGCGCGGCTGCTGGTTGTGGCTTGCCCCGGGGTGCGAAGAACGGCTGTTTGTTGCCACTTATGCGGCCCAAGAAAGTTGCCATCCTCACCGCCGGCGGGCTTGCCCCGTGCCTCAGCGCCGCCATCGCGGACCTGATCGAGCGCTACAGCGTCGTCGCGCCGGATATCGAGCTGCTGTGCTATCGCGGCGGCTACAAGGGTCTCCTCCTCGGAGACAGCATCGCCGTCACCGCGGCCGACCGCTCCGCCGCCCATATCCTGCGGCGCCACGGCGGCTCTCCCATCGGCAACAGCCGCGTCAAGCTCACCAACGTCAAGGACTGCCTCAAGCGCGGTCTCGTGAAGGAGGGCCAGGATCCCCTCAAGGTCGCCGCCGAGCAGCTCGTCCGCGACCAGGTCGACGTCCTCCACACGATCGGGGGTGACGATACCAATACCACCGCCGCCGACCTCGCCGCCTATCTGGCGAAGAACAATTACCAGCTCACCGTCATCGGCCTGCCCAAGACGATCGACAACGACGTAGTGCCGATCCGCCAGAGCCTCGGCGCGTGGACCGCGGCCGAACAGGGCGCGGCGTTCTTCGAGCGCGTCGTCGCCGAGTTCAACGCCAACCCGCGCATGCTGATCGTGCACGAGGTCATGGGCCGCAACTGCGGCTGGCTCACCGCCGCCACCGCCGCCGAATACCTCAAGCGTCTCGACGGCACCCCGGTCGTCCCCGGCCTGGGCCTCACCCGCGACCGGCTCGCCGTCCACGGCGTGTACATTCCCGAGCTCGCGCTCGACGTCGCCGCCGAGGCCAAGCGCCTCCGCGAGGTCATGGAGCGCGTCGGCAACGTGAACATCTTTGTCTCCGAGGGCGCGGGCGTGGAGAGCATCGTCGCCGAGATGACCGCGCGCGGGCAGGAAGTGCCGCGCGACGCCTTCGGCCACGTGAAGCTCGACGCCGTCAACCCGGGCAAGTGGTTCGGCGAGCAGTTCGCGAAGATGATCGGTGCCGAGAAGGTCCTTGTGCAGAAGAGCGGTTACTTCGCCCGCTCGGCCCCCGCCAACGAGGCCGACCTCGACCTCATCCGCCAGTGCGCGCACCACTCGGTCGACTGCGCGCTGCGCCGGGAGAGCGGCGTCGTGGGCCAGGACGAGGAGCGCGGCGACGCGCTTCGCGCCATCGAGTTCCCGCGCATCAAGGGCGGCAAGCCGTTCGGCACGTCCGCGCCCTGGTTCCGCCAGGTGCTCGCCACAATCGGCCAGCCCGTCACCGCGACCGTCGCGACCAAGCACTGAGCGCCGCTGGCGGCGGCGCGTGGGCGAAGGCTGAAGGAGCGAATGCTGAAGGACTGAAACGATCCGGCTGATCTGACTGATCAGTCGGATCTGCCGGAGCCTTCCGCCTGCGGCGCAACACGCCCGTGCGCGAAAGGGGCCTCCGACTGCTGACCTCTGACGTCTGGCCTCTGACCTCTGACGTCTGACTTCTGACATCTGACTTCTGGCCTCTGGCTTCCGGCTTCCGACCCCCGGCCTCCGGCTTCCGGCCCCCGGCGTCGTTTGACGCCGGCAGGGGGCGGAGTAAGTAGACGCAACCTCCGGGGCTCCGGCGGCGTCTGGACAAGCTGGGGCTGCTCACCCAATCTCCAACATCATGCAATTTTCCAAAGCCAAGCGCACCAAGCGCAACCGCGGTTTCACCATGCTCGAAATCATGGTGGTGCTGGCGATCATCGGCCTGCTCACCGGTCTCGGCATCTCGCAGGTCAACAAGATGCTCGATAACGCCCGCGTGGACACCGCGACGCTGTTCGTGAACACGTCGGTCAAGGTGCCGCTGATGAGCTATCGCATGCACATGGGCGACTATCCCTCGACGCAGGAGGGTCTGCAGGCGCTCCTGACGCCTCCCTCCAGCCGCGCTGGCATGTGGCGCGGGCCCTACGTGGAGCGCATGTCTCTCGATCCCTGGGGCGAGCCGTACCAGTACGCGGCGCCCGGCACGCACAACAAGGACGGCTACGACGTGTGGTCGAAGGGTCCGGACAAACAGTCGGGGACCGAGGACGACATCGGCAACTGGGAGCGGAGCGCGCCCAAGCAGTGATTTTCGCCGCCGCCCGCGGCCCGGAGCGCCGGGCCGGCCCGGGCGGATGCCGCTGCGGTCGGGGGCGCGTGAAGAATTTGCGGACCCAATCGACCGCCCCGTGAGTCCCTGAGCGGTCTGCAGCCCAGGACCCACCACTCTCCCTTTTTCGAACCTGCTCGCATGGCGCCATCCGTTGCCCCCGTTTCCCGGCTCGTTCCGAGCCTGCGGCGGCGCCTTGCATCGGCCCGGAACGCGCGCAGCCGGCGGGCGGCGTTCACCATGATGGAGATCCTGCTGGTGCTGGCGCTGATCGGGCTCCTCGCGAGCATCCTGATCGGCGGCGCCGCGCAACTGCTCAACGACAAGCCGGCGACCGCCGAGGAGGTCTTCTGGGCGTCGGTGCAGGAGGCGCGCAAGATGGCGCTGAAGAACGAGCGGGAGGTGACGCTCAAGTTCCTCGACGAGAAGGAGCGCGGCAAAAGCTTCGTCCTCTCCGACGGCGTCGACACCAAGACCATGCCGGTGCCGGCGCCGGGCGACCTCGAGGTCGCGTTTCTATCCACCCAGAAGGGCACCAATCTCATGATGATCGGCGGCACCGCGGTGGAGACGCAGCCGATTCCCTCGGTGAGCTTCTTCCCGGACGGCACGTGCACCTCGTTTCGCGTGCAATTCCTTCGCGGCGGCAACGTGCGGCTCCTCGCGATCGATCCCTGGACCTGCGCGCCGATGCTGTCGGCGGCCGATGCGGCCAGCGCGAGCGGCACGAACCGGTGAACCCGCAACCTGCCGCCATGCCTCGCCGCCTTTTCCGCTCTTCCCGTGCCGCCGGCCCGCGCCGCGGGTTCACGCTACCGGAGGTGCTGGTGTCGATGGCGATCTTCACCATGGCCGCGATCGTGCTCGCGGCGGCGTACATCGGCATCCTCAACGGCTACGACGCCGCGGCCCGGATGGGGACCTCGGACGTCGACGTCGCCTTCGCTCGCGCGTTGGTGCTCGCCGAGCCGGACCGCGAGAAGCTGGAGCAGGGCGGGGATTTCGATGCGGCCGACGGACGGCGCGTCCATTGGAGCGTGGAGATTTCGCCGACGACGATGCCCGACCTCTACCAGATCGTCTTCACCTGCGCGTTCTCAGGTGGGAACCAGCCGGTGAAGGGCGAGCCGGAGCAGGTCGTTGAAACCTTCCGCGTGTTGCGCCCGACCTGGGCGGTCGAGGTGGCCGAGCGCGACAAGCTGCGCGAAGCCGTGAAGGCGCGCATCGCCGAGATCCAGGGCAAGGAGGCCGGCGCCCGATGAGCTTGCGCCCGCCGTTCCACCGCCGCGCCGCCGGAGCGCGGGGCTTCACGCTCATCGAGATGGTCGTCGCGCTCGCGCTCGTGTCGCTCGTGCTGATCGCGATGAACACGTTCGTGTTCTCGATGACGGAGCTCTGGGGCAAGAACACCGACGTGCGGCTGTTCGAGCGGCACGTCCGGGCCGTCACGCGTTTCCTCAACCACGAACTCCGCGCGGCCACGTTTCCGCCGGCGGCGGTGGCCAACTCGACGCCCGTGGGCGTGCAGGAGATCCGCCCGCAGAGCGGCATGACGGAGAAGCTTCTTACCTTTGAACTGCCGGCGGGCAGCCGCCTGCTCGTCTGGCCCGAGCGTCCTCTCCCTGAGGTCGTGTGCTCGCTGCAGGTCCGGCGCGGCGAGGGGCTGCTGCTGCTGTGGCACTCGCGGCTGGAGCGCGACTTTGAAACCGACTCCCCGCGTGAGACGTTGATCACGCCGCTCGTGAGTGAAATGACCTACGATTATTACGACGCCGACCTGAGCCGGTGGACGACTGAGACGGCGCTGAAGCTCGACAACCAGGGCGAGGCGATGGCGCCGCAGCGGTTGCGGCTGAAGTTCACGTACCAAGGGCTCACCCGTGAGACGGTCATCATGATCCCAACCCCGAGCGCGACCCTGCCTGTATTCTGATGACTACCGCGCGCCAATATTGCCAGAGGCCGGAAGCCGGAAGCCAGAGGCCAGAGGCCGGAAGCCAGAGGCCGGAAGCCAGAGGCCAGAGGCCGGAAGCCGGAGGGCAGAAGCCGGATGTCAGAGGTCAGACGTCAGACGTCAGAGGTCAGACGTCAGAAGTCGGAGGCCGAAGGACGGAAGCCGGAGGCCGGAAGCCGGAGGTCAGATGTCAGACGTCAGATGTCAGGGGGCAAAAGTCGGAATCCAGAGGCCAAAAGCCGGAAGCCGGAGGACAGTTGGCGGAAACCAGAATCCGGAGAACGCCGGCCGCCACCGGACTTAGCCTGAACTCGTCCTCCGATCGCCGGCTTCCGTCCTCAGGATTCCAGCGTCCGGCCTCCGGCATCCGGCTTCCGGCTTCTGGAGTCTGGCTTCCGGCCTCTGGCTTCGGGCTTCCGGCTTCTGGCCGCCGGCAGCCGCCGAGCGGCCGGCGCGGGTCGGTGCTGATCATTGTCCTGATCACGCTGGTGTTCGCTTCGCTCGCGCTGGTGACGTTCATGGACAAGGCCACGAACGACTTGCTGGTCGAGCATCGCGAGGTGCGCGGGCAGCGGCTGCGGATGGAGGCCTACTCCGCGCTCGAAACCACGCTCTCGGTGCTGGAGGAGTTTCGGCAGGTGAGCGGCGGGCTGCACAGCCCGGCGGAAGGCTGGGGCGATCCGCTCGGCTTTGCCGAATACACGCCCAGCGAGGGCCGGGTGGTCGAAGTCAGCTTCGAGGACGAAAGCGGCAAGCTCTCGCTGCCGCAGGCCAACATGCAGGTGATGAGCCGGCTCTTTCAGTTTTGGGAAGTGCCGCAAGCCGACGCCGATGTCCTCGCCGACAACCTCATGGGCTGGATGAAGCGCGATCACATCTACGCGACGACGGCCGAGCCCAGCTACGACCAGGGTGTGCTCCCGTACGTGGCGCCGCTGCGGCCGCTGCGGTCGTACACGGAACTCGCTGCCATCGATAAGGTCCGCGAGTTTTTCTATGACGCCGACGGGCACCCCAACGACAACTGGCGCCGCTTCGTCGCCAGCGTCTCGTTGTTCAATTTCAACAAGACCAACATCAATGGGGCCAAGCCCGAGGCGCTGGCGGCGCTGGGGCAGTACGACGAAGTCCAGCAGCAGAACCTCACCTCGTACATCGCGGGCACCGGCGCGTTTCAGGTCAACGGCCCCCAGGTCATCAAGGAAATCGGCGAGGCCCAGCTGCGCGCGGGTGGGCAGGGCGGCAACCTCGACGCGTTCACCACGACGATCAGCGCGTTGCGCATCGTGATCACCGTGCGCGAAGGCAAAACCGAGTTCCGGCTGGCGGCCGTGGTTACGTACGGCGGTGCGGCCAAGACCGTGCAGGATACTGCAACCACGAATCGGAAGGAGACGTCCTCCTCTGCCGCCCAGAAGGCCAGTGACAGCCAAACCACGCCCAACGCGCAGAAGACGAGCACCAGCCGGAGCACCGGGAAATCTACGCAAACCTCGGCCAATCAGAATCTGCGCTACCCATTTACACTCTTGGAAATTCGAGAAAATGATGAGATCCCTCCTCTCCCGTCGCCCCCGGCTCCTGAGGGGGCGCTGTGACGTTCCTGCCACCCGCCACTCCTGATGTCCGCCTCTCCCCTCAGTTTCCTCCGTGCCGGTCCGCCACCACCGAAGGCGGTGCTGTTGCCGGACGGGTTGTTTTTCAACCGGGCGGTGCCGATCAGCGCGGGGGCGACCCCGCAGGAGGCGGCCACGCAGGTGGAGCTGGCGCTCGAGAGCATCGCGCCCTTCCCGCTGAGCCAGATGTTCTACGGCTGGTACTGGGTGCCCGGCGCGGATCACGCCTTTGTTTACGCCGCGTACCGGCGCCGCTTCACGACCGACCAGACAGCATCCTGGGGCCAGGCTGAACTGGTGGCGCCGGCGTCGGCCGCGCTGTTCGGCGGCGCGGTCGGCCCTGCCACGACGCTCCTGCTCGCCGGTGCGGAAGGACTGACGGCAGTGCATTGGGAGACGCCGCAGGTGCCGAGCCAGGTGGTGTACCGGCCGTACGCGCCGGAGGCGACCGAGGAGGACCGTGCGGCGGTGCGCGAGGAGGTCCTGCGTTCGCTGGGGGGCAGCAAGACCGTCGTCGACCTGCTGGTGCCGCCGGTGGCGGATCCCTCCTACAGCGACAAGGAGATCACTTTCCGTTCCGGCGACTTCGTGTCGCGTCTGCCCAGCAGCGTCGCGAGCGCGCTCGACGTCCGGGACAAGGGGGAACTCGAGGCTCTCCGCGCCGCGCGCAAACGCGACGTTGCCTTCTGGCGCGTGGCGCTCGGCTGCGTGGCCGCGCTCTTCCTGCTGGGCGTGGGCGAGCTGGCCCTCATCGGCGGTCACGCCTGGCAGCAGGTGCGGGTGGCCGAGGTCAACGGCCGCGCCCCCGCGGTGCGCAAGATCGAGGAGGCGCAGGACCTGGCCGCGACGGTGCAGGGACTCGTCACCAAGCGCTTCCTGCCGCTGGAGATGATCACCGCCGTCCTCGGCGTGAATGCCGAGCGCAAGCCCTCCGATGTCGTCATCACGCGCATCCAGAGCAGCGCGGGTGACGCCGCCCGCGGCGCGTTCACGATCGTGCTGGAACTCGAGACGACGAATCCCGCGCAGGTGCCGGCCTACGGCAACGAGCTGAAGAAGCTCCCCGAGTGCGAAGACGTGCACGTCGAGGTGCAGCAATCCCAGGGCGGCCGCTCGCGGTTCCGCGTTCTCGTCACCTTCAAACCGGGCATCCTGAAGCCCAACTCCGCATGATCCGTTCCCTTCGGGCCTTTTTCCTCAGCCGGGAGCTGCGCGAGAAGCTCATGCTCATCGTGCTGCTCGGCGTCGCCGTGGCGATGTGGGCCACGGCCTACGCCTCCCGGGCCGGCCGGTTCATGCGGCAGGTCAACACGACCACCGCCACCCTCAAGACGCAGGACAGCTGGCTGAACCGCCGCGTGGAGATCGAGGCCGCCACGAAAGCGGCGACCGCGCAGATGGATCCGGCGAAGACCCTCGACGCGACGGCGCTCTCAGTCCTCGTCAACCAGCTGGCGAACGACTCCGGCGTGCGGCCGAACGCCTCGAGCCCCACCACGACGAGCATCGGGCAATTCTCGATGCACAAGCAGCAGCTCGTGTTCAACAACCTGGAGTGGCGCGCCTTCACCTCCTTCTACCTGAAGCTGCAGGAGCGCGCCCCGTACGTGACCATCACGTCGCTGAGCCTGAAAGGGATGGGCGGCAATTCGGCGCTGATCGGCGGCAGCCTCGAGGTCGCTTCGTTCGAGATGCGCCATTGAGCGATCGGGCCGCGGGTTAGCTCGGCGCGTGGCGCGGGTCGATGAACCTGCGCCGCGGGCGAAGCTCCCTACGGTGCGGCCCGACTGTCCCCCGGGGAACTTACCCCGCGGAGGGGCGTCCGTGGGGGCGTTCCCACCCCCGTCATGCGTTCCTTACTCAGAAGCGCCGTGGTCGCTGCGGCGTGCTCCGTTGCGGCCTTCGCGCAGACCTCGGTACCCACGTTCTCGCGCGCCGTTGGCGAACGCGTGCTCACGCCGAACGGCGCGGCGGTCACGATCAACCTGGCGGACTATTTTACCGTGCCCGGCGTCACCGGCGAGGTGGTGTTGTTCGACACCTCGTTCGGCAAGTTCGCGGTCGACCTGCGGCGCGATGTCGCGCCCCGGCACGTCGAGAACTTCCTCGGGTATGTGCAGCGCGGGGACTACACCAACTCCTTCTTCCACCGCTCGGCGGCGTTTGATGCCAGCGGCAACTCCATCATCCAGGGCGGCGGTTACACCATCAGCGCGGCCGGCGCGGCGCAGATTCCGGCGCAGGCGCCGGTGCCGCTCGAGTACCGGCTGGCCAACGAGCGCGGCACGCTGGCGGCGGCGCGCGCGCCGGGGGATGTCAACTCCGCGACGAGCCAGTGGTACTTCAACGTGCGCGACAACTCCGCGCTCCTCAACGAGGCCAACAACGGCGGCTACACCGTCTTCGGCCGCGTGATCGGCAATGGCATGAGCGTGGTCGACGCGATCGCGGCCCAGCCGCGCGTCGACGCGCCGCCGTTCAGCGAGCTGCCGGTGCGGGACTACGCCGGGGGCGACGTGCAGATCCCCAACCTCATCCTCGTGAACTTCGTCCAGCCTATTAACCTGTTTCCCGGCAGCGCCGGGCAGTCGCTGGTGACGTTCACCGCGCAAAGCTCCGCCACCACGATCGTCGCCGCTGCGCTGAATGGGTCGCAGCTGACGCTCACGCCGGGTCTCGCCGGCACCGCGTACGTGACGGTGCGGGCCAGCGACGTCAGCGGCAGCAGCGTCGAGGGACGTATTCGCGTCACGGTGACGCCGGACGCGCCGGGGTTCACGCGGCCGCCGACTTCGCACACGATCGCGCGCGGGGACACGCTGGTGTTGAACGCGGGCGTGCAGGGGGCCGCGAGCTACCAATGGCAACGCAACGGGGCCGACCTCGCGGGCCAGACGGGCGCATCGCTCGTGCTAAGGAACGTGGCCGCCGCCGATGCCGGCGATTACCGCCTCGTGGCGCGCAACCCGGTGGGGACGGTGACGAGCGCGCCGGCGACGGTGACGGTGCGCGATGCCGCGGTGGGCGAGGTCGGGCGGCTGGTGAATCTTTCGATCCGAGCGCAGGCGGGGGCGGGCAACGAGGTGCTGATCATCGGCTTTCTGCTGGGCGGCGAAGGGACCAGCGGCACCACGCCGCTGCTGCTGCGCGGCATGGGGCCGTCGCTCAGCCAGCTCAACGTTAGCGGCCCGGTGCCGGACCCGATGGCGACGCTTTATCGCGGCTCGACGGTGATGGCGACGAACGACAACTGGGGCGGGGATGCGACCATTGAGGCGCGGCGGCAGCAGGTGTCGGCGTTCCCGTTTCTCTCGGCCGGCAGTCTCGACGCGGCCTTCGCCCTGGCGCCGGAAAGCGGCGCCTACACGATGCACGTGGCGGCGAAAGGCGGGGCGACGGGCTTGGCGTTGGCGGAACTTTACGAGGCGCAGCCCGCGGGCGGCTATGCGGCGTCGAGCCCGCGGCTCGTGAACGTCTCGGCGCGCACGCACGTCGGCGTGGGCAACGACGTGCTGATCGCGGGGTTCTCGATCCAGGGCAACACGTCGCGCACCGTGCTGATCCGCGGCATCGGCCCGGGGCTCGCCGTCTTTGGGCTGGAGGGCCGGCTGGCGGACCCGCAGATCAGGCTCTACCGGCAGGGCGAGAGCACGCCGCTGGCGGAGAACAATGATTGGGGCGGCGACGCGCAGATCAGCACGGTCGGGGACGCGGTGTTCGCGTTTCCGCTCCTCAATGCCGGCAGCACGGACGCGGCGATGCTGGTGACGCTTCCACCGGGGAGTTACAGCGCGCTCGTGAGCGGCGCCGACGGCGGCCAGGGCATCGCGCTGGTGGAAGTGTACGAGGTCCGCTGACGACTCCGATTTTCGCCGGCGGCGAAAATCGGAGAAAGGACGGTGGAGCGCAGGCCCACTGCGGACGGCGAAAACCGCAGCAGGTCAGCGCGTCTTGATGCTGGCGCTGACCTGGAAGACGGCGCTGACGATCGCGAAGGCGATGAAGCCGACGAAGACGAAGACGCCGAGCAGGACGGCGCTGGCGAGCACGTTGGTGAACGCGTTCAACTGGCGGGAAATGGCCTTCTGGTACGTCTGCGCGACCTGCTTGAGGCTGGGCACCACGTTGCCGGTGTTCTCACCGACGGAGAGCCGGTCGAGCACGAGGTCGGGGAAGCAGTTGGTGCGGGTGAGCGCGCCGGAGAGCGACTCGCCCTCGAGCACGCGGGCGGTGGCGGTGGCGAAGGCCTCCCGGTGTACGCGATTCTTGATCTGGCGCTCGGTCATGCGCAGCGCCTCGGCGGCGGTGATACCGTTCTCGAGCAGCACCGAGAGCGTCTGACTGAAGGCGAGGACGGTCTGCGAGACGACGAACGGCCCGATGAGCGGCAGCTTGAGCATCCAGGCGTCGGTGGCGGAGCGGCCGGCGTCGGTCTTGCGCCAGCGCCAGAACGAGCCCGCGAAGAAGAGCGCGGCGATGATGATGATCAGGCCCCAGTTGAGGACGAAGTCCGCGAGGCCGATCAGCAGCGTGGTGGAGGTCGGCATCTTGCCGCCGAGCGAGCTCAGCAGCGACTGCAGACGGGGCAGGAGGAAGAACAGGAAGAACAGGATGACGCCGCTGGCGACCACCACCATGAAGATGGGGTAGGCGAGGGCGGAGAGCAGCTGGCGGCGCAGTTCGCGCTGCTCGGTGAGGTGCGCGATGATGCGCTGCACGGTGTCGTTGATCGAGCCCGTGGCCTCGCCGGCCTGGATGAGGTTCGTGATCGAGGGATCGAACACGTCGGGGTAGCTCGCCATCGCGCGCCACAGCGCGGCGCCCTCGCTGATCTGTTCCCAGAGCCCGGCGCAGAGTGCGCGCAGGCGCGGCTCCTTCACGCGGATGGAGAGCAGGCGAACGGCTTCACCGGCGGAGAGGCCGGAGGAGAGGAGGTCGTAGAGCGCCTCGAGAAACGGCAGGCACTCGCTGCGCCGCGGGGTGTTGCCGCGTTTGCTCGAGGTGAGCGTCTGGACGAAATCGGGTTGCTCGGCTTTCGCGGCGGCGGGTTTGGGGCTGGAGCCGCCCACCTCGGCGACCGATGCCACCTGCAGGCCCCGGGAGCCCAGCACGCGCAGGGCATCGCGGCGGGTGGGCGCCTCGATCACGGCGGCGACACTTTTGCCGGCACGATCGCGGGCGGTGTAGGTGAATTTGGGCATGGGCCGGGGACGGGAAGGCGGAAACCGAGCGACGCGACGGCGGCGCCTCAGGCGTCGGTGACGGTGATCACCCGCAGGACCTCATCGAACGTGGTGTAGCCGTCCTTGATCTTTTCCCAGCCGCTCTGGCCGAGGGTGCGCATGCCGTTGGCGCGCGCGTGGTCGGCGAGCTTGCGGGTGCTTTCGCGGTGGAGGACCAGCTCGTGGATCTCGTCGTTGAGGCGGAAGATTTCGAACAGGCCGATGCGGCCGCGGTAGCCGGTGCCGCGGCAACGGTCGCAGCCGACGGGCGCCTTGAGGGCCTCGATCAGGTCGGCCTCGGCGGGACTCACGCCGAGGATGGAGAGGTTCTCGCGCAGCTTGACCTTGTTCACCGGGGCCGGTCGCGCGCACTCGGTGCAGAGCCGGCGGACGAGGCGCTGGGCGATCACGAGCTCGATGGCGGAGGCGACGAGGAACGGCTCGATGCCCATGTCGACCAGGCGCGTGATGGCGCCGGGGGCGTCGTTGGTGTGCAGCGTGGAGAAAACCAGGTGGCCCGTGAGCGAGGCGCGGATCGCGATCTCGGCGGTGTCCTTGTCGCGGATCTCGCCGACCATGATCACGTCGGGGTCCTGGCGCAGGACATGGCGCAGGGCGTCGGCGAACGTGAGGCCGATCTCCGGGCGGACCTGCATCTGGTTCACGCCGGGGACCTCGTACTCGATCGGGTCCTCGATCGTGATGATGCGGAGGTCGGTCGAGTTGATCTTCCGGAGAAACGCGTTGAGCGAGGTGGACTTGCCGGAGCCGGTCGGGCCGGTGACGAGGATGATGCCGTGCGGGTAGTCGAGCACGCGCGTGATCTGCTCCTGCTCGTCGGGGCTCATGCCCAGGCGGTCCATCGTGTACGCCTCCTTCTTCTGGTTCAGGAGGCGGAGCGAGATGGACTCAGCGTAGATCGTCGGGACGGTGGAGACGCGGATGTCGAGGACGACGCCGTGCGCCTTGAAGTTGATGCGGCCGTCCTGCGGCAGGCGCTTTTCCGAGATGTTCATCCGCGCCATGATTTTCAGGCGGGAGATGATGGCGTCCTGGAAGCGGAGGAGATTCTCGGGGACCGGCACCGGGACGAGCAGGCCGTCGACGCGGTAGCGGATGCGGAGCTGACCCTCCTGCGGCTCGAAATGAATGTCGGTCGCCTGGTCCGCGATGGCCTGGGAGATGACGTCGGTGACGAAGCGGACGACCGCGGCGTCCTCGTCGACCACCTCCTCGGCCTCCTTCTGGGCTTCGGGGGCGATGTAGCTGTCGTCGCTATCCTCGAGTGAGCCGGAGCCGACGCCGAAGTTCTCGATGATGAGCTGGTGCACGCGCTCGGGCACGGCGAGGTGCCAGGCCAGCGGGCGCGAGGTGAAGGTGTGCATCCAGTCGGCCATGACCTGATCGGGCAGCCAGGACGTCGCGAGATGGAGCGGCTTGGTGGCGAGCGGCACCTCGGCCTCGGTTTCGCCGGCGTCGGGACGGACGGGCTTGGCAGCGCCGTTGTAGCGGATCGGGATCAGGTGAAACTCGTGGACGAGCCGGGCGGGCAGCAGGCCGCGGGCCTCGGGGTCGGTCTCGAGATTGGTGGCGACGTCCATGCCGGCGGCCTCGGCCACGCGCGTGAGCATCTCGGGCTCGGGCCGTCCGAGGAGGGTGGCGAGCGTCTCAAGTTTCTTTTCGCGGGGGGCCTCGTTCAGCGCCTGCTTCTGCTCGTCGTTGAGCAGGCTGGCGATGGTGGACGGCAGGGGGGCCTGTTCGAGCACGGTCATGGGAGGGTGCCGAACCGGTTAGCGCGGGAGAATGCGGTCGAGCATCGGCTTCTTTTCCGGCGGGACCTGGCCGGGGGTGAGCTGCCGGAGGATGTCGTCGCGCTGGGGCAGACCGTCCACGCGCTTGAGGGCCTCGACGTTGTCGGCCGGCGTGTTGGTGAGCACGTAGGGACGCAGGAAGAAGATGAGCTCGCTGCGCGTGTTGTCATTCGTGCGCGGGCCGAAGAGGTCGCCGATGATCGGGATCGGGCCGAGCCGGCTGCGGCTCTTGGAGTTGTACTTCCGCTGCAGGCCGCCGAGGACGATGATCTCGCCGTTCTTGACGCTGACGAAGGAGGAGGTGGTGCGGTTGAGGACGATCGGGACCTTGTTGCCGTCGATCTCGGTTTCACCGCCGACCTCGTCGACCGTCTGCTTGATGTCGAGCTGGACGGAGCCGTCGACGCCGATCAGCGGCGTCACCGTGAGGTCGATACCGATCTTCTGCATCGTGGTCGTCGAGGTGGAGCCGCCGCCGAGGCTGCTGCTGACGGTGCCGCTGACGATCGGGCGGCTTTCGCCGACGAAGATGTTGGCCTCCTTGGCGTGGGAGGTGGTGATCGTCGGGTGCGAGAGGATGATGGTGTTGGATTTCGTTGCGGACGTGCCGAGCGTCACGATGCCCGTGAGGTCGATGGAGCGGCCGAGGCTGCCCGGCCCGCCGAGGCGGCTGGTGCTGGCGTAGGTCGTGTTACCGATGCCGCTGAGGGCGATGCCGGCGCCGGAGCCGGCGAAGCCGACGAGCCGGTCGCCGTCGAGTTGGAGCCCGAGCGAGGAGACGCCGGTCTCGTTGTTGTTCGTCAGCGTGACCTCGGTGATCACGACCTCGATGCGCACCTGGGCGAGCACGATGTCGAGTTTGTCGATCAGCTGCTTGAGGAGGCTGATGTCGTCGGTGGTGCCGGAGACGACGATGGAGTTGCTGCGCTCGTCGGGGACGACGGTGACGTAAGCGGAGAACTCGGTGGAGCCGGCGCTGTCGCCCAGGAGGCTGGCGACGGTCGGGGTGGCGTTGGCGGCGTTCCCGCCGGCGGCCGGGAGCGGGCGCGGTGTGGCGTCGGGTTGGGTGCCCTGGCGAAGCCGGGTCGACTGCGAGCGCTCGCTGACCTGGTTCTGGCCCTTGACGATCGAGGTCAGGACGGTGGCCATGTCGGCGGCTTTGGCGTGCTTGAGGTAGATGACGTCGTTGCGGGTGTTGGGATCGGCCTTGACGTCGAGTCTGGCAATGAGGTCGTCGAAGAACTCCACCTGGCGCCGGTCGGTGATGAGGATGACCTGGTTGGCGCGGTCGTCGGCGCTGTAGCTGGTGCCGGTGCCGATCTGCTGCTGGATGGGCTGCAGCATGGTGCGGATCTTGTTCACGACATCGCTGGCCTTGGCGCCGTTGCGCAGCTGGTAGAACTTGGTGGCCATGCCGCCGGCGATGGGGCGGTCCATCTCCTTCAGGAGCGTCTCGATGCGCTGCAGGTTGGAGATGCTGTCGGTGATGAGAATGGCGTTCGCGTTGGGGAAGAGGACCTGGCCGCCGAGGTTGGGATTGCTCAGCGTGGCGAGCATCGTCTGGAACTCCTGGGCGCGGAGGAACTCGAGCTGGAAGAGCTTGGAGGCGAGGGCGCTGCTCGGCGGCAGGTTCAGGGTGCTGTCCCAGATCAGCTCGGGGGCCTCGACGCGGGCGGCGTTGAGCTGGACGATCTTGAGGGCGTCCTCACCCATCGGGATGACGGCGATGCCGTTCATGGCCAGCATCGTCTCAAGGTAGAGCACCGCCTGGGACTTGGTGATCGGCTTGGTGGTCTTGAGCGTGTAGCCGGTCGGCGCAGCCGGGAGCGCCGGCGGCAGGAGGATGACCTTGCCGGTGTAGAGCTGGATCATGTCCAGCACGCCATCGATATCGATGCCGGCGAAGTTCATCGAGACCGGCTCGTTGTCGGTGACTTCGGGCGTATTAACGACTTGCGCAGGGGCGGCGGCGGGGCCCACGGGCTGGGCGGCGGCGGGCGGGTTCTGGGGCAGGGGCGACGGCGACTGCGCGAACGCGCACGAGAGAACAGCCAGAGGCAGGCCCGCGGAGCACAGACGGACAAAGCGCGAAATCATGCGAAGGAGAGGGAATTGGGTAGCAGCGGCGCGAAAGGCAAATCACAGGCCAATGCCTTGCCGATGTAAACGGTGATTTGTGAGGGACTCTGACGGCATTCGGGCTGAAAAGTTGCCGACGCTTTTTTGCATCGCAAAACCTCGGCCAGGCCTTTGGTTGGCCAACGCCTATGCCGAACAGCTTCGGACATCTCTTTCGCATAACCACCTGGGGCGAAAGCCATGGCGCAGCGGTTGGCGTGGTGATTGACGGATGTCCGCCGCGGCTGCCACTGGAGCCGGCGGAGATCCAGGCCGAGCTGGACCGGCGGCGGCCGGGTCAGAGTGACATCGTGACGCCTCGCAAGGAGGAGGATCGCGTGGAGATCCTGTCCGGCTGGTTCGAAGGCAAGACGACGGGGACCCCGCTTTCACTACTGGTGCGCAACGCCGACCAGCGGCCGGGTGCGTACGACGAGATGCGCGACAAGTTCCGGCCCTCGCACGCGGATTTCGCCTATCAGGCCAAATTTGGCATTCGCGACCACCGTGGCGGCGGGCGGAGTTCGGCCCGCGAGACGATCGGCCGCGTGGCGGCCGGGGCCATTGCCAAGAAGCTGCTCGCGCGGCGCGGGCAGGCGGCGGGGGGATCGCCGGTCGAGATCCGGGCGTTTTTGACCCAGGTGCACGACATCGTGGTGCCGGTGGGCGCGCTGACGGCGTTTCCCTCGCTGGCGGAAGTCGAGGCCACGCCGGTGCGGTGTCCGCATCTCCCCACGGCCGAGCGGATGATCGAGCGGATCAAGGCGGTGCGCAGCGAAGGCGACTCGGTGGGCGGCATCATCGAGTGCCGGGTGCGGGGCGTGCCGGCCGGGCTGGGCGAGCCGGTGTTTGACCGATTGGAGGCTGACTTGGCGAAGGCGATGCTGTCGCTCCCGGCGACGAAGGGCTTCGAGATCGGGAGCGGCTTTGGCGGCGCGGCGATGCGCGGCAGCGAGCACAACGACGCGTTCGAGTCGCGCGGGGGCCGCGTGCGGACGGTGTCCAATCGCAGTGGCGGCGTGCAGGGCGGCATCAGCAACGGCGAGGAACTCGTGTTCCGCATCGCCTTCAAGCCGACCGCCACCATTTTGCAGGCGCAGCGCACCGTCGACGTGAAGGGCGCGCCGACCGAGCTCATGGGCCGCGGGCGCCACGATCCCTGCGTGGTGCCGCGCGCGGTGCCGATCGTCGAGGCGATGACGGCGCTGGTGCTGGTCGACCACTGGATGCGCCAGGACGCCCAGTGCGGCGCCTTCGCCGGCTGAGGCCGGGGGACGTGGAGTCGCCGGCGAGGGGCGGGCCGGGCCGTGCGGACGCTTGTCTTCCGCGCCGTCCGGGACTTGCTGGGGGGATTATGGCAGCGTCCGAAAAAACTCTCGTTTACCTCGTGCTGGGCGCGGCGGGCTCCGGCCGGCGCCAGATCCTAGCGGACCTGATCGATGCCGGACTGACCTCCGCGGATCGCGCGGCGGTGCTGATCGAGGCGGGTGAGGTGGCCGATGCGGCCGATGGCAAGTTGCCCAACCTGGGCCGTTGGACCTGGCGCGACGCCAGCATCGAGGCGCAGATGCCCGCGGGCATGACGCACGTCTTCCTCGTGGCGTCGGGCCGCGCCAGCCAAGTGGACCAGGTCGAGGCGTTCAAGGGCTGGCTGGAGCTGCAGGATGCGGAGCTCGGGCGGATCCTGGCGGTGGTGAACTGCCAGCTTGTGGCGGCCCATTCGCCGCTGCTGGCCTGGTATGAGGCCTGTGTGCACTTCGCGGACGTGGTGCTGCTGACGAAGCGCGAAGGCGTGGAGAACAAGTGGCTCAGCGACTTCCTCACGCACTTCAAGAAGCAGTACTATCCCTGCGTGTTTGAGACGGTGAAGGCCGGGCGCGTGAAGAATCCGGCGCTGGTGCTGGATCCCCAGGCGCGCCGGATGACGCACGTCTTCGACGAGGAGCAGGACTGGATCCTCACCAACGCGGAGGGCGAGGAGGTCGACGAGGAAGATGAGAACCTCGACGAGGATGAGGAACTGCAGGCGAAGCCCGAGGAAGACCCCTATTTCGTGCGCCGCAGCGAGGGTGGCCGGCGCCTCAAGGAGCTGCCAGATATCAATAAGTTCCTATAGTTGGCGTGGGTGAAAACCTGGCTCGCTTCGCGAGCCGGGTGACAATACCGACTTGCCCGTGTCCCAAGCGCAGTACGCCGGGCCGCTTCACCGCTGGCCCGGCGAAATTTCCCGCTTTTTCTGGCTGCACCTGCTGGCCCGCCGACGTTTCGCGCGCGGGGCCGGTGCGGCGCGGACTGCGGGGGACAATGCGGGGGCGGCGGGCGGCGAACTGACGCTGTCGTTGACGACGCTGCCGTCGCGGCTGCCGTGGATCTTTCCGACGCTGAACTCGCTGCTCGACCAGACGCAGGCGCCGCGCCGGATCGTCCTGGCGATTCCGCGCCGGGCGGAACGGGATCCGCGGCCCTATCGCGTGCCGGAGGGCCTGCGCCGGCACCCGCGCATCGAACTCCTGGAGGCCGACCGCGACTGGGGCCCGGCGACGAAGCTCCTGCCGCTGCTGCAGCGCCTGCCGGCGGACAGCCAGGCGCCGATCGTGATCGTGGATGACGACAACGTGTATCCGCGTGGTTTCGTGGCGACGCTGGCGGCGGCGGCGCGGGCGTGGCCGGACGCCGCGCTGGGGCTGCGCGGCTGGCCCGTGCCGACGAGCGGGCGCTGGGCCGACAGCCGCGAGTTCTTTGGCACCCGGATCGGCGCGCCGGTGGCGACCGACGTTTTGACCGGGTGTGGTGGCGTGCTGGTGCGGCCGGCGTTTTTCGACGCCGCGGTGTTCGACTATGCGGACGCGCCGGTCGGGGCGCGGTTTGCCGATGACCTCTGGTTCAGCGGGCACCTGGCGCGGCGTGGCGTGCGGCGGCTGGTGGTGCCGACGACGGAGCGGTACGTTTACCTGCCGACGCTGGCGACCTGGCGGGGTGTCGGACTGGATCGCTCCGAGAACCGTGACGGCGGGAACAACGATCGGCTGCTGGCGCATTTTGCGCGCGACTGGGACCGGGGCGCCGTGGTCGGCGGGGTGCACGCATGAAGGCGGGGCCGATCAATCCCGAGTCCGCCGCTGACGACGCCGTGGCGGTGGCTCCGCCGATCGATCCGGCCGTGGCGGGGCGGATCTACTGGCTCGTGCAGGGGTTCGCGGAGATCGCCGCGCGCGCCGGCATCCGTTTCTGGCTGAGCGAAGGCACGCTGCTCGGGGTGGTCCGGCATGGCGGGCTGATCCCGTGGGACGACGACGCGGACCTGCATTTCTTCGCCAAGGACGAGCGGGCACTGTGGGCGCGACGGGAGGAGTTCCGGGCGCGCGGCTGCGACCTCTGCCGCTGGTGGGGCGGCTACAAGGTGTACTGGCAGGGCGGCGAGCCGGTGCCGGGCCATCCGCACCGGTATCCCGCGATCGACCTCTTCCCGGCGAGGCGCAACTGGCGCGGACGCATCGTGTACGCGCGCCTGCGCGCCCGGCTCGTGTGGCCCCGCGTGTACCTGCGAGAGGACGAGCTGTTCCCGCTCGTCGAGCGGCCCTTCGGCCCGTTGCGGCTGCCGTGTCCGCGGGAGCATGACGCGTATTTCGTGCGCAACTACGGACCCGACTGGGCGACGGTGGCTTACCGCACGTTTGACCACCGGCTCGAGCGGCGCGTGGCGCGCCGCCGGGTGGTGCTGACTGATTTTCGCCCGGCCGGCTACGTGTGGCCGGCCGAGCCCTCCTGACATGATCCCGCGCATCATCCACCAGACCTGGAAGACCCGTGAGTTGACGGGCGAATTTGCCGCGTACCAGGCGTCGTGGCGCCGGCTGCATCCGGATTGGGAATACCGCTTCTACGACGATGCGGACTGCCGCCGGCTGGTGGCGGAGGGGTTTCCCGAGCTGCTGGCGCTGTATGAGGCGCTGCCGCGGGCGGTCCTGCGGGCCGACCTGTTCCGCTATCTCGCGGTCTGCCGCCATGGCGGCATCTATGCGGACATCGACATGGAGTGCCGGAAGCCGCACGGGCCGTTGCTGGACCGGGCGGACCTGGTGCTCGGCGTGGAGGAGACGGTGTCGCCGATCGAGGCGCGCCGCCTGCTGAACCCGTATCGGACGCGGATCGCGAACTGCATTTTTGCCGCGGCGCCGGGGCATCCGTACCTGCGCCTGGCGATCGACGAGATCCGGCAGGTGGCGGGGCGGATCGACGAACTGGCGGTGGTGGAGGCGACGGGCCCGGGGCTGCTCACGCGGCTGCTGCACGAACACGCGGCGGAGTTTCCGTATCGACTCGTGCCGCAGATCTGCTGGACGCCGCCGACGCGACCGCCGTACCCGGACCTGTATCCGTTCATGCGGCACGTCTGGGCCATCCACCATTTCGCGGGGACTTGGAAGCCGAACTACCGGCACATCGAGCCCGTTGGACGGGTGCTGCGCAACGCGGCCGCGGAGCTGCGGCAGAACGTGCGCGAGGCGCGGTCGGTGACCGAGGTCGTGCAGCATCTCGCGGTGAAGATCCCGCCCTCACCGGTATGGGCGGAGGATCTTGCCTTCTGGCGCCGGCGAGCGGGCGTGCGGACCGTGCCGCTGCTGGGCGCGGCGGCCGGCGCCGCCGGGCGGATCGGCGCGGCTCAAAACCAGCCGTAGCCGCAGTACGCTTCGAGCACGATGATGACGGCGGCCGCCGCGAGCAGGGTGAGCCGGCGCGCGCGGTTGCGGCTGAGCCCGTTGGGCAGCGGCGCGGCGGGCTTGAGATCGACGCAGGGGGGCGTCGCAAGGTCCGCCTCGTGCAGCGCGGGGGCGGCGGCGTAGGCGAGCGGCTCGTCGTTGAGGAGGATGCCGGCCCACTTGGGGTTGTTCTCCAGCTCGGTGAAGTTGACGCCGCCCTGCATGCCGATCGTGCGCGAGCGGGCGAGTGCGGGCTTGTAGCAGCGGAGGCCGAGCTGGCGCTGGGTTTCGTCGAGTTTGAGGTCCCAGTTGAGGAACGACCACGTGGCGCGGACGCGCAGCCATTGCCGGCGGGTGATGGCCCAGCCCCAGCCGGGGAAGGCATCCTGGCCATCGCGGGTGTTGCGGATGAGAGCGTACGGATGCGCGCGCGGATCGTAGCCGGTCGCGGGATCGGGCCGGGAGTGGAGATTGAAGGTGCTGACGCTGAGGACGCGGTCGTCGGCGAGCACGTGGGTGAGGCACCATTCGAAGAAGCGCAGGAAGTCGGGGGAGACCACGATGTCGTCCTCCACCACGATGGCGGCTGGCGCTTGCATGCCCTCGAGCGCGAACCGCAGGAGAAAATGAATGTGGGTGGAGACGGCGTGGGTGCCGTCCCAAATCTGGCAGAGCAGGCCGCAGAACGGGCGCGTGTGGCGCAGGGCGATGACCCGCGTGAATTTTACGTCGCGGATGAGGGCGGCGACCTCGGGGTTGGAGCCATCCTGGGAAAGGACGAGCACCGTCTGGTCGATGCCTTCGACCCGGGAGAGGGAGTCGAGGACGGCGCGCAGGTACTGCGGACGACCGAAGGCCGGCAGAAGGATGGGGAGGGCGGGGCGTTGATCGCCCTGGCGGAACAGACGCAGCCCGCGCTGGAATTCGCGGGCATTGCACAGCCGCGTCCAGATGCCGGTGACCAGCAGGAGTGCGGCGGCCAGGGCGAGAAGCGTGATCATGGGGCGGCGGAGCCCGGCTGGATTACAGCATCTTGGCTGAGAACAAGATGGCTTGGCGGGCGACCGGAAGAGATTTCCTGATCCGAGTGTCGGACGCAAGCAGCCAAACCCGCGGGAGGAAGCGACGGCGTGCCCGGAGGAAATCCCGAATCTATTTTCTTGCCCCGGTTCTTCGCGCCGTTTCTCTTGCCCGTCCTACTGCTGCCCAGGTGGTGGAATTGGTAGACACGCAGGTCTCAGAAGCCTGTGCTTAACCGCATGGGGGTTCGAGTCCCCCCTTGGGCACCAAACGAAAACGCTTCCTAAGACCGGAAGCGTTTTCGTTTTTGTGGAGAGCGGGGTGTGGCGGCGGTCCCGCCCTGAAAGACGGAGGGCGCGGAGGCTGAAAGCCGGGTGGACCCGCGATCGAGCAGCAATCGACAGGTTGACACGCCAGCGGGAGTGTCGATTTCTATAAGTATCGACATGCTGGATAATTATGCGGCGAGCAATCCCGTGCGCCGCGGCGTGCCAGCGGTCATAGCGCCCTCCCCCTGATGTACCTCGTTCCTCGTCTCCCCGCGCGTTTGAATCGATTGGTCCAGAAGACGGTATGCCTTGCCGCCCTTACCGTCGCTGGGTGGCTGCCTTCGGTCCAGGCGCAGGCTCCCACGGCCGGGCTCGAGGCCTACGACCTGCGGTGTGACGGCGCAGTGGACCCCCTTGGAGTCGACTCGGCGCCGCCGCGGCTGTCGTGGAAGCTGCGCAGCAGCGAGCGGGCGCAGGGGCAGACCGCCTGGCAGGTGCTCGTGGCCTCGTCGCTGGAACAGCTCCGGCACGATCGAGGGGACGTCTGGGACAGCGGCCGGCGCGAAGGCGACGATCAGCTGCATGTGCCGTATGCGGGGCGGCCGCTGCAATCGTCCCAGCAGGTTTTCTGGAAGGTGCGGTCGTGGAACCGAGCCGGGCGCGTCTCGAGTTGGAGCACGCCGGCAAGCTGGACGATGGGCGTGCTCGCGGCGAAGGAGTGGCACGCGCGCTGGATCACGGATGCCGCGCTGCTGCGGTGGGTGCGCGCGAAGATCGGCTATCACTCCGAGGAAACCCGCGACGCGGCGGCACCGAAATGGCTGCGTATCGACCTGCGCGAATCGCGGCCGATCGAGAACGTTGCCCTGTATCCCATCCGCCAGACCATGGAGGAGGCGAACGGCTTCCCGGTGCGCTTTCGGATCGAGGTGGCGGAAGATCCCGAGTTTGCGGTCGTCCAGACCGTCGCGGCGTTCACGGAGGAGGATTACCGGTACACCAGCACGGCGGCGAAGACGACGGTGCCCACGTTTGTGGCGCCGCCGGGCGTGCGCGGCCGGTACGTCCGCCTCGTCACCAGCCGGCTGCGGCGTGATGGCAACGCGCACTACCTGGCGCTCAGCCAGATCGAAATCACCTCCGGCGGGCGCAACGTCGCCCCGGGGGCGACGATCACGGCGAGTGACAGCATCGAGAGCGGCCGCTGGAGCGCCGCCGCGGTGATCGACGGCAAGGACGTCCGCGGGGCCAATGCGCGCGACAACGCCACGCTCCTGGCCCGGCGCGAGTTCGCCGCCAAGCCGGCGCTGCGGCGCGCGATCGTGCACGTGAGCGGGCTGGGGCAGTACGAACTCACCCTCAACGGACGTCGGGTGGGCGACGCGGTGCTGTCCCCGGGCTGGACCACCTACGAGAAGACCGCGCTCTACGACACCTTTGACGTGACGGCCCTGGTGCGGTCGGGCCGGAACGCCATGGGCCTAGTGCTGGCCGGCGGCATGTACAACGTGCGCGCCGAACGCTACGGCAAGTTCGAGAGCCTGTTCCGACCGCTGATGGCCATCGCCCAGCTCCGGCTCGAGTATGCCGACGGCACCGTCGAGCATGTCGGAACTGATGCGCAGTGGCGGCTGAGCGCGGCCGGGCCGACGACGTTTTCGAACATCTACGGCGGCGAGGATTTTGATGCGCGGCGGACGCTCGCGGGCTGGGATGAGCCTGGCTTTGACGATCATGCCTGGGCCGAGGCGGTGGTCCACGACGGTCCCGGGGGCGTGCTGCGGGGCGCCTCGCATGCGGCGCCGCCGCTGGGCACGCACGAAGTGCTGCGCCCGGTGGCCGTGAAGCCGCTGCGGCCCGGTGTGCTGGTGTACGATTTCGGGCAGAACACGGCGATGATGCCGCGCCTGCGCGTGCGCGGCGCGCAGGGGAGCGTGGTGAAGATGATTCCTGCCGAGCTCCTCAACCCGGATGGCTCGATCGACACGAGCTCCTTCATGCGCGGCCCGAATGGCTCGTGGTGGGCCTACACGTTGCGCGGGGGCGTCGCCGAGGACTGGTTTCCGAAGTTCTTCTATACCGGCGCGCGCTACCTGCAGGTCGAACTCTCGGCGCCGACGGGCGCGGAATTGCCGACGGTCGAGGCGCTCGAAAGCGTGGTCGTGCACACGACCTCGCCAGCCGCGGGCGAGTTCGCGTGCTCCAACGAGCTGTTCAACCGGATCCGCACGCTGGTCCGCTGGGCGCAGCGCAGCAACG
Source organism: Opitutus sp. ER46 (assembly GCF_003054705.1). Lineage (NCBI taxonomy): Bacteria > Pseudomonadati > Verrucomicrobiota > Opitutia > Opitutales > Opitutaceae > Opitutus > Opitutus sp. ER46. Next base: position 515,957 of record NZ_QAYX01000024.1, read on the forward strand.
CGGCGTCGGTCCTGACCGATTGCCCTCATCGCGAGAAACTCGGCTGGCTGGAGCAGTATTACCTGAACGGGCCGTCGCTGCGCTATGAGTTCGATCTCACGCGACTCTACGCGAAGACCTTCGGCGACATGGCCGACGCGCAACTGGCGAACGGTCTCGTGCCGGACATCGCGCCCGAGTTCGTGATCTTCTCCGGCGGCTTCCGCGATTCGCCGGAGTGGGGAAGCGCGATCATCCTCGCGGCCTGGCAGCACCTCGAGTGGACGGGCGACGACACACCCTTGCGGCGCTACTATCCGGCAATGTGCCGGTATGCTGACTATCTGGCCAGCCGGGCGCAGGGACACATCCTCAGCCACGGCCTCGGCGACTGGTACGACATCGGGCCGAAGCCGCCCGGGGTGTCGCAACTGACCCCGCTCGGGTTGACCGCCACGGCGACGTACTACGCGGACATCCGCACCCTCGCGGCGATCGCGGCGCGGCTCGGGCGCGCCGAGGACGCCGTCCGGTTTGATCGCCGGGCGGAGGAGATTCGGGCGGCCTTCACCCGGCGCTTCTTTGATGCCGCGAAGGGGATCTACGCCACCGGTTCGCAGTGCGCCAACGCGATGCCGCTCGTGCTGGGGTTGGTCGAGCCGGCGGATCGGGCCCGGGTGCTCGAGGCGCTCGTGCGCGATACCCAGGCGCAGGGACTGACGGCGGGGGACGTGGGCTATTTCTACCTGCTGCGGGCGCTGGCGGGTGGTGGCCGCTCGGACGTCATTCACGCGCTCAACAACCAGTCGGAGAAGCCTGGATACGGCTACCAACTGGCGCAGGGCGCCACCGCGCTCACAGAAGCGTGGAACGCCCGCCGCTCCTCCTCGCACAATCATTTCATGCTCGGCCAGATCACCGAGTGGTTTTACCGCGACCTGGCCGGTCTCGGCACCGATCCCGACGCGCCCGGCTTCAAGCGGGCGCTCTTCCGGCCTCAGCCGGTGGGCGATGTCACGTGGGTGCGCGCGACGCACGAGTCCCCGCGCGGCCGGATCGTGTCCGCGTGGAAACGCGCCGCGGGCCGCTTCGAGTATGAGGTCGAGATCCCGGCGAACACGACCGCGACGGTCGTGGTGCCGACCGTGGCCGCGGACAAGGTGATCGAGAGCGGCGTGCCGGCCGAGCGCAGTCCCGGGGTCCGGCGTTTGCGCGTCGAACCGGGCGCGGTGGTGTACGCGGTCGAGTCCGGCAGGTACGTCTTTGCTGCGCCGCTGGATTGATCGCGTGAGGGCAGAGGCCGCCTACACGGAGGGGAAGGCGGCCTTGTGCACCGGCTTGCCGCCGGGGCCACTGCTCCCGACCGCGATTTCCTCCTCGGTCGCCAGTTCGAACGTGATCTTCCCCTCGGCGATTTCGCGGAGGGCGAGGTCCTCGGCGGACAGTTTCTCGAGGGAGACGATCAGGGCCCGGTTGCCCCGCCGGAGCTGCTTCACGCGGCGGGAGACGACATTGATGAGGACCATCGGGTCATCGATCACCTGGAGAGCGTTTTGGAGATAGTCGTCGCGCATAGATGGGAAAGAGGCGCCGCCGGGGGGACGGGCTCGCGCAAAGTACTGCCGCGAAGGAAAAGTGGCGACCGTTATCCCACGACTCAGGCCTCGCGTGGGTCCCGGGTCGCCAAGCGGTTGATCGACCACGCGCTTGGGCGCGTTTTACTTCGACGGACGACGACGCGGTAACCGGCGATGTGGCGCCGCTCGGTGTTGGCAGGCACTTGTTCGCCAAGGGAGGCATGGGAATCTGGGCCTTGGGGTTGAAGGAACCCGCAACTGCGGCAGCTTCCGTCACCGTGCGTCGGGCGATCGTGCCGTCTCCCGGTTCCACCCTGCATGAACAAGACCCACGAACCGGACGGTGAGCATCATGACCATGGCCACGAGCATGAGGAATTCTCGCTGCCGCTTTTTGTCCTCACGGTGCTCGTGACGCTCGCCGGCCTGTTTGCCGCGGTCCGGTTGCTCGCTCCGGAGGTCTGGGATGCGCAGTTCATCGCGCCGCTCGGCCTGGGTGTGGTGGCCTTCCTCGTGGTCAGCCTGATGAATGCGTTCCTGGAATATTTCTTTCACCGCTACGTCCTCCACACGCCGGCGGTGCCGTTTCTGCGCCGGTTGTACAAGCAGCACACGCTGCATCACGCGCTGACCCGGATCGCGCGGCGGAAAGGCCGGGACGGGCGCGGCATTCTCTTCATCGAGAACAAATTTCCGATCGTGGAGCCGGAGCAGGGCGAGGCCTCGTTCTTCCCCTGGTATTCGCTGGCCGTGTTTGGGTTGGTGCTGACGCCCGTGCTGGCGCTGCTGCAGTGGCTGCTCCCCGCGTTCCCATGGTTCCTCAGCGGTTTCCTCGCGCTGGCCCTCTCGCTGACGCTCTACGAGGTGCTGCACGCGATCAATCACTGGCCTTTTGAGAAATGGGCGCCGCTCATCCAGCACCGCCAGTGGGGCTGGTTTTGGCGGCCGGTGTACGCGTTTCACCTGCGCCATCATGCCGTGACGGACTGCAATGAATCGATCTCGGGTTTCTTCGGGCTGCCGGTGGCCGATTGGGCGTTTGGCACGATCGTGATCCCGCAGACAATCTATGAGGACGGCGAGGAGTGGAAACCGGAGCATTTCCGCAGCCCGAGCCCCCGGCCGTTCATTCGCGCGCTCGATCGCTGGGCGGATCGCGTGGTGCAGCGGCGGCGCGCCCAGGTGGCCGCCGAGCCGTCGGCCGTTGTCACCGCAGCGTCCGCCCAAACGCCCGACCGCCGTCCCTACACGCGCGGGGAGGAGATCGCCAACTGGATCACCCATGGCATCGGCCTCGCCGCCAGCATCGTGGGGCTGACGCTCCTGATCGTGTGCTCGAGCCTCTACGGCACGGCGTGGCACGTCGTCAGTTTCACCGTGTTCGGGCTGACGCTGCTGCTGCTCTACACGGCCTCGACGCTTTATCACGGCTGGCGGGCCGGCCGGACCAAACTCGTGCTGCGGCGCCTCGATCACGCTGCGATCTTTCTGCTGATCGCTGGCACGTACACGCCGTTCTTGCTCACGCATCTGCGCGGCTCCTGGGGCTGGACGCTCTTCGCTGTGGTCTGGGGACTCTGTGGGGCGGGAGCGGTGTTTCAGCTGGTTTTCGGGGAACGCTATCGGCTCACCTCCATGCTGGCATACCTTTTCGTTGGCTGGCTGATCGTCGTCGCGGCGGAGCCGATGATCAGCGTCGTACCCCACGGTGGCCTCTGGCTGCTGCTGGCGGGCGGCCTGTGCTACACGGTTGGCGTCGTGTTCTACCAGTGGCACCGGCTGCGTTACCACCACGCCGTGTGGCACGGCTTCGTGCTGGGCGGTAGTGCGTGTCACTATCTGGCAGTCCTGCTTTTCCTGCTGCCTTCCGGTCAGTGACCGCACGGTCCGAAAGAACCGGAACCCCGTGGCTCGGGTGCAACGAGGTGCACCGCCTTCTGGGCCGCCATGCTCCGATGCGTGGCGACTGAATCGCTCAGATTGCCGAATGGGCCTTGCTTTGCCGGCCAGATCGCCGAGTCTGGCGGCTCGTAATTGCGTTAGATGACAGTGGCAGGTGGGTCTTCAAGTGAGCTTTCCAGTTCAGGTGAATGATTCGAAACCCGATTCCCGGGAACACGCTGACAGCAGACGAAAGCTACGAAACCCATCCCTATGAATTCCAAACTCTACGTTGGAAATCTCTCCTTCAAGACCACCGAAGCCGAACTGCGTGACGCGTTCGGTCAGTTCGGTTCCGTGACTGACGTGTATGTCGCCAACGACCGCGAAACCGGTCGCCCGCGTGGCTTCGCGTTCGTGACGATGGCGACCGATACGGAGGCGAAGCTCGCCGCCGAGAAGATGAATGGCGCCAATCTCGACGGCCGCCCGCTGAATGTCAGCGAAGCGCGCCCGAAGGAAGACCGCAGCACGGCCGGTGGTCGCGGTCGCTACTGAGCGACCCCACTCGGTTGATTTGTCGAACGACGCGTCTTGGCGCGTCGTTCTTTTTTTGCCTGCGTTCTCCCCAATGGAGAGACGAAGGGGGCAGGGGACATTGGCCGCATCTGCCCGGGTCGGACGAACCGCAACGCGGCTCAGTACCGCCGGCGCGCGGGCGGGCGATACGTGGAGGAGCTATCTTTGACCCGGAAGGTGATGCGCGCCTTCTCCAGGTCGTACGGGCTCATCTCCATCTTCACCGTGTCGCCGGCGGCGATCTTGATGAAGTGCTTCCGGAGCTTGCCGGAGATGTGGCCGAGCACGATATGGCCGTTGGCCAGCTGCACTCTGAACATCGTGCCGGGAAGCACGGCGACGATCTTGCCTTCGACTTCGATGACGTTGCCGGTGGTGGCGGTGGATTTCTGTGTTTCGGATTCGGTGGATGTTGATGAGATCAAGGCCGCCATCGTCGCGCCGGAGGCTCCGCACGGCAAGGGTTCCCTGCAGGTATCATGAAAATCATCGGCAAACAGCGCTGTGCCTGGGGCTAAGCGACCCCGGTGGCCGCGGCGGGCGAACCCGCCCTGATACCGGGCGCCGGGGTGTTCGCTGCTGCCCGAAGCGGTTCCCGCGCAGCCGATTGGCGATTCAGCGGGCGTTGTACACCTCGACGAGGGCGAGACCGGCGGCGCCGGACTCACCTCGCACGACGGCGGTGTAGCAGCCAGGATCAAGCGTGACCAGGAGGGCGGTATCCTCGCTCGCGTCGGACCACGCGAAAGCGCTGAGGCGCGCGAAATGAGCCGCCAGGGATGGATCCCAGTTGCGGGTAGTGACGAGGAAGCCCGTGTCGGCGGCACCGTGCAGCTCCATCACGGGGCGGGCGAGCGCGCCGGGCACGCGCAGGGATTTGCGGAGGGCCGGACCGGCTGCCCGCACGAGAACGGTCTTGGCCGCCGGCCCGTCGATGACGAACCCGGCGATCAACGGCCCCTCGGCGTCGCTGACGTAGGCGCGACTTGAGAGATTGAACAAGATGGCGCGCGGGTTCCGCTCCATCTCGTAGACTTCGACCAGAGCGGTGCCGATGCCTCCGTCGCGACCGCTGATGAGGACCGTGTTCAATTCCGTGGTCATCGTGCGGACCAGGGCGGCGTCGAGGCTGCCGGCGACCAGCGGGAACGCGCTCACCGCCTTCCATGCCGGTTCCAAGGCCGCTGGCCAGTTGTCGTTGGCCGCGAGCGGCGAACCGTCGCCGGCGCGCAGGTCGAGCAGCGGGTCGACGAGCGTTTGGGAAAGACCGAACGTGCTCGCGAGCCCCGGCCCCACGCCCCGCAGGAGCAGTCTGGCGCCCACACCGTCGACGACGAACCCCGCGATGAGGGTGCGATCACCCTGGCCGGCGTGCGCGCGGGTGGAGAGATTGACGAGCCGGCTCACCCCGCCGGCGGGGCCGACGGTGAGCGTCGCGGCCGCACTGCGCACGCTGCCGCCGTTGGTAGTGACGTTCACTTCATAGCTCCCGGCATCCGCCGCGCGGACATCGGGCAACTCCAGGGTGCGGTTCGTGGCGCCGGGGACCAGCGCGCCGTCATGATACCACTGGAAGGTCGGGAAGTCCGCGGCGACGACGACGTCCATGACCGCGAGCGTGTGTTCCGGCACGCGATGGCTGCGCGGCGCGGACGTGATCGTGGGGGCGGGGAAAGCGATGTCGCCGACGAAGGTCGTGACGCTTTCCCCCGGCAGCGTGGCGCTGAAGGCGCCGGCGTTGACCGACACGGCGGGCTCAGCGGCGCAGTCCAACGTGGCGGAGGTGACCCAGGGGGTGACGCGGGCGACGTTCGCGCCGTTGAGGGTGAACGCCTGCGTGACGGCGGACTTGGCCTGGTTGACGGCCACGATGACGAGTTTCTCCCGTTTGAAGGCCGAGACGCGGACGCCCGTCGTGGGCTCGTTGGTGGCGTCGACGCGTACGTAGCCGGGGCGGATGAAGCGGGCGTATTGCGCCATGACGTGTCCACGCTTCGTGACCACGCCGTCCTCGCCGAGCGGGCCGTAATAACGTGTCACATACCACCAGAGGTAGGCGCTGAAGCCGCCGGTGGTGAGGCAGTCATGGATCTCCCGGCCGGTGAGCAGGGCGCCGGCCCAGTCGGTGGTGAGCTCAAGATGCTCGGTCATCCAGACCTCCTTGCCGCAGCTCACCGCGAGGGGGTAGGGCGCCAGGCCGCCGCCGTAGATGTGGCCGCCGATGATGTCGACGTTCTCGGCCGCCGCCGGGTCGTTGAGCAGCGGATCGGACATGCCGTGCCGGAACTGGAACGACTCCGGGGCGATGATGCGCGCCGCGGTGATCGCGCGGGCGTGGTCGCGGCAGAACGTCCGGACCTGCTCGGCGGTCCAGTCGCACGACTCGTAGTCCACCGTGATGTCCGGTTCGTTCTGGATCGAGATCGCGTACAGGGGCGCGCCGTGGTCGGCCATGTAGCGGGCAAAGTCGTTGAGATAGGTCGCGTAGTCGGCGTAGGCCGAAGGTTTGAGCGAGCCACCGACCAGGGCGTTGTTGGTCTTCATCGCCGCCGGCGGAGACCAGGGGCTGGCGACAATCGCCGCTCCGCGGGCACGGGCACCCTGGGCGTTGGCGAGTTCGAGGGCCCGCCATTGGCTGTCGGGAGCCAGCCGGATCCGCAACAGGGTCAGGCCGATCTGCCCCGGAGCCTGACCATACAGCGTATCCAGGTCCGTCGCGGTCAGCGGGGTTTCAGGCCGGAAGGCGGTGGCGCCGCCGAAGCCGCGGATGGTTTGCTGAACGCCAGTGGCGTTGATGATCGCAGGCGCCGCTTTGGCGGACAACGAGATGCATACCGACAAAGCGCTGATTGCCAGCCAGCGGGCCAGCGGGCGGGCCGCGGCGGCGGGCGCGGGGACCCAAGGACGCGACGGGAGGGATAAGGGGGGCATCGCGGGTGAGATTTCGCGCCAAAGCCGGCGGGGAAGGAAGCGCGGCCGGGTTCAGATTAATGAGCATGATTTGAGGGGCGGGGAGCGCCGAAATCAGTGGCCCCTGTCGACTGGGTTTTGGGGTGGCCATATTCAGAAGTCTGAATGACTGCTCCGTTGCGAATCGGACCCCCGGGCAGTTTCAACGCCCCGCACCCTACCCCATCCGGCATGGGGGCGGTGGCAATTGCGTGCCGACTGCGCTTACCCCGTTCGACCGCGACTGCCACGCACGAAAACCCGGACACCAACCCAACATGAAGATCCATAGCAAACCCTTCGTACTCGCGCTCGTGGCGGCCGCCACGTGCCAGTGGGTACTTGCGCAGTCCGCACCGAAACCACCCGAGCCCGCGATGCAGGCGACGGGAGCGGATGTGACGCCGACGAATCCTGCCACGAAGGCGGCGGCGGACGACGAGATCATGACGCTCACTCCGTTCGAAGTGACCGCCGCCAAGGATACCGGTTACCAGGCGACTGAGACCCTCGCCGGCACGCGTATCCGCACCAACCTGCGCGACGTCGGTGCCGCCCTCTCTGTCATCACCAAAGAGTTTCTGCAGGACATCGGCGCGACCGACAGCACCACGCTGCTCCAATACACCACCAACGCCGAAGTCGCGGGCACGCGCGGCACGTATGCCGGCTTGGGCAACGGCACGAGCGTCGACGAGACCGGCAACCTGCGGTCTCCGGGCAGTGCGCAACGCGTTCGTGGCCTCGCCGCCGCCGACAACGCGCGTGACTTCTACATCACCGATATCCCGTGGGATTCGTTCAACGTGGACCGTATCGACATCCTGCGCGGCCCGAACTCGATCCTCTACGGCCTCGGCAGCCCGGCCGGTATCGTCAACGGCTCGACGCGCAACGCGGAGTTTCGCAATCGCGGCCAGGTCGACGCCCGCGTCGCCTCCTACGGCAGCGTCCGGACCAACATCGATATCAACCAGCAGTTGATCAAAAACGTCCTCGCCATCCGGCTCGACGGGCTGTGGGACCACGAGAAATTCCAGCAGAAGCCGGCCTTCGAAAACGACGAGCGCATCTACGGCGCGCTGCGTTTCGATCCGCAGCTCTTCAAGAACCGCTCGCTCCGCACTTCGATCAAGATGAAGTACGAGCACGGTGACATTGACGCGAACCGCCCGCGCATCATCCCGCCCAACGACAGCCTGACGCCGTGGTGGCGTCCGGTGGCCGTGACGGCCGACAATCCGTTCGGCGGCATGGCCAAGACGCTCGTCAACAATCCGTACGACGTGTGGCGGACCGACAACGTCGTGGCAGGTGACGGCCGCGGCCTCGTCCAGTCGAGCTCGGCGAACTATCTGCCCTGGCTGAGTGACTTCCCGAACCAGCAGCAGCCGTACTACCTGATCGACGGCGGAACCAACCAGCTCTACCGCGTCGACGGCGGCTACATCAACACGTTCGCCCGCAACAGCAGCGGCGGCTTCACCGGCGTTTCGAACGGCATTCCGAACAAGCGCCAGAACGGCATGTTCTACGGCCTGGGCAATCTCTCCAACGTCGCCAACGCCACGGGTCGCGTGCTGCCCGGCGCGCAGTACGGCCAGTACCGCAACCAGTCGCTGCTCGATCCGACCGTCTTCGATTTCTACAACAACCTGATCGACGGCCCGACCAAGTGGGAAATGGAGAAATGGGACGCCTACAACATCGACTTCAGTCAGACCGCGTTCGATGACCGTCTCGGCGTCCAGCTCAGCTACGACCGCCAGAAGTACTACCGCGCCGGTGAGGCGTTCCTCGGCGGCAGCCCGACGCTGACGATCGACATCCTGAAGAACTTCTCGGACTTCTACACCAAGGGTCTCAATGGCACGACCAGCGTGCAGAACCAGAACCTGGGTCGTCCGTATGTGACCGGCGCCAACAACAACGGCGGCAACAGCTACTCGAGCGACCGCAAGTACATGCGTGGTTCGGTGTTCGCCGAATTCCGCGCGGCGGACGTCCTCAGCAACAGCTTCCTCGTGAAGCTGCTCGGCAAGCATCGCTTCAACGGCGTCGCGTCCGATGAGAAATTCTTCAACGAGTCCCGTACTTGGCAGATGTACGCCAACAGTCAGGCCTGGGCCGGCTACTGGAACGGCAACGACGGCAGTACCTCCGATATCCGTGACCGCTCCCCGATGGCGTTCGTTTACCTCGGCGGCCCGATCCACACCCGTTCGTCGGCCTCCGGCGCGAATATTCCGCGCATCACCACCAATATCACGATGCCGGATACCGGCGTGTACGCGATGGATGCGACCTGGCAGAACTGGGCGGTCGGTTTCGCCGATCCCTGGAATGTCCCGGAGTCCCTCTACCGCGTGTATAACGGTCTCCCCAATGCGGAGAGCACCACGCAGCTGACGCAGGCGTCGAACCCCGCGAACATGGTGGGCTGGAACAGCAATTTCCAAAACAACCTCGTCCGCTACAATCGCGGCCAGGACCTGAGCCTCGTCACCGGCGCGCAGAAGTCGCTGCGGCAGACGACCTCCTATTCCGGTTCCTATCAGGGCTATTTCTGGAACAACGCCTTCGTCGCCACCCTCGGCTGGCGCTATGATCAGGTGAAGACGAAGGACGTCACGGCGCAGCAGATGCCCGGCAACCGCGGCATCCGCAACCTGTCGCCGGATGTGTACAAGCTTCCGGATGTGTATCCGGCCAACCAGATCCTCAAGGGCCACTCCACGAGCGGTGGCGCCGTGCTGCACCTGAACCAGGTGCTCCCGCGCGATCCGCTGCCCTTCAACGTCAGCCTCTCGTACAACGAGTCGAGCAACTTCCAGGTCACGAGCGTACGCCGCGATGTCTATGGCACTCCGATCGCGAACCCGTCGGGCAAGACCTATGAGTACGGCGTTCTGCTCTCCACCAAGGACAACAAATATTCCTTCCGCGGCGTGAAATACACGACCCGCGTCACCAATGCCAGCAGCGGGCTCAGCGACGCCTACGTGATCGGCCAGATCATCACGAACGGCCTCAATTGGCGCAATGTGTTCCTGTACCAGCTCGGTGGGTACGACTTCCCGTCGCGCGGCCAGGACTCGTACCGCAATCGCTGGACCAACGCGTATCCGGACCTCAGCGAGGCCGATGCGCTCAAGGAGATGAACGCCTCGATCACCGGCTGGAATAACATCCAGAAATGGCTGGCCGGCCGCGGCTTCTTCAAGGCGTGGAACTTCAACCCGCTCGGGCCTGATACTGCCCTCGTGGACCGCTCGACCTACCTCAGCAATCCGACGCAGTACGCGCCTGATCCGCTGACGGTCTACTCCTACGCGTCGACGCAGCCGCAGGGCTTCACGGTCACGGCTGACACCGAGTCGACCGGCTATGAGGCCGAGTTCACCGCGAATCCGCTGCCGAACTGGCGCGTGTCGTTCAACGCTTCGCAGACCGAGGCGACCCGCAATAACGTCGGCGGCGCCGCGCTGACCGAGTTCATCAACTACCTCGATACGCAGCTCTATTCTGCGCCGGGCGTGCTCAGCCCCGCCGGCAAAATTCCGCGGTGGGGTGGCGCCGGTGCGGCGGTCGGCCCCAACGTCTACGCCCCGTGGCGCTCGAAGTACGTGCTCATGAAGCTGCAGGAAGGCACCGCGGCGCCAGAAATCCGCGAGTACCGCTACAACTTCGTCACGAACTACTCGTTCCGCCGCGGCTTCCTGAAGGGCGTCGGCGTGGGTGGTGCCTATCGCTGGCAGGACAAGGTGGTCATCGGCTATCCCGTCAAGGAGGACGGCAACTTCGATCTCAGCAAGCCGTACTACGGTCCGTCGGAGGATGGCATCGACCTCTGGGCCAGCTACGAGCGCAAGCTCACCGACAAGGTCAACTGGAAGATCCAGCTGAACGTCCGCAACGCCTTCGCGAAGGACGGTCTCATCCCGATCTCCATCGAGCCGGACGGCAAGACCTGGGCTTCGGTCCGCGTCAAGCCGACGCAGGAATGGTTCCTGACCAATACGTTCTCGTTCTGACCTGACGAGTTCTGCCCCTTTGGGGAATGCCCGGCCTCCGGATAGGTTTGTGGTGGGAGGCCGGGCTCGCTTCTTCGCCCGGCGGCTGAGCGCCGCCGGGGCCAAACAGGCCGGCCGGCCGGGTGCGCACCCGACCGGCCGGTCTTTTTGCGGAGGGCGACGCGGAGCCGCCGCGCCGTTCGGCTAGTCGAGCTGGATGATGCCGCGTTTCACCGCGGCCAGGATTGCCTGCGTGCGGTCGGAAACGCCCAGCTTCGCGAGGATGCTTTTCACGTGGATCTTCACGGTGCCCTCCACGACCTGCAGCGCGGCGCCAATTTCCTTGTTGCTGAGTCCCTTCGCGACGAGCCGCAGTACTTCGAGTTCACGGGGCGAAAGCTGGGAGAGGACGCGCCCATTCATGCGCGTCGAGATTTCCGGCGGGATGTAGTGCTCGCCGTGATGGACGGCCCGGATTGCCTCCAGCAGGCGCTCCAGCGCCATCTCCTTTACCACGAAGCCGGAGGCGCCGGCGGACAGCGCCTGGAACACTTCGTCGCCGCTCGCGTAGTTGCTGAAGATCAGCACGCGCGCGTCGGGAAACTCGGCCCGCAGTGCCCGGATGGTCTCGAGGCCGTTCATGCGCGGCATGCGCAGGTCGAGCACCACCACGTCCGGCCGGTGCCGCCGGTACGCCTCCAGGGCGTGCACGCCATCGTCGGCTTCGCCGATCACCTCCATGTCGGGCTCGCCGCTGGTCGCGGTCACGAGACCCATGCGCATGACGATGTGGTCGTCGACGAGGAGGATCCGGATCTTCTCAGCTGGCTTCGCTGGTTGCATGAGCGGGTTGGTCGGTTGGAGCGGCGAACGGGAAGGCCACGACGACCGAGATGGTGGTGCCCTGACCGGGCTGGCTCTGGATGCGGATGTCGCCGCCGATCTTGCCGGAGCGGCCCTGGAGGCCGCGCAGGCCAAAATGCCCGAGCCCGTGGTGCAGAACCTCCTCGGGGTTGAAGCCGCGGCCGTTGTCCGCGATCACCAACTGCACGTGCCCCGGCTCGTAGCCGAGCCGCACCGTGATCGTGCTGGCGGCGGCGTGGCGCACGGCGTTGGTGATGGCCTCCTGGCCGATGCGCAGAAGGTGGTGCTTCGTCGCCGGCGTGAGAGGCACCGGTTCGCCGGTGACCCTGACCTCCACCTGGGCGGAGCCGGGATTGATGAGCTCCGTCAGCTTCCGCAGCGCCTGGCCCAGTTCGGTGCCCTCCAGCAGCGGTGACTCCATGTTCCACACCGCGTGCTGCACCTCGTGGCGGGTGAACGACACCATGTTGCGCGCCACGCTCAACCGGGAGCGGACGTCGGCCGTCAGGCCCGGGAGTTTCAGCGTGGCATCCAGCTGCAGCATCAAACCGCTGAGCCCCTGCTGCAGGCTGTCGTGGATCTCGCCGGCGAGCCGGCCGCGTTCGGCCAGGGTGGCGGCGTTGCGGGTCTCCTCGTTGAGCTTCTGCATGGCCGCGCGGAGTTCGTCAGTGCGGTGCTGGACCAGTCGCTCGAGGACGATGTTGCGGGCGTGCGTGCGCCGGATCGACCAGCGGACGAGCGCGAGCACGGCGATCGTCGCGCCGAGCGCGTAAAGCGCATAGGCGTACCAGGTCCGGTACCACGGCGGAAGGATCGTGAAATCGAAGGCAATCGGCGCGCCCATCGGCCCGTGGTTGTCGGTCAACCGCACGTCGAGGTGGTAGCGACCCTCCCGCAGCTCCGGGAAGTTGAGCACGGAGCCGTTGCTGAGCGGGGTCCAGTTGTCGTCGGCCTGGTTCAGGCGGTATTCGTACACCGGCGGCCGCCGGGAGGCGTACGAGCCGGCGAAGAAACGAAAGCTGAGGCTATTCTCGGCGTAGGGTAGGGAGCGCAGCCCCTGGAATGAGCCCGGTCCGCGGGCGAGTTCGCGGTGACTTCGGCCCCCGACCACGGTGGTCAGCACCGGCCGGAACGCGCGGCGGGTGTCGGGGCCGGTGCGGCGGTCGACGTGGTACAGCGACTGCCCGCTCGAAATCCAAACCTCACCTTCGGGCAGGAGCTGCACGAACGGGATGCGGTCGTTGACGATGTCGAACGAAGTCGTGTCAAAACGGTAGCGCTCGCCTTCGCGCGTGATGGTGAAGAGCCCGCGTTCGTGCGAGGCCCACAAGGTGCCGTTGTCGTCGGCTTGCAGGCGGGCGATCCAGTGCGGCGCCTGCTCGAGCAGCCGCTCGAGTTCCGGCGGGGCGTCGCAGATCGCCTCCGTGTCCTCGTTGAAATACACCCGCCCGATCGGCGGGGCGCTCAACACGACGATGCGGCCGACGACGCCGATATTGATCCACCGCGGGTCCGCCCAGGGGAACTGTTCGATCACCTGGGCGCGCGGCCGGCCGTCGTGCAGCGACAGGCGCGCGACGCGGTTCGGGCCGAGCTCGATCCAGATCGAAGTGCCGGCGCGGTGGACGACCGAGGGGTACCCGACGCCCGGCAGGCGGGGGCCCGATTCCGTCCAGCGCCCGTCCACCCGACGCAGCACGGCGATCTCAACCATGCCGATGGCATAGCAGAGGTCGGGCTCTACCATGACGAGCCTTGCGACCTCCATGGGGGTGATGATCGGGGTGAAGCGGCCGTCGCTCTCCACGGCGAACACGCCGCGGGCGTTGCCGATCAGCAGGTGCGGGCCCTGGGCCGCGATCGCCCACGCGCCGGCCGCCGGCTGGTTGCGCGTGGCCTGGAAGCGACTCGCGCCGCCCGGGGGGCCGGGGATCGCCTCGTAGAGCCGGCCGGAGGAGGCGACCATGACCCGGTCGTTCCATTGCACGACCTGCGGCCAGCTGATGGGCAGGCCGACGCGCTGGCCGAAGAGGCTGACGGCGGTGCCGTAGAGCAGCTTCTCCACGCCGCCCTCGCTCGCGATCCAGAGCACCCCGGCCTCATGCGTCGCCAGATCGGTGATACGATGATACTCGGGACTGGTCAGCGACGTGGTGATCTCGCCGTCGGGGGTGGTCAGGTAGAGCCCGCGCCCGTTGATCGCGATGGCCACGCCGCCGTCTTCGAGACGGCACAGGGCGGACACCCGCTCGCCGTCGCCGTTCACCAGCTGGGTCGCCCATGGCGTCATGGTCGTGCCGTCGAACACCGAGATCCGGCCGTCGAAGGTGGAGAACAGGACCCGCCCGTCATCGAATTCGACCGCGTGATCGATGCTCACGCCGTCGAGCCGCGTCCCGGGCACGCCCCGCGCGGTCTGCGTCGCGAGGTCGAGGTGCTGGATCTCGTGGTTCTGGGAGGAGACGTACACCTGCTCGCCGAGCGCGAACATCTTGGTGATGCCCGGGACCTCGATGAACGCGTGGACGCCAGTCGCGGGGTCGAGGTGGACGACGCCGTTCCAGCCGGCGAAGTACACGCCGCTGCGCGTCGAGACGATGTCGGAGAAGTTCGTGGCGAGCACCCAGCGGGGGTAGTGCGCCGGCACCAGCGGCCGCGGGCGGAGGGTCGCCCGGCGCGTCGGCTCCATCACGCCCCAGGAGCCGAGGGCGCCGTAGTACGAGCGCCCGTCGGGTCCCGTGACCACGTTCAGCATGGCGATGCCGGCGGGGGCGGGCTCCGCCAGGTCGACCCACGTCGCGTCATTCAACACCGCATACGTGCCCTGGTGGATCACCGCGAGGCGGCCGAAGCCGTCGAACCCCAGCTTGGCGCCGCGGGAGACGTTGCCGATTTCCTCGAACGGGTAGAAGCGGGTCAGCGGCAGGCCGCGAATCGGGGCCGGCGTGGGGGCGGCGGCCAGCGCCGACGCCACGAGCAGCGCCGCGGCCAAGGCGCGAAGCGGGGTGGATCGCCGGGACGAGGGGAGGGCGCGGCCGGCTTCCCGCCGGCGGCTGGACCAGTCGCGCGCGAACGCGTTGAGGTAACCCCGGGGCATGGTGAGGCCGGAAGGGTGCGCGCCGCCCCGGACGGCGTAAAGTCCGAACCCGGCTCCGGCGGTGCAGGGCGCGCATCCGGAGGCCTATTACCTAGGTGATAGGCCCGCCTGTACCAATGGGCGTTTGCATGGCGACCGTCGCGGCGCCGTCATTTACGGCGCCAACCCCGCCGCGGCCGCCCCTGCCGTCGGTTCCCCAATCCCCGGGCCCATGAAGAACCTGACCGTGCTCCTTTGTCTGCTCCTCGCTCCCGCATTGGCGGCGCGCGCGGACACCCCGCCGCCTCATTTGCGCGCCCAGGGGACGGCCACCCAGCTCATTGTTGACGGCCACCCATTCCTGATCCGCGGCGGCGAGATCAACAACTCCTCGGCCACGAATCCGGCGTTCCTGGCGCCCACTTGGTCCCGCTACGAGGCCATGAACCTCAACACGCTCCTCGTCCCCGTTTACTGGGACCTGATCGAACCCGAGGAGGGGCGCTTCGATTTCGCGACCGTCGACCAGGTGCTGGCGCAAGCGCGCGAGCACCGCATGCGGCTCGTGCTGCTGTGGTTCGGCTCGTGGAAGAACAGCATGTCCTGCTACGCCCCGGCCTGGGTCAAAAAGGACGTCAAACGCTTCCCGCGGGCCGAGGACCTGCGTGGCGACCGGCAGGAGATTCTCACGCCGTTCTCGGAGGAGAACCTGAAGGTCGATGCCCGGGCGTTCGCGCAGCTCATGCAGCATCTGCGCCAGGTGGACGGCACGCAGCACACGGTGATCATGATCCAGGTCGAGAATGAGATCGGGATGATCCCGACGGCGCGCGACCATTGCGCCGCGGCCAATGCGGCCTTCGCGCGGGCCGTGCCGACGGAGCTGATGGATTACCTCGCCGCCAATCTCGAGCACCTCGCGGCGCCGGTGAAGGCGGTCTGGCAGGGCGCGGGGGCGAAGCGCGCGGGCACCTGGACGGAAGTGTTTGGCGCCAGCGCCGCCGCCGAGGAAATCTTCATGGCCTGGCATTTCGCGCGTTTCACTGACGCCGTGGCGGTGGCCGGCAAGCAGGCCTACACGCTGCCGATGTTTGTGAACGCCGCGCTGATCCGTCCGGGACACCAGCCCGGGCAGTACCCCAGCGCCGGTCCGCTGCCGCACCTCTTCGACGTGTGGCGCGCCGCGGCCCCGAGCATCGATTTCCTTTCGCCCGACATCTACATGCAGGGCTTCATGGATTGGGCGCGCCGCTACAGGCAGGCCGGCAATCCGCTCTTCATCCCGGAGGCAATGCGCAGCCCGGAGGCTGCGGTGAACGCGCTCTACGCCTATGGCGCGCACGACGCCATGGGCTTCTCGCCTTTCGGCATCGATTCCGTCGGCCAGCCCGCGGCCGACACTCTCAAGGCGAGCTTCGGCCTCATCGCGCAGCTGGAACCCGTCATTCTCGCCTATCAGGGCAAGGGCGCCATGGCTGGGCTCCTGTCGGAGGGACCGGAGCAGCGGCAGCCGCAGGAGGTGACCTTCGGATCGTACGTCCTCAACGTCACCTTCGAGCGCGGCACGCCGCCGGCTCTGGCCGACGGTTTCATCGTGCCGACCGGCGGGCCGACGGGGCCGATCCCGCCCTCGGGCGGCCTCGTGATCGCCGTGGGGCCCGATGAGTTCATCTTCGCCGGTACCTCGATCATCGTGACGTTCGCGACGAAGGAACCCGGCATGACCGCCGGCATCCTGAGCGCGGAAGAGGGCCGCTACGTCGATGGCACGTGGCAGAATGTGCTCTGGCTCGGCGGCGACCAGACGCACCAGGGCCGGCATATCCGCCTCGAGCCAGGGCGGTTCTCGATCCAGCGCGTGAAACTGTACCGCTACTGACCCCTTCCCGCCGTGAGCAATCTACCCCTGGCGCCGACCACGAACCCTCGCTCGCCCGAAGCGCTGCTCCGCTTCGCTCCGAGCCATCCCCTTGCCCCATGAAGACGCGTGTTACCCAGACCGACATCGCGCGCGCCGCGGGGGTGCACAACACCACCGTGTCCCTGGCGCTGCGTAATTCTCCGGCGATCCCGGAGGCCACCCGCGCGCGCATCCAGGCGATCGCCGAAGAGATGGGCTATCATCCCGATCCTGCGCTGCAGGCGCTCGTCGCTTATCGCAACGGGCGCATGCCGGCCCGCTGTCATGGCACCATCGCCTATGTCACCAATGCGACATCCCGCTGGGGGTGGCAGAGCGCACCGGCCGACGCAAAGTTCTACGCTGGCGCCCAGCGCAAGGCGGAGCAAAGCGGCTTCCAGTTGGAACACTTCTGGTGTGGTGAGCCCGACGTGACGCCCCGGCGGCTGAGCAACATGCTCTTTCACCGCGGGATCACCGGCGTGATCCTGGCTTCGCACCGTCCGGAATGCGATGCGCTCGGGGAGATGGACTGGTCGCACTTCACCGCGATCAAGATTGGCTGTTTCCCGCATTCGCCGGGCCTCCACCGCGTCATGTACGACCGGAGCGGCGTGATCCGGCTGGCGATGAAGCAGGCGCTGGCGGCCGGCTACGAACGCATCGGGCTCGTGATGCCTACCCTGTGGGATGATGCCGCCGACCAGGCGTGGTCCGCCGGTTTCCTGGCGGAGCAATACCGGCTCCCGGAGGAGAGCCGCATTCCCATTCTCCTGTACGGCGAACGCGGCCGCATGCCGGACGAAACGCCCGACCGGACGGGCCCGGCGGTGGATATCGCGGCGCTCGCCGCGTGGTATAACCGGCATGAGCCGGAGGTCATCATCAGCATCGCGCCCTTCGTGCGTGAGCAACTGACGCGCCTCAAGCTGAACGTGCCGCGCGACGTCGGCTACGTCGACCTGTTCCTGGAGGGCACCGAGCATGGGGTCGCCGGCATCTGCGAAAACTGCGAGCGCGTCGGCGAGGTCGCCACCGAGCTCCTGGTGGCGCAGATGCATCAGAACCTGACCGGCCTGCCGCCGGTCCCGACCACCACGCTCGTCGAGGGGCGGTGGACGCCGGGCGCGACGCTGCCGATGCGGCGCCACGAGTTCGGCTGGGCCGGCGAAGTGGCCGCCACGAGCTTCAACGGGCCGATCCTGGCCAGCGCCTAACCTCCGAGTGACTCCGTTCTTCGCCATGCCGATCTTCCCGCCTCTCGCCCGGCGTGTCCGCTTCGGGATCCTGTTTGGCTGTGCGCTGGGGCTGCCGCTCCTCGCGGCCGCCGTGCCGGCGGATCAGCCGGCGCCTCGTCCCGGGGAAAAGTTCCGCCTCGCGCACGAGCAATTGCTCGCCAAAGCCCATGCCGGCCGGATCGACCTTTACTTCCTGGGTGACTCCATCACGCGGCGCTGGGGAGCGACCGACTACCCGGCGATGCTCGCCCACTGGCAGGCCAACTTCCATGGCTGGAATGCCGGCAACTTCGGCTGGGGCGGCGACTCGACCGAGAATATCCTCTGGCGCGTCGAGCACGGCGAACTCGACGGGGTCAACCCGCGGGTGATCGTGCTCCTCGCCGGGACCAACAACCTGGGCCTGCATCCGCCGCCCGGCGCCGTCGACGAGGTGCCCCGCGGCATCAAGGCGATCATCGATGTGTGCCGCCGCAAGGCGCCGCATGCCGTCATCATCCTCACCGCCATCTTCCCGCGTAACGACAGCGAGGCCGCCAATGCCGCCATTCGTGCCATCAATCCCAAGCTCGCCGCCTTCGCCGACGGTCGCACCATCCGCTTTCTCAATGTCAATGACCGGCTCGCCGACGAGCAGGGTCGGCTCTTCCCGGGCATGACGATGGATCAGCTCCATCCCACGGTGAAGGGATACGAGGTCTGGGCGGAAGGACTTCGCCCGCTGCTCACGGAGCTGCTCGGCCCCCGCGGCAAGGAGGACTGTGCTCCGCCGCCCACCGGCGAACCGATCGTGGATGCAAACGGCCGTGCGGTTTCCATGACGCCGTAGCGGTCGCGGCCGGGGCCGTGGCCGCGCTCAGCCGCTGATCCGATCGATGTTGTTGCCGAGGTTTCGGTAATCGACGGCCTCGCGCGGGCCGGTGCCGTTGAGAAACTCCTCAACGTTGGTGTAGCCGTCGCCATCGGCATCCGCCGCGCCGTCCGCCGCATCTGCCGGGTCGAGGCCATGCTGCTTTTCCCAGGCGTCCGGCATGCCGTCGGCGTCGCCATCAGTCGGGACATCGGCGGGAGAGAACGTGAGCGCTGGGAAGCCGCCGACTTCGTCCGGGTCGTTGATGATGCCCGAGCCATGCACCTTGCCGGTGCGCACGCTCGCGATGACGCGCGCATCCACCGCATCGCGGCGCGGTCGCGTGGCGCCGGCGCGGGCGAGGACGGAGTCGAGCGCCTGTTCGGCGGTTTCCTGCGGGAGCGGCCAGCCCACGAAGGGGGTGGCGACGCGCGCCGGTTCGACCGGACCGCGCATGCCGGCCCAGTTGTTGGCGGTGACCTCGGGGTGCCCGTCAAGGACGTTGCCCGCGACATACCATTTGCCCGGTCGCTTGGCGGTCTTCGGGTACCAATCGCCCGCGGCCCACGCGCTGCCGGGTGAATACATTCCCCGGGCTTCGATCCGGGCCAGCCGCGTCTCCACCTCGCCGCGACTCGCCGGGCCCGGACGATAGTAGTTGTTGATCAGGTTGACACAGGACGTCTCGTCCCCGCCGTCGATCGTGCGGTGACCCCAGTTGAACAGGACGTTGTTGCGAAAGTCGAAGGTGCCGGACATCCCGATCGACGGATTTCGCGCGGTGTTACAGGCGAAGAGATTGTGGTGAAACGTCGCGTGCTCGCCGCCCCAGGTGCCGCCGAAGGCGTGATGTCCGGCATTGAGCGCCTCGCTCGAGATGCACCATTGGATCGTGAGATTCTGAATCGGCATTTTGATCCGCGTGCCGTCGGGCATCGGCTTCATGTAGCGGTAGAGGGAAACGTTTTCGTCCATGCCCCAGCTGACGGAACAGTGGTCGAGGATGATCTGCCCCTCGGGGTTGCCGCCGATGTTGTCGGAACCCTGGCCGCCCTGGGGCCGGCCGCGGCGCACGCGCAGGTGGCGGAGGATGACGTTCCGCGTGTTGATGTTCAGCGACTGGTGCGCGAGGCAGATGCCGTCGCCCGGGGCGGACTGGCCCGCGATGGTGATGTCGGGATGATCGAGGTTCAGGTCCGACTTCAGTTCGATCGTGCCCGCGACGCGGAAGACGACGATCCGTGGTCCTTCCGCCTCGATCGCGGCGCGAAGACTGCCGGGACCGGCATCATTCAGGTTGGTTATGGCGATGACGCTCCCGCCGCGACCACCGGTGGTGAACATGCCGCCACCCCAGGCACCGGGGAAGGCCGGGATCGTCATGGGCATGCGCGGCGGATGCGGCGGCATCTCACCGGGCGACGAGGCGGTGGGCTGCGCCAACAACGAAGAGGCGAAGAGGAGGGCGATGGCGGCGGTCGGTTTCATGCTTGGGTGCGGCGGGACGTGGTGGCGGCGGCAACGTTGCCGGCGGAGTCACGTGACCGTTAGGGCCGAGCTGCAGAACGCGACGGACCTCGCGAACCTGTCGGCCCTCACGAACGGTTTCCTTGAGTAGGTCGTCAGGCCGGGATTCGAGTTCCCGGCGTGGATTTCGCATCGGCCGCCGCGGCGCGCGGGCGGGCGCGTCCGAACATCCGCTGCAGCCCGAGGCGGGGTACCAGACCGAGCGCCTCGAACGTGATCGCGAGCGAAAGCTTTGACCGGCCGTCTCGCCGCTCCGTGAAGACGATCGGCACCTCCCGCAAGGTGAGTCCCGCCCGCTGGGCCCGGAAGTGCAGCTCGATCTGGAACCCGTAACCTTCCGAATGCACACCCGCCGCCACGAGCACGCCGAGTGCCTCCCGCCGGATCGCCTTGAAACCGCTGGTCGGGTCCGAAAGCCGCAGGCCGGTGAAGAAGCGCGTGTAGACGCCCGCGCCGAGGCTCAACAGGAGGCGGCGCAGCGGCCAGTGCACGACGCTGATGCCTTGGAGATAGCGCGAGCCGATCGCCAGGTCCGCGCCGGCGTCGAGGGTCGCCAGCAGCCGCGGGACGTCATCGGGATCGTGCGAAAGATCGGCGTCCATCTCGAGCGCCGCGGTGTAGTCGCGGCGCAGCGCCCATTCGAAGCCATCGAGGTACGCGGAGCCGAGCCCCAGCTTGGCGTGGCGCGACAGCAGGAAGACCCGCTGCCCGAACTCCAGGTGCGTGCGCACCAGCGCCGCCGTGCCGTCGGGGGAGGCGTCGTCCACCACGAGCACATGCAGCCCGCCAGGGAGGGCCAGCACGCGGGCCAGGACGCCGGGCAGCGATTCGACCTCGTTGTAGGTCGGCATCACGAGCAGCGGACGGCTGGAGGGAAGCGAAGGGCAGGGGAGCGACATGGCCAAGGCGGCGCGGGCGGCGCGCGGGGCGAGCAGAATTGAGAGACTGCCGCGAGGCAACGGTTTACGCGGCTGGTGTCTCCTTTAGGTGACCGTCCTCGAGCTTGATGACGCGGTCGGCGACACCGTAGTACGCGTCGTCGTGCGAGATCACGAGGACGGTTTTGCCCTGCTCCTTCAGGTCCGGCAGAATTTCGTGGTAGAAGATGCGTTTGAACACCGGGTCCTGGTCCGCCGCCCATTCGTCGAACACGTAGAACGGACGGTCCTCGAGGAACGCGATGAGCAGCGCGATCCGCTTTCGCTGGCCCTGCGACAGGTCCGTGGTGGAAAGCCGGCTCTCCTGCACCGTCAGCTTCTTCTGCAGTTGCAGGCGCGCAATGTAGTGATCGACCCGCGCCTGGTATGGCGACACGTCCAAGCCGAACGCCTCGTCGAAGAGGTAGAAGTCCGAGAACACGACGGAGAACATCTGGCGGTACAGTCCGCGCTTCGGCTCGTCGATCAGCTCGCCGTTCCACCGCAGCTCGCCGCTCTCCGCCGGGTACAGCCCGCACAGGATCTTCATCAGCGTCGTCTTGCCGCTGCCGTTGCCCCCGGTGAGGAAGACGACGCTGTTGCGGGCAATCGTCAGCGAAATCGGGCCGACGGAGAAGGTCTCGTTCTCGTCGCGATTGTAGTAGGTGAACCGGATCTTCGAGAGCTCCAGCAGCGGCTGGTCCGAGGTGTGGACCAGCGGCGTGACGCCGGTGGGCGAGGGCGTCGGTGCGCGGTCGTAGGCGAAGCTGAATCCGATCGACTTCAGCTTGTTGATCGCGATCGCGATGTTCTGAAAGTCCGGGCCCCAATCGATCAGGAAGTGGAGCGGCAGGACCATGTACAGGAGGCCCCAGATGATGCTGGTGAGGTTCTTGTCCCGGAGTTCGAGATAGGGGGCGACGAGGAACAGCAGCGAACCGAGGCCGATGAAGTAGAGGCAGTCGCCCCAGTGATAGCAGAAGTTCTGGATCGCGCGGCCCTTGATCCGGTCGCTGCGGATGTTGTCGCACGTCTGCTTGATCCGATCGTTGAGGAAGGTCGTCCGCCGCTGGTCGTGCATCAGCAGTTCCTTCGCGCCGTGGGTCACGGCGTGGAATGACCGGCAGAGCGCATCCCAGCGTTCCCGCGCCCGGGCGACGTACTTTTCGGAGAGGCGGAACGGCAGGACGAACGCGCAATAGCAGATGGCGAGATACACCAGCGACACCGCCGCGACGGCGGGTGAAATCACCGCGATGTACACGCCGCAGCCGATCACCGTGGAGAGGTTCAGGATGAAGCTGGGAATCTTGAAGATGATCAGGATGATCCGGTCCAGGTCGCTGGTGAGGGAGGCAAAAAGGTTGCTGCTGCCAATCGTCTCCAGGTTCCGCAGGGGCAGGTCGAGAATCTGCTTGCTGAGCTGAAACCGCAGGTTCGCCAGCTCATGCTCCGCGATCTGGATGTGCAGGTACTCCGCGAGGAAACTGGTCACAAGGTACACCACGACCAGCGCCGCAAACAGGAGCGGCACGGCCACATCGAGGAAGGAATCCACGCCCTTCAGCCGGAGATTGATCAACGCCAGAACGCCCGAGGAACAGAGGCCGGCGGTGATGCTCGCAATCACCGACAGCACGACCTGCAGCCGGTACTTCCGGAGGAGGATGTTCAGGACGCTGCAAACGAGCAGGATACGTTTCATCAGGCCGGTGCAGCGTAGGGGTGTCACGCGGGTCCGTCCATCCCTTCGTCCGTCAGGTCGGGCTTCGAAGCGTAAGAGGACCATGAAGTTCGCCCTTCTCGCGAGGGCGGCCAGGGCGGTGTTGGCTTCGCTCTTGCGCCCGGGGAAGGCGGGTCCGATAAGACGCCTAAATTTCTCGTATGGACTCCGTTAAGCTCGGATCGGCCACCGAAAGTCCGGACCCGGCAGAGGCATTGATGGCCGCTGACCGGCAGCTGGACCCCGTCCTGACGCCGCCGGCGGGAATGCCCGTGCCGCTTGATGCCGCGAAGGTGGTCCTCCTGACCGGCGCCACCGGGTTCGTGGGAGCGCACCTGTTGCAGGAGCTGCTCCGGCAGACCCGCGCGAGGATTCTTTGCGTGGCGCGCGCGCAGAACCCGGATGAGGCGCGGTCGCGTCTTCAGGACAACCTGGCGCGGCTTGAGGTCGCATTGGCGCCGGATGACTGGGCCCGGATCGAGTCAGTCCCCGGCGACCTGACCAAACCGCGGCTCGGTTGGGACGCCGCCGCTTACTCGCTGTGGACGGAGGAGGTCGACGTGGTTTTCCATGGGGCGGCGGTGATGAACTTTTACCAGAGCTATGCCCAGCTCAGCCCCACCAACGTCGCGGGCCTGCACGAGATCCTCGGGTTCGCGATGCATGGTCGGGCGAAGGCGCTGCACTTCGTCTCGAGCAGCGGGGTTTTCGACTCCGATGCCTCCTGGGGCCAGGTGGTGCGCGAGTCGGATGTGCCCGCGCACTGCGCCGGCAGCGTTACCGGTTACACGCAGACCAAATGGGTTTGCGAGCAACTGGTCCTGCAGGCGCGCCGCCGCGGCCTGCCCGTGACGATGTATCGGCCGCCGTTCATCATGGGGCACTCGCAGTCCGGCGTCGTGGCCGACGACAACCTGGTCGTGAAGATGGTGCTCGGATCGATCCAGGGCGGCTGGTGGCCGATCGGTGACTCCGAGATCGAAATGGTGCCGGTCGATGCGCTCTGCCGCGCGATCGTGCACCTCGCCCGCCAGCCGGCCGCCGCGAACCGCACGTTCCACCTCAAGAGCCCGGAGCCGATGCGATGGAGCGACATCGGGGCCGCGCTGCGGGCCGCGGGTTACCCGGTCGGGTTCATTCCCTATCTGGAGTGGAAGCGCCGGCTGCCGGATTTTGGCCGCCGGCCCGGCAACGCGATGCGACCGCTGGTGCGCTTCTACACGAAGGCGCCGCCGCGCTTTTCGCGGCCCGTGCCCGAGATCTTCATCCGCCCGGGCCGGCCGGTTTTCGATTCGACGGAGACGCAGGCTTGGCTGGCGCCGGCGGGGCTTGTGCCGCCGCGGATGACCGCAGCGCTTTTCGCCCTATACCTGCGCTACTTTGTGCGGCGCGGGTGGCTGCCTCGCCCGGAGGAGTTCACCGCGCCCGAGCGCCATGGCACGGGCTCACGTCCGCCGTTGCCGACCGGAGGGATCCCGGCTTGAGGCCGGCTTCCGCGCCACCGCCGCCGCGGGTCCGCCGGTGCGTCGTCTCGACGTCCGGTCGCGCCTCTGGCATATCGCGGGCCGACCCTTCTCGCTCATGACCAGCCCCGCGCCAACGCTCGCCAGGCTTCAGAACGTGCTCGCGGCGTCGCGGGCAGGGCGGGTGGTTGCGACGGGCGATCCGGCGGCTTTTGCCCGGCTCGATTCGATCAGCAAGCTCGAGCTCCTGCTCGAGGTGGAATCCACCTTCGGCGTGGAGTTGCCGGAGGGCAGGGTGGCGGGGTTGCGCGGCGTGACCGAGCTGGCGGCGCTGATCGACGAGCAGCGGGCCGCGTCGCCCGCGGTGCCGGCCGATCCACTCCAAAGCTGGCTGCGCGAGCCGCTCCCGGTCGTGCGGCGGCCCGACTGGCGGGCCTGGCCGATGGCGCTGCTGGTGACCGCGGTGCGGTGGCGCTATCGCGTGCGCGTCCAGGGGCGCGAGCATCTCAACCTGCGTGCGCCGTGCCTGGTTTGCGCCAATCACTCGAGCCACCTCGACGGACTGGCCCTGCTGGCCGCCGCGCGGCCGGACGGCAACCGCATGGTTTTCGCGGTGGCCAAGGACTATTTCTACCGCCGCGCCGGTTGGTGTGTCGGAGCGGTGTCGGTCGTCTGGTGGGCGCGCGGCGGCGACGTGGCGGCGGCCCGGGAGAACCTGCGGCAGGTCGCGGCCTGTCGGGCGACGGGGCGGCCGGTGGTGTTTTTCCCCGAGGGCACGCGCTCGCCCACCGGGGAGTTGCAGCCGTTCCGCGAGGGGCTCGAGTTTCTCGCGAGCCGGCTCGATCTCCCGGTCGTGCCGTGCTGGATCGAGGGCGCGTACGCGGCGCTGCCCAAGGGCGCCACTTGGCCGCGCGGCGGCCGGATCAGCGTCAGTTTCGGCCCGGCGCTGCGCGCGCGGGCTGGGGAGGAGGGGTTCGCCGCCCGCGTGCGCGCGGCGATGCTCTCGCTCCGCAGCGGCCCTCGCGCATGAAGCCCGTCGTCGCGGCATTCGACTTCGACGGCACGCTTTGCCGCGGGGTGAGCGGACTGCGGTTCTTCCAGCACGTGCTCGGGCCCGGGGCGTACGCGTGGTTCGTGGCGCGGCGCTGGCCGCAGATGGCCGCGTACGGCTGCCGGCTGCAGCCCGAGCGCAGTCTCGCCTGCATCAACCGGACGGTTTTCACGGGCCGGGAGGCCGCGGCGGTGGCGGCGGCCGCGGAGGTGTTCTGGCGCACGACCTTTCCGCGCGACCTTTTCCCGGCGGCGGTCGCCCGCCTGCGGGCCCATCTCGACCGCGGAGACCGCTGTGTCATCGTGAGCTCGGCGTACGAACTGTATCTTCGCCCCTGGGCCGCGAGCCTGGGCATCCAGGATGTGCTGGCGACGCGCCTCGCGGTCGACGCCGCCGGCCGGCTCACGGGCGAGATGCTCGAGCCCAGCTGTGATGCGGAGCACAAGCGCGACCGGCTCCTGCAGTTGCTCGGCCCGCGGGCCGCGTATGAGCTCCATGCGTACGGCGACCGGCCGACGGATTTTGCGTTGCTGAGCGCCGCCGACCAGCCGTTCATCCGGCAGGGCGGCTCCTTCCAGCACTGGCAGCCGCGCCGTTGATACCATGCAAATGATGACCTTCACCGGTTGGGGCGTCCCCGAGAAGGCGACCGACACGTCGCGGCTGCCCAAGCTCTGGCCGTTTGCCCACCGCGTGATCGGGCTCACGCCCGAGATGGCGCGCCCGTGCGTCGATCCCGCCACGATCCGGTTGCCGGAGTCGCGGCTTTCCGCGGCGTCGATCCGCGAGCTCGGAGCCTGCGTCGGCGTCGATCACGTGGCCGTCGATCACGGCACGCGCCTGCTGCACTGCTACGGGAAGAGTTACCGCGATCTCCTGCGCGCGCGGCTTGGCCAGGTGGAGCGCGCGCCCGATGCGGTGGTGTTCCCGGGCACTCACGCCGAGGTCGAGCGGCTTCTGGCCTGGGCGGGGGCGCAGGGCGTGCGCGTCATTCCTTTCGGCGGCGGCACCAACATCGTCGGCGGCGTCGAGGCGAGCCCGACCATCGCCGAGCCGATCGTCACCGTCAGCCTCCGGCGGTTGAACCAGATGCTCGCGCTGGATGAAGCTTCGGGCGTCGCGACGCTCGGCGCCGGGATGCTCGGGCCGGAGCTCGAGGATGCGCTGAACCGGCGCGGTTTCACGCTCGGCCACTTCCCCGACTCGTTTGAGTTCTCCACGCTCGGCGGCTGGATCGCGACCCGCTCGGCGGGCATGCAGTCCGACGCCCGCGGCAAGATCGAGGACATGGTGGTGGGCCTGACGGTTGCCACGCCCTCGGGCACGCTCGTGACACGGGCCGTGCCGCGGGCGGCCGCCGGTCCCGATCTCAAGCAGCTCATCGTTGGTTCCGAGGGCGCGCTTGGCATCATCACCTCGGCGACGATGCGCGTGGCGCGCCTGCGGCCGCGCGAGTACCGCGGTTTTCTTTTCCCCACGTTCGAGGCGGGCGTCGGCTACGCGCGCCGGATTTGGGAACTCGGACTCGCGCCCACGACCATGCGACTCTCGAACGCGCAGGAGACGCAGTTCGGCATGGTGTTGAAGCCACCGTCAAAG
The DNA here is from genome assembly GCF_003054705.1 of Opitutus sp. ER46. Taxonomy (NCBI): domain Bacteria; kingdom Pseudomonadati; phylum Verrucomicrobiota; class Opitutia; order Opitutales; family Opitutaceae; genus Opitutus; species Opitutus sp. ER46. Next base: position 543,143 of record NZ_QAYX01000024.1, read on the forward strand.
GGGCTCAGCCACCTGGCCACCCGGGCCGCCATGGCCTACCTGCGGCGCGTGCGCGGCTACGATCTCGACCAGACCTGCGTCATGATCCTGGGCTGGGAACTCCCGGCGGACGAACTGGCGCGCAAGCGTCGGGCCGCGCTCCGGCTGTTGCGCGAGTTCAACGGTTTCGACGGCGGGGCGGGCGCGGGCAACGCGTGGTATGCCCGCAAGTACGATTACCCGTACCTGCGCGACCTCGTCATGGGCCACGGTGGCATGTGCGACGTCACCGAGACGGCCGTGCTCTGGAAGGATGTGCTGCCCACGTACGACCGGATTCATCGCGGGCTGCGTGAGGAGGTGCAGGCGCCGGACTGCGCAGGTTACGTGGGGTGTCACCTGTCGCACATGTACGCCGAGGGTGTGTGTCTCTATTTCACGTTCGGCGCGCGGCAGGACGAACGCGACCCGCTCGGGCAGTACCTGCGCGTGAAAGGGCGCGCGATGGACCTGGTGCTCTCCTCGGGCGCCGCGCTCTCCCACCATCACTCCATCGGCTACGAGCACCTCCCCTGGCTCGGGCAGCATGTCGGCCCGCTCGGCCTGAAGGCGTTCCGCGACCTCAAGCGCACCTTCGACCCCGCCGGCGTCTGCAACCCCGGCCGACTCGTGCCCGAACCCGATTCGCTCATGACCCGACGTTGGCCGGGCCGCGCGGCGGGCACCGACTCCGTTCCGCAGCCCTAGGCGAGGGACTGGCGCATGCACTTTCCCGCGGCCTTCAGTGTCGACGTCGAGCAGGACTGCCCGCCGTACCTCGACACCTGTCGGGGCATGGAGACGGGGATGCCGCGTCTGCTGGACCTGCTCGGCGAACTGGAGCTCAAGGCGACGTTCTTCACCACCGGCGAGATGGCGCGGCGTTTTCCCCGCGTGATCGAGCGGCTGGTCGCGGAAGGGCACGAACTCGGCTGCCACGGCGACCAGCATCGCGACTTCACCACGCTGGACCAGGCGGCCGCCGAGGCGGAGTTGGGCGCCGCGCTGGCGACGCTCCGGGCTTTCGGGCCGGTGGAGAGTTTTCGCGCGCCGTACCTCCGCTTCCCCGTCACCTTCCTGCCGCTGCTGGTGTGCCACGGGCTGCGGCTTGATTCGTCGCTCGCCCGCTACAAGTCGGGGGCCAATCACCGCGCCGGGCCGGTGCCCGCCGGCCTCGTGCGGGTGCCGGCGTCGATGACTTCGTCCGTGCTGCGCCTGCCGCGTTGGATCCGGGCGCCGTGGCTCGCGCGGCTGCGGCCCCCCGTCGTGCTGTTCGTTCATCCCTGGGAGGCGGTCGATTTCCGCCGTTCCTCGCTGCGTTGGGACTGTCGTTTTCGCACGGGCGTTCCGGCGCTGGCGTGCTGGCGTTCGGCGTTGCTGGACCTGCGGGCCGCGGGCGCCGACTTCGCGCCGTTGCGCCAGTTTTTGAGTTTTCGCGGGTAGTGATCCGGGTGACGACCATGGTCGCCATCGCGTGGCGATTACTGGTCGCGGCCGGATTTGCTAATACTTGGAGGAAAGCCTGTTGACCCTCGGACTCGCCGGCGATTGTCTCTCGGCTCCAGCAGCGATCCAGCCTCGCTCAACTCTGACGCATGAAAAACGCCTGCACTCCGGCACAGGGAGGATTGGTCGGTCGTATCGTGACGATACTGGTGGCGGGACTCCTCGCGATGACGGCCCCCGCCGCGGAACCCGTCGCCCCCGCGGGCGGCGGACTCTCGCTGAGCGAAGCGCTTGCCGCGACGCTCTCGAAACAACTCGGCGTGGAGGTGAGCCGCCAACAGGTCACGCGCCAGCGGGGCGTGCTGCAATCGGCGTCCGGTCAATTTGACTGGGTGTTCGGCAGCAGCTTCTCGAAGGAAATCGCGCGCACACCGACGGGCACGCCGCCGCCGTATCTCGCGGTGAAGCGCGAGGACACCAATACCTATACGGTTGGGCTCGCGAAGCAGTTTCGCGCCGGCCTGACGGTGACGCCGCATCTGGCGGTCGTCGACGCCAGCGACAACGTTTCGACCCTCGCTCCCGTCAGCTACTCCCAGCTCGCGCTGAAATTTGCGTTGCCGCTGCTGCGTGGGTTCGGCCATCGCGCCACGACGGCGCAGGAGCGCGCGGCGCGGTCCGCCCTCGGCGCGCAGGAGCAGTACGCGCGCTATCAGGTCGAGCAGTTGGTTTACCAGACGACGGCGAGCTATTGGAACTGTCTCGCGGCGCGGCGCGACCTCGAGATCCTGCGCGACGGCACCAAGCGCGCGGAGCAGATCTTCGCGACCGTCGAGCTTTACGCCCAGGGTGGAGAGATTGATTCCGGCACGCTCGACCAGGCGCGCGCGCTGGTCGCCAGCAAGCGGGCCGATGAGCAGCAGGGTGAGCTCACCTACTTCGAGGCGCGGCAATCGCTGGCCCTCGCCATCGGTTTTGGCCGCACGCAGCTGTCGACTCCGCCCGAAGTCGCCGGGGAGTTCCCGGCCGTCATCGACGTGACGTCGATTCCGCCGGCGCTGGGCGAGAAATACGTGGCCGAGGCGCTGGAGCGTCGCGGCGACTACCGTGCCGCCGGCCTCAATCTCGCTGCGGAACAGGCGCTGCTCGAGCAGGCGCGCAGCAACGTGAAGCCGCGCTTCGACCTGGAGCTGACGCTCGGCTACACCGGCTACGACCGCCGCACCGATCGGTTCCGTCCCGCCTACGCGGTCTCCAATGATCTCACCGGCGTGAACGTGCTGAGTGCGGTCACACTCGAATGGCCGCTGCCCAACAACGTCGCCCGCGGCGCCCTCCTCAGTCAGCGCGCGAAGGTCGAGCAGATCCGGTTGGAAAGTGAACAGTCCGCCAACGGCATCGCCGCCAACGTGCTCGTCGCCCTGGAAACCCTGCGCACCTCGATTGCCCAGAACGCCATGAGCACCGCCGCGGTGGACACCTACCGCAGCGCGCTCGCGCAGACCGGCGAGAAGATGCGGGCGGGCGAGTCGTCCCTCACCGACGTCATCGACATGGAGGATCGCTACGCCAGCGCGCGGCGCGCGCGCAACGAGACCCAGCGCAAGTATGCGGTGACGCTCGCGCAGCTCCGACTGCTCACCGGCACCCTTTCGAACACCACCCAACGCGACGCCGTGATCGAGGTTCAGAATCTCACCCAGGTCCCCTTCACCCGCTGATTCCATTCCCGCCATGAATGTCCTCTCGCTGACCCGCCGGTTCGCCGGCTCGCTGCTCGTCCTGCTTTCGCTGACCAGTGCGCTCGAGGCGAAGATCGGTGCGCTCGGCCGGATCATGCCGGCCGGCGACATCCTGAACCTCCCCGGCACCGGTGACGCGGTGGCCACGGTCCACGTCAAGGAGGGTGAACAGGTCGCCGCCGGCGCGCTCCTCGTGACGTTCCGGAGCCACGATACCGCCACGAACGAGGTCGCGATGGCGCAGCTCGCGTTGCGCGAGGCCGAGGAGCTCGGGCAGATGGCCCTGGAAGCCCAGGAGCTGCGCCTCGAGGTCGGCCGCCGCGATTACGAGTACGCCCGCGCGCGGTATGAGCGCTTCGTCCAGCTCGGCGGCGAAAAGAGCTCGCCCCAGCAGGTCGCCGAACGGGCGCACCAGATGCGCAACGCCGAGTTGAGCTACCTGGCCGCCCAGAAGGAGTACGCCCGCGCCAAGATCGACCGGGACATGAAGATCGAGCGCGCCCGCAACCAGCTCGCGATCGCGCGCGACAAGCTCGACCGCTCCACCTTGTGCGCTCCGGCCGCCCTGACCGTCGTGAAGCTCGGCGTCGTGCCCGGCACCGTGCCGAGCGGGGTCGCGGTCTGCCTGGCCAATCTCACCGAGATGCAGGTCAGCGCCGAGGTGTTCGCCGGTGACCTGCCGAAGCTCAAGCTCGGCCAGCCCGCCACGATCACCAGCACCTCCCTTCCCGCCCCGATCAAGGGCAAGGTGATTTCCATCGGCCGCGTCATTTCCGGCCGCGCCAAGGTCGCCGAGGTCCTCATCAAGCTCGATGAGACCGAGGTCGCCAGCCGGCTGCTGAACCTCGAGGTCAACGTCTCGATCGACGAATAGGACCCGAGCCGTCCGTTCCCGCCCATGAGGATCTGCCTCGCCTGGCACAACACGCTGCAGAACCGGAAGCGTTCCCTCGCGGCCCTCGCCGGGATTACTTTCGCCGTGCTGCTCGTGTTCATGCAGCTCGGCTTCCTCCAGACGGCGAAGACGAGCTCGACCGTCGTCTACAACTACTTCCAGTTCGACCTGATCATCACCTCCGCGCGGTTCGAGTCGCTCGAGTCCGCGAACGCCTTCGACAGCGCGCGGCTGCTCCAGGCCCGCGTCGTGCCCGGCGTCGCCGATGTTGCCACCCTCAACTACCGGCGCGCCCGCTGGCGCGACCCGGAGAACGACAACCGCGGCATCGGCTGCATGCTGATGGCCTACGATCTCAACCCCGCGTTTGTCGCGCCCAGCGAGCGCGCCGCGCTCCTGCCGCTGGCCACCCGCGACGTGGTGTCGCTCGGCCGTAACTCGCACCCGGACTACGGCTCCAAGCGCCTCGGCAAGGCCGCCTCCCTCCAGCGCTGGCCGGTGACGATCGGTTCGCTGTTCGACATGGGCGTCGGTTTCCAGGCGGAGGGCGCCGCGCTCGTGAGCCTCGACACGGGCCAATCCATCTGGCGCGGCTCCAGCCGCGACACGACGTACGGCCTCGTGCAGGTGACGCCCGGCGCGGACCCGCTGGTCGTGCGGCGGGCCCTGGTCGAGGCGCTCCCGCGCGACGTCCTCGTGTTCACCAAGCAGGAGCTCGTGACCCGTGAGCGCGACTACTACGTCAACGTGAAGCCGATCGGGATCATGTTCCGCACCGGCGCCTTCGTGGCGTTCTGCGTCGGCGGCGTGATTCTCTATCAGGTTCTCGCGAGCGAGATCTCCAACCGCCTCCGTGAGCTCGCGACGCTGAAGGCCGTCGGCTTCTCCGTGTGGTACGTGTATGGCGTCGGCATCCAGCAGGCCGTCATCTTCGCGGCGCTCAGCTACGTGCCCGCGTTCCTGTTCAGCCTGGTGACCTTCCGCCTGGTCGAGTGGGCGAGTCACATCCCGATGTACATGACCTGGCAGCTCGGGTTGTTCGTGCTCGGGCTGTCGGTGGCCATGACCTCGATCTCCAGCGTGCTCGCCCTGCAAAAGGTGAAGCGGGCCGATCCGGCCGACCTCTTCTGACCATGCAGCTGCGCCACCGCATTCCCGTCGCCTGGTACCTGCTGGTCCACCGCAAGGGCCGCTTCGTCCTCTCTCTCCTGGGCATCGCGTTCTCCGTGGTGATCATGTTCATGGAGGTCGGGTTCTATAACGGCATCAATGACAGCCAGGCGCGGCTGGCCACCTACCTCGATGGCGACGTGGCCCTCATCGAGCGCGGCCGGTACAGCCTGCTCGAGATGAACCAGCTGAACCGGATTCGGATGCAGCAGGCGCTGGGGCTCCCGGAGGTGGTATCCGCGACCCCGCTTTACGAGGGCACCGAGCTGATCGTGAATCCGCAGACCGGCCTCGTGCAGGCCGCCTCCGTCCTCGCGTTTCCCGCCGGCACGCACCCGCTGAAGTTGCCGGAGCTCGACACCTACGCCGCCCAGCTGGCGATCCGCGGCAACGTGCTGTTCGACCGCCGCGCCCGCGACCTCTTCGGCCCGATCGGGCCCGGGACGCAGCTGCAGGTCCCCGACGGCGTCCAGAATGTCGTCGGCATGGTGTCGATGGGACCGAGCATCCGCACCGACGGCTGGGTCCTGATGGCCGAGCATTCCTGGATCAATTCCAAGGAGGAGGCAGACTTGGTGACGATGGCGCTCCTCAAGGTTCGGCCGGGCACGGATATTCCGGCGTTGAAGCAGAAGCTCCTGAAGCTCGTCGGCGAGGAAGTCCTCGTCATGACGCCCGAGGAGCTGCGCGTGCGCGAGGTGGAGTTCACCGCCGACGCCACCCCGGCGGGCGGGGTCTTCGCCATCGGCCTCGCGATCGGGTTCCTGATCGGGATGATCATCTGCTACCAGATCCTGTTTAACGAGATCAGCGACAATATGCCCCAGTACGCGACGGTGAAGGCAGTCGGCTTCTCCCGCACCTACCTCGTCGCCCTGGTCCTGCAGCAGGCGCTCCTGCTTTCGCTCTTTGGCTTCCTCCCGGGCCTGCTGGGCGGCGGCCTGCTCTACACCGTCATCGAGCACTCCACGGGCATTCTCATGTTCCTCAGCTGGCCGCGCTCGCTGCTCGTCTTCGCTCTCACCGTCTTCATGTGCATCGGCTCCGGCCTGCTCGCCGTCCAGAAGGTCCTGCGCGCCGATCCCGCCGAGGTGTTCTGAAACCCGTCTCTCGTCATCCTTTCGTCATGAATCCGCCCGACTCCTCCGCTCCGAACGCCACCGCCGCGCCGTTCTTGGTGGACCATGCGGCCGAGGAGCCTGTCGTCCAGGCGTCCGGCCTGTGCCACACCTACGGCGAGGGCGAGGGCGCCAAGCAGGTGCTCTTCGACAACGACCTGACCATCTATCCCGGCGAGATCGTCATCATGACCGGCCCCTCCGGCTCGGGCAAAACCACGCTCCTGACGCTCATCGGCGCCTTGCGCTCCGTCCAGAAGGGCAGCCTGCATGTGCTCGGCCGCGAGCTCCACGGGCTCAGCACCGCGGAACAGGTCCGCGTTCGCCGCGACATCGGTTTCATTTTCCAGGCGCACAATCTCTTCGACTCGCTCACCGCCTACCAGAACGTCCGCCTCACGACCGAACTCCACGAGTACACGCCGGAACAGCGCCACCAGCTGCCGGTGAACATGCTGGCGCAGCTCGGGCTCGCCGAGCGCATGCACTACCGGCCCGCCAACCTCTCGGGTGGCCAGCGGCAGCGCGTCGCGATCGGCCGCGCCCTCGTGAACCAGCCGAAACTGGTGCTCGCCGACGAGCCCACCGCGGCGCTCGACAAGGACACCGGCCGCCAGGTCGTCACGCTCCTGCAGAAAATGGCCAAGGAGCAGCGCTCGGCCATCATGATCGTGACCCACGACAACCGCATCCTCGATGTCGCGGACCGGATCGTGAACATGGTCGACGGCTACATCGTTTCGAACGTCGAGGTCGCCGAGAATATCGCCATCTGCAAATTCCTCCAGCGCTGCTCCGTGTTCGAGGGCGCCTCGCCGAACCTGCTCGCGGAGATCGCGGGCAAGATGAAGCGCGAGACTCATCCCGCGGGCAAAACGATCATCCGGCAGGGCGACCCCGGCGATAAGTTCTACATCGTGCGCCGCGGGCGCGTGGAGGTGAGCAAGCAGATCGGTGATCGCAGCGAGTCGCTCGTGCACCTCGGCGCCGGCGCCTTCTTCGGCGAACTCGCGCTGCTGCGCGACGAGCCGCGCGCCGCCACGGTGGCGTCCACCGAGCCGGTCGAGCTGCTCACGCTCTCCAAGAGCGAGTTTCTCGACGTGCGCCGCAACCTCGGTTCCTTCGAGGAGCAGTTGCGCAAGGCCAACTTCGGCCGCTGAGCGCGCGCCGCGGCCTGTCCTCAAACGGCCCGGGCAACAGGCCGCGGCGGGCAGAGCGCCCGCGCGCGGGCGTACGCCGCCAGGTTCGCCTCCAGCGCCCGGGCCCACGTGTGCGTGATCGGCGTCGTCCGGTTGTGTCGCGTGATCGTGGCTCGCAACGCGGCGTCGGTGCTCAGTCGGTGGAGATGAGCCGCCAGGTCCGCATCATCTGCGGCCAGCAGACCTTCGACCCCGTGGCGTACAAATTCCGTCACGCCGCTGGTGCGCATCGCCACCACCGGCAGCCCGACGGCCCGCGCCTCCAGCGCGGCCAGCCCGAAGGATTCCAGCTCCGTCGGCAGCACGAACACGTGCGACTGGGCCAGCAGCTGCCGCACCGTCGCGCTCGTGACGGCGCCATGGAACCGGACGGCGTCGCCCACGCCGAGGGTCGTCGCGAGCCGCTCCAGGTTGCGCCGCTGGGAACCGTCGCCGGCAATATGTAGCACCAACTTCGTCGTGGCCGGAGTCCGCGCGCGCGCCGCCGCGAAAGCCCGGAGCGTCGCCTCGCCGCGCTTGCGCAGCGCCAGCCGCGTGACGGTGACGATGTGAATTGCGTCCGTCGCGGGCCGGTGCGGCACGCGCCATTCCTCCGGATCGATGCCGTTCGGAATGCGCGCGATCTCCACGCCCGGCAGCAGCGGCTGGATGTCCGCGACCGCCCGCTCACTGACGGCCGAGAACAGCATCGGGTACCTGCTCCAGCCCCACAGGAAATCGAGCAGCGCATACCAGCGGCGCCAGTTGCCCCACACGGAGTGCACCGTGTACACCAGCGGCAACCCGGCGCGCGCCGCCATGTAGGTCGTCCCCCAGCCGAACGGCGACGCGATGCTCCCGTGCACATGCACGACGTCGAACCGGCCGGCCCGCAGGTGCGCGTCCAGGTCGTGCGCCGTGAACGAGGACAAGGTCAGGCCGATGACGGGCATGCGCCAGGCGTCCAGCGCCACCACCCGCACCGCCGGATCCGCCGTGCAGGCGCCGCGGGTCGGACTGAACACTGTCACCTCGTGGCCGGCCGCCGCCAGCCGGGATGCGAGCCCGCTGAGCTGCCGTTCGATCCCACCCAGTCGCGGCAGGTACCAGTCGCACGCCAGGGCAATCCTCATCGCGTGCCTCCTTGCAGCTCGGCGCTGGTCGCATGGCTTTGTCCGTCACGCGGCCATACCCGGTCCTGCTCGATCAGCCACGACCAGGCATGGACTGCGGCATACAACGCCTGCGCGTCGCCGGGCAGAAAGGGTCCGCTCCCTTCCGACGCCCGCGTGCGGGGCAGGTCGGAGAACGAGCGGTGAATGAAGGTGTTCGTTGGATCCGTGGCATCGACGAACAGCGACCAGCCGGTGCGATCGAGCCGGAAACCGGTCTCGCGAATCGCCACGGCGATCCGTTCGTGCGCCGGAATCGGAGCCAGCAGGCTCACGCCCATTGCCGCCGTGGGCGCGGTGTCGCCCACGAGGCCCAACAGGGTCGGCATCACGTCCACCTGGCTCGCCGGAAAGGCCTCCACCCGGGGCGGGCCCACCAGATCGCCCGGGCCATAGAGGAGCGCTGCCGTCCACACCGTGCTATCCAGCGGAAACGCCGCGATGTCGTCCGCGACCGGTTCGGCAATCGACACGCTGTGGTCGCCGCAGATCAGGATCACCGTCCGGTTGGCCCGCGGGCGCGTCGCGAAGAACGCCCGCAGTCGTCCAATCTGCCGGTCAAGCAGCCCGAGCATCGCGTCGAAGTTCTCCGCGCGGTCTCCCTGGTGCTGACCCGCGTAGGGTGCGGCCTCCTGCTGGTCCGCCGGATCCGAGAAATACGCGCCGGCCGTGGTGAACGGACCGTGGGTGCCCGCGTTGGCCACAAAATAAAACTGCGGCGTGCCCGGCCGGAGCCGGTCGCCGTCCGCCATGTGCTCCCGGAGTACGCGAAACGTCTCCGCATCCCCGCGAATCGGGGCGAGACCCAGGCGGTTCGCGGGCAGCAACACATCCACGTCGTCGTACCAGCGCCGCGCCCAGGCCTCCTCGTTGCCGAAGCCCGCGTCGCAGCCCCAGATCGCCGTCGTGTGGTAACCCCGCATCCGGAGCCGCGCGGGAAGCGAATCGAAGCTGACGCCGGTGAACTCGGCGCAGACCTCCCGGCTGCGGTGCGGCAGCGTGCCCGTGTGGAGGGAAAAGAAGCCCGGGGCGCTCGGGTACCCGTTCGCGATGAACTGGGGGAAGACCACGCTCTCACGCGCCAGCGCGTCCAGGTTTGGCGTCGGTGAGGGCTCCTGGTGTCGGATGAAGCCGAGGTGGCGGCCGTGGAGCGATTCGACGGCGATGACGATGATGTCCGGGAGATCGGTGCCCGCGCCCGCCGGCACCGGCCCGGGGCGGTGCAGGAGCGGATGGGCGTCCGACACAAAATCGCCAACCGCGGGCGACAGGAGGCGATGGCGCACCCGCTCGGCCGCCTCGGCGAGGTGGATGGGAGTGGCCTCGTGTTCGCCCGGACCGAGATCCCGCAGGAAGGTGATCTCGACCGGCTGCATGAGGGTGCGGCGGGGTGCGGCCCGCCCCATCGGCGCCACATACAGGCTGCCGGCAATGACGATGCCGGCGCCGTACCAGGCCCAACTCCAGGGCGGCGCCGTGCGGGCGTGCCGGGCGCGCCAGGTCACCAGCGCCAGCAGGCTCCAGCCGGTGCCCAAGAGGCCGAGCGAATACAGGGTGTGCCCCGCATCATGCCAGAGCGACAGCGCTGTGGTCGGTGACGCCAGCGCGGGCACGCCGTACGCGGTCAGGACGCTTGGCGAGAAGCGGCGGGCCACGAACCGCACCAGGGAGAAGTCGACCTGGTCCATCAGCATCAGCAGCCCCGCGACGACCGCGGTCAGGACCACGAGCGCGATGCGGAGCCGCGAACACAGCCGCCAGAGCAGCAGGAGCCCAAGCCCCAGCGTGAGCGGCACCGCGAGTTGGTAGGAGAGCGCGGTGCCATACAGGCTGATCGGCGATGAAACTTGGGGCCGACCGTCGAGCCCGTTGCCGAAGTAATGCCACGTCACCGCGACCGCGCGCACCGCGAGCAGGATGAGGACGGAGAGCAGCAGCGGATGTCCGAGCGGCCGCAGGAAATTCCAGGCTCCGGTGGGACGTGACGGTCTGGCCGCGGCGCGGTTGGGCTCGGCCGCCTTCGGCAGATCAGCGCTCGGCATGGGAGGGCTTCCCTTCCCGGGCCGGTGGCAGGTGCCAGAACCACCAGCCGGCGATGACGAGGAGCAGGAGGTTGCGCGCGTTCAGCAGCGCCACCATCGCGGGATGAAATGAGGTCAGGAAGTCGTAGAGGTAGGGGAAGAGCACCTGCGTGCAGATCGTCGGGATGAGCAACGCGGCGGCGACAAAACCAAGCCGGGGGCGCGCCCCGGCGGCCACCGCCGCGAGCGGAGTCACCCAGAGCAGGTACTGCGGCGAGAACACCTTGTTGGTGAGCATGAATACCAGCAGAAGCACGATCGTGAGCAGCAGGATGCTGAGGTCACGATCGGTGGCATCGCGCCGGCGATTGCGCCAGGCGTACGCGAGGGCGAGCAGCGCGGCGGCGGCGAGGAAGATGAAGGGCGCCAGCCGGGCGCACGCGGCGGCGGCCGGATGCTGCAGTTCGATGGCCCCGAACCGCAGCGCATGGGCGAGCGGCTCGCCCGCAGCCGGCAGCGCCATCAACACGCCGGCGTACGTGCTCTCGATCTGCAGTGCCCGCTGCACGTGGTAGGTGTAGCTCGCCAGGTAGCCGTCGCCGAACCAGGCTTGGAAGCCCAGGTGGAGGATGACCAACGTCGCCCCGCAGCCGAACGCCAGTAGGACCGCCGCGCGCCAGTGCTGGCGGCCGCCCACCGTGACGAGCCACAGCAGTGCGGCGGCGAGAAGCAGCCCGGGCACGATCTTGGTCATCACCCCGAGCGCCACCACGGCGCCGCTGGCCACCAGCCATCCGGCGGCGCCCCCGCGCAGTCCGCGCTGCAGGAGCGCCAGCGCCGTGACGATCGTCAGCGGCACGACGACATCGAAGCGCGATGCGGCGATGCTGCCGAAGGCGAGGACGAACAGGAGCGACCAGATCAGGGTGCGCGTGGCGAGGGCGGGGGAGATGCGCTCGCTGCCGGCCAGCACCCCCATGCCCAGCAGCGCGGTCGCGAGGTAGAGACCGCCCGCCCAAGCGGTGTAAGCGGTGGTATAGTCGTTCTCACTGCGGGCGATGAGCGCCGGCACCGCCATCACCAGGATGGCGCCCGGCTGGTACTCGGGCCGGACCTCGCGGTAGATGCGAAACGTGCCCTGGCCCGGAGCATCGGCCGGCAGCTTGGGGTCGACGCCATGGACCGCCACGGACGCATACCGGTGGTAGAGCCTGACCTCGCCGTGGGTGTCGAAAAACCAGACCGCGAGCCCGGCGAAGCCGTGGGTGTCGACCAGCGCGTGATACCACTGCGCGACCGTCGGCTGGGCCGGAAGCTGTTGTTCCAGCCGCTGCCACGCCGTGCGATCGAACCGTAGTTGGTAGGCGCCGAGGAAGAGCCCGGCGTGCAGCAACAGGAGCAGGAGCGGACCGGGACTGCGCCACCAGGGACGCGAAGCAGGCGAAGACACCATGACGGAAGGAAGCGGAAGCGGGGCAGGGTGGGGCTGCGCCGGTCGTACGATCAAGGGGACGCGGCGCGGGCAAGGCAATCCCCGGCTCCCGGGGGACGGCGGCAATCCAACCGTGCCGGTCCGGCGGAAAAGAGGCTGCGCTCCGGCCCGAGCTTCGGGCAGACTCGTGGGAGTGAATACCCGACGCGACTTTGTGAAGCTGGCCGGCACGGCCAGCCTGCTGGCGATGGTGAGTGCCCGCGCGTCTGAGCCCGGCTTGGCCGGGCATGCGGCGGGATCGACGCCGGGCGCGGCGGCCACGTCGGAGGAGGAGCGCGCGGCGTGGTGCCGACTGGCGATCCGGCTGGCCGAGCCGATGCTCCCGGCGCTCGCGGCGCGACGGCTGAAGGCGGTGATGCCAGTGGAGGCGCATCCCAAGGCGAAAGACCGGCCCGAGTACTCGCACCTCGAGGCGCTGGGCCGGCTGTTGATGGGACTCGCTCCCTGGCTGGAACTCGGGGCGGCGGCGACGCCGGAAGGAAGGGTGCGCGAGCGGCTCGGCGCCCTGGCGCGCGCCGGCATCGACGCAGCCACCGACCCGGCATCGCCCGACTACATGAATTTCGCGCGCGGCGGGCAGCCCCTCGTCGACGCCGCATTCCTCGCGCAGGCACTGTTACGCGCGCCGCAGGCCTTGTGGGGCCGGCTCGATGAACGCGTGCGCCGCAACGTGGTGATCGCGCTGCGCGCCACGCGGGTGATCCGGCCGGGCGAGAGCAACTGGAAGCTCTTCGCCACCATGGTCGAAGTCTTCCTTCACCGGGTGGGTGAGCCGCGGGACGACGTGCGGCTCTTCGAGGGGCTCACGCGGCATCGCGACTGGTATGTCGGCGATGGCGTCTACGGCGATGGCCCGGAGTTTCACTGGGACTACTACAACTCCTTTGTCATCCAGCCGATGTTCGTCGAGGCGCTCGACGTCGTGGGCGACGAGGCCGAATCGTGGGCCGGGCTGCGCGGCAAGGCGCGCGAACGGCTCACGCGGTGGGCGGCGATCCAGGAGCGGCTGATCGCGTCGGACGGCTCCTATCCGGTGTTGGGGCGTTCGATTGCGTACCGGTGCGGGGCTTTCCAAGGGCTCGCGCTGGCGGCGTGGCGGCGGATGTTGCCGCCCGAGATGAAGCCCGCGCAGGCGCGCGTGGCGCTCGGCCGCGTGATCCGCCGCACGCTGGAGGCACCGGGGACGTACGACGCGGCCGGCTGGCTCCAGATCGGGCTCGCCGGGCATCAGCCTGGACTGGGCGAAACGTACATCTCGACGGGCAGCCTCTACCTGTGCAGCGCCGCCTTCCTGCCGCTCGGTCTGCCACCGGCGGACCCGTTCTGGAGCGACCCCGCCGTGCCGACGACCTGGGAGCGTGCGTGGTCCGGTGAGAACCTGGGCGTGGACAAGGCGCTGAAGAGTCCGAAGTAACGCCGCGGCGGCCCGGACGGCGTGGGGCGCGGGCGCAGCAACGGCGGCCGACGCGCCGGCGGGTGAAATTCTGGTGACGCGGCAATTTACCGTTTCCTCGGGGGATCGCCCCGGCACACTCCGGCACGAATGTCCCCGTTTTCTCGCCGCGACTTTCTGCGCGCCGGCCTCACTGGCAGCGCGTTGCTTCTCCCGGTCTCCCTGCGCGCCACCCCCGCGGTGGCACCGGCCGCTCCCCGCCGGGAACCGGGTCGGGCCCGCAACCTCATCTTCCTCGTCGCCGATGGCATGAGCCTCGGCACGCTCACCCTCGCCGAGCGCTATCGGCGCCGGCAGGAGGGGCGCGGCATGCACTGGTTGAGCGTGTACGACCGGCCCGACCTGCGCCGCGCGCTGATGGACACGAGCTCGGCGAGTTCACTGGTGACCGATTCCGCGGCGGCGTCCTCGGCCTGGGGCTGCGGCCACAAGGTGAAGAATGGCGCGATCAACATGAGCCCCGACGGGCAGTCGCATCGGCCGATCCTGCCGCTGGCGCGGGACGCCGGGAAGGCGACGGGCGTCGTGACGACGGCGACGGTGACGCACGCGACGCCGGCGGGCTTCACCGCGCAAGCCGCGGCGCGCGTCGATGAACTCGAGATCGCCACCCAATACCTGGGCGTCGGGCTCGATGTGTACCTCGGCGGCGGCGCGAAGTTCTTCGCGGCCGGGGCGCGGAGCGACAAACGCGACCTCTTCGGCGACTTCGCCCGGGCGGGCTACGCCGTGGTGCGGGACGCCGCGGGGTTGCGGCAGGCGGCCGGCGCGCCGCGTCTGCTCGGCATCTTTGCGGACGGGCACCTGCCGTACGAACTCGACCGCCGCGCGGATCCGGCCCTGGCGGGCAGTGTACCCACGCTGGCGGAGATGGCGCGGCTCGCGCTCGGGCGGCTCGCGCAGCACCCGGAGGGGTTCGTCGTGCAGATCGAGGGCGCGCGCGTCGACCACGCCGCGCACGCGAACGATGTCGGCGGCATCATCCACGACATGCTGGCCTTCGACGACGCGATCGGCGTGGCGCTCGAGTTTGCCGCGGGTCGCGATGACACGCTGGTCATCCTCACGAGCGACCACGGCAACTCCAACCCTGGGCTGCTCGGCGTGGGAGGCAGCTTCGACAGCCGCCGGGGCAGCTACGGCGACACGATGGTTTGCTTCGATCGGATCGCGCAGTTTCGGCAGACCAACGTGTGGGCACTCGAGGAACTCGGGCCGAAGAGCACCGCGGCGCAGGTGCGCGACCGCGTGCACGCCGCCACCGCGCTCGCGCTCGAGGACGACGAGGTGGAGCTGTTGCGCCGGGCGCTCCGCAAGGAGCACCGCGAAGGCTATCGCGTGCGCAACGCGCCGCTGATCGCGCTCGGGCAGATCCTCGCGAACTACACCGCCGTGGGTTGGGCGGGCATCGCGCATACGACGGACTACGTGGAACTCGCGGCCTTCGGTCCCGGCAGCGAAAGCATCCAGGGCCTCGTGCAGAACAACGCGCTGTTCGGCGTGATGACGCGGGCGCTGGGGCTGAAGGTCGCGCGCGAGGCGGCGGCATGAGCTGAAGCCGGGCGCAGGGCTGCGCGACATTAGCCGAGATTGTGTAATGCCCAAGCCGCCGCCGGCTTCGGCCCGCGAAGCTTGGGCTTGTTTTGGCCGCGCCGATCGGAATTCTCCGCTCTCCCATGCCCCCCGATCTCGCTCCCGTGCTCCAACTGCTTCGTGCCCACGCGGCGCAGCCACTTGATGCCCACGAGGCGGCGATGACCGCGGAGGTAATCCGGTTTGCCGAGGCGCATCCCGATTGTCTGTGGCGGACCTGCGTGCCGGGGCATCTCACGGGGTCGGCATGGATCGTGAGCCCGGACCGGAAGCGGACGCTCCTCACGCATCACCACAAGCTGGACAAGTGGCTCCAGTTGGGCGGTCACGCGGACGGTGACGGCGACCTCCTCGCGGTGGCGCTGCGCGAGGCGCGCGAGGAGAGCGGCCTCACCCGGCTGCGCGTCGTGAGCCCGGCGGTTTTCGATGTGGACCGGCACTGGATCCCGCCGCGCAAGACCGAGCCCGGCCACTATCACCACGACCTGCGGTTCATGATCGAGGCCGACCCGGCGGAGCCGCTGGTGATTTCGAACGAGTCCAAGGACCTCGCCTGGGTGGATGTCGCGTCGGTGACGTCGCTCAACCCGGAGGAATCCATGGCGCGGATGGTCCGGAAGACGCTCGCGGCCGCTTAAACGGCCGGTTGAACGTGGCAGGTTAGAAAGTTGCAGGTTGCCGGCCGACGGAGCCGCGGGGGGGCGGCGTGGCGGGAAGCGGGGATCAATTCGGGGTACGCCGGTCGCGTATCAGAGCCGTATCGTGGCGCGCCGCCCCGGGGCATCCATTGAGATAACTAGCCAAATCTGGCTAGTTACGGCCACCCGGTTGGGAGGCCGCGGCCGCTTGTCCCGACGATCACGTCGAAGCGGAAGACCGAGCCGCCGCCGGGCTCGCTCTCCACCGTGATGCGTCCGCGCATCAGTTCGACGAAGCGCTTGGTGATGGCCAGACCTAGTCCGGTGCCGCCGAACCGGCGCGTGGTCGACGAATCCGCCTGCGAGAAGGGTTGGAACAACCGGGGAAGCGCAGCCTCCGCGATGCCCACTCCCGTGTCGTGGATGGCGAAGTGCAGCCGGGCTTCGCGGTCAGTGCAGGCCGTGGCGCTGACGTGAAACCGGACGTGGCCGGCGGACGTGAATTTCACGGCGTTGCCCAGAAGGTTCATCAGGATCTGCCGGAGTCGAACGGCATCGCCGCGCACCACGACCGGAACCTCAGCGCCGATCTCGCTGACCAGGAGGAGACCTTTGCGTTCTGCGATGGGACGGAGCACTGCCAGGACCCCGTGGACGCAGGGCACGAGCGGAAACTCGATCTCCTCGAGCTCGATCCGGCCCGCTTCGGCCTTCGCCATGTCGAGAATGTCATCGATCACACGCAGCAGCGCGTCTCCGCAGTCGCAGATCGTCCGGAGGTAGTCGCGTTGCTCGGCACTGAGCGGGGTGTTTTCCAGGAGTGAAGCCATGCCGATCACGCCGTTCATCGGCGTGCGCAGTTCGTGGCTGACGACGGCGAGGAACTGGGATTTCGCCGCGTTCGCGGCCTCGGCGGCGTTCTTGGCCTCGTGCAGCGCGGCTTCGGCGTGTTTGCGCCGGGTGATGTCCTGGATGAAGCCTTCGTAGTACAGAACGTCGCCTTGGGCGTTGCGGACGGCGCGGGCGTGTTCGGACACCCAGATGACGGAGCCGTCTTTGCGGCGGACTTCGTATTCCAGACCGTGCACCTCGCTTCGCTCCGCCATGAGGCGCTGGTATTCACGGCGCGCCGCAGGATCGACGTAGACGTGCACCGAGATGTCGCGCACGCATTGCAGCAACTCGGCGGTGGAGGTGTAGCCGTACATCTTTGCCAAGGCGGGATTGACGAGGAGATAGCGGCCTTCGGGGGTGGACTGGAAAATGCCTTCGACTGCGTTCTGAACGATGCTGTGAAAACGCTCGAGAGACGAGGGGAGGGGTGGAACCGACTCGGCCATTTCCCAGGTTTCAGGTGCCAGCATCTGCATTCCGGATACTCCGCACGCGACGTGCCATGATCGGCCGGCGCTTCGGTAGGACGGGGGTATTAGGCCGCCTGACGGGCGAGGCCAGTGCCGCTGCCGCCGCAGTCACGAGTATCTGGACATTATCGCGGCGAGTATCCGGACATTATTCCGAGTTTCTGGACATTATCCTGTTAGTCATTGCTGTTAAGCAGTTAATAATTGCAGCCATCGGTGCCCTCTTGTCCTGTGTGGGTGCCCTTCGGGGCATCGCGGGCCTGCGATCTGGGACGACGGCGGCCTTGAAGTCGGCGGGTTCAAAGACCGTGCTTCTGCAAAATCCTGGCCGCGAGCCGCAGGACTCGGCGCGGAGCGGCGTGTATCTGTTCGAAGACTCTCCCCATGAATCGATCGATCCTCCTCGTCCTCGTTTCCAGCGTGAACCGGCTCGCGGTATCGATCACCCGAGCAGGGCAGCCAGCTCGGGCTCGATGGTCGCGCGGAGCAGCTCCTGGAGCTCTGGTTGCATGAACTCGTAGTGGTCGGGAATATCGAGGACCGCGACGGGCGGGAGCGCGGCGTCGGGAAACTGCTCGCGGAGTCGGCGGAGGTGTTCGCGCTCCATCACCATGACGGCGTCGGCCCAGTCCAGGTCCGCCGCGGTGAGTCGGCGGCGGGAGCCTTCGCGCAGGCCGGCGGAGCGGACCTCGAGTCGCGCATCCTGGCGGTAAAGCTGTTCGGCCGTCGCGCTGCGCCGACGGTTCAGCGCGCAGATGAAAAGGACGCGCAGCCGGGGCGCACTCACCACAGCGGGACGAGTTCCTCCTGGCGGACCCAGCCGGTCTGGCCGTTGGAGAATACCAGGCGCTTCCAACCGACGAACTCGCGATCCACGCGGGCGACGCTGCCGGCGGGAAGCGCGGAAGTTTTCTGGGTGGTGTCGGCTTCGGTTGGAATGGAACGCAGGGTGGTGGTCTCCCAGGTGATGACCGCGTCGGCGTGGGCGGTCTCGCCGTAGACGCGGAGGCCGAAGAGGGCGACGAGCGCGAGGACGATAGCTGCCGCGCCGGCGCCGCTGGCGGTCCAGAACAGCGCCCGGCGTCGTGGTCCGTACGCGTTGACGAGCATGAGGCCGAGCGCGAGCGCGTCGATGCCGGCGGCGACGATGAGCCAGCGCTGCCAGCCGGCGGGGCCGGCGAGGGTGGCGATGGCGTGCGTGGGGCCGTCCTTGAGCAGCGGCATCAGCGGGTCGGGCGCGAAGCCGGCCTTGCCTGCAGTGTAGGCAAAATTCCACCGCACCGCGGGATCGTTGGGATGCTGGACCAGCGCGGCGACCGCATGGGCGGCGGCGGGGCCGGCCTTGTCCTGCTGCGTGAGGGCCAGCGAGAGGTTGTGGTGCGCGATCCAGTCGGTGGAGTTCTGCGCCAGGGCGGCGCGCCAGCCCTCCTCGGCGGCGGCAAAGTTGCCGGCGCGGTAGCTGGCCTCGGGCGCCAGCGCCGGAACGGCGAAGGCCGTCAACGGGAGCAGCGCGGCGACGGCCAGCGCGGCCGCGAAGGGCAGCAGGTTCCGCGGCAGGAACAGGCGGTGCGGCTGGAAGCTCGGGATGCGTTTCGCCTCCAGGGCCGCCTCGGCGCGGGCTACCCAGTCAGCCGGAAGTTCCGGCCGCGGGCCGTAGAGCGCGCGATCCGCCTCGCGCCAGAGTGTCGCCCACGCGGCACCATCGGTTGGCGAATTGGACCCACCCCGGGCGTCGTTCGTGGCGGCGGCGAGCACCCAGGTGGCAGGCGCGGCGTGCGCCACGCCCCAGAGCGTCGCGGAGTCGCGCTGCCATGCGCGCAGCTGTTCCGGCGCGGGCGTGCCGGCCGACGCCTGCATCTGCGTGAGCAGGCCCGTCAGGCGGGCATGGGCCTCACGGCGCGGGCGAATCGGATCCGTGCGCAGCGCGCGCCGCCAGGCAAGGGCCAGCCACAGCAGCAGCACGCCGCCGAACGGGGCAATCAGCCAGGCGAGGAGCGGGCGGAGGGCGAGCGGGCGCGGGGCGTCGCCGCGGCCGGCGAGCGCGTCGCGCGGAATGCTCCCGGGCAGGCCCGGGGCGCGTGGGGCCGGAGCAGCGGGCGCGGCGCTTACGCCGGCCGTGGCGTTCGGGCTGCCGACGGTAGCGCCAACCATGGATACGGTCATGGGCGGCTTGATCGTGATCGTGGTGCGCTCGGTCTGGATCGTCTCGTAGCGGCCGGCTTTCGGGTCGAAGTAGGCAAACGTCACCGGGCCCAGCGTGTAGCGGCCGGCCTTGGTCGGCACGAGGACGACGTCCTCGGTGAGCGTGGCTTCGAAGAGCTTGCCCTCGGCGGTGGTGCGCTTGGCCTTCGGCTGGACGACCTCGAAGTCCTTGGCCACCTCGCGGGAGGGGAGCGCGTTGATCTCGGGCCAGTTGCCGGTGCCGGTGAGCTCGAGCGTCCAGGTGACGGGTTCGCCGACGCTCGCGTCGGCGGGGACCACCTTCGACGTGAGCTTGAATTGGCCGACCGCGCCAGTGAAGCCGGGCGGCGCCGCGGGCAGGGGGCGAACCTCGAGGACGGGCTGGTCGGACGTGATGGAGACCGGCTCCATACGGGCTTGGGAGAAGAGGCCAAAACCGACGGCGCCGGTCTGCACCTGCACGACCTGGTGCACGGCGTCGAGGGTTACGGACGGGGTCGACTTCGCGTACGCGCGCGTGCTCGTGGTGGCGACGATGTGGCGCTGGCCGTCGATGACGGTTTCGGCGCCGGTGGGATTGGACCAGGCCTCGGCCACGAGGGGCGCGGCGTTCCAGTCGAAGGTGAAGCGGCCAAACTGCGGGTTGTTGCGACTGGCGGCGGTGAGCCGGTACGTCAGCCCGAAGACCTCGCCGGCCCAGACGGTGGTGCGCTCGGGAATCAGTTTCGAGGTCGCGACGGAGTCGGCGCTGACCGTCGGGGCGGCGCCATTGAACGCGGCGACGCGGAGCGCGCCCTTGTTGGTCTTCACCGTGAAGGCGGGAATCTGCAGCGGGCCGGCGCGGCGGGCCTGGACCAGGTAGCCGAGGATCACCGAGCGGGTGACGCTCATGTTCACCATGTTCACGGTCGTGGAGCGGTCGTTGAGCGTGAGCGTCGCATTGGGGATGGCGGGCAGGACGGGGTCGCCGTCCGGCTCGCAGTCCTCGAACACGAGCAACACCGCGCTGCCGTCGCCGTTTTCCCAGCGCACGCTCTGCGCGCGGAGGAGGGTGGCGGCGGCCAGGGTGAGGAAGACGAAGGCGAAACGAACGAGACGCATGGGCATTACCAGTCTTTCTTGGGCTTCTTCTGATCGCGGCGCTCAGGCGCCTGCATCAGTTGGAAGAGCTCGGCGGGGGAGTCCTGATTCTTGAGCTGTTCGAGTTTCTCCAGGGGCACGGCCATGTTCGGATCCTGCTGCTCGGGCGTGGGCCGCTTCTCCGGTGCGCCGCCGACTTTCTGGGTGTCCTTGGACGGCGGCGGAGGAGGAGGTGGCTGCTTCATGTCGCCGAAAGCGGGCGGCTGATCCTTGGGCGGCGTGTCGGGCTTGGAATTCTGCGGCGAGGGGGAGCTGTCGTTCTTTTGTTCGTCGGGCTTCTGCTCCGGTGGCTGCTTTTGCTCCTGGTTTTGCTGCTGGGGGTCCTGCTTGGGCGGCTGGTCCTGCTGGGAAGGATTCTGCTTCGACTGATCCTGGTTCTGTTGCTGCTGCTTTTGCTGTTGTTGCTTCTGCTGCTCCGGCGGCGGCTTCTGGTCCGGGCGCTGGAGCAGCGCCTCGAGTTGCTCGCGGAGCTTGTCCCAGTCCGTGACCTTCGGGTCGAGCGCGCGACCGAGTTCGACGGCCCGCAGCGCGTCATTGACCGGCCCGGCGGGAACCTGGCCCTGGCTGGATTGAAGCTGGGTGCCCCAGGAAACCGTCGCGCCGGCCATGTCGGCCCAATCCCGCGCACTCTGGCGGTCGGCCGTGGCGAGTCGGCCCACGATTTTCGCGAGGGCGGGCGGCTCGGCGGAACCTTTGCCGGCCGGCGACGCAGGCGGGGGCGGCGGCGCAATTTTCACCTGGGCGGTCACACGCGATGCGGTGCCGAGGGCCAGCCCGAGTCCGAGCAGCAGGAGCGCGGCGCCGGCGGCCGGGCCGGGCGCAGCACGCTTGCGGGCGGCGTCGCCGTCGGGCGGCGTGCCGCGCAGGCTGATCTCGCGCGGCCGGGGGCGGACAGGAAACTCGTAGTAGAAGCTCACGAGGAAGCACCACAGCGCGAAGGCGAGGGGCCACTGGAAGCGGTCGACGAGCCGCACGGTCTTCATCTCGGTGAACGCGCCCTTGCGGCCGGCGTTCACGGTCTCCTCCACGAGATTGGCCAGGTCGACCCACGCGCTCGCGTCGCGGTACTGGCCGCCGGTCGCCTGCGCGAGTTGCTGGAGCGTGTCGCTCTCGAGCCGGGAGAGGACGACCGCCCCACGATCATCCTTCACGAAGCCGCCGGAGCCGTCGGGGATCATCGAGCCGCCGGGCGTACCCACCCCGAGGCCGATGACGCGCACACCCTTCTTCTTGAGCGTCTCGACGCGCGCCTGCCACGCGGAGTCCAGGGCCTCGCCATCGCTTAGAATGATCAGGAATCGGTCCGCGGCGCCGCTGCCGCCGAAGGCGTCCAGGGTCGTGTCGATGAGCGCCGTGTAGTTGGTGCCGCCCTCGGGGAGAAACTCGGGTTTCAGCGCGGGCAGAAACTCCCGCAGGATCTCGTAGTCGGCGCTCAGCGGGCTTTGCAGGAAGGCGGTGCCGGAGAAGACCACCAGCCCGACGCGCTCGCCCTTGAGTTTCTCGAGGAGGGCCTGAATGAGCAGCTTGCTGCGCTCGAGGCGGGACGGCTTCACGTCGGGCGCGAGCATCGAGCGCGACAGGTCGAGCGCCAGGATGATCTCGCGCGACTGGTCGAGCATGGGCTCCTCGATGCGGCCCCATTGCGGGCGGGCGATCGCGACGATGGCGAACGCGAGGCCGAGCAGGAGCCAGGGCCGCAACCGCTGCCGGCTGGCTACGCCGGGATCGGAGACCAGATCCAGCGCGTGCGTGCCGACCTCCGCGCGCAGGATTTTCGGGTGCAGCGCCGCAGCCGTGAGCCGGCGACGACGGCCGAGCTCCCAGGCGAGCATCGCGACCGGGAGCAGCAGGAGCCAAAGCAACTGAGGCCAGGCAAAACTCATGGCGACACGGGGCGCGGGGCGGACCGGGGCGGCGTTGCGGTGATGGAGAAGGAGCAGGGCACGGTGTCCTTGAAAAACGGTTACGCGGGTTACGCCAGCGCCTCCCGGCGCCAGCCGGGCCACGTCGCGAGGGCGGCGGCGAGCAGGGCCGCGAGGCCGGGAATGGCCAGCCACCAGAAGAGTTCGGTGGTGACGAGGTAGCTCTTGGACTGAAACTCGATCTTCTTGGCGCGATCGATCGCGGCGAACGCCTTCTCGACCGTGTCCTTGTCCTCCGCGCGGAAGAAGTGCCCGCCGGTGTCTTCCGCGATCTGCTTGAGCAGTGTCGGATCGACCTCGCGGGAGAAGCGCTGCGTGTAGCGCGTGGTGCCGCGGATATCGACTGGCACCCAGACGTATCCGTCGCGACCGACTGCGATCGTGTAGATCGGGATGTTCTTGCTGGCCGCGATCCGGGCCGCCTCGCGCGGCGGCAACGTGCTCAAGGGCGTTCCCGTCTCGGGATCGGTGCTCTCGGCGCCGTCGGTGAGCAGCACGATGAACGCGCCCATGCGGTGGCCGCCGGAGATGCGCTGCTCCTGTTCCATGCGGTTGAGCGTGGTGCCGAGGCCGTCGCCGATGACGGTGCCCTCGGCGTCGACCATGCCGACCTTCACACGGGCGAGCTGGCGGGAGATCCACTCGTGGTCGAACGTGAGCGGGGCGACGGTGTAGGCGCGCCGGCCAAAGAGCACGAGGCCGATGCGGTCATGCGGCCGGCGGTCAATGAAGCCCTGGATGATGGGCTTAATCACCTGCAGCCGATTGGGATACTCGCCGGGTCGCGGGCCTTCCTCCCACAGCATCGAGCCGGAGACGTCGACGCAGAGCATGATGTCGTAGCCTTCGGAGCGCGTTTCGCGCTTGTCCTCGACGCGCTGCGGCCGGGCGAGCGCGCCGATCAGCAGGACGAGCCCGGTGAAGCCCAGCGCCATGGGCCAGCGCGCCGGCGCGGTGAGGGATTTCCGGTGCCACGCGGCGGCGAACGGCACCAGCAGCACCGGCAGGTGGCGGCGGCCGCGCAGCCATGCCAGCAGCGGCAGGGCGAGCAGGGCGAGGAGCCAAAGCGGATCGTGAAAGACGAGCGTCATCGGGTGGCTTGCGTCGGGCGCGCTTAGTGGCGGGCCGCGACCATGCGCGCGTGGAAGAACCGCACGAGCGCGTCGAGGCGGTTCTGGTCGGTGCCGACGACGAGCCGGCCGAGCGGGTCGGGGAACAGCGCGTGCCAGTGTTCGTCGCGTTGCGCGCGCCAGGCGGCGTGCGCGGCGCGCTCCGCGGCGCTGCCCTCGAGTGTGACGAGCCGGCGGGCGGTCGGATCGTAGGCGGCGAAGGCCTGGCCGGGCGGCAGCCCGCGATCCCAGGGATCGTCCACGCGGAACCCCATGGTCTGATAACGGCGTTGCAGCAGGAGCCAGCCGTCGGGCTTGGGCCGCGGCGGGAAGTCGCCGAGCCAGATCAGAATGCTGTGCTTCGGCGCGGCGCGCGCGAGGAAGCGCCACGGCAGCTCGAGCGGCGCATCGGTGAGGGGCGGCTCGGGTCGCGCCAGCAGCGTGGCCGCCGCGTGCAGGATCTGGCCGCGGCCGCGGACGGGTTCGCGATAGACGTGGCCGCCGGGCGTGGCATGGACGAAGCCGACGCGGTCGCGGTTGACGGCGCCGAGGAGCATGACGAGCCCCGCGAGTTCCAGCAGGGCCTCGCGCTTCGATTGCGCGCCTGAACCGAAACGCAGGGAGGGCGAGTCCTCGAACACGATCAGGACGGTCACCTCGCGCTCCTCGACGAACTTCTTGCGGTACGGCTCGCCGAGCCGTGCGGTGACGTTCCAGTCGATGTCGCGAACGTCGTCGCCGAACTCGTACTTCACGACCTGATCGAACTCCATGCCGCGGCCGCGGAACGCCGAGCGGTACTCGCCGCTGAGCACGTTCTCGACCGCATGCCGCACGCGCCACTCCAGCTGGCGCAGGAGCGCCAGCGGGTTCTCAAGCTTGGGATCGCGAGGAGGGGTGGGCATGGCAGAAAACCGGCAACTCAAGCCGGCACGGCGCGCGGAGCGCGGAGGCGGGAGTCGCGGGCGAAGCGCGTCAGGCTTTGCCTCCCGCCGGGACCGGGGTGCGTTCGAGCACCTGGGCGACGATCTGGTCGGTCGCGATGTCCTCCGCCTCGGCCTCGTAGCTGAGGCCAATGCGGTGCCGCAGCACGTCGGGCGCGAGCTCCTGGACGAGGTCGGGAGAGACGAATTCCTGCCCGCGCAGCCAGGCGAGGGCGCGGCCGGCCTGGTAGAGCGCGAGGGAGGCGCGCGGCGAGGCGCCGAAGTTGAGGTAACGTTTCGCCTGGCCCTCCTTCTCGGCGAGGGTGCGCGTGCCGCGGACCAGGGCCAGGATATAGCCCTGGACGGCGGGGGCGACGTGGATGCGGTCGACGTCGGCGCGCAGCGAGAGCAGTTCGGCGCCGCTGGAGACGGCGCTCAGTTGCGGTTGCTGGGTAACCTGGCCCCAGCGCTGCATCATCGAGGCCTCTTCCTCGGCGGTCGGGTAGTCGACGATCAGCTTGAAAAGAAAACGATCGGTCTGCGCTTCCGGCAGCGGGTAGGTGCCCTCCTGCTCCACCGGGTTCTGCGTGGCCATGACGAAGAACGGTTGCGGAAGCGGCTGGGTCTGCCCGCCGATCGTGACCTGGCGTTCCTGCATGGCCTCGAGCAGCGCGCTCTGGACCTTGGCCGGGGCGCGGTTGATTTCGTCGGCCAGCAGCAGGTTGGCGAAGATCGGGCCCCGGTGGGCGGTGAATTCGCCGGACTTGGGCTGGAAGATCATGGTGCCCACGACGTCGCTCGGCAGCAGGTCGGGGGTGAACTGGATGCGCTCGAACTGGACCCCGAGGGCGGTGCCGAGGGACTTGATCAGCAGCGTCTTGGCGAGGCCGGGCATGCCCTCGAGCAGGACGTGGCCGTTGGCCAGCAGCGCGACCATGAGCCGCTCGACCACGGGATCCTGGCCGATCACGGCCTTGGCAATTTCAGCGCGTATCTTTTGGGACCAAGCTGGACCAGAGATCATGGGTGGCGATTAAGGGAAGGAAGTTGAAGAGGATGGGCAAGCCCTTCGACAAGCTCAGGGCAGGCCCTTCGACAAGCTCAGGGCAGGTCCTTCGACCGGACGCCGCGTGAGACTTCCGGCGCCGGGAGAGGCGACGGGAGACGATGAGCGCGAGGCGTTTGGCATATCGTTGGCCCAGCGCGGCTGGGGGCGGAGGGAACGCGGTTTGACTCGGGGGAGTCGGATAAGTTTCGCTCGCAGGACTCCCGGGTACCCATGGCACTCTCCCCTCAGCTCCTTGCCCAACTCGCCGCCGCCGGCATCGACTTGGCGGACGTGGACGAGCGCTTCGTGCGCGGGGCGGGGCCGGGAGGGCAGAAGATCAACAAGACGAGCTCGACCGTGTGGCTGCGGCACCGCCCGACCGGCGTGGAGGTGCGCTGCCAGCGGGAGCGTTCGCAGGCGGCCAATCGTGAGCTGGCGTGGCAGGAACTGGCCGAAAAACTGGAGGCGCGCCGCCGCGCGGCGGCGGGGGCGGTGCAGGACGCGCGCGAGACGGAACGCCGGCGCTCGCGCCAGAAGAGCCGGGGCCAGAAGCGGCGCATGGTGGAGAGCAAGCGCCGCCGCTCGCAGGTGAAGGCGAATCGTCGCGCGAACCTGGACTAGGTTGGCCGGTCGCATTCGCGCCGGCGCGCGTCTGGGACCCGGCTTGGGAATCGGCCCTTGTCGCAGGCGGGTGCCTGCGGCAGCATCGGTGCCATCGAAGCGATCGTGCACGCCCGCCACCCCAAGACCTCGAAGACCGCGCGCCAACGGGCGGACGCCTGCCGTCACCAGATTCTGGGTGCGGCGGGGTTGGCGGTGTTCATCGGTGTCGCGACGATGGCGGAGCCCATCCTTCGGGTGACGCAGAACTCGGGGCTCACGCCGGGCCTGCTCCTGCCGGAGGTTGTCTTCGGCTCTTACTTTCGGATGGCCGGCGCGATGGGGCACGTGCTCGCGGCGGCGGCCTGCGGCGCATTGCTGGTCCTGCTGGGCATCCTCACGGGTCTGGGCCGCAAGCGGGCGGTGATGGTTGCCGCGCTGGTTGTGGTCTGCGACTGGCCGCTTGCGCTGCTGGCCGGCAACGCGAGCAACTTCCCGCAGATCATCACGAGCGTCCTGCGTTTCCTGTACTTGTTCTATCTGGTCCGCGGCTACCGGGCGATCGGCCTGCGCGAGGCACTGCAGGCTGAAAGTCGGGAGGCGGCGGAGGTGCCCGCGTCCCGGCCCTGAACCCGCGCCGCGCGCGCGGCGGGAGCGGGCGCGAGCGGGAATGCGGCGTTGCGGGCGTGGTTCGCGGCCGTCAGACTTGCAGGCATGAACCTCAGCCGAACCCTGCGTCGCCGGGTGCTTGTTGCCGCCAGCTTGCTGGCCGTGTTTTCGCTCGTGGGTTTCGTGATCCTGCCGCCGATCGTGAAGTCGCAGCTCGAGCAGCGCGCGTCGGCGGCGCTCGGGCGCCGCGTATCGGTGGAAAAGGTACGCCTGAATCCCTACGCCCTGTCGCTCACCCTGGAGAATTTCGCGATCCAGGAGGCGGACGGCAAGACGCGGTTCCTGGGGTGGCGGCGGCTGTACGTGAATTTCGACGCGCTGTCGTCGCTCTGGGGCGAGTGGGTCCTCAGCGAAGTCGCGCTGGATGGTTTCTACGCGCGCGGCGTGCTCAACGCCGACCGTTCGCTCAACGTCTCGGACCTGCTGGCCCGGCTGGCTTCGCCGAGCGCCGCCCCGGCCAAGCCGGCCGAGCCCGGCCGCCCCCTGCGCGTCGGCCACCTGCAGGTGACGGATGCGCGCGTCGATGCCAGCGACCTGACACACGCGCAGCCCTTCACCACGACCGTCGGGCCGCTGACCTTCGACCTCACGGGGTTCCGCACCGTTGGCCAGCGCGGCGCGCCGTACCGTTTCGAGGCGGTGACCGAGGCGGGTGAGAAGCTGGCTTGGTCCGGCACGCTGCGGGCGGAGCCGTTCCAGTCACTCGGCGAGCTCAAGGTCGAGAACCTCGTGCTGGCGAAATATGCGCCCTACTACGCGGACTTCGTGCGGGCGGAGATTCCTCAGGGCCGGCTTTCTGTCCGCGGCAAGTACGAGCTCGATTTCACGCCTGGCAAGGAGGCAATGCAGCTCCACGCCGGCGTCGTCCAACTGCGAGACCTTGTCGTCCGTGAGGCGGGCAACGAGGTGAAGGTGATCGAGCTGCCCGCGGTCGACGTTACCGGGATCGAGGCGGACGCACGGGCGCTGAAGGCGACCGTGGCCTCGGTCGCGGTGAACGGCGGCCACCTGCGCGTGCGGCGCGCAAAGGACGGTGCCCTGAACGTGCTGGCGATGCTGCAGCCGACGGCGGCCACTCCGGCCAAGCCGGCGAACCCGGTGGCGGTGGCGCCCGCGCCGGCGGCGACCACGGCGATGCCGGCCAAGTTGCCGGACGTGACGGTCGCCGACGTGCTCGTGAAGGAGATGCAGGTGGAGGTGGAGGATCTCGCGGCGGCGCGCCCGGCGCATCTGGCCGTGAATGGGCTGCAAGTCGCCTTGCAGAACGTCAGCCTCGCACCCGAAAAGCGGATACCTCTCCAGGTTTCCTTCGGCTGGGCACCGGCCGGAGCGGTGCGGCTCGCGGGTACGGTGGGGCTGTTGCCGACGGTGAGCGCCGACCTGACGCTCGACGTCGATCAGTTCGCGCTGCTGCCCCTGAGCCCGTATCTCGAGCCCTTCGCGAACGTGCATCTCGCGTCGGGCAACCTGAGCGCGAAGCTGGCCGTCGCGGCGAGCCTGCCGGCCAACGCCGCGCCGGTGGCGAATGTCACGGGTGACATCCAGGTCGAAAAACTCGGGTTGGTCGACGGCGAGCGGGACCAGGAGCTGGCCGGGTTTGCGGGGTTCACGTTGCGCGGGCTGAAGGCGGCGACGGCGCCCACGCTCAGCGTGGCGCTGGAGGAGATCGCGATCGATGCGCCCTATGCGCGCGCGGTGGTCGCGGAAGACGGCGCGGTGAACCTCGTCGCCGCGGCGAAGGTCGCGCCCGCGGCGGCTCCGACGGGGGCGTCCGCGAAACCCGCGGCGGCGGTCGCCACCTCGGCAGCGACGCCGGCGACGGCGCCGACGATCGAGATCGGGCGGATCGTGATCCGGGACGGTGATTTCAGCTTTGCGGATCACTCGGTGCATCCCGGCGTGGCCATGGCGGTGCAGAAGTTCGGCGGCACGATCAACGGCCTGTCCTCCACCACGCCCACGAAGGGCGACGTGGATCTGAAAGCCGTGGTGGATGGGGTGGGGCCGGTGGCGATCGCGGGCCGGCTCGACCCGCTGGGGGCCAAGCCGAGCGTCGATTTGAAGATCGACGTGAAGAACGTGGATCTGCAGCCGCTGAGTCCGTATAGCGGCAAGTTCGCCGGCTATGAGCTGGCGCGCGGCAAGTTGCAGGTCGACGTGAAGCTGCTCGTCGACGGCAAGAAGGTGGATGCGAAGAATGTGATCACGCTGAACCAGTTCACCTTTGGCGCGCCGGTCGCGAGTCCCGACGCCACGAAGCTGCCGGTGCGGCTGGCGATCGCGCTGCTCAAGGACCTCGACGGCAAGATCGTGATCGATGTGCCGGTGCAGGGCAGCACGGACGACCCCAGTTTTCGCGTTGGCAAGGTGGTGCTCCGCGTGGTGGTGAACCTGCTGACGAAGGCGGCGGTGTCGCCGTTCTCGCTGCTCGGCGCCGCCTTTGGCGGCGGCGGGGACGAACTGGCGTTCCAGGAGTTTGCGCCCGGTGCGGCGGAACTGCAGCCGGCGGAGATCAAGAAACTCGAGACGATGACGAAGGCGCTGACGAACCGGCCCGGGCTGAGCCTCGATCTGGAGGGCAGCTTCGACGCCGCGGCGGACGCCTATGCGTTGAAGCGGCTGAAGCTGGCCGACCGCGTGCGGCGCGCGGTGTGGGAGCAAAAGCGGCAGACCGACCCGAACATTGCGCCGCCCGACCAACTGGTTGTGACGCCAGACGAGCAGGCGGCGGCGATCAAGCGGCTCTTCGATGCGGCGTTTCCGCCCGGCACGCAGTTCGGCACGCCGTTGCCCGCGGCTCCGGCGGTGGTGGCGCCGCCTCCGCCTCCCCCGGCGGGATGGTTCAAGCGTTTCGTGAACACGGTCACCTTTGCCCAGCGTCGCGCCGAGCGGAAGGCGGCTGCGGAGAGTGCGCACCGCGCCGCCGAGCACCAGGAGGCCGTTGCCGCGGCGGTGGCCAAAGGCTTGCCCACGGATGAGATGGCGGGACGCCTGGCCGAGGCCACGCCGATTACGGACGACGAACTGCGCGCGCTGGCGCAGGCGCGGGCCCAGAAGGTACGCACGTACTTCATCGAGGTTGGGAAGATCGCTCCCGATCGGCTCTTCCTCGCCAAGGCGAAGACCGGCTCCGCGGCCGCCGGCGCGGCGGGCAAGGGGCCGAGAGTCTTCCTGCACCTGCAGTAGCCGGCGCGGCGGACCCGCGCGGTCAGGCCGGCACCACCGGGTCTCCCACCCGGAGGGTGCCGGCCCTGGTCTCGTGGATGAAATTCTGCCCGAAATTGATGCGGGTGGAATCAGCGGAATCACGGCGATAGGTCGCCAGCAGTCGCAGCGGCTCCTTGCCCCGCTTCGCGGTGTTCTGATCGGTCGTGACGACGACGCAGCGGGCGCACGGGCCCGCCGCCCGCAGCATGATGCCGCCGACCCGGACGTGCGGCCACTGATCTTCCGCGTAGGCGGTGGCGTCGGCGACGACGAGGTTTGGCCGAAACCGGTCCATCGGGACCATCGCCTGGCCCTCGTCGAGCAGACGGTGGTTGAGATCGATCAACGACGCCTCGCTGATCACGAGGAACGGCACCGCGTCCGCGAAGGCGAACACGTCGCCGGGCTTCCCGGCGGCTTTCAGCACGGGGCGGTGAAAGCGTTTCCCGATGCGGACCAGCCGGCACGCGGTGCCGAGCGCCCCGGTCAGCCACGTCGCGACGCCTTCGCCGCAGTCCTCGGCCTCGAGCCCCTGATGCTTCCAGATGGTGACCGGGCGGGTCGGGCCGTTGTCGTCCGCGGCGCGGAGCGGGATGGACGTGGGTCCATGCCCGGGAAAATCGAGCGTGAGATGGGTATTGCTCAGCGCTGTGCTGATGAGCGCCATCCGCGGGAGCGTGCGTTGGGTGAGGAACTGGCCGTCGGCGTCGACGACGAGGAATCGCCGGTCGCCCACCAGGCCCAGGGCGTCGACGGTGGCGGAAGAGACGGCAATGCCGCGGAGGGATTTTACGGGGTAGATGAACAGGCCGGAGACGTGCATGGGCGGGGGAGCGGAAGCGAAGCGGCGCGGGTGAAAGTGGCAAGTTCGGTGGTAGCCGGTGCGCCCCGGCGGCGAAACCCGGCCTCCACGCACCAGCGCCCGTGCGGGCCACCGACGACGGCGCTGCACGCAGCGAAGCCGCGACTCAGGATGCTCCGACGTGTAACTTGAAAATCTGATCTCCCGGCCGCGCCGGGGGCCGGCTCAGGCCGACTTCAGCGGCAGAGCCGCCGGGCGGAGCAGATGTTGCTCCGGCGTGTTCTCCAGCATGAAGGCGGTGACGGCTGCCTCGGCGGCGGCGCGGCGCTTGCGTTTCCGGGCCAGGCACTCCGCCGCGAGCATGGCGAAGCCGGGGCGGACGACGCCGGACGGTGTGAAGCGCACGAAGCCATTGATGGCGGCAACGCGCATGAGCTCGCCGCGGTGCTGCACGCGCAGCTTGCGGTGTAACTTGCGGCGGAAGGTGGAAATGGTGGCCGGGCTGACGCCGAGCGCCTGTGCTGCGGTCGAGTCATCGCTGCCGTCGCCGAGCACGGAGAGTACGAGTTGCTCGGTGTTGCTCAGGTGCTGGCAAATGGATTGGGCGGCGGTCAACTCCCGGTCGACGCGGTCCTGGACGGCCTTGCTCCAGTAGCGCTGCCCGCAGATCACGGCGCGCAAGGCGGAGTGAAACGCCTCGGGGCCTTCCGTGCTGGCATCGAATACCCCGCGGATGGGAAGCGACTGCAGGACGACCAGCGTCCGGTACTCAAGCTGGGTGCCGACGACGAAAACCGGCAGCCCATTCATGTGGTCCGCAATTAATTGCAGTGCATCGCCTTCGAGACTCGCATCCAGGCCCGTCACGATCAGATCGAAACGACTGCGGGCGAGAGCATCGTAGGCCTGACGGACCGTGTGGGTCGTCACAACCTGGACGCCCGGCGCCAGCTTGTGGAGCGCCAGGCGCAGGGTTTCAGAGGCGAGGCGGTCCGCCTTGAGGATGAGCGCGGAACGCAGAACGGGGGTTGACGTTGTTTCCATAGGCCTTGCCGCAACGTTGCCGGAAGACAGCTCCGTTGTCGCAAGCCAGCGTCTTGACCCCCGCTGGGTGTTCCAAGGCAGGCGGTGTAATTTTTCCGTAACGCGCTAAACAGTCACAAATGTTACATCCCGGCGGCGGCGGGCTCCGCCTGACGATAGTCAATGAATTTTCGAGGTATGCCGGGACCCCGGGTTACGACCCGGGCGCAGGGGGAGTGGTGCTGCTGGTGCCGGCCGCGGCGGAGCGACTTGCCTCCCACTGGACCGTAATGTCTTTTCCGCGACGCGCCTTGGCCTCGAGTGAGCCCTTGAGCTGGTCGCCCTCGAGTCGAGCCGTGTAGTGCACGGTCAATTCGCGACGGCGGATTTTGCGCACGACGTTGAACGAGAGCTCATCGTTGGCGAAACGCACGTCGCGGATCGGGACCTTGCCGGCGCGGTTCTCAATCGTGCCCGTGAGTTTGTCGGGGGCGCCCTGGAGCGTCAGGGTGGCGGAGTGTTCCGCGCCGTCGCGGCCCGTGCCTTTGAGCGTCCAGGTGCCCGTGGGATCGCCGGCGAAGGCGGCTGTGAGGCCGAAGCCGAGGACGGCGGCGAACAGCGCGAGGCGGCGGAGCGGGCGGAGGGATGGGAGGGAGGTTGTATTCATGGCGCCCTCCTGAACGCCGGCGGGTCGCGCCGGTTTCGCCGCCCGGGAATCTTTTTTTCTGAAACCACGAGCCGGGGTCGGGCGTTGAGGGCGGGAGACATTCCATGGTCCCATGCTCCCGTTTTCTTATCCTGCTGTGCTCCCGCGGTGGCTGCCCCTCTCGGCGCCGCCCGGGCGAAGTTGCGGACTTGCGGAGTGGGGGCACCGTTCGTCGCCCTTGAATCCGGAGCCCTCAGATCCGCCGCCGCTGGTGCCCGCCGACGCCGAAGCCGACGCCGTCGCGCCGGCGCAGGACCTGGCCGACGCGAGGCGCGCGCAGGCGGGCGATCGGGAGGCGATGGCGCTGCTGGTGCGGCGGCACCAGGCCGCGGTCGCACGGTTGCTGTGGCGGTTTGCGCGCACGCCAGCGGACCAGGATGACCTCGTGCAGGAGACCTTTCTGCGCATGGTGCGCGGGTTGAATTCGTGGCGGGCCGAACAGCCCTTCGCGCACTGGCTCCTGCGCATCGCGACGAATGTCGGGCGGGACTATTTCCGGCGGCACGCGGTGCGGAGTCGATGGATCTCCACCGTGCCGGAGGGGACCGCCACCGGCGGGGAGGGCGGGGCGGTTGAAGCGATTGATCCCGCGCTGGATCCGGCGGCGCGCGCGGCGGCGGACGAGGTGAAAGAGACGCTCGCGGAGCTGCCGCCCGACGATCGGGCGCTGCTGACGCTGTTTCACCTCGAAGGCTGGGCGCTCACGGAGATCGCGGCCCAATTCGGCTGGACCGTCGCCGCGACGAAACTGCGGGCGTGGCGCGCCCGCCGCCGGCTCCGGACCATTATCGAAAGAAGATCCTGACCATGAAGACGAACCCCGATGAATGGTGGCGGCAACGCGTCGCGATGGCGCGGCAGGATGTGCCGCCGCCGGTGAATCTGCCGGCGTTGCTCCGCGTGGTACACGCATCGACGCCCCTGGTACGCTCCGGCTGGGCGGACGAGATGGCCGCGCTCCTGGCCGGTCGTCATGTCCTCGCCGGCTGCCTCGCCGGCGCGACCGGCTGCCTGCTGCTCACCGTCTGGCAGGCGTGGTCCTGCTGGGAACTGCTGCCCTGGATCGAGCTCCTGGCCAACGCGACGGGAGGTGTGCCATGACCCCGCTGCGTTGGCGCGGCTGGCTCGTGCTCACGGCGGTGCTGCTGGCGGGCATCGGGGTGGGCGTCACCGGGACGCTGGTCGTCGGCACCCGCCTGGTCCGACAGGCGCTGTTCGCGCCGGCGGGCGGGCGCGGCCAGGGCGATCGCGCCGTCGAGCGCATCGCGCGCGAACTGGACGAGCGCCTGCACCTGACGCCGGAGGAGTCGCGACGGGTCCGGGGGCTCCTCGAGGAGTCCGCGGTCGAGTTGAAGGGGATCCGGATGCGGGCGGCGCGCGAGGCCGGCCTGGAGTTGCGGCGGGCGAACCAGCGCATTCTCGCCGAACTGCCGCCGGAGAAGCGCGCCGAGTACCAGCAGCTTATCCGCCGCCGCTACGAGCGCCTCGGGCTCGGGTCGGGGAACGAACCTGCAGCTCCGCCAGCCGGCGCCCCGTCGGCCGATCCCGCGGGCGCGCCGGCACGCGGGGGCCGGTGACGCGGACGAGCGGCGGAAACGTTTCGGTGACGCGGAAGCCCGCCGGTTGACAACGGGACGCGGCGTCTCAACCTCCGAATCGCGATTCGGAATAAAGATGCACGCTGCCCTGAACTCCGCCCTGCCGCCCCCGTCCGATTCCGGTCCGACTCCGGGGCGTCCCTCCGGCCCGGCGGAGGCGCGGGGGCCGGACGCGACGCGGCACCACAGCTCGATGTTTCGCGGCATCGAGGCGCTGACGACGCTGCTCAAGGCGCGGCACTCGCTGGGCATCACGCAACTGGCGAGGGAACTGAATCTTTCGAAGTCCACGGCGCACGACCTGGTGGCGGCGCTGAGCGCGCTGGGCTTCGTGGACCAGGATCGCATGACGCGCCGCTACAGCGTGAGCCCGGCGATCTTCAGCTTTTTGCACCTGTTTTCGACGGAGTACGGCCCGAACTCCGCGATCCGGCCGCTGCTGCGCGCGCGCGCGCGGCGGCTCAAGGCCACGCTCGTGGTGTCGGCATTGTGCCGACGCTCGACCTACGCGCTCTGCGGCAGCGGGTCGGATGCCGACACGTTCCTGCTCGGCGACAGCGGTCCCGCGTACAACTCCGCCTGCGGCAAGATTCTCGTGGCCCAGCAGGATCCTGGCGAGTGGGCCGGGTTCGCGCCGAGCGCGGGCGATACTGGGAGTTCGCCGTACCTGCGCCCGGATCCGGAGCGTTTCCTGGCGGAGTTGAAGGTGGCGCGCGCCACGGGCGTGGCGTGGAGCCTGCGGGAGCGCGATCCGGCCCTGTGTTCCGTCGCGGCGCCGGTGCGCATCGGGGAGGAACCCTGGAGCTGCGCCGTGGGCATCGCGCTGCCGTACTCGGAGTGGGTGGCGCGCGATCGCGAGGAGCTGGCCGGCGAGGTGCGGAGCGTGGCCGCCGAGCTCTACGATTGCTGGGCGGGCGGCGTGAGGCGGCCGGCTGCGGGAGTTCCGACGGCGTGAAGAGGCGCGTGTTCGCCATGGCGAACCAAAGTGTGGTCCGGGCGCGGCGCGCGGTTGTCAGGTCCCGGCGTGGTTTGCGGAGTGACGGGCAGTCACCTCAAACCGACATGCGCTTACCCCGAATCGCTCCTGGCCTGGCCGCGCGCTCCTTGCGCGGCGCGCTCGCGACCGCCCTCCTGGGCGCCGCCACGTTCACCGTCCGCGCCCAATCCACCGGCGCGGCCGCGACTCCGACCGCCGCTCCCGAAGCGGAGGAGGTGGTCACGCTCGCGGAGTTTCAGGTGGTCGAGTCCAACCAGCGCGATGCGTGGTTCGCCTCGCAGGCGATGAGCGGCAGCCGCGCCGCCGCCTCCGTGCTCGAGCTGCCTTACCAGGTACAGGTGCTCACCCAGGAGTTCCTGCGTGACTTCCAGCTCACCTCGCTGGCGGAGCAGCTCTCCTTCTTTCCCGCGTACGCGAGCTCCTCGGACCAGGCCGACATGGTCAGCGGCAGCTTCGCCGGCGGCCGCACCTTGCGCGGCTTTGACCAGACGATCACCCGCGACGGCTTCCGCAGCACGCCGCCGCCCACGATGGCGAACACGGCGCAGGTCGAGGTGATCAAGGGCCCGATGTCCACGCTGTACGGCGACGCCTCGCCCGGCGGCCTCATCAACTACATCTCGAAACGCCCCACGGTGCGGCCGCGCGCCAGCGTGAGCCTCACCGCCGGCTCGTACGGCTATTTCCGCAGCGAGGTAAACGCGAGCGGCCCCCTCTATCGCGACAAGCTCTTCTACCTCGTGACGATGGAGCACTACTACCGGCGGGGCAGCATGGACTACACGTACGCCCGCAACGCGGACTACGTGGCGAGCCTGCTGTATCGTCCGACCAAGGACACGAGTCTCACGGTCTCCTACGAACTCGTGCGGCTGATCGGCTCCCGCGGCGCCTCGGTGCCGAGCCTCGTGCTCAATCCGACGCCCACGAGCACCCGCCCGGGGCTGTCCTGGTCGGGCGGCGTGGTGGCGGGCCTGGACTGGGAGCTCGCGCGGGCGCGGTACAGCCGCATGGGGCCGAATGAGCACTACGACCGCAATTACGACGGCCTCAACGTGGTGCTGGAGCACGCGTTCAGCCGCAACTGGAAGCAGCGCGTCGCCTATCAGGGCCAGTGGAAGAGCTTCAACCAGAACTACCGCACCAGCTCCAACGTCTCGTCGGTGACGCGCCGCATGAACGACGTACGACCGAACCGGCGCATCCAGGATATCGACAGCCCGAAGGCGTTTCAGTCGGACCTCCGCGGCCAGTTCAACACCGGCCCCATCCCGCACGTCCTGCTCATCACCGCCGATTATGCACGCGTGGAGCAGATGGACCGCCAGATGCGGCTCAGCAACCAGCAGGTGCGCGACTTGCTGCCGGATTCGTACCGCTATCCCAACCCGTACGACCAGGACTGGTCCACGGTGATCGACTACGACGTGCTCGGCACGGTGGGCTCGAAGGACGACGAGGTTGTGACTTCGCGCGGCGCCTCGGTGAGCGACCGCGTGGCGCTGGCCGATGGCAAGGTGCTGCTGATGGCAAACGCGCGGCGCGACGAGGAAAGCTTCGCGATCGACACCAGCACGAGCACCACGCCCAATTTCATCCACGGCAAGGACGCGGCGAACACCTACAGCTACGGCGGCAACTGGAAGATCCTGGATGACCGCCTGATCGCCTTTGCCAACCGGAGCACGTCGTTCAACACCAACGTCACCATCGACCGGAACACCGGCACCACGATTCCCAACGAGCGCGGGCGCGGCTGGGAGTTCGGCTTCAAGTCGCTGGCCTTCGAGCGGCGGCTGGGGTTCACGATCTCGGGCTTCGAGATCGAGAAGACGAACATTGGCCAGAAGAACCCGGATTTCGTGCTCGGCGAGACCATGCCGGAGTTCCTGGGGACCGGCCGCGAGCGCGTGCGCGGGGTCGATGGCGA
This sequence comes from Opitutus sp. ER46, assembly GCF_003054705.1. Taxonomy (NCBI): domain Bacteria; kingdom Pseudomonadati; phylum Verrucomicrobiota; class Opitutia; order Opitutales; family Opitutaceae; genus Opitutus; species Opitutus sp. ER46. The sequence continues at coordinate 580,298 of NZ_QAYX01000024.1, forward strand.
CGTGACTTGGAAGATCCGTGACGGGTGGACGCTGATGGCGGGCGGCGCGTACATGGATGCCCGCGTGGTGGACTCCACGACCGCGGCGCTGACGGGCACGCGCAAGACCCTGATTCCGCGGCACACGGCGACGCTGGCGACGAAGTACAAGCCCGCCGGCAAGTGGAAGGGCCTCAGCATGGGCGCGTCCTTCCGGTATCTCGGCAGCTTTGTGCGCGCGAACGCGACCAGCACCCGGCTCTACGAGGAAGGCGACGCCCGCCACACCTATGGCGTGTTCCTTGGCTACACCTGGCAGAAGCTGCGGCTGCGCCCGGCGCTCCAGGTGAACTGCAACAACCTGTTCGACGAGTTCTACGTGGGGCCGGACAACACCGTCGGCATGGGCCGCCAGATCAACGTGACCTTCAGCCTGTCGCCACGATGAGCGGTCCCGCCGCCGAGTTCTCCCGGTTTCCGCAGGGTGGCGTTGCCCGCCGCGCGGCGGCGCCACGCCGGCCGGGGAAAGGAGGCGCGTGATGCAACCTTCACGGCGGCGGTGGCTGATCCTCGGACTGATCCTGGGCGCGATCGTCCTCAACTACATCGACCGGCAGATTCTCTCGATCCTGAAGCCGACGCTGAAGGCGGAGTTCGGCTTCGATGATCGCGGGTACGCGATGCTGGCAAACGTGTTCACGGTCGGCTACGCGCTGATGTATCCCGTCGCGGGCTGGCTGGTGGATCGCTTCGGTGCGCGGAGCGTGATGCTGCTCGGCATCGTGAGCTGGTCGACGGCGTGCCTCGGCGCGGGCCTCACGCGCTCGCTCGGGGCGTTCACCTTTTTCCGCGGCATGCTCGGGCTGAGCGAACCCACGGCCTTCCCGGCGCAGTTGCGGGTGGTGACAATGTGGTTTCCCGGCGCGCTGCGGGCGACGGCCAACAGCCTGTGCGTGGCGGGTGGCTCGTTGGGCGCCCTGATCGCGCCGCCGCTGGTGGCGGGGCTCGCGCTCAGCTGGGGCTGGCATGCGGCGTTCATTGTCCCAGCCACGCTCGGCCTGGTGATCGCGGTGCTTTGGTCGTTCGTTTACCGCGATCCGCCGGCGGACCAGGTGATCGAGGGCCAGACGCTGGCGCAGCGGATTCAGGGCCCGGCGTTCACCTGGCCGCAGCTCTGGCGCACGCGCACGCTGTGGGGCATCCTGCTCATCCGGTTCATCAGCGATCCCGTGTGGTATTTCTGCCTGTTCTGGCTGCCGGGCTACCTGCAGGAGAACTCGGGCCTGACGCTCGCGCAGATCGGCATGGTGGGATGGATTCCGTTTCTCGTCGCCGACCTCGGCGGCATCGGTACGGCGATGTGGTCCGACCGCATGGTACGCAATGGCGCGGCGCCGTTGCGCGCCCGCAAGGTCATGCTCGTCACCACGGCCTGCTTCGCGCCGATCTGCGGTCTCACGCCGCTGCTGCCGCACGTCGCGGTCACCCTCGTCATCTTCAGCATCGTGGGCGCGGTGTGCCTGAGCTGGCTCTTCAGCCTCAGCGTCGTGATCGCCGAGGCGTTCCCGACACGGAACGTCGCGAGCGTGCTGGGCATCGCGGGCGGCTGCGGTGCCGCCGGCGCGGTGGTGTTCAATACCTTCGTCGGCGACATGATGGTGCGCTTCGGCCCGGGCCGCGTGTTCGCGGTGATGGCGGTGCTGCATCCCATCGCCGCGGTGCTCCTGTGGACGATGACACGCCCGGAGAAGCCGCCGGCGGCCAGCCTTTCACCCCAAGCTGTATGCGCTTCCTGAATATGAATCTTTTCCGACCCCTGGCCGGGCTCATGGCGCTGGCCGCATTGACCGGGACGCTCGCGGCGGCGACTCCGCCGCGAGCCGTCCTCCTGATCTCCCTCGATGGCCTGCGGCCGGATTACATCCTCCAGGCGGACCAGCACGGGCTGAAAATCCCGCACCTGCGGGCGCTGGCGCGGACCGGGACCTACGCGACCGGCGTGAGGGGCGTGCTGCCAACCTCCACCTACCCGAGCCACGCCAGCCTGATCACGGGCACGGCGCCGGCGACGCACGGCATCGTGAACAACCACCCCTTCGGCCGCGAGGTCCCGGGGCTGGACCTCTGGTACTACTATGCGTGGGACCTGAAGGTGCCGACGCTCTGGGACGTCGCGGCGGCGGCGGGCTACCGCGTGGCCAACGTGAGCTGGCCGGTGACGGTTGGCGCCACGGCGATTCACGCCAATATTCCCGAGTTCGCCCTCTCGCGCAGCGACGAGGACCTGAACCTCACGCGCGGCGCGGCGACGCCGGGCCTGGTCGCGGAGCTCGCGGGCAAGGCGGGCCCGTACATCACCGACAACCATGACGCGGTGCCGCGGGATTGGGCGCGGACGCGCTACGGCGTGGAGCTGATCCGGCAGAAGCAGGCGCGTTTCCTGGGCGTGCACCTCGCGGCGACCGACCACTTCCAGCACCGCAACGGGCCGTTCGCGCCGGTGGTCTGCGCCGCGCTCGAGGAGATCGACACCATGGTCGGGCAACTGGTGGCGGCGATGCGGGAAATCGATCCGCGGGCGGTGGTGTGCGTCGTCTCAGACCACGGCTTCGCGCCGGTGGACAATCAACTGTTTCTCGACGCCGCCTTCGTGAAGGCCGGTTTCGTCACGCTGAAGGCGCCGGCCAAGACGATCGAGGACGGCCAGGTGAAGGAGTGGATCGCGCGCCCGTGGACGAACAGCGGGTCGGCCGCGATTGTGCTGAAGGACCCGCGGGATGCCGCGGCCCGCGCGCGCGTGGCGGAGTTCCTGGCGCGACTGGCGGCGGATCCGGCGAATGGCATCGCCGCCATTCTCGATGAGGCGACGCTGCGCCGGATGGGCGGGGCGCCGAACGCCCAGTTTTGGGTCGACCTGAAGCCCGGCTACGGCCTCAGCGCCGTGCTGGGCGACAAGACCGTGGCGCCGGTCAGCCGACGGGGGACGCACGGCCACGCGCCGCTGCACCCGGAGCTCTATTCGACCTTCGTGATCGCCGGCGACGGCATCACCGCGGGGCGCGACCTCGGGATCATCGACATCCGCAGCATTGCGCCCACGCTGGCGCGGCTGATGGGCACGACGATGCCGACGGCGGAAGCGCCGGCGATCGACCTTTCCCTCTCAACCCGATGACTTCGATGTCCGCTCCGGAAATCACCTCCATTCACGAACCGGCCCGCACCGTGCCGGTTCGCGCGCATTACGACGTGCTGGTCGTCGGCGGCGGTCCCGCCGGGCTGACCGCCGCGCTCGCGGCCGCGGAGGATGGCTTGAACGTGGGGCTCGTGGAGAGCCGCAGTTTCGTCGGCGGAAACATGACGATCGGCCTGCCGATCCTCGGCTTCCTCGGCCAGAAGAAGAACCAGATCATCCAGGGCCTGCCCCAGAAGTTCATCGACCGCCTGCGTGCGGTGAACGGCGCGAGCGAGCACCGTTGGTGCCCGCTGCACATGGGCATCACGCTGGTCGAGCCCGAGGCCGTGAAGACGGTCGCGCTGCAGATGCTCGTCGAGGCGAAGGTCGACGTGACGTTCTACGCCATGTGCGTCGGCGTGGTGAAGGACGGGGATCGGATCGGCGGGATCATCGTCGAGAGCAAGAGCGGCCGTGAGGCCCTGCTCGGCCGGGTGGTCATTGACTGCACCGGCGACGCCGATGTGGCCTATCGCGCGGGCGTGCCGTGCGAGAAGGGCAACGCCAAGGGGGGCATGCAGCCGCCCACGCTGATGTTCAGCCTCTCCGGGGTGGACACGGAGGAGCTGCGGCATGCGATCGCCGAGCAGCCTCGGACCTATCTCACCGATTTCATCCCCGCGGACTATTTCGGGCAGAACCACCAGTTCATCGTGGTGGGGCTGCGCGAACTGATGGCGAAGGCGCGCGCCGAGCGCGGCTTCAAGATTCCGAACGAGCGCACCATCATCATCACCGGCCTGCGCCCGGGCGAGGCATGGATCAACATGACCCGCGTCGCTGGCGTCGATGGCACGGACGCGCGGAGTCTCACCAACGGTGAAATCGAGGCGCGGGCCCAGATCGCCGACATCGTGCAGTATCTCAAGGAGTATGTTCCCGGCTTTGCCCGTTCGAGCTTCACGCGCTCGGCGCCATTTCTCGGCATTCGGGAAACGCGTCGCATCGTCGGCGCGTACGTCATGACGCAGGAGGACATCCTGAGCTGCCGCCGCTTCGATGATGCCATCGCCGTGGCGAGCTACCCGGTGGACATTCATCGACCGGGCGACGAGGGTTGCACGCTGCAGTGGAGCGGTGACTGTTACGACGTGCCCTACCGCTCGCTTGTGCCGCAGCGCGTGCAGAACCTGCTGGTCGCCGGTCGCTCGATCTCGACCACGCACGAGGCGATGGCGGCGATCCGGGTGATGTCGACTTGCATGGCAATGGGTGAAGCGGCCGGGCGGGCGGCGAAGCTGGCCATCCGGGGAGGGGTGACTCCGGCGCAGGTCGATGTGGCGCGACTCCGCCAGGAACTCCGCGACCGCGGCGCGTATCTCCGCTGAGGCAGTTTTGGCCGCGTCCTTCGCCCTGGTCGGGTGGAAGGTGCGCGGCGACGGCACGGTTTGAATAGGCCGCTCCGGCCAGTTGGTTGCTTGAAACCTTTGCGCCCTTCCGTTCGTCGGGAAGCCGGTCGCGTTCTCCGACCGGCGCCGGTGCCGGGGAAGGCGGCTCCATTTTCCCATCCATTCATGTCGAAGTCGTACCTCGGATCCTGGGTCCTCGTTGTCCTGCTGCTCGTCGGTTACGTCGCGCCGCTCGCCGCCAAGCCGGCGTCGTTCCTGCCGCCGGAAGCGGCGCGGGTGCTCGATCAGATCCCGGCGCCGCCGGCGGATGACTCGATCGCGGGCCGCGCGGATCTCGAGACCCTGCTGCAGGTGCAGAAGGACCGGACGCCGGCGCAGGTGGCGCGGGCGGACAAGGTGGCCGAACATTCGCCGATGGAGATGGGGCTCGACGTGTTCGGCGCCTGGTTCACGGAGGAGAACCTGCCGCAGACGGCCGCGATCCTGAAGCAGGTGCGCAAGGAGTGTCATCCGCTGCTGACCGCGGCGAAGGAGCGCTGGCTGCGGGTTCGGCCTTTCAACCGCGATGCGCGGATCAAGCCCTGTGTGAAGCTGCCGAGCGGCACGTCGTACCCGAGCGGCCATTCGTCTTCGGCGGCGATCTGGTCGGTCGTTTTCAGCGCGGCCTTTCCGGAGCGGGCGGCGGAGTTCGATGCGGCGACGCGCGAAACCATGTGGTGCCGCGTGCTGGGCGGGGTGCATTACCCGAGCGATACGCAGGCGGGCTATGTGCTTGGGACCGAGATCGGGCGCCAGTTGCTCACCACGCCTGCTATGCAGCGCGCGATCGCCACGATGCGCGCGGAGGTGCAGGCCTTCGCGGCGAAGCATCCGCAGGGGGCGTCGGGCGCCGCCGTGGAAACCCCTTTGACAAGCCACTGAGGCCCGAGAAAGTGCCGGGATGGCTCAGCATGACCCTTCCCAGACAGCCCATCTCCGCGTCCAGTTGACGCTAGCCGGCGGGCGGCGCGGCGCCACGAGCCGGCATGGAAGCTTCCAGGGCAACCTCCGGGTGGGCATCAACCAGTTCCTGGCCGAGATTCATCCGGAAGAGCCGCTGATGCCCGGTGGCCACGCGGTGCACTGCGCCGTGTACTTCGCGGATCCGGCCGCGGCGATGACCCACTTCCCGGCTGGCGCGAACTTCGAGATCTGGGACGGTGGGCGCGTGGGCTACGGGATGGTCCTGGCCGTGCAGCGCTGAGGCGCCGGTTGGTTCAGGCGTAGCGATCCTCGGTCCAGGGGTCCGCGGTGTTGGAGTAGCCGCGCACTTCCCAGAAGCCGAGTTTGTCCTCCGCGAGGAAAGTGATGCCGTTGACGAACTTGGCGCCCTTCCAGGCATAGAGCTTGGGAATGATCACGCGCGCCGGCCCGCCGTGTTCGCGGGTGATGGGCTGGCCCTCGAAGGAGGTGGCGACGAGCACGTCGTCATCGAGGCACTGCTCGAGCGCGACGTTGGTCGAGTAGCCATCGTAGGAAGTGAAGTACACGAACCGGGCCTCGGGCTTCGGCCGCACGAGTTCGTAGAGCGTGGTGAATGCGACGCCGCCCCAGCGGCAGTCGTACTTGCTCCAGGTGGTCACGCAGTGGAAGTCGCTGATGTCCTCCACCTGGGGCAGCGCATGGAACTGCGCCCAGGAGAGATCGGTGGGCGCATCGACGAGCCCGTCGAGCTTCAGCCTCCATTGGTCGAGCGCGATGTCCGGCTGCACCCCGAGATCGAGCACGGGAAAGCCAGTCGTGAGTTTCTGGCCGGGCGGGAGCCGCTCGGCGGAGGCGACAGCGTGGGCACGAACACCGCGGGCCTTCTGCTTCTCGGCCCACTTCTGCTTCGCTTCGATGTAGCGCTCTTTCGACATGGGTCGGGGAAGCTACGAGCAACCGCCGAAGGCACAAGTGGCAATCCGCCACGGCTCACCGGGCTCCCTCTGCGGGAGGTTCTGGACGCGGTCGCGGCGCGGCCGGCCCAAAAAAAGGCACCGGCGCAGCCCCACAAGCTGCGCCGGTGCTACTACTAACTTACTGTTCCCACACGCGGTCACTCTAGCGGATTTTTTGCCGGCGCTCCTGTTCCCGATTGCCAAAACGTGCGCGCTTTTTGCCCTTTTTGGCCATCACCAGCGTTTTGTTGGCCCCCGCCGGGGCGAACGTATCCACGTCACGGAGGGGCAGTTCAGTGGCGGTTGGGGCCGTTTTGCCCTGCCGCTAGGGGGTTTGGGCTGTGAGACTTGAGGTAAATGCCGGCCCCGCCGCGGCCCGGGAAAGTCGCTCGCCAGCGACGCGTGACTTCACTCAGTCTCCCGGCGTGAGCGACGAACGTCCACCGGATCCACAGCCGATCGATCTCGCGCCCCTCTGCGCGGAGACCGCGCTGCGGCTGCTGCAGCACGGCGCGGAGAGTGCGTTGGTCGAGTCGCTGAGCCGGCGCGTGGGCGAAGCGCTCGGGGCCGAACGCGTGGAGATCGCGCTGATGGCGAACGCGGCGACGGTGACCGTGCGCATTCGGGGGCGCAGCAAGACCACGGTCCGCCGGAATCTGGACCGCGGTATCAACATGCAGATGGTGATGGACGTCCAACGACTCGTCCTCGACGTCGAGGCGGGGAAGCTCGACCGCGCGACGTACCGCACGCGGTTGCTGGCGCTGGCGCCGCGGCATCATCCGCGCTGGCTCGTGGCGCTCATGGTCGGACTCTCGTGCGCGTGCTTCGCGCGGTTGAACCACGCCGACTGGATGGCGTGTGGGCTTGTCGCCGTGGCGGGCTCGGTCGCCATGGGCGTGCGCCAGCTGCTGGCCCACCTGCATTTCAACCCGGTGATTGTGTTTGCCGTCACGGCGTTCGTGGCCACCTCGCTGACGGTCGTCGGTTTCCGTTACGATCTCAGCGCGACACCCCGCGCGGCCATGGCCGCGAGCGTGCTCCTGCTCGTGCCCGGGTATCCGCTGATCAACTCCGTGTCGGACATGCTGAAGGGCTACATGAACACCGGCATCTCGCGGGGCATGTATGCGTTGCTGCTGTCGGCGGCGACCTGCACGGGAATCCTGTCCGCCATGACTGTATGGCGGGTGTGGGGGTGGCTGCCATGAGCTGGATCGAAGTCGTGCAGGACATGCTGCTCGCGGCGGTGCCCGCGCTCGGGTTTGCGCTCATGTTCAACGTGCCGACGGGCGTGCTGGTGAACTGCGCGCTGCTGGGCGCCGGCGGCCACGCCCTGCAGCAGTTGCTCGTGCACCACGGCGTGCCCATCGAGGTCGCGACGCTGATTGCCGCCTCGCTGATCAGCTTTGTCGGCGTGTGGCGGGCGCAGCGGCTGCGGGCTCATCCCAAGGTTTTCACGGTGGCGGCGGTGATCCCGATGATTCCCGGCGTCCCCCTCTTCACGGCGCTGATCACGCTCCAGCAGATCTACCAGAAGGGGGCGACGCCCGAGTTGGTGGCGCAGACGCTGAACTCCGGGCTGCGGGCGTTCGTGATCGTGGCCGCGCTGGCCGTGGGGCTGGCGATGCCGGGGCTGGTCTACTTCCGCCGCCGCCCCGTGGTGTGAGCGCGGCCCGCGGGGTCGTTTGCGAATGCCGCGGATCTCAGTAGAGGTGCGCGGCAAAATCCAACCCGCACCCACCATGATCCTCTCCCCCCGTATCCGCCTCGGCTTCGCCGCCGCCGTCCTGACCGCGCTCTCGCCCTTGGCGCTGGCCCAGCATGATCACATGCATGGTGCCAAACCGCCGGTGCCCGCGGGCGCGAGCGCCATCGCGGTGCTCGTCCCCGGCAGCGGGAGCCAGGTGACCGGCACCGTCAAGTTCACCCAGGTGGCAGACGGCGTGCGCGTCGAAGCGGACGTGCAGGGACTGACGCCCGGTGCCCACGGCTTTCACGTGCATGAGAAGGGCGACCTGTCGAAACCCGACCTGACCTCCGCGGGCGGCCACTTCAATCCCGAGGGCCACCCGCACGCCGCGCGGACTGCGACCGAGCGCCATGCCGGCGATCTCGGCAACCTCGAGGCGGGGCCGGACGGCCACGCGCTCGTCGACTTTGTCGACCCCAAGCTGCAGCTGACCGGGCCGCATGCGATCATCGGCCGCGCGGTGATCATTCACGCCAAGGCGGACGACCTGAAATCGCAGCCGACGGGCGACGCGGGTGGCCGCGTGGCCGGGGGCGTGATCGGGCTGGTCAGCGAGAAGTAGGCGCGCGGTCCACTAGGCCGCCGCGTCCGGCTCCGCCGGCGTCTGGGCATCAACGACCAGGGCGGTGACCATGTCGGAGCCGACGTTGGTCATTGTCCGAGTCATGTCCAGGATCCGGTCGGCGCCGAGGACGATGCCGATGCCCTCCGGCGGGATGCCGAAAGTGGCGAGGAGTCCGGCGATCAGCGGCAGCGAGCCGCCGGGAATCCCGGCGACGGCGACGGCGCTCAGGACGGAGAGCAGCAGCAGCGTGACCTGCTGGAAGAAGGAGAGATCGACGCCGAAGACCTGGGCGACGAAGAGCACGACGCAGCCCTCGTAAAGGGCAGTGCCGCTCATGTTCATCGTCGTGCCCAGCGGCAGGACAAAACCGGCGACGCTTGGCTTGAGCTTGAGGGTGTCGCGCGCGCATTCGAGGGCGGCGGGCAGGGTGGCGTTGCTGGAACTGGTGGAGAAGGCGGTCACCAGGATCGTGCGGATGTCGGAGAAGAACTGGCGGGGCGAACGCCGCGCCCAGAGCCGGATCCACAGCGACATCGTGCCGAAAAGGTGGAGCAGCATCACGGCGACGCAGCCGAGCACGAAGGTCCCCAGGGCGAAGAGGATGTCGACGCCGATCTTCACGATCACGCTGTAGATCATCGCCGGCACGGCGTAGGGGGCGAGGCGGAGCGCGAAGTCGACAATGCCGGTCATCAGTTCCGACACCAGTTCCAGCCCCTCCTGCAGTCGCCGCCGCTTTTCCCGCGCGAGCTTGGTGCCGGCGGCGCCGACGAGGATGGCAAACAGGATAAGCGGCAGGACGTCCCCGATGGTGGCCTTCGACTGCCCGACCACGGCGCCGAGCAGGTTCCGTGGCATGAACATCTCCACCAGCGTGGCGAACGAGAGCGAGGGGTTGCTGCTGCCGGTGGCGATGTGCTTCTGCGCGGCGCCGCCGAATTCGTGCAGTAGGCGTTCCTTCGCGGCGGGCTCGAGGTAGTCGCCGGGCTGGACGAGATTCATCATCAGCAGCCCGAGCCCCACGCCGATGGCCATGTTGAGGAAGAAGAGGAGGAACGTGCGGCCGGCGAGCGGGCCGAGCCGATCGAGGCGGCCGAGCTGGACGACGCCGGTCGCGAGCGACGCGAACACCAGCGGGATCACCACGAAGAAGAGCAGGCGCAGGAACACCTGGCCGAGCGGGTCGAGCACGGTGGTCGAGAACGTGCGCGCGTGCAGCAGCAGGGGGGGCGCGAAGCGGCCGGCGATCAGGGTGGCGATTCCGGCGGCGACGCCGATCGCGAGCCCGAGAAGGATGCGGTTGGCGAGGGGGCGGTTGGACTCAGCCATGGGCGCGCAAGGTGGCGGGCGGGTCGCGCCTTGTCGAGGATCGGCGGGACGGGGTGGTGCGCCGCATGCCGGCCCGGACGGGCCGCGGCGCTATTTTGCCACGGCCGAGACCATTTCCCGAATGGTGGCCGGCAGGCGGGGCAGGTCGGCGGGCGTGGCCACTTCGGCCGGGCTCCGGGCCCAACCAGCGGCGCTCGGCCACACGCCGCGGACGAGGAAATTCTCCTGGACGGCCGCCATGCCGCTGATCTGGAGATAGTCCTTCTGCTCCTTCTCGTCGCGTTTCCAGCTGAGCTGGTCCGCGGGCAGCGGGGTGATGCGGCCGCTGGAAAGGTAGGCGAGGGCATTGAGGGTGACGAACGGACGGGCGTCGGCGAGCTTGGTGGCGGGCCGGGGCGACTCGCCGTTGAGGTAGCGGAAGTACGCGAGATGGTTCTCGGTCAGCGGGTCGAACGGCTCCGGCTGCATGCGTTCGGTGCGGCCATCGTTCCAGCGAATCTCGACCTGGCCGCCGACCGAGTAGCGGAGGGTGGCCTTGTCGCAGACGATGAGCTCGGTCTGCCCGCTCGGCCCGGAGCAGGCGTGAGAGGTGGCGAACCGGAGCGTGATGCCGTCGACGGTGTCGGCCTCGACGAAGAACGTGTCGGCGCCCTCGATCGCATGGCCGCGGTAAAGTTCGGCGCGCACCGCGGCGATCTGCGCCCAGCTGTAGAGGTCGCCGGTGCCGGTCCAGAACAGCAGATTGTGCACGAACGCGGCCATGCCGTTGCCAAAGCAGGAATCCAGGACGAGCCGGTCGCCGAGCATCAGCCGGCCGGCCCAGGCATTGCGGGCGAAGTAGCCGGCGGGGCGGGGCCAGAGGGCGCAGAGGGTGGCGCCGCGGATGGCGCCGAATTCGCCGGCGAGCAGCCGGGTTTTCAGCGCCAGCCGCGATTGCTCGATGATGAAGTTGAAGCCGACGAGGGAGGACTTTCGCGCGCGGGCATCCGCGGCGACCATGCGTTCGAACTCGGCGTGATCGAGGGTCGGCGGCTTTTCGACGTAGGCGGGCAGGCCGTACGCGACGGCGGCGAGATGCATCTCCGCGTGCAGCTGGATCGGCGTCGGGATCACGACCTCGTCGAGCCGGTGCTGGCAGGCGTGCAGCATGGCGCGGTAGTCGTTGTACACCTCGACGCCGCGGGCGGCGAAGCGCCAGTTCTGCTGCTCGGCGGCGAAGGCGGCGGGATTCGGGTCGCAGGTGCAGATCAGCTTGGCGAGCCCGCGTTCCTCCAGACGGGCGATGGCCTGGTGATGCGAGCCGGCGAAGCCGCCCATGCCGATGATGCCGATGCGAATCGGGGTCTTCACATCATCTTCAGCTTCGGCAAATCCTGGCTGTCGACCAGCCCCACGGGCTGGCCCCGCCCGTTGATCGCGATCAGGTCGTCGATCTTGTACGCCTCGAAGACCCGGAGGGCCTCGACCGCCAGCGCAGTCTCGGCGATCACCTTCGGGTTGCGCGTCATGAATGTGGCCACGGGCTGGCGGAGAAAATCGGGACCGGTCAGCGCGCTGCGACGGAAGTCGCCGTCGGTGAGGATGCCGGTGAGTTTGCCGGTGCGCGGCGCCACGAGCGCGATGCTCCCGCTCTTGGCCTTCGTCATCGCCAGGATCGCGTCTTGGGTGCTCACCGTCTCGAGGGCGACCGGCAGACGCTCGCCGGTGCGCATGATGTCCTTCACGCGCAACAGGAGGACGCGGCCGAGGTTGCCAGCCGGGTGGTAGCGGGCGAAGTCGTCGCGGGTGAAGCCGCGCGCCTCGAGTAGCACCATCGCGAGCGCGTCGCCGAGCGCGAGCGCCGCCGTGGTGCTGGCGGTGGGCGCGAGCTTGAGCGGGCAGGCCTCGCGTGGCACGCGGAAGATGAGTTGCAGATCGGCGCCGCGGGCGAGCTCGGAATCGGCCACGCTCGTGAAGGCGACGACGCGGATCCCGAAGCGCTTCAGGATCGGCAGCAGCCGGAGGACCTCCTCCGAGGTGCCGCTGTTGCTCAGCAGGAACGCGAGATCGCCCTCCGCCACGAGGCCAAGGTCGCCATGCAGCGCCTGGGTTGCGTCGAGAAAGCAGGAGGAGATGCCGGTGCTGTTGAACGTGGCGGCAATCTTCTGCGCGATGGGCGCGTTCTTGCCGACGCCGCTGAAGATCAGTTTGCCGCCCTGCGCGCGGGTCTCCTCGACGGCGCGGGCCGTGGCGGCGAATCCCTCACCGAGGCCCCGCGCCGTCGCGTTGAGCGCGGCGGTCTCGATGCGAATGCAGGCGCGCGCGCGAGCGATGGCGGTTTTCGTGGAAAGGGCCATTTAGGGTTTGAGTCGTCGGCTGGGAGGTTGCGGAATTTAGGCCGAACGAGGGTTCATTCAATCCCTTTCCTGTTGATGTCGCTTCGACGCAATTTTCTCGGGTTGGCCGCCGCCGCGGCGCTGCTCCTGGCCTCGGGCTGCGGGCGCAGCGGGAGCGTGGCCATGCCGGACGAACGTTCGGAGCCGCTGTATCAGCAGGCGCAGAGTTTCAAGAACCAGGGCCGCAACGGCGAGGCGCTGAACGCGTTCCTCAAGGTGGTCGACCGGCGCGGCGAAAACGGCGCGCCACTTTCCCACCTCTCCGCCGGCGAGCTGTACCTCAACTGGGCGCAGGACCCGGTCGAGGCTTATCATCACTTCGGCAAGTTCCTCCAGCTCGAGCCCAACGGCGCGCGGGCGGACGTCGTGCGCGGCCAGCGCGATGCGGCGATGCGCGCGATCGCGCGGCTGGTCCTGCGCGCGCAGGGCGGCGACCAGCCGGTGCAGTTGCAGGGCAGCGAGGACGTCGAGCGTCTGCGGCGCAAGGTGCAGGAGCTCGAGGCCGAGCTGCAGACGCTGCGCGGTGCCTCCAGCGTGCCGATGCTGCGGCCGCCGCCCCTGATTGCCGTGGGCGAGAACGCCGAGGTGCCAACGACCGAGGTCGAACCGCCGGTCGTGACCGCCGCGCCGGCCGCAGCCGACGAATCGCCTTTCACCCGCGGGTTGACGGCGCCGGTTCCGGTCGTGACGCCGGCGAATCCGCCGGCCACCGGCCGCCCGGCGGCGACGACCGCGCGGACGCCGACGCCGACCGCGCCGTCGCGCACGTACACCGAGCGTACGGCCACGACGCCCACCCGGCCCGGCGCGCCGACGCGCCCGGGAGCGACGGGCGGCCGCGCCCATACCGTGGGCGGGGGAGACAAGTCACTTTGGAGCATCGCCCGGCAGTACTACGGTTCGCGCGTCACCGCCGCCCAGGTGCGCGGCATCTATGATGCGAATCGCGACGTGATGCGCAGCGAGAGCGATCTGCGGGCCGGAATGGTCCTCCGGATTCCGTAGCCCGGGACCGGCGCCAGCGCCGCGCCGTCCTGCGGTTGCGCCCGACGGACCCCCGGAGAATCACGGGCGGGTCGATCCGGGGAATTCAACGCGGACGGCGTCCACTTCGGCGGAAACATCCGCCGCGCCCAGCGCACAGTGGGGGCATGAACCGAACCCTCTCGATTGCCCTGCTCGTCATCGGCTGCGCGCTGATCATCTACGGCGTCAGCGCTTCGACGTCGTTTAGTTCCGACGTCTCCCGTTTCTTCACCGGCAATCCCACCGACCGCTCGATCTGGCTGCTCATTGGCGGCGTCGTGGCGGCGATCGTCGGGATCGGCGGCATGATTCGCGGCGGCACCCCGCACAACCACTAAACCGCGTTCCCTATGCTCTCCTACGCACTGCTTTTCCTCATCGTCGCCATCATCGCCGGCGTGCTCGGCTTCGGGTTCATCGCGGGCACGGCCGCGATGGTCGCGAAGGTCCTGTTTGTCGTATTCCTCGTCCTCTTCCTGTTCTCGCTGCTCGGCGGCGGCCGGAGTCGAAAACTGTAGGGCGGGCGCTGATACCTGCGCCGCAGTACGCGCGGCCGGTCCGGCGGCCCACCCGTCCCGGCCGTCAACCCACGCGGGCCAGGCAGGCGTCGAGGACGCTCACGATGAAGTCGGCGTCATCGGCTGTGAGGCACAACGGCGGCGTGATGCGCAGCGTATTGCTCCGCAGCCCGGCCTTGCCCAGCAGGAGCCCGTGCTCGCGGGCGAGCTCGAACACCTCGAGACAGGCCTCGGGCGCCGGCTCCTTCGTGGCGCGATCCTTCACCAGCTCGATCCCGAGCAGGAGGCCGAGCCCGCGGACGTCACCGACGCGCGGGTATTTCGCGGCCAGGCCGACCAGGCCGGCCTTGAGCCGGGCACCGACGCGCAGCGCGTTTTCCTGCAGCCGCTCGCGCGCGATGACCTCGAGCACGGCGCGCCCCGCGGCGCACGCGACGGGATTGCCGCCGAACGTGTTGAAATGGTGCCGCTGCGTGAGCGCCTGCGCGATCTGCGGCGTGGTGACGACCGCCCCGAGCGTCACGCCATTGCCGATGCCCTTGGCCAGCGTGACGATGTCGGGGATGACGCCCTGCGTCTCGAAGCCCCAGAAATGCGTGCCCGTGCGGCCGAAGCCGGCCTGGACCTCGTCCGCGATGCAGAGCCCGCCGGCGGCGCGCACGTGCGCGTAGGCATGGCGGAGGTAGCCCTCGGGAAACACGACGGCACCGCCGACACCCTGGATGGACTCCGCGATGAAGCCGGCGACGCGACCGGAGGTGGCGTACTGCAGCAGGTCGGCGACATCGGCGGCGTACTTTCGGCCCGCCTCGGGATCGTCCTTGCCGTAAGGGCCGCGGTAGAGGTCGGGCAGCTGCGCGTGCTGGGCGCCGAAGGAGTGCGGCACGTTGAACTTCCACGTCTGGTGGGACGTGAGGCTCATGGTCGACTGGCTCCCGCCGTGGTAGCCATTGCGCAGCGCGATCATGTCGTAGTTGCCCGTGTAGGCGCGGGCCATCAGCACGGCGAGGTCGTTGGCCTCGGAGCCCGAGTTGACGAAGTACACCACCTTGAGATCGCCGGGGAAGCGCGCCGCGAGGTCCCGGGCGTAGAGCGCGACGTTCGGATGCAGGTAGATCGTGGTCGTGTGCTGGAGCCGCTCGTTCTGGGCGTTCACGGCGGCGACGACGTGCGGATGACAGTGGCCCACGCTGATGGAGACGATGCCGCCCAGGGCATCGAGGTAACGCCGGCCGGTTTCGTCGAACAGCCACTGCCCATGGCCCTCCACGATCATCAGCGGACGACGGTAGTAATGAAACAGCGCCGGGCTGAGGTGACGCTGCCGCACCTCCAGCACCTCGGCCGCGCCGGGGCCCGTGTAGGGCTGTGGCTGGTACGGGCAGGGCGGGAGCGGAATCGGCTTCATGGCGCCCGTTGTAGCGCGCGGGCGGGCGCGGGCACAGCGAAATCCCGGCGGCGCCGCTGGCCGCGGAGATGCGTACTGTACCCGTTTTTTGGTGCAGCCGGGTTGGGCGTTGCCCGACGCCGGTTCTTGGATACCAAGGAGCGACTCAGTTCGGATCATGATTTTCCCTAACCGGCGCCCGCTTTCCCCTGCCTCAATCGGTCGGCCGACGTGGAGAGTGTCGTCCACGCCGGCCGCGAAGGGTCGCGCATGAACGCGGTCCGCTGGATGAGCCCCGTGCTGGGGCAGATCTTGCGCGACGAATGGAAATTCGCCGCGGGCGTCGTGTTGCTCCTTACTGGCGCCTACCTGCAGATCCGCCTCGGAGATCGGATCATGCGCGCGGAGGAGGAAGTGAAGGACCGGCGGCTGACGGAGGATGTCGCCAAGGCTCGCCTGCGCTGGCGGAAGCTCGCCGGCCCGGTCGTGATGCTGCTCGGCGCGGTGGACTTCGCGCTGCTGTTTTGGGACTGAGTGCCTCCGGGCGGGGAGAATGGGCGGGCCCGCAGGGAGGTGTTTACCTACCGGCGCGGCGCTTGCCAACGGTGGCGGCGGCGCGAGCGATGCTGTTGCTACCGAGTTTGCAGGAGCGGGGTGCCACAGGATCATCTGATCCCACAAAAGTGGGCACTGCGGCCCTGCTCTTTTTCCAAAATGGCGTAGCCATTTTGCTCAGCAGCCTGCGGACGAGGTCCGCAGGCTGCTTAGAACCACTTCTTCTTCTTCAGGTACATGACCATCAGGATCGTCGCGATCAGGGTGAAGGCGACGGCGCCGATATAGCCGTACGGCGAGTGCAGCTCGGGCATGTGCTCGAAGTTCATGCCGTACCAGCCGCCGACAATCGTCACCGGCAGCGAGATGGCGGTGAGGGCGGTCAGGAACTTGATGCCGGCGTTCGACTCGAACGCGGCCTTGTTGAGGTAGATGTCGAACGCCATCAACAGGCGTTCGTGGTAGCTGGCGGAGGTTTCCTCGAGCCGGACGAGGTTGTCGCGCAGGTCGCGGAAGTACGGGAGCAGCTTCGGCCGGATGAGTTTGCTGTCCCCGCGCGCGAGGCGGTCGATGACGTCGCGTTGCGGCCGGACGATGGCGCGCAGGCGGTTGAAGTCGCCGCGCACGTGGAGCAGTTCGCCGACGAGGGCCTCATGGGCGGATTCGCGGGCGAGGACGTGTTCCTCGATCTCCTCGAGTTCGCCGCGCAGCTCGTCGAGCACCGGGCCGTAGTTGTCGATGATGAGATCCATCAACGCATGGGCGATGCGGTCGGGGCCACGCGGGCCCGGCCCGACGGCCTTGAGCGTGCGGTCGGCGAGGGTGGAAACGGAGCGCAGCGGCTGGACGTGGTAGGTGACGAGAAATTCGCGGCCGAGGAAGACATCGAGCTCGGTGGTGTTAAACTTCTCGGTCCGGGTGAAATCGACCGCGTGGGTGACGATGAAAAGGTAATCCTCGTAGTCCTCGACCTTGGGCAGCGAATCGGGCGCGACGCAGTCCTCGATGGCCAGCGGGTGAAACTGGAAGACGCCGTCGAGGATGGACTTCGTCTCCTCGGGCGTGGGGTTTTCGAGATCCACCCACAGGACGAGGCCCCGGTCGGCGCGCACCAGGCGCAGCGCCTCGAGTTCCAGGTCCTGGCCGACGAGCTTGCCGTCGCTGAAGATGAACGAGCGGATCATCGCTGAATGGGTAACCGGGCAGAAGCTGCCGTGAACGGGCCGGTCGCGCCAAGCTCCAAATCGGCGCGGACGGGGCGGGCGCGCGGGCTTACAGCCCGAGGCGCGTTTCGATCGCGCTGACCGCGTCGATGAACTCCTGCGGCGTGGCGGCGTTCAGGAGGGCCTGGCGATCGGCGGGATCGCGCAGCAGCTTGCAGAGCGCGCTGACCACCGCGAGGTAATCGCCGGGCTTGGTCTTCGGCGTGCCGAGCATGAAAAAGAGCCGGACGGTCTCGCCGTTGGCCTCGAAAGGAATCCCGGATTCGCTCCGTCCCACGGCCATGACGATCTTCTTCACGTGCTCGGTGCGGGCGTGCGGGAGGGCGACGCCGTTGCCGAGGCTCGTGGTGTCGAGCCGGTCGCGCGCGAGCAGCTCGTCGTAGAACCCGCGGTGGTTGGCCACATCGGGATGTCCCTCGAGGACACTCGCGATCTCGTGCAGCGCGGCCGTGCGCTTCGTGCTCTCAAGTCGGAGCAGGATTCGGGCGGGATCGAGGAGAGTGGTGATCTTGCCGGCCATGAGAACGTCGAGAGCAGAACGTTGAACGAATCCCGGCGAAAGCAAAAAAGCGCGCGGCGCGGCGCGGAATTCGCATTGCCGGCGTCCGGCGTCCCCGCTGAGTTGCAGGCATGAAACCAGGCTTTCGGCTGATCGTGCTGTTCCTCGTGGCGACGGTGGCGGGCTACGCGGCGGAGGACAGTTTCTCCCACTTGCTCCCGGCGGAGAGCTTCGCGGCGGCGGGGCTGGGCAAACTCTCCGCGGCCGAGCTCGCGCGGCTGGACGCGCTGGTGCAGCAGTACAAATCGGGTGCGCTGGCGGCCGCGCAGCGGGAACTCGAGGCGGCGCAAGCCCGGGCGGCCGAGGCGCGCCAGGCCCAGGCCGACGCCGAGGCGCGGGCGGCGGCGGCGCAGGCCCAGGCTCAAGCCCAGGCCGCCCAGAAGGCCGAGGGGGAGAAGAAGCCCGGCCTGATCGAGCGCGCCAAGGTGCTGTTGCGGCCCGGCACGCAGATCGAGTACACGACGCTGGAGAGCCGGCTCGCGACGGAGTTCCTCGGCTGGCGGCGGAACACGATCTTCACGCTGGAAAACGGCCAGCGCTGGCGGGTGACCGGCGATACGACCTACGTGACCCCGCCGATGCCGGCGCCGAACGTGAAGATTGTCCCGGGGGCGCTGGGCACGTTCTGGATCGTGATCGAAGGCGTGCGGCAGCGCGCGCGCGTCGAGCCGGTCGACGCCAAGTGAGCCCGTCCGTCCGGTGCCGGAGCCGCTGACGCAAGCCGGCTGGCGTTCGGGCGCAATTGGCCCACGGTGCCGGCAACGCGTTCCGCCATGAAACTGCTCCTGACCTTTCTGCTCTGGGCGCTCCTGCTGGTGCTGTGCTGGCCGCTGGCGCTCCTGGTCCTGATCGCGTGGCCCTTCCTGTGGTTGCTTTCGATTCCCTTCCGCATCGTGGCGACCGTGATGGAGGCGCTGCTTGCGCTGGTGAAGGCGCTGCTCTTCCTGCCCGCGCGGCTCCTCGGAGGCGGACCGCGATGACCCTCGCGTTGGCCGGAGTGATTGCGCTGACCGTCGGGGGACTCGCGCTGATTGGGGTGAACGGCCGCAAGCTTCTCAGCGACTGGCCGCGTCCCAAGCCGGTGCACAACGTCGATCTGGCCTGGATCCAGGTTTACCTCGGCCTCGCGCTGCTGGTCGTCGCGTATCTGGTGGTGACCGATCCCGCGCGGGTGCTGTTCGAGCCCACGCCCACTCCGGTGGCGGCCGAGGCGATGGACAACCCAGCGGCATCCTCCGGCCGACCGTCGCCCAAGGGCGGGCGCTGAGCCCGGCAGTTTCTCTCTTACTCGTTCTCTTACTCTTACTCTTACTCTTACTCTTACTCTCAATCCGTGGCTCCGGGCCGCCGTGACGCCAGCGATCGCGGCGTTCCGGCGAGAGTAAGAGTAAGAGAAAGAGTAAGAGGAAGAGATGGGCGGGGGGGCCGCCGCCCTTTACGCGGTGGGCTCGGCGGGCTGGGACGAGGCGGTGGCGGCCTGCTCCTCGTCGGTCTCCACGATCCGGGCGACGCTCAGGAGCTTGTCGCCGGGCTCGAGGGTGACGAGGCGGACGCCCTTGGCGCCGCGGTTGGTCTCGCGGATGTCCTTCACCGGGCAACGGATGCTCTGGCCCTTGGCGGTGAGGAGCATGATCTCGTCGCTCTCGCTCACGGAGAGCGCGCCAGCGAGACGGATGGAGCCGTCCTCCGGCAGATCGATGGCCCAGACGCCGCTGCCGCCGCGGTTGATGAGGCGGTAGTCCTCGAAGCGGGTGCGGACGCCGAGACCGGCTTCGCTGGCGACGAGGAACTTGGCCTGATGATCAACGACCTCGATGGACTGGAGGAAGTCGCTCTTGAGCTTGAAGCGCATGCCGGTGACGCCGGCGGTGGCGCGGCCCGTGGCGCGGAAGAGAATCTCGCCGGACTCGGGGTCCTGCTCGCGGAAGCGGACCGCCAGGCCCTGGTTCGAAACGAGGATGAGCTCGTTCTCGCCGGTGGTGAGGACGGTGCCGATGACCGTGTCCTTCTCATCGAGGTTGATGCCGATGAGGCCGCCCTCGCGGGTGGCGTTGGCGTAGTCGGAGAGGGCGCTCTTCTTGATGATACCGGCCTTGGTGGCGGTGACGAGGAAGCGGTCCTCGGCGAAGTCCTTCACGCACAGCATCGAGGCGATGCTTTCGCCGTCGTTGAGGCGCAGGAAGGACGAGACCGACTTGCCCTTCGAGGCGCGGGTGCCCTCCGGCACGTCGTAGACCTTCTTGGCGAGGCACTGGCCCTTGTTCGTGAAGAACAGGATGAAGTCGTGCGTGCTCGCGGTGAAGAGGTGCTCGACGAAGTCCTCCTCATACGTTTCGGCGCCGATCACACCCTTGCCGCCGCGCCGCTGCGAACGGTAGTCGGCGACCGGGGTGCGCTTGATGAAGCCGTGATGGGAAACGGTGATGACGCAGCCCTCGTTGGGGATGACGTCCTCCATCCGGAACTCGCCGGCAGCGGCCTCGATCTCGGTCAGGCGGGGCGAAGGATACTTCGCCTTCATGTCGAGGAGCTCCTTCTTGATCAGCGCGAGCAGCTTTTCCTCGGACTCGAGGATGCCCTTCAGCTCCTCGATGAGCTTCATGAGCTCGAGGTACTCCTTCTCGATGCGGTCGCGCTCGAGGCCGGTGAGCTGGTAGAGGCGCAGCTCGAGGATGGCGTCGGTCTGGCGCTCGGAGAGCGGGTACTTGGCCATCAACCGCTGCTTGGCGTCCTCGCGATTGGTGGAGGCGCGGATGATCTTTACGAAGTCGTCGAGGTTATCGAGGGCGATGATGTAGCCCTCGAGCACGTGGGCGCGGTCCTCGGCCTGGCGCAGGCGGAACTTCGTGCGGCGGGTGATGACCTCGCGGCGGTGCTCGATGTAGCAGTCGAGCAGCTCGCGGATGTTCATCTGCTTCGGCCGCTTCTTGTCGATGGCCAGCAGGGTGACGCCGAAGGAGTTCTCGAGCTGGGTCTTCTTGAAGAGCTGGTTGATGACGACCTTCGCCTGCTCGCCGCGCTTCAGCTCGATGACGATGCGGGTGTTCTCGTCGGACTCGTCGCGCAGGTCGCGGATGCCGTCGATCTCCTTGTCGGAGACCAGGTCGGCGATGCGGGTGACGAGCGTGGCGCGGTTCACGTTATACGGGATTTCCGTGATAA
This sequence comes from Opitutus sp. ER46, assembly GCF_003054705.1. Taxonomy (NCBI): domain Bacteria; kingdom Pseudomonadati; phylum Verrucomicrobiota; class Opitutia; order Opitutales; family Opitutaceae; genus Opitutus; species Opitutus sp. ER46. The sequence continues at coordinate 601,232 of NZ_QAYX01000024.1, forward strand.
CGATCTGCTCCATGCCGCCCTTGGTTTCCTCGGTGTGGGCCTTGCCGCGCACACGGAGGAGACCGCGGCCGGTCTTGAGATAACTGAGGATGCCCTCGCGGCCGGAGATGACGCCGCCGGTGGGGAAGTCGGGGCCGCGGATCACCGAGCAGAGCTCATCGAGCGAGATGCTGGGCCGGTCGATGATCGCCGTCGCGGCGTCGATGATCTCGTGCAGGTTGTGCGGCGGGATGTTGGTCGCCATGCCGACCGCGATGCCGGTCGAGCCGTTCATCAGCAGGTTGGGCAGGGCGGCGGGCAGGATCGTCGGCTCGGTGGTCGACTCCTTGTAGTTTGCGACGAAGTCGACGGTGTCCTCCTCGATGTCGCGGAGGAGTTCCTCGGCGAGTTCGTTGAGGCGGCACTCGGTGTAACGGTAGGCGGCCGGCGGATCGCCGTCGATGGAGCCGAAGTTGCCCTGCGGATCGATCAGCGGGTAGCGCATGACCCACGTCTGGGCGAGACGCGCGAGCGTGTCGTAGACGGAGGCGTCACCGTGCGGGTGGTAATTCTTGAGGACTTCGCCGACGACGCCGGCGCACTTGTCGTACGGCCGGTTGTGGACGAGGCCTTCGCGCAGCATCGCGTAGAGAATGCGGCGTTGCACCGGCTTGAGGCCGTCGCGGGCATCCGGCAGCGCACGCGAGATGATGACCGACATCGAGTAATCGATGTAGGCCGTCTGCATGATGTCCGTGATGTTGGCGGAGGAGAGTTTTTCGCTCGCGGTGTACATTCTGGAAAGGGAGGGAGGGAGCCGGGATGGCGGGAGGGCGAGGGGAGGAGCGGGCGGGGACCAGGGAAGCGGCGCGGGCCGCGGCCTGGTCGCGAGCGCTCCTCCATGCTACCGACTCACACGTCGAGGTATTGGACGTTGAGGGCGTTGTCTTCGATAAACTGTCGGCGCGGCGGCACCTCGTCGCCCATGAGCAGGGTGAAGAGTTGGTCGGCCTTGGCGGCGTCGTTGATCGAAACGCGGAGGAGCCGGCGCTTCTCCGGGTCCATCGTGGTCTCGAAGAGCTGTTCGGGATTCATTTCGCCGAGACCCTTGTACCGTTGGATCGACAGGCCCTTGCGCCCGTTGGCGCGGATGTGGCTGACGATCTCGAGCGGCGAATGCAGCTCGGTGCGGGTCTCGCTCTTCTGGCCGACGTTCTCGGTGATGATGTAGCGGGCCTGCTCGGTGCGGGTGAAGTGGTTCACGTCGAGGCCGATCTTCACGTTCGCGCGCAGGAGCTTCGACATCTCGGTGCTCTCGAAGATCTCGTGGAGCGTGATGCGGCGATGGCCGTGCGGGGAAATCGGGGGACGCGAGCCGCCGCCGGGAGCGGTGGGATCGGCATCCTCGGCCTCGCCGGCGTCGATGGCATTGCGCTCGAAGAACTCGGCCTTGGCCTTGTCGTCGAAGAGGAACTCGTGGCTCTCCTTGTTGCCCTCGCGGATGCGGGCGACGTAGCGCGGCAGTTCGTGCGTCTCGGTCTGGTGAAAATCCAGGTACTCGGAGAGCGACGCGCCGTGGCGGGTCACGCCGGCGCCGAGCTTTTCGAGGGTGGCGAGGTTCTCGACGATCTTGTCGATCTGCGTCGAGTCGAAGGTGTGGTTGTCGCGGAGGCGGGTCAGCACGACGTCCTCGGAGCCGAGCTCCAGGAGGATGCGGTTCAGCTGCTCGTCGTTGTCGATATACTGCTCCCGCTTCTTGCGCTTGATTTTATAGAGCGGCGGCTGGGCGATGTAGACGAAGCCCTTGTCGAACAGCCCGCGCATCTGGCGGTAGAGGAAGGTCAGCAGGAGGGTGCGGATGTGGGAGCCGTCGACGTCGGCATCGGTCATGATGACGATCTTGTGGTAGCGGGCCTTCTCGGGGTTGAAGGAGGCGTCCTCCTCGCCGGTGCCAATGCCGGTGCCGATGGCGGTGATGAGCGTCCGGATTTCCTCGTTGTTGAGGACCTTGTCGAGCTGGGCCTTCTCGGAATTGATGACCTTGCCGCGGAGCGGGAGAATCGCCTGGTAGCGGCGGTCGCGGCCCTGCTTGGCGGAGCCGCCGGCGGAGTTGCCCTCGACGATGAACAGTTCGCAGAGCGAAGGGTCGCGTTCGGAGCAATCGGCCAGCTTGCCGGGCAGGCCGCCGCCAGAGAGCGCACCCTTGCGGATGGTCTCGCGGGCCTTGCGGGCGGCCTCGCGGGCGCGGGCGGCCATGAGCGACTTGCTGATGATGCGCTTGCCGACGGCGGTGTTGGCCTCGAGGAAGAACTTTAGTTTCTCGCCTACGACCTTCTGGACGATGCCGTCGACCTCGCCGTTGGAGAGCTTGGTCTTGGTCTGGCCCTCGAAGCGGGGCTCGGGGACCTTGACGCTGACGACGGCCACGAGTCCCTCGCGTACGTCGTCGCCGGTGATGGCCGGATCCTTCTCTTTGATGAGCTCCTGGCCCTTGGCGAAATTGTTGATGACGCGGGTGAGGGCAGTGCGGAAGCCGCTCAGGTGGGTGCCGCCCTCGAGATTGTAGATGGAGTTCGCGTAGGCGAAGACCTGGTCGGCGAAGCTGTCGTTGTACTGCAGGGCGACGTCGACGGTGATGGGGGCCTTGGTCGAGTCCTGCTCGTCGTACACGGTGTCGCTGAAGGTGATCGGCTTGTCGTGCAGGACTGTCTTGTTCTGATTCAGGAACTTAACGAATTCCGTGATGCCTTCCTTAAAGTAGAACAGCTCGTTCTTCTGGGCGCGGTCGTCGACGAGCTCGATGCGGATGCCGGGATTGAGGAAGGCGAGTTCGCGGAGGCGCCGGGCGAGGATCTCGTATTGGAATTCGCGCGTGGTCTGGAAGATCTCGGGGTCGGGCTTGAAGGTGATTTTCGTACCGGTCTTCTTCGTGTCGCCGATCACGGTCATCTTCTGGGTGGTCTTACCCTGCGCGAACCGCATCTGGTAGACCTTGCCGGCCCGGCGGACCTCGGCCTCGAACCATTCGGAGACGGCGTTGACGCACTTGGCGCCGACGCCGTGGAGACCGCCCGACACCTGGTAGGCGCCTTTGCCGAACTTACCGCCGGCATGGAGGTTCGTGAGCACGAGCTCCAAGGCCGGAATCTTGTAAGTCGGATGCATGTCGACCGGGATGCCGCGGCCGTTGTCCTCGATGGAGCAGGAGCCATCGAGGTGGATGCTCACTGTGATCTGGGATGCGAACCCGGCGAGGGCTTCGTCGATCGAGTTGTCGACCACCTCGAAGACGCAGTGATGCAGACCGCGTTCGTTGGTGTCGCCAATGTACATGTCGGGCCGCTTGCGGACGCCTTCCAGGCCCTCGAGCTTTTGGATCTTTGAGGCGTCGTACGCCTCCGTTCCGGCTTTGAATTTCGCGTCGTTGTGAGTGTCAGGAGCGTCAGCCATGAAAGAGGGATTTGAGACCGGTATGTGGTAGGAAAATGAAAGGAAAAATGTCTCGGGAGATCGGTCCGGAGGCGAGGGTTTTTTTTGGTGAAAATGGCCCCTGAAGCGCCCTTCTTTTCCCTTTAAAACGAGAGTTGTGTTTGACCGCACCGGGGGTACCGGCAAGCTCGCCGCCACCATGGCGAGCCCGGCGATTGAAGCTCTTCTCATTCTGCAGGATCGCGATCTGCGCAGGCATGGGATCGCAGCCCAACTGAAGGCCCTCCCCGGCGAGGTTGCCGCCGTCGAGGCCAAGATCGCGGCCGAAAAGGCGGCGATCGAGAACGCCAAATCCGAACTTAAAGATTTGGAGGTGAAGAAGAAGGCCGTCGAGACCGACATTGCCTCCAGCGAACAGAAGGCGGCGCTTTACCGCACTCAGCAGCTTTCGATTCGCAAGAACGACGAATATCAGGCCATGGGCTTGCAGATTGAGTCTATCCAGCGATCCATTAGTGAGTTGGAAGGCAAGGAGCTGGAGGTCATGTACGCCATCGATGAGGCTCGGAAGCGGTTCGCCGCGGCGGAAGCCGAACTGAAGGCCAATATTTCGGGCCACGAGGCCAAGCTCAGGACCTTCCGCGAACGGGCGGAAAGTCTGACGGCCGAGCTCAAGACGGCAGAGGCCGAGGTTGCCGCCGCGCGCGGGCCGGTGCCGGAGCCGCGGTTGCGGGTTTACGATCGGATCGCCGCGCGGAATCTCCCGGCGATCGTCGCGGTGCATGCCGGCAAGTGCGGTGGCTGCCACCTCAAGGTTTCCAGCGAGGTCGAGTCCGCCGCCCGCGGCAAGGGCGCCGACCCGCTGACCGCGCTGCCGACCTGCGATCAGTGCGGTCGGATCGTGTATTGGGAAGCCTGAGTCGCGTCTGGCCGCTCGGCGCCCGACCGGCCGCCGCCGTTACACCACCGGTGGCGGCAATTCTGCCGGCGCGGAATGAAACCGGCCCGGGGCCCATGCCACCACGGCGGCGAGGATCATTAGCAGGGAATTCTCGAGCAGTTTCATCCCGGCGAGCATCTGCCCGGTGCCGCAGCCACAGTCGAAGCTCACCTCCATGAAGGCCGCGCCGGTGGCGCGGTGCAGCGCCCACGCTCGCGCGAAGACCAGCCCCGTGAACCCCGCCAGCAGGGCGAGCTGGAGGGCGGCGGTCGCGCGGGCTTTCCAGCCGGCGAGCAGCAGTGCGCCACTCCAGATTTCGAACCACGGCAGCAGGATCACGATGGCGTTCAGCGCGGGCGGCTGCTCCACCACGCCGAAGTCGCGCACGTGCTTCAGAAAATCGACCGGATCGATGACCTTGATGACACCGAGGTAGACAAACAGGGCGCCCAGGATCAGGCGCGCGGCGGCCACGATGGAGGCGGTGCGATGCGCGCTCATGGCTGTCCTCCTGGCGTCGGGCCGGTGGCGATCGGCATTCCCTGGCGCTGCCATTCGGCGAAGCCACCCGCGTAGACAACGATGTGGTCGGCGGGCACGCCGAGCTGGGTCAGGTCCGTGGCAACGAGGTCGCTGTCCTCGCAGTCTCCGCCGTGGCAATACACGACGATCCGTTCGGCCGCCAGGGCGGCACCCGCCAGCGCCGTCGCACCCGCGTCGGGCCGGTAGTGGTCGAATGAATGCGCCCCCGGGATGTGGCCGGCGGCGTAACGTTCACCCGTGCGGGCATCGACGAACAGGATGGCTCCGCCCATTCGGCGCGCATCGCGATGCAGCCCGACCACCTGGGCGTGGCTCACCTTGGCGAACCCCCGACGGGTCCGTGGCCCTTGATCATTCACGGCCAAGGCGCGACCGGCCGGCACCGCCCCGACGCTCCCGTCCGGACGCGCGGACGCGGCGAAGTAATCCCGCGTCAGTGACAGGCCGCGCGGAGAGAACACGTTCGCCACCACACCGAACGCGATGCCGCCCGCCGCGACGAGCAGCAGGTCCCGGGCAAACGAGGGCAGGCGTGCGGTCATGGTGGGGCGAAACTCAATCGGCCCGGTACACGATCGGGATCGAAAAGGTCGGATGGGCAGGGTGATTCGTGCGCCCGCGCAGGACAAATCCGCCTTCGGGCGGAAGGGCGAACCCCGCCGGAAACGTGAGAACGAGGGTGACCTGCCGGCCGTCCGGCTTGGCGGTCGTGGCGAAGGTCACCCCGGGCGCATCGGTGCTGACGTCGCTCACCTCAATCTTCGCGCCGCGGTGGCTGAGGATGACTGCGAAGCGCTTCTCTTCCGCCGCGAGCCGCGGGCTGGAAAACGCCATCTCGGTCGGCGCCACCTGGACCGCCGGCAGGACGATTGCGACCACCGGGACCTGCAGCGTCGGCAACTCGGCGAGGCCGGTCTCCAGCGTGATCCGGCCGGTGTGCGTGCCCTCGGCCAACGGCGGCACGAGCGTGACTGTGAGCTCGTACTCCTTGCCTGGAGAGATCTCTCGCGCCGCCGCGGCAAATCGCGGGTTGCTCGATTGCAGCTTCGTGACGGCAAGCGTCCCCTCGACCTCCCGCCGCAGCGTGATGCTGCGGGTCATGGTGGCGTCCGGGCTGGAGAGTGCCGGAAACAGGAGCGTCGGCTGGGAGAGACTGAGGGGAGTCCAGATGTCTGCCTTGAGCTCGAGTCCGATCCGCGGCTGCCGCGGATCGTCGGTTACGACGGTGATCGTCTTGGTGATCGGACCGGCGAACTGAGTCGTGTCCAGCGCCACGCTGATGACGCCCGACGCGCCTGGCGCCAGCTCACGTGGCCAGTCCGGCGTGGTCGTGCAGCCACAGGAGGACAGCAGGTCGATCACGCGCAGGGTGCGGCCGCCCTCGTTGCGAAGTGTGAATCCGTGCCGCAGGACCGTTCCCTGCGGGACGCGACCAAAATCGTGCGCCCTCTCGGGCAGCATCACTGCTGGAACCGCGGTGGACTCCGGCTTGGCGCCCGGCGCCGCCCCTGCCGCCCCGGCCAGCAGCACCAAGGCAAGGACCGCCCCGAGGGCGGGGCGGCGAACGTGGAGGGCGGGATGCATGGCGCGGCGCGGCGTAGGCGGCGATGTTGGCCTCAGCGCGCCAAACGAGCCAAGCCCGGAGTGACGCGCCCCGCGGGCGGAAGGGCCGGCGCAACCCTGCTAACTCCGGCGCTGGCGCTGGAGTTGCATCAGAAGTCGTCACGCGCCTTGCCTCGCCCGGTGGGCCATGCCCTGATGGCCGCCTTAGCTTCGGGGCCTGGTCGTCGCTCCGTGTTCTTTGATCCCAAGGCGCGGGTAACGCCGCGTCCGCACAAGAACGTCGCGGGCGCGAACCTCACGGTTCGCCGCTCGCACGGAGAGGAAAGTCCGGACACCGCAGGGCAGGATGCCGCGCAAGCTTCACCGCAAGCGCGGGCGACGCGCGTCAAGGCGCGTCGACGGACAGTGTCACAGAAAACAGACCGCTGCGTCGCAAGGCGCAGTAAGGGTGAAAAGGTGGGGCAAGAGCCCACCGCGCCGACGGTGACGTCGGCGGCACGAAAAACCCCGTCCGGTGCAAGGCAAAATAGGTGGCTGGGCGGCCCGTCCCATAGCCACGGGTATGCCGCACCTCGCCTCTGTCCCGGCGCGCAAGCGTCGGGCGGAAGGCGGGGCAGGATCGCCGCAAGGCGGTGCTGAGAGAAATGACGATCCGTCCCGCGCAAGCGGGAGTGACAAAATCCGGCTTACCGGCCCCGAAGCTAAGGCCTTTCAGAAGTGAAAGTGAGAGTGAGAGTGAAAGTGGAATGTCCGACCTCGGGATCTCAGCTGCCCGTCAGGCCTCCGTCCTTCGGCTTCCGGCCTCTGGCCTCCGGCTTCAGGCTTCCGTCCTCCGGCTTCTGACGTCCGACATCTGACATCTGGCATCTGACCCCGGCCGCGGCTTCCGCTCAGAACGCCAGGGCGGCGGCGTAGGTGGCGCGCTCGGCGGGGGTGGAGAGCTCCCGCCACTTCTGCAGTTTCCAGAGGCCGGAACCGAGGTTGTCGGCCAGCGACTCGTCGAAATGGAAGGCCGCGTTGCCGTTCATCACCACGGTCTGGCCGACAATCGAGCCGAGGACCGCGCCGTTGCCGCTGATCGTGACGTCTCCATTCGGCGCATACACGACGCTGGAGAGGTGGCCGTTGCCCTTGATGTCGAATTTCTGGGTGCCGCTGACCCCGGCCGTGGCCGAGCTGCGCGTGCCGTAGATCTGGCAGTTGATCGGCTGGTTGGCGGTCGCGACCGTGCCGGCGGCGCCGCCGTTGAGGATGCCGTTGCCGGTGATCGCGACGTCGCCCGCGGTGTAGATTTTCAGGCTCGCGGCGGCGTCGACCACGATGCCGGAGTGGTTTCCCGTGGCCTTCACCGTCGTGCCGGTCGGGTTCGTCGTGGTGAGGATGACGTTGCCGCCCTGGATGGTCATGGTGTCGGTGTTACCCGACAGATCGATCGCGGAGACCTTGTAGTAGTAGTTGCCGTCCGAGCCGGGGGTGTCGGTGAGGTTGCCGCTGGCGTCGCGGCGCGGGAGCGTCGTCGCGGCCGACGTGAGCGTGTACACCGTCGTGCCGGCGGGCGGGGTGGGGTTGGAGACGTCGGGAAAGTCGGCGGTGAAATCGTAGGTGGCGTGGCCCTCCTGGACGCCGGTGTTGGCATTGATCCACGCGAAGTCGCCGACCGCGCCTTGCGAGCCGAGCGTGATGCCGCCGCCGGTCTCGGAGGAGCCGACGAAGACCGACCCGGCGACATCGCCCTGCCCGCCGCTGAGGGCGCTGGCGATCAGCGCGGTGGCGCCGACCTTGCCGTTGTCGCGCGCGACGCTCGTCGTGTACGGCACGGCGGGGGTGGACGGGTTGTTGTCACCGTCGGAGATCCAGCTGTCGACCGTGACCTGGCCCTTGAAGGTGATCGTGTCGCCCACCATGCCCTGCTCGAAGTACGAGCGCTCCTTCATGAACGCTTCGGATTGCTTCTCGATCCGGGAGCCGTCGGCGAGGGTGATGGTCGCGAGCGCGACCGCGTGGGGCACGCGCGGGTTGGTGAGATCGACCCAGACCTTCACCTGGCCGCGGGCGCCGGCGGAAAACGGGAAAGAGTCGGAGGCCGAGGGAAACGTGCCCTGGTACTGGTCGGTGGCGCCGCTGCGGAGCGCAAAATTGGCGGCGGTCCAGTTGCCGCCGTTGTTCATGGCCCAGAGCGCGTGCTCGAGCCCGACGTCGGCGAGGTTCTGCGCGCCGTCCATGTAGAACGAGCGGTTGGCCATCTTGCCCGAGTGGGTGGTGAGCTGGAGGTAGCTCGTGAGCGAGATCGCCAGGACGGCGGCGAGAATGAGCGCGACCATGAGCACCGAGCCGCGGTTGCGGGCGGCGGGGGCGGGCCAGGCGGAGGCAGGAGTCGGATGCATGGCGTTCACTTGTTGCGCAGGATGAACCGGGCCGAGAGCACCTTGTCGGTGGCGGTCGCGACGGTGCGGGCGGAGCGCTGGGCGACGAAGGTGAGTTCCACCTGCTTGATCTCGGCGTTGTTGGTGGCGGCGTTGGTGGTGAAGCCGGTCTGGTAGCCGGAGCCCACGTAGCGGAAGTAGCGGATGTATTCGGTCGTGCCCACCTGGTGGACGTTTTTCACCAGCACCGTGGTGGCGCTGGCTCCGCTGGGCGCGGTGATCGGCGGGCCGGTGCGCGTGAACGTCTGGGCGTTGGTGTCGAACGTGTAGGTCACGCTGTACGCGCCGGCGCCGGTGCCCGTGCGGGAGGCGCTCGTATCCGGAATCTGGAGCGTGACGCTCGTCGCCGAGTAGGCGCTGACGCCCCGCGCCATGCGGGCCTCGCGGGAGAAGAGCTCCAGCGCCTTGCGGGCCTCGACCTCCAGCTCGGTGTAGTTCTGCGCGAGCGCGCCGGTGCGGCCCATCATGACGAAGGTCGTCATCACGCCCGTGAGGATGATCGCGGCCAGGCCGGCGCTGATGATGATCTCGGTCAGCGTGAAGCCGCGGTGGTCGCGCCGGCGGTCAGCGCGTCGTGTAGAAGAAGTCGGAGATGCCATTGCGGCCATAGCGGGTGAAGTAAGTGAGGGAGCGGCTGCGCCCATCGGACCCCTTCCAGGTCGCGGTGAGGGTGATATCCAGCATGCTCGTGTTGAAAGGAGCGGGGGAGGCGGTGATGACCTGCGAGCAGGTAAAGTTCGCGAGCTGCCCGGAGGCGGAGGCGGTCAGGTCGGGGGTGAAGGTGCCGTTGGTTGGCGGTCCACCTGCGCTGGGGGAGGCGGTCAACTGGGCCCAGGTCAGGAGCCGCAGCTTCTCCATCTGGCTCTGCAGGATCTGTCCGGCCAGCGTGGTGTACCGGGCGTTGTCGATCGCGACGAACCCGCGCTGGAGCGCAATCAGGGAGGAGGAGATGCAAAGGACCAGCACGAGGGCGGCGACCCCAACCTCGACGATGGTGAAGCCGGCCTGCCGATCGCGGCGGCGTCGGTGGCCGGCAGGGCCTCGGGTGGAACTGAACATTCCCCATGATATCGGCTCGGAGCGCCCGGCACTAGGGCCATTCGGTCCCGATTTTGGCCCTACTTCCGGCGTTGCCGTGGCCACCGCCCGGGCCGATCTTTTCGGGCCGAACCCCGTCGGCGCTGGGACGCCGTCCTGGAGAAAACCCTTGACTCACTTCCCCCGCTTTGAGTTTTTGGCCGGCTCCGACCCGCCAAACCATCATGGCAAACACCAAATCCGCCATCAAAGCCGCGCGCAAAGCGCAGCGCCTCACGACCCGTAACCGGACCGTCAAGACGAACCTCAAGACGCTCCGCAAGAAGTTCGCCGAGGCTGTGAAGGCGAATGACAAGGCCGCCGCCAAGCTCACCGGCGCCGCCTTCATCTCTGCCATGGACAAGGCCACCAAGTCCGGCGTCGTGCACAAGAACGCCGTCGCGCGGGCCAAGGCCAGCGTCGCGAAGTACGTCCTGGCGAAGTAACACCAGCCGAGTCTCCCTTTCCCAGCCCCGCGTGCCTTGTGCGCGCGGGGCTTTTTTCGTTTCCCGGCGGCGTCTGCCGGCGTCCGCCCAATGCACGCCTTGCCCTCTCCCTCCGGCCCCCCCACACCACGTGATGCCTGGCGCTCGACGCGGTGCCTCGATCACGAGGGTACGAGGGGTGCAATTATAATTATCTATAAATCAATTAATAACGGGATAGTGTCCAGATACTCGTACGCCGTGGTGGAATAATGTCCAGATACTCCCCGGGCTGCATTGCCGCTCTTCGGCACCCACGGGTGCGCGGTACTCGCCGCGGGCGGATCTGGGGTTGCGCGGGCCCCGCAATCCGCGTTCAGCTTTGCCTCTCGTGCTGAAACCGCTCCGCCATTTTCTGCCCTGGGACCGGCCGTTGCTGCCGCAGGCGGTGGCGTTCCTGGCGGCGGATTGGCGCGGGCCCGAGCCGCTGGATCTCGGCCGCGTGCTGGTGCTGGTGCCCACCCGACAGTCGGGCCGCCGTTTGCGCGAGGCCTTGGCGGAACGCGCCGCCAGCCGCGGTTCGGCGGTCTTCCCGCCGCGCGTCCTCACGCCGGAGGCGCTGGTGGCCTCGATCGGTGAGGAGGAGGCGCCGTCCCGCCTGGAGTCGATCGCCGCCTGGTGCGAGGTCCTCCGCGCCATCGACCTCGCCGATTTTCGCGCCGTGTTTCCGGTCGATCCGCCCAGCCGGGCCTTTGCCTGGGAAATGCGGCTTGCCGACCAGTTCACCCGGCTGCAGGACACACTGGGCGAAAACGACCTCGGGCTGGCCGACGTTGCCCAACGCATCGCCGCCGATTTTCCGGAAACCGAACGCTGGGCGCAGCTTGCCGAACTCGAACGTCGTCAGGCCGATCGCCTCCGGGCCGCCGGCCGGCATCCCCGCGCGCGGGGCGGCGTGGCGCGTGACGCCGAAGCGGCGCTCGCGGGCATCGAACGCGTCGTCCTGCTCGCGACCGTCGACCCGCTGCCCTCGGCGCTGGCGCTGCTCGAGTCCGCCGCCGCCACGGACCGGGCCGTCGAGGTCGTGGTGTATGCGCCCTCGACGCTGGCCGAGCGTTTCGACCCCTGGGGGCGTCCCGTGTCGGACGTCTGGAGCGAACAACCCCTGCTGCTGCCCGACTTCGAGGCGCGCGTGCATCTGTGTGCCGACGCCGCCGAGCAGGCGGCGCGCCTGGCCACTTGGGCGCGACAGTATCGCGAACGCGCGCCCGATCGCGGTCCTGAGGGCTGGCTCGCGCTCGGGTTCGCCGATCCCGAGGTGTTGCCCTTGCTCGAGGCGGAGGCGACGCGCGCCGGCGTGGCGGTTTTCAATCCCGAGGGCCGGCTTCGCCAGCACGGCGCGCTCTACCATCTGCTGGCCGCGCTCGCGGCCTGCCGGCGGGGCGCGGGTTTCGAGGCGGTCGAGCAGCTCGTCCGCTGCCCCGATTTCCTGGCGTACGTGGCGGCGCGCGGCGGCGAGGCGTTCTCGGGGGCGGAGTTTCTCAAGGGACTCGACGACCTGCGGCGCCGCCACCTGCCGGCGGATCTGCCTGCCGCTCGTGCCCATGCGGCGGGCGTCGTCGCCGCCGGGCTCGAGATCGTCGCCGACGTGCTGGCGCGCCTCGCGCAGGGCGCGTTCCCCGCAAACGTCGCCGGCGTCCTTGGCGACCTTTTCGGCGGCCGCAAGTTGGACTCGGCGATCACCGCCGACGCTCACCTGCAGGACGCCGCGACGGAGTGGACCGCGGTGATGCGCGCCAGCGCGGACGCAGCGCGGCGGTTTCGCCGGCTGCGGTCCGACGAGTGGTGGGAGCTCGCGCTGCGGCAGTTTGGCGAGAGCCGGCGTGCGGCGGACAAGCCCGCGGGCGCGCTGGAGCTGCAGGGCTGGCTCGAGTTGCTTTTCGAGGACGCGCCGCACCTGGTCGTGGCGGGCTGCAACGACGGCCTCGTGCCGGAATCGGTCTCCGAGGACGCGTTCCTGCCGGAGTCGCTGCGCGTGCGGCTCGGGCTCAAGACGAACGCTGCGCGGTTCGCGCGCGACGCGTACCTGCTGCAGGCGCTCGTGGCCGGCCGGGAGCGGGGCGGTCGCGTGGACCTGCTGCTGGGCAAGGTGTCGGCGTCCGGCGACCCGCTGCGTCCGTCCCGGCTGCTCCTGCGCTGTCCGGACGCCGAGCTGCCGCAGCGGATCGCGTTCCTGTTTCGTAATCCCGAGGCCGCGGAGTCGCACCGGCCGTGGCAGCGCGCGTGGCGGCTGCAGCCGCGGCGGACCGCGCCGCCGGCGACGGTGGCGGTCACGGCGCTGCGCCGCTGGCTGGTCTGCCCGTATCGGTTCTACCTGAAGTATGTGCTCCGGATGGAGGCGGTGGAGGCGGGCAAGAGCGAGATGGACGCCTTCGATTTCGGCACGCTGTGCCATGCCGCGCTGGAGGCGATGGGCCGCGATCCGGGGATGCGCGAGACGACCGACGTCGGTCGGCTGCGCGAGTTTCTGCTGGACCAGTTGACGCGCCACGCGCGGGCGAAGTTCGGCGCGGACCTGCCGCTGCCGCTGGTGATCCAGGTCGAGTCCGCGCGCCAGCGCCTCGCGCGCTTCGCGGAGGTGCAGGCGGCGGAGACCGCCGCGGGCTGGGTGATCACCGCGGTGGAGCAGCCGTTCGAGGTGGAGATCGCCGGGCTGCGCGTGCGCGGGAAGATCGACCGGATCGACCGGCACTGCGAGACCGGCGCGGTGCGGGTGCTGGACTACAAGACTTCGGATACGGCGGTCGCGCCGATGGCCGCGCACCTGCGGGCATGGCGGCGCGAGGAGGTGCGGCCGGACTGGGCGGTGGTGGACCTGGACGGGAAAGCCCGCGCGTGGGCCGACCTCCAGTTGCCGCTCTATCGCCACGCGCTCGGGCCGCAGTTCGGTTCCGACATCGGCGCGGGGTATGTGAATCTGCCGAAGGCCGTGAGCCAGACGGGCGTGGCGGTGTGGGAGGACAATTCGCCTGGTCTCCAGGCCGCCGCGGTGCGCTGCGCCGAAGGCGTGTGCGCGGCGATTCGCGCCGGCGAGTTCTGGCCGCCGAATGAGGACCTGCGGGCGGACAACGATGAGTTTGCGGCGCTGTTCCACCATGGCGTGGCGGAGAGCGTTGCGTGGGTCGGGCCGGCGCCGACGGGAGGTGTCACATGACCCCGGCGTCGGCGGAGTCGCTGCGGCACGTGATGATCCTGGCCTCGGCGGGATCCGGGAAAACCTACGCCCTGACGAACCGGTTCGTGGAGCTGCTGGCGGCGGGGGCGGCGCCCGATCGCATCGTGGCGCTGACCTTCACGCGCAAGGCGGCCGGCGAGTTCTTCGACGAGATCCTGCGCAAGCTGGCGCGCGCGGCGAGCGACCCGGCGGAGGCGCGCCGCATGGGCGGTGACATCGGTCGCGCGGGCATGACGCCGGCCGATTTTCTCCGGCTGCTGCGGCAGATGATCGACGCGATGCACCGGATGAAACTGGGCACGCTGGACAGCTTCTTTGCGCGGATCGCGCGGACCTTCCCGATGGAGCTGGGGCTCGCCGGCGAGTTCGAGATCCTGCAGGAGCACGCGGCGCGGCTGGAGCGGCAGCGCGTGCTGCGGCAGATGTTCGCACGGGCGGCGGGCACGCTGGACGCGGCGCAGAATGAGTTCATCGAGGCGTTCAAGCGTGCGACCTTCGGCGCGGAGGAGAAGCAGTTCGGGGCCCGGCTGGATGCCTTCATCGATGCGCATCAGGAAAACTACCTCGCCGCGCCGGACCGCGCGTGCTGGGGCGATCCGGCGCGCATCTGGCCGGACGGCGCGCCCTGGTTCGCCCCGGAGCTGAAGCTGGCGGACGCCATACGCGATCTGCGGGCGGCGCTCGGCGAGTTGACCGACGGGCAGCGCGGGCGCTGGGAGGGATTCTTCGCGGCGCTGGCCGAGTGGGCGCCCGGGGCGCCGCTGCCGAAGCCGCTCGAATACGTTTTCGCCAAGGCGGTCGAGGCGTGGGACGACCTCTGCGGCGGCAGTGTCACGCTGACGATCGACCGCCGAAAACTGACCCTGGCGCCGGGGGCGTGCCGCGCCCTGCATCAGATTGTCCAATACGTCATTGGCCAGGAACTGCGCCGCCGGCTCGAGACGACGCGCGGCATTTACGCGGTGCTGCGCGGCTACGAGGCGACGTACCACGCGCAGGTGCGGCGGGCGGGGCGGCTGACGTTTGCCGACGTGCAGCGCCTGCTGCAGCCGGTGACGCTCACGCGCGAGCCGGTGCCGCGGACGCTCGCGGAGCCGGCGGGCGGAGAGAGTGGTGAGGACGCGGACGCGCAGTTGGACCTGTTCGCGCCGGCGCCGGGGGAGGCGGAGGCCGAGGAGCGGCTGTTCCTGGATTACCGCCTCGATGCGGAGATCGATCACTGGCTGCTCGACGAGTTTCAGGACACGAGCTTCGGGCAATGGTCCGTCCTGCGAAACCTGATTGACGAGGTGGTGCAGGACCCCTCGGGGCGCCGCAGCTTCTTCTGCGTCGGCGACGTGAAGCAGGCGATCTACTCGTGGCGCGAGGGCGATCCCCGGCTGTTTCGGGAGATCTTCAACCACTACAACGCGGCCGCGCCGGGCGCGATTGCCGAACGGCATCTCGTGGCGTCGTGGCGCTCGGGCCCGCCGCTGATCGAGATGGTGAACACGGTCTTCGGTGCGGCGGAGACGCTCGAGGAGCTTTTCCCGGGCGAGGCGAGTCGCACGTGGAACCGGGAATGGCGCGCCCATGAATCGGCGGTGCCGCAGCGCGCCGGTCAGGCGGCGCTGCTCGTCGCGGCGGACGAGACGGAGCGGTGGGCGGCGACGCGGCGCCTGTTGGAGGAGATCCAACCCTTCGCGCGCGGGCTGACCTGCGCGATCCTCGTGCAGCGCAATGCCACCGCGGCGGCGCTGGCGGACGAGCTGCGGCGGGCCGGCATCGCGGCGCTGGCGGAGTCCGACCTGCAGATCGCGACCGACAATCCACTCGGCGCCGCGTTGCTGGCGCTGGTCCAGGCCGCCGCGCATCCGGGCGACACGCTGGCGTGGGAGCATGTCGCCATGACGCCGCTCGCGGCGGTGCTCGCGGCGCATGGACTCACGACGCGCGAGACGCTGACGCGGCATGTCCTGGCGCAGATCCAGGAGGACGGTTTCGAGCCGGCGCTGGCGTGGTGGATCGCGCAGCTCGAGCCGGGGCTGGCGGCAGACGACGGCTTTTCGCGGGCCCGCGCGCGGGAGTTGGCGGCGGCGGCGGCCGAGTTCGATGCGACCGGCAGCCGGGACATCGGCGAGTTCATCGCGTTCATGGAACGGCACACCGTGCGGCCGCCGGAGAGCGCCGCCGTGGTGCGCGTCATGACGATTCATAAATCCAAGGGCCTGGGCTTCGACGTGGTGATCCTGCCCGACCTCGAAGGCACCCGGATCGACCAGCGCCGGGACGGCCTGGCGGTGCAGAAGGCGCCCGACCGGTCTGTCGCCTGGGTGCTCGATCTCCCGCCGCGGCTCTTTTGCGAACGCGATGCGGTGCTGTCGGCCCATGTGCGCGAGGCGGAGGCGGAGGCGTGTTACGAAAGCCTTTCGCTCGTGTATGTGGCGCTGACGCGGGCGAAGCGGGCGATGTACGTCATCACCGAGACCGTGGGCAGATCGACCTCGCGCAACGTTCCGATGCTGCTGGCGAAGACGCTGGGCGCGGAGCCTGAAGCCGTGCGGGTGGGCGGCGCGACGTTCACCGGCGGGTGGAGCAGCGGTGATCCCGACTGGCACCTGGCGCTGCCCACGGCGGGCGCCGGACCGGCCGCGTCCGCGGAGGCGCAGCGCCTGCCGCAACTCGGGGACGACGCGGTGCCGGGCACGCCGCGGTTCGTGAGCCGCCGGCCATCGGGCGGTGGCGCGGGCGCGTTGCCGGCCGGTCTGCTTTTCGAACTTGAGGCGGCGGACGCACGCGAGTTTGGGACGGCGTTGCACGCCTGCCTGGCGGAGGTCGAGTGGGCGGATGCCGCCGGGGTGGGGCGATGGGCGGCGGCCTGGCAGGCGCGCGGTGAACCGGAGGAGCTGATTGCGGCGGCGACGGCGGCCTTGCGGGCGCCGGAGTTGGCGCCGGTGTGGCAGTGCCCCGACGGGCTGGCCGAACTCTGGCGCGAGCGAAGCTTCGAGATCGTGCTTGATCGGGCCTGGGTGACCGGCGTGTTCGACCGCGTGGTGGTGCGGCGCGATCGCGACGGCCGCGCGACCTCGGCGGTGGTGTACGACTTCAAGACCGACCGGGTGGGGGAGGGCGGCAGGGACGTCGCGAGCGCGGTCCGCCGTTACCGTGAGCAACTCGGACTTTACCGGCGGGTGGCGGCGGTGCTCACTGCGTTGCCGGTGGAGTGCGTGCGTTGCGAGCTCGTGTTTACGGCGGCAGGGCAACGGGTCACCGTCACAGAGTGAAAGGGGGAGCCGGCCAGCCCTCTGGGGGCCTCGCGAAAATCGGCTGGACAGGGGGAACCCGGCCCCGCAGGTTGACCGTTCGCCAACTCTCACCATGGGCAATCTGAAAAAGAAACGTCGTCTGAAGATGAACAAGCACAAGCGCCGTAAGCGCTTGAAGTCTAACCGCCACAAGAAGCGTACGTGGCAGAAGTAAGCGCGCGTTTCCGCGTGCTTCACTGCCTGTTTTCGCCACCGGTTTTCCGAACCCGCCGCGGTTGCGGCGGGTTTTGTTTTGTCCCGATCGTCACCACTGGCTGGTGACGCCTGCTTCCGCGCGTCTGGAAAACGCGTCCTGGTTTGGGAAATGCTGGGTAAAAACCCTGCGCCTGAAGAAAGCGTAAATGCCAGATTGCATAGGGGAAACCCCGACGTTTGGTCTTGTCACTCTGGCGTCGCTTTGGGAGCTTCGGCACCGATCCGCCACGGCCGTGAGCGGCCTTTTTGCCCGCGCGATCGCGTTCCCCTAAGCCCTTCACTTCCTGCATTTCGCATGATGTTTTCCCCCGCAACGAAAGGGTATTTCGTCGAGCTCAGTGAGCACGCCATCCTGTTGGCGCGCACCTCTGCTCCGGTGCCCCCTTTCACCGTTGAGGAAGTGCGGGAGTGCGAGCCCGGCGATACGGCGGCGTTGGCTGCCGCCATCGCACAGCTGCAGCCGAAGAAGACGCCGAGCGGCTATCTGCATGCGACGATCGGCGTCTATCCGTCGAAGCGCGTCGTGCGGCGGCACTCGCTGGATCTCAAACGGCTCAAGGAACCCGGCTACCTTGCGGAGGTGTGCAGCCAGCAATTTCGAATTGAGGCGGAGAAGCACAAGATTGCGGTCCTCAACTCGGCTGACGGCAGCGATTACGATCTGGCCAAGGGCACGCAGAAGGAAGTGCTCTTCTGCGGGCTGCCCACCGAGGATATCGAGACCACGCAACGCGATCTCCTCGGGCTCGGGCTCTATCCCGAGCGGCTGGAGCTCTCGACGGTTGCGGTGCTCGGCTCCGTCGTGAGTTACCTCGAGTTCACGAAGTCCAAGATGCCGACGCTCGTGTTGGAGATCGGCGGCGACACCACGCACTCCTTCATCGTCACCGCGAACGGTCTGGAGACGTCGCGGCCGATCCCGCAGGGGCTCGAGTCGATGGTGCCGATCGTGCAGAAGGAACTCGGGCTCAAGGACGAGGAGTCGGCCAAAAAATTGTTTTATTCGAATACGTTCGATTTTACCGGAATGGGTCCGCTCCTGACGAAGCGCCTGTTGAAGGAGCTGCAGTCGTCCATCGGCTTCTACGAAGTGCAGACCGGCCAGTCGGTTGGCCAGGTACTCACGACGCAACTCGCGCCGAAGCTCGGCTGGCTCGACGCCGCCTTTGCCCAGGCGCTGGGCATCACCTCTTTGAAAATTGATGCCGGCGCCTGGCTGAAGGCGCGAAACGTGACCCTGCCTGAGAACCTGGCGCGGCTCGCTCAGGAAGTGAAATGGTTCGGCTTGTTCGCCCTGATGAGCCGCTACGACTCCGTCCATGTTGCCCCTGCTGAAGAGAAAAAGTAACGCGCCGGCGGGGCCGGTTGTGCCCGCCTGGCACCCGAATTTCCGGGAATTCCAGAAGCTGCCCGACGTCAAAGTCGTGCGCACCGCCTTCTTTGTGAACGGTGCGGCGATCGCGGTGCTGCTGGCGCTGGCGCTGTATTTCGGCATTCACGAGTGGCAGTTGTACGTGCTGAACGGCCAGGTGGCGGAGGCGGAGCGCCAGATTGCCCGCGACAAGAAGCCGAGCGAGCAGGCGAAGGTCCTGTACAAGCGTTTCCAGGCTGAGGAGGCGAAGATCAACGAGCTCAACGCCTTCATGGCCGCCCGCCCGGTTCTCTCCGAGATCCTGATCCACCTCAGCGTCACCCGTCCGGAGAACATCGCGATCGACGGCTTTGAGTTCCTGCCCAACGGCGTCGGCCTGCGGCTCACCGTGCGCGGCTCGCCCGAGGCCGCTGCGGGTTATGCCACCGCCTACCTCGAGCAGTTGCGCAACGATACCGAGCTGACCGCGTTCGACCGCGCCAAGTTCGAGTTCACCAACCAGGCGCGCAACACCGCCACCGGCCGGCTCTCGGTGGAGTTCTTCCTGAAGTTCAACGCGCAGTACGCCGACAAGCGCCTATGACCTCCGAGGATCTCGTCAGCACGTTCAAGAAGCACCCGGTCACGCTGATCTGCGGCGTCCTGAGCCTGGGGCTGGCGATCGGCATCTATGTGCGCGCGGGGGACATCCCGGCGGCGAACCAGCGCTTGGACGAAAAGACCGCCGAGGCCCGGCGCTGCGCGCTCAACATCACCAACGGCGCCCAGCTCAAGGAGCAGCTCGACGCGATGATCGCGGCCAACCAGGCCGTCGAGGCGCGCCTCATCCGGGCCTCGGACCTCGGCATCAACCAGCAGTTCTTCTACAAGCTGGAGAGCGAGAGTGGCGTGAAGCTCACGGACCTCCGCCAGGGGCGTCTCGGCGCGGTCAAGGGCAGCTACGGGCCGGTGACGTTCACCGTTTCGCTCGATGGCAGCTACCCGCAGGTGCTCGCGTTCGTGCAGGCCCTTGAAAGCCGGGCGCACTACTGCCGGATTCTCACGGCCTCCCTGGTCGGCTCCCGCGCCGGCGCCGGCGTCTCGCTGTCCTTGAACCTGGAACTTCTCGGCCGCCCATGAACCGTCGCCTTTCTTCTGTCCTGGCGGTGCTGGCGGGCGCTCTGACCGTGGCGCCGGTTGCGTTCGCGGCCAAGCCGCCGGCTGACATCCCCTCGGTCGAGCAGCGTCGTGCGATCGTGCAGCGGGCCGAGAAGCTCGCCCGCGCGCTGCCGCCCGCGCCGCTGCCGCCGGAACTGGTTTCGCCTTTCAGTCCGCCCGGGTTCGACCGGCCCGAGGCGTCGGAAGTCTCCCGGCCTGACGGTCGTGCGGCCGCGGCACCTGATGCCTCCGCGGGCGCTCAGCCCGCCGCTCCCGCGTTGCCTCAGACCGACCGCGACCTCCTCGCGGCGGTGGCGGCCAAGATTCCCACCACCGGCACCATCATCATGGGCGGCCGGCCTCTCCTCATCAGTGGCACGAACCGCATCGAGGTCGGCTCCCTTTTCACCGTCGTCTACAGCGGCCAGGAGTACGAGCTCGAGCTCGTCGCGGTCGATCGGACGACGTTCACCGTGCGCTACAAGGGCGAGGAGTTCACCCGCCCGATCAAATTAGGAAAGTCCCCATGAGAACACGTCACCTCCCGTTCGCGCTGGTTGCCTTGACCGCCTGGCTCGCCGCGCCCGTGCTGCGCGCCCAGACCGCTCCGGCGGCGACCCCTCCGCCGCCCGCCCCGACGGCCGCGGTGACTGACGCCGCCCCAACGGCGACTCCCGCTCCCGCCGCCGCGACCAAGTCGAAGGACGCCGCCGGCCGGGACACGCTCTCCGTCGACTTCCCGGACGAGGATGTGCGCAACATCCTGCGTAACGTCGCGGATCTCTTTGAGCTGAACATCATCATGCCCGAGACGCTCCAGGGCAAAACCACGATCAAGCTCCGGGACGTCACGTGGCGGCAGATCTTCCAGAGCGTGCTCGACCCGGTCGGCTACACGTACGTGGAGGACGGCAACATCATCAAGATCGTCACCAAGGAGAGCCTCAACGAGGAGCCGGTGACCACGGACGTCTTCATCATCAACTACGCGCGCGCCGCCGACATCCTCCCCACCGTCAGCTCGCTCGTGGACACGACGAAGGGGAAAATCGTCGTCGATGCCCGCAGCAACAGCCTCGTCATCACCGAGCGGCCCACCCGCCTCGCGCGCATCCGCCCGATCATCGAGCAGCTCGATAAGGCGACCGATCAGGTGATGATCGAGTCCAAGTTCGTCGAGGTCACCAACACCGACATCAAGAACATCGGCGTCAATTGGTCCTCCCTCCAGAACTACTCCGTCGGCGTCGGCAACATCAGCAGCACATTCAACCGCACCCGCGGCCAGACGAGCTCCGGTGGCGTCAACAACAGCAACAACTCCACCAACAACAGCCAGAACGGCACGACCAATAGCGCCACGACGACGACGGCCAATTCCCAAACCTCCGGCTCGAACACGTCGAACACCATCAACTCGACGAATGGCGCGCTGACCTCGACCTCGATCACCGGCACCACCGGCTCGCTCTCGAACACGACCAACGTCGCCGGCAGCAACGGCACGACCAGCAGCACCGCCGTGGGCAGCACCGAGGCGTTGTCCTTCCTT
Source organism: Opitutus sp. ER46 (assembly GCF_003054705.1). Classification (NCBI taxonomy): domain Bacteria; kingdom Pseudomonadati; phylum Verrucomicrobiota; class Opitutia; order Opitutales; family Opitutaceae; genus Opitutus; species Opitutus sp. ER46. The sequence goes on from NZ_QAYX01000024.1 coordinate 622,407, forward strand.
AACAATGTCGCCAACTCCGGCGGCACCGCCCGCGAAATCACCGCGCTCTTCTCCGCCGACGACTTCCGCGTCGTGCTCAGCGCGCTGCAGACGCTGAACGACGTGAAGATCGTCTCCAACCCGACGATCGTCACCCTCAACAACACCGAGGCCACCATCAACGTCGGCGACTCGCAGCCGATCCCGAACTACGCCTTCAACCAGCAGACCGGCTCGTTCGAGGTGAACGGGTTCACCTACAAGGACATTGGCATCATCCTGCGCGTCACCCCGCAGGTGAACGCCCGCGGCTTCATCAAGCTCACGCTCACGCCCGAGGTCAGCCAGCAGAACGGCACCCGCAAATTCGGCGACGCCGAGCTGCCGATCATCGCCACCCGCAAGGCCGTCACCCAGGTGTCATTGAAAGACGGCTACACCATGGGCATCGGCGGCCTGCTCAGCACCCAGACGACCAAGGGCTCCACCAAGGTGCCGGTGCTCGGTTCGATCCCCGTGATGGGCCGGCTCTTCCGCTCCGATACGAAGAACGAGTCCTTCACCAATCTCATCATCTTCATCACCGCCAAGACGGTCGCCGCCGACGGCGCCCCCGTGGAACAGGTCTTTGAGTCCGGCCGCGTCCGGCAGCTCGGCCTGCGCCGCGAGGATATGCCCGGCTACCGCGACGGCTCGTCGCCGTACGTCGAGCCGCCCGCGCCCAAAGCCAAGTCCAAGTAAAACTTCGGGACCCTCCCCGTGAACATGCCTTCCCTTCTTCGCGGTTCCATCGGAACCCTGTTGTGGCCGCTGGCTCGGGCGGCCGCGCTCAGCCTCGCCTTCGCCTCCCTGCTGCCCGCGCAGCAGGAGCCGATCATTGGCGTCGAGATCAACACGATCCGCGTGGCCTCCGGCAGCGGTGCGATCATCGGCGCCTCTGTGACCAGCGGTGGTGCGGGCTACACGACCGCTCCTGCCGTCACCGTCACCGGCGGCACCGGCACGGGTGCGGTGATCACCGCCAACCTGACCGGCGGCGTGGTGACCTCGCTCACCGTCGACAATCCAGGCAGTGGGTACACGAGTCCGACGATCACCATCGCTCCGCCCTCGGCGACGACGGCCACGGCCACGGCGACGACAGCGGCTGGCGCGGTGACCAGCATTACGGTTACGAGCGGCGGCGCCGGCTACACGAGCGCGCCCACGGTGACGATCGGCGGGCCAGGGACCGGCGCGGCAGCCACGGCGACCATCGTCGACGGCAAGGTCACGGCAATCACCGTTACCGCCGGTGGCACGGGCTACACCTCGGCGACGGTCACGATTTCCGCTCCTCCGACCGGCACCCCGGCGACCGGCACCGTCACGGCGGGCACGATTTTCACCACGCCGTTCCAGAACGAGTCCTACGGGCCCTACGGTACGCGCATCCTCATCACCGCGCTCGCCCACGGCACCAATCCCGCCGACGGCTATTCGTACGAGTTCTATGTCAACGGCGTCGCGCTCGCGCAGCCGTTCCCGAACCCAGTCGCGTCCGGCGTCCCGGCGACCGTCAGTTGGGCTCCGCCTCAACCCGGCGCCTATCAGCTCACCGTCAAGGCGAGCGATGGCGGCCACACCGTCACGTCGCTGGCCGTCCGGTATTTTGCCACCGGCACCGCCATCATCGGCCCGGTCGACAACACCGTCGTGCCGAATGGCTCCTCCGTGGTGATCCAGGCCACCGCGGTGCCGGCGCCGGTCGGGTCCACGGCGTTCGTCCAGAGGATGGAGTTCCTGATCGATGGCACGCTCCGCGGCACCGATTACACCTACCCGTACTCCTTCATCTACAAGCCCGAGACCACGCCGACGGCTCACACGATCGAGGCGCGCGCCTACGACAACAACGGGGTCCTGGTTTCCGCCGTCGGCAGCGCCACGCGCTCGCTGCGCATGGTGACTCCGGTCGGCACTCCCCCCACCGTCACCTTCGTCAATCCGCTGAACAATGCGAAGGTCAGCGCCGGCTCGACGATCAACCTCATCGTCGACGCCGTCTCCACCAGCGGGTTCGTCCGCAACGTGGACTTCTACGTCAACGGCGTCCTCCACGGCTCGTCCCAGTCGTTCCCGTTCTCCACCACCTGGAGCTCCAGCACGCCGGGCAAGTACGAGTTCGTGGCCATCGCGTCCGACGACAAGAGCAACGCGGTCGCCTCCGCGCCGATCACCATCAACGTCGCGGGCGGATTCCCGACGGTGTCCATCGCGACGCCCGAGCCGACCGGTGCCACCGTGATCCAGGGCACGACCCTCTCGGTGCGCGTGAACGCCGCCGGTCCGGACGGCGGCATCTCGTCCCTGAGCTCCATCGAGCTTCTCGTCGACGGCACGGTGAGCGATGCGCTGCCGAAGAATCCGCAGAACGTCACGCCGCCGCCGCCGCTCAGCGAACCTTTCGATTTCACCTGGCGCAGCAGCGTCGCGCTCGGCGCGCACACGCTCGCGGCCCGCGTCACTTCCACCTCCGGCCTCATCGTCAGTTCGGTCGAGGTGCCGATCACCGTCATCGCGAACCAACTGCCCTCGATCGACATCAAGGCGCCGGCCAGCGGTGCCTCCGGTCCGGTCGGCACCGCCGTGACGCTGATCGCCAATCCGAGCGACCCCGATGGCGCCGTTGCTTCCGTCGACTTCTACATCAATGGCTCGCTGATCGGTGACTCGGTGACGACGTCGCCGTACCAGACGACGTGGACGCCGACCGCCGCCGGCTCCTACACGATCACCGCGAAGGTGACCGACAATGCCGGTGCGAGCGTGATGTCGGACGACGTCGAATTCATCGCGGATCCAGAGTCCACCGGCGGCGCCACCGGCACCAACATCGTGTACCGCGGCGTGTACAGCTCCACGAGCGAGCAGGGGAGCTTCGTCTTCGCGATCAACAAGGCGGGCCGGGGCACGTTTGTCGGGTCCTCCACCAACCCGGTTGGCCGACTCTACTACTGGAACGATTTCGCGGTGAGCAATGACGGCAGCTTCAGCGTCGTCGACGCCAATAAGAATGTGCTGGTGTCCGGCCAGACGAGCGCCACGGGCGTGTCGGGAACCTTTGGCGACCGCACGTTCATCGGGCCGATCACGCTTGGGACGTACGCGCCTTTGTTCTACACGAGCACGCTGAGCGGCGGCACCGGCGGCACGGTTGTCGCCATGTTCGGCGCCGACGGCTCCATTTCGTTCTACGCCAACTCGGGTTCGCAAAGTGACGCGGCCAGCGGCAACATCCAGGCCTCCGGCGCCTTCACGATGACGTCGCCCAACGGGACCACGTTCACCGGCACGGTCGTCACCGCCTCGGGCGTCATCAGCGGCACCGTCAGCGGCAAGATCAGCGGCAGCTTCTTCCTCAGCCCGATCGCCAGCCGCCTCGTCAACATCTCCACCCGCACCACCATCGGCGGGGGCGAGAACGTCCTCATCGCGGGATTCACCGTGCGCGGCACCGGCAAGAAGCCGCTGTTGATCCGCGGGGTCGGACCGACGCTCGTCAATCTCGGTGTCACCGGCGTGATCGCCAATCCCGCGCTCGCGGTCTACTCGAGCGCCAGCGCCGTGGTGGCCAGCAACGACAACTGGAGTGGCGCCGACGTGGCTGCGAAGGCGAAGCAGCTCGGCGCGTTCGACCTGCCCACGGGCAGCGCCGACGCCGCGCTGCTGTTCACCGCCGATTCCGAGTCGACCTACACGACGATCATCTCCGGCAGCAACGGCACCTCGGGCAATGGCATGGTCGAGATCTACGACTGCGAGGCGGTGGGCACCGGGAGCTCGCGGCTTACGAATATCTCGTCGCGCGGTTATCTCCCCGCCGGCGACACCATGTTTGCCGGCTTTGTCATCAGCGGCGACGTCCGCAAAAAGCTCCTCATTCGCGCGGTGGGTCCGACGCTTTCTAAACTGGGCATCGCCAACCCGCTGCCGAATCCGAAGCTGTCGGTAATGTACGGCCAGACCGTGATCGCGAGTAACGACAACTGGAGCACGAGCGTTACGCCGACGACCAAGGCGCTGGTCTATCCGTTTGAACTCATGGCCGGCTCGAAGGACGCCGCCATCGTCGTGCAGCTCAATCCGGGCCTCTACACCGTGCTCGTCAGCGACGCCGATCGCGCCGCCGGCGTGGTGCTCGTCGAGATCTGGGATGCCGACTAATTAACCGCGTTATCCCGCCGCCGGATCCGCTTCGGCGGCGTGGATTTGGAGTTTGCGGCGCCCCTCGCGCGCTCTACTTGTTTCCGCCTGATGAGCAGCGCCCGACCCGAGTCCGCGAGCACCCAGCCTGTCGCCCCGGCCCCCGCCTCCGGCGGACCTGCCAAGGCCCATGCCTTCGCGCCGGTTTTCGGGCTCCTTGGCCCGCAGATGGCGGCCTTGGACAAGTTTCTGGCCGCCCAGCTTCCGGCGTTCGAGCCGGAGATCCAGGCGATGGTCGAGTACTGCATCGACACTTCCGGCAAACGCATCCGACCTGCGCTCGTCTTCCTCAGCGGCTGGCAGGGGCAGGGGGAGGTCTCGGATGACCTCGTCCGCGTCGCCGCCGTGGTGGAAATGGTCCACCTCGCGACGCTCGTGCACGACGACATCATGGACGACGCCGAGGTGAGGCGGAACCGGCGCACCGCGAGCCGGGAGTACGGCCCCACGCCGGCGGTGCTGCTCGGTGACGCGCTTTTCGCGCACGCACTGCATCTCACCACGCTTTTCCCGACGACCGACATCTGCGGCGCCGTGGCCAACTCGATGCGCCGGGTCTGCGCCGGCGAAATTGTTCAGACGCTCCGCCGGGGTTCGACCAATCTCAGCCGGGCCGACTACTACCGCATCGTGGACCTGAAGACGGCCGAGCTTTTCCGGGTCTCCTGCTTCCTGGGCTCACGCCTGGGTGGCTTTCCCGAAGGCTTCGCCGAGGCCGCCGGAAAGTTCGGACGCCACCTCGGCATCGCGTATCAGATCTACGATGACCTCGTGGACTTCTTCGGCAGCGAAGCCCGGATCGGCAAGACCCTCGGCACGGACCTCGCCAGCGGCAAGCTGACGCTCCCGCTCTTTGTCCTGATGGAGCGCCTGCCCGCCGCCGAGGCCCAGCAGCTCACGCTCGAAATCACCGGCAAACATGCGCCGCAGCTCGAACTGCGCCTCGCGCAGATGCAGCAGTACGGCGTGTTCGCCGCGGTCGCCGGCGAGGTTGAGGCTGAGATCGCGGCTGCCGCCAAAGCGTTGGAACCCTGGACGGGTGTGAGCCCCACATCGCTCTTGCTCGAGCTTTGCTCCGTTCTGCGGACCCAGGTTGCCGCCCTTGCGCCAAAAGGGCAGTAACCTGTTTGTAACCAACATGCTAATGTTGACGTCCCCGAAAGTGCTGACTCGCGGGAACGACCTACCTGACGCAAATTACGTTTGCCGCTACTCTCGCGGCTGATTCCTTTCGCCCCATGGATGCGACCAAAGCCCTCGGCAAGACGCTTGTAGCGTCACCCGAGCGTCGCCAGGAGGCTGATGCCGACCTGGAGGTGGTTCGTCGCGTCCAGGCCGGAGACGTCGCCGCCTTCGACCAGCTCATCCGGAAGTATCGCGAGCGGCTTTACGGGGTCGTGTACAACCTCACGTCCAATCGCGAGGATGCGGCAGATCTTACGCAAGATGCTTTTATCAAGGCATTTCAGTCGATCCAGCGCTTCAGCGGTCAGTCCTCATTCTTCACCTGGCTGTACCGGATTGCGGTCAATTCGACGATCAGCCACCTGCGCAAGAGCCGCCTGCGGTCGTTCTTCAGCCTCGAGACCGTGCATTCCGACGAACCCGTCGCCCGCGATATCATTGACGCGCTTACGGATAAATCGGGCGGGGACCGGGACACGTATGTGCGTGAGCTTCAGGAAAAATTGAACGCCGCGATGCAGAAACTGTCTATCAAGCATCGTACTGTGGTTACTCTCTTCGAAATCGACGGCCTGAGCCACCAGGAGATTGCAGATGTCATGGACTGTTCCGTGGGCACCGTGCGTTCGCGATTGCACTACGCGAAGCAACTTCTGCAGGCCGAACTTCAGCCCTATTTGCGCCGATGATGGATCCGAAAAGCAGGCAGTCGGTTTCGCTGGAGGATCTGATCCGGTTCAAGCGCGCAGAGCGGCCTTCGCCCGAGTTCTGGGCGCAGTTCGATCGCGAGCTCCGCGAGAAGCAGTTGGCGGCCTTGGTGCAGAAACAGCCGTGGTGGCGTGCGCTGCCTGCCCGCTTCGGAGGCTTCGCCCGTTTTCATCTTCCGCTCGGTGCCACCGCCGTCCTCGCCGTCACGCTCATTTCGATTCGCGACTACGAGCCCATTTCTCCCTCCGCCGGCCCCGTGGTGCCGACGCTGCAGGCCAGCCGTCATGGCGGCATCGTCATCAGTGACGCACGCGCGGAGACTGCCACCGTTGCAGCCAGCGAACAGGACGAGGCGCCCGATGCGGGCAACGACGGCGATCGCGCCACGGTTGCCGCGACGCGCAACACCCCCGCTTCGCACAGCACCTCCGGACTGACCAATATGGTGGCGCTGCTTTCCAGCGTGCCGGCGGAGTCGGGCCTTGTTGGCCTTCGTCCGTCCACGCGCTCGATTGAGGAGAACCGCATGGTGGCCGAGGCCCTGCTGGGCACGCGCACCGTGGGCTTCGAGGCCCGCGCGCTGCCGACCCGGACCGCGCCCCAGGAGCCGCTCGAGCAGTTGGCCAATCCTTCCGAGACTCGCCGCAGCCGTTTCGCCGTGGCGTTCGCCAATGCCAACGCGACCGTGGACCCCGCGCCCACCGCCCGCGTGGCGCGACGCCTCTCCGACGAGCAGCTGTACGACTCGATCCATCGCTTCGGCGCCCGCGGCAACAGCGTCTCGATCAAATTCTGATCGTCGCTGTCTTCCGCGTCTGACTTTCCGGCCCCGCCCTTTCGGCGGGGTTTTTTGCTTTCGCCCCGCCCGCCGCTAGCCTCCGGCATGCGTGCAGAACGTGATTCCATGGGCGAGCTGCCCGTCCCCGACGAGGCGCTCTACGGCGCCTCCACCCAGCGTGCCGTTCTCAACTTTCCCATCAGCGGCCACCCGCTGCCCGACGGCTTCCTCCGGGGCCTCGGCCTCGTGAAACTCGCCGCCGCGCGCGCCAACGAGGAACTGGGCCTGCTTCCGCCGGAAAAGAGCCGGCTCATCCAGCAGGCGGCCCGCGAGATCGCCGACGGCCGGCTCAGCGCCCACTTCCCGCTCGATGTATTCCAGACCGGCTCCGGCACCTCGACCAACATGAACGCCAACGAGGTGATCGCCAACCGCGCAAGCCAGCTCGCCGGCCAGCCCCTCGGCTCGAAGCGCCCCATTCACCCCAACGACGACGTCAACCTCGGCCAGTCCTCCAACGACGTCATCCCCACCGTCCTGCATGTCAGTGTCGCCGTCGCGCTCCACCTTCGGCTCGCCCCGGCGCTCGACACGCTCGCCGCCGCGCTTGAGGAACGCAGCCGCGCCTTCGCCGGCATCGTCAAGATTGGGCGCACGCACCTGATGGACGCCACCCCGCTCACGCTGGGGCAGGAATTCTCCGGCTACGCGGCCCAGGCCCGCAAGGCCGCCGCCCGCGCGCGCCGCGCCACGGAGACGCTTGCCGAGCTCGCCCTCGGCGGCACCGCTGTCGGTACCGGCCTCAACTGCCACCCCGAGTTCTCCGCCCGCGTCTGCCGTATCCTGAATGCCGAGACGGGGCTCGCGTTTCGCGAGGCCGCCAACCACTTCGAGGCGCAGGGCGGCCGCGACGACTGCGTCGAGGTCGCCGGTGCGCTCGCCGCCATTGCCACCGCGCTCGCCAAGATCGCCAACGATATCCGCCTCCTCGGTTCCGGTCCGCGCGCCGGCCTCGCCGAACTCCGCCTGCCCGCCACCCAGCCCGGCTCCTCCATCATGCCGGGCAAGGTCAACCCGGTCATGTGCGAGATGCTCGTCCAGGTCGGTCTCTACGTGCACGGGCTCACCCAGACGGCCGCGCTCTGCGGCCGCGACGGCCACCTCGAGCTCAACGTCACCCTGCCGCTGCTCGCCCACTGCCTCCACGAGTCGATCCACTGCCTCGCCAACGGCGCCAATGTCTTCGCCGCCCGCTGCGTCGCGGGACTCGAGGCCGATCCCGCCCGCTGCCGCGAGCTCGTCGACCGCTCTCTGATGCTGGTCACCGCGCTGAATCCCTTCATTGGGTACGACCAGGCTGCCGCCGTTGCCAAGGAGGCCTTCGCCACGGGCCGCACCCTGCGCGAGGTCGTCCTCGCCCGGAGGCTCATGGCCGCCGAGGACCTCGACCGCGCGCTCGACCCCGCCGCCATGACCCGGCCCTACGCGGGCCGCCCCGGCTCCGAGTGACGCTCCTGCCGGCCCCGAGCCACCACCCACCGCATGGGGCAGTCGCGCTTTCCGCCGCCCGCCACGTGCCGTCGATCGCCCGCCGCTGCGCCCGCGTCATCGTGCAAATCCCCGTTGCGCGAACGGGCGGCGTGCACACGTTGCGCGCCATGTCCCTTCATCAAGTTACCCTTACGGTTCGGACCAATGGCAAAGGCACCCACGAGATCACGCCGCTGATCGCGCACGAGGTGCAGAGCAGCGGGATCAAGCACGGGCTCGTCTCCGTGTTCTGCCGCCACACCAGCGCCTCGCTGGTGCTGATGGAGAACGCCGACCCGAGCGCGCGGCGTGACCTCGAGGCCTGGCTCGACCGCCATGTGCCCGAGAACGACCCGCACTTCGAGCACACGGTCGAGGGGCCCGACGACATGCCGAGCCACATCAAGATGGCGCTCACCCGCACCAGCGAAACGATCCCGATCGCCGACGGCCGGCTCATGCTCGGCACCTGGCAGGGCATCTTCTTCTGGGAACACCGCCGCGACACCCACGCGCGCAACGTGGTCGTGACCGTGATGGGCGAGTAAACAAAAAGCCCGAGGCGCTCGGCGCGTCGGGCTCGCAGATTCAGTCAGGCGTCAGGCGCTCAGTGCTTGTCCGGCAGGCACGCGCCGCAGCCGTTCACGAAGAAGTCGTTGCCCTTGTTGTCCACGAGGATGAACGCCGGGAAGTCCTGCACCTCGATCTTCCAGATGGCTTCCATCCCGAGCTCGGGGTACTCGAGCACTTCGACCTTCTTGATGTTCTCCTTGGCCAGGATCGCCGCCGGGCCGCCGATGCTGCCGAGGTAGAACCCGCCGTGCTTCTTGCAGGCGTTGGTGACCTGGGCGCTGCGGTTGCCCTTCGCGACCATGATCATCGAGCCGCCCTGCGACTGGAACAGGTCGACGTAGCTGTCCATACGCCCGGCCGTGGTCGGGCCAAACGAACCCGAGGCGTAGCCCTTCGGGGTCTTCGCCGGGCCGGCGTAGTACACGGGGTGATCCTTGAGGTACTGCGGCAGGCCCTGGCCGGCATCGATGCGCTCCTTGAGCTTCGCATGCGCGATGTCACGGGCGACGATCAACGGGCCGTTCAGCGAAACGCGGGTCGTCACCGGCAGCTTCGCGAGTTCGGCGAGGATGTCCTTCATCGGCCGGTTGAGGTCGATGCGGACGCTCTTGTCGTCCTTCCAGGTCCGGAGCGCCGCGGGGATGAACCGGCCGGGGTTACGCTCGAGCTTTTCGAGGAAGATGCCGTCCTTCGTGATCTTGCCCTTGATGTTGCGGTCCGCGCTGCAGGACACGCCCATCGCCACCGGGCAGCTGGCGCCGTGGCGGGGGAGGCGGATGACGCGCACGTCGACCGCGAAGTACTTGCCGCCGAACTGGGCGCCGATGCCGCTGGCGCGCGCGATGCCGAGGACTTTCTCCTCCATCGCGAGGTCGCGGAACGCCCGGCCGTGCTCGTTGCCGGTCGTGGGCAGTGCGTCGAGGTACTTGGCCGACGCCATCTTCAGGGTCTTCATGCAGGCCTCGGCGCTGGTGCCGCCGACGACGAACACGAGATGGTACGGCGGGCAGGCGGAGGTGCCGAGCAGCGGCAGCTTGTCCTGCACGAACTTCTCGAAGCTCTTCGGATTCAGGAGCGCCTTCGTCTCCTGGAACAGGAACATCTTGTTGGCCGAGCCGCCGCCCTTCGCGACGAAGAGGAACTCGTACTTCGAGCCTTCGGTCGCGAAGAGGTCGATCTGCGCCGGCAGGTTGGTGCCGGTGTTTACCTCTTTCCACATGTCCAGCGCGGCCGTCTGCGAGTAGCGCAGGTTCTCCTTCGTGTAGCACTCGTACACGCCCTTCGAGATCGCCTCGGCGTCGTTCGCGCCGGTCCAGACCTGCTGGCCTTTCTTGCCGATGATCGAAGCCGTGCCCGTGTCCTGACAGAAGGGCAGCACGCCCTGGGCGGAGACCTCGGCGTTGCGCAGCATCGTCAGGGCGACGTAGCGATCATTCTCGCTCGCCTCGGGGTCATCGAGAATCGCGGCCACCTGCTTCAGGTGCTTCTCGCGCAGGAAGAACGAAGCATCGTGAAACGCCTGCTCCGCGAGGTAGGTGAGCGCGCTCGGCTCAACCTTCAGGATCTCGCGGCCCTCGAAGGTCGTCGTGCTGACGCCCTCCTTCGAAAGCAGACGGTATTCGGTTTCATCAGCCCCGAGCGGGAGCGGGTCTTGATAGAAAAAAGCAGGCGTTGCCATGGGGGTCAGAGGTTGGAGGGTTTTCGAGTCGAGTAAAGAGACTGGAATGGCGGTTTACCCCCGTTTGTAGTTCGAGCCGGGGGGCGCATTAGCGGGGCACGAGTTCCAGGTTGGAACGTTGTAGGTTGGAAGGTTTTTGCCCCGGAAGCTTTTGCCTCTCCGGAAGTTCCAAACCTACAACGGGGAACCCTCTTCGATCTGATATCTCCCGCGAGGCAGCCGTGTGCCGATCGCCGGACGCCCTCACGTGGGAGGCGCCTGTCTGGCTGAATTTTTACCCGCAAAACACCGCTCCCGCGACGGGCCCGCGGGCCTATTCCGGGGCTTCTTCGAGCGCCTGCTCCACCGCCCGGCGGCGGCGGAGATAGTAGATCGTCATGCCGCCTTGGTACAGGACGGTCACGACGCCGATCGTCCACCACGTGATGCGGTAGGTCAGCATGAGGAACTCGTCGACTTTGTAGCCGAGCGACACGATCTGCGCCTTCTTCTCCTCGCTGAGCGCCGCCTGCAGCAGCGTCAGGTCCACGTTGCCCATGCGGAACACGCAGTACGCCAGGATCGAGCCCATCAGGAACAGTTGGCTGCCCACCAGCCAGCGCATGCCCCGGGTGTCGCCGTGCTGCAGCAGCATCACGCCGTGCAGCTCGATCGCGCCCGAGCCTGCGATCAACAGCCCGACGATCGCGCCCACGCGGTCTCCCCCCGACGCCGAAATCAGCGCGAACAGGCCGGCCACAAAGAGCACGCCCATCCCGTCAAAGCGGGCGACGCGCTGCACGCGCACGAACGCTTCTATCGGCAACAAGGGAGGGACGCGGCTCATTCGAAGCGCGCGAGTGTTGGCGTCCATGGCCACTGTGCAAGCCCTGCCTCCCGCGCCTTCTGGGACGCTCGCGCGGTAGCCGGCGGCTACTCCCGCCGCGTCGGCGCTCGGCGCCGCGCCCGTCTGTCGCCGCGTTGCTGCCCGAAATTCGGGGTGGCGGTTGGCGCGGCTTAGCGTTCATTCGCGGGTCCAAACCGTCGCGTCGTCCTTGGCCTCTTCCTCCCGCAAGTCCTTCCCGTTCCGGCTCGAGTTTCCCCCCGAGCTGCCGATCAGCGCGCGCGCCGAGGAGATCACCGCCGCCATCCAAGCCAGCCAGGTCGTCATCCTCGCCGGCGAAACCGGCTCCGGCAAAACCACCCAGATCCCCAAGATGTGCCTCGCCGCCGGCTGCGGGCAGCAGGGCCGGATCGCCTGCACCCAGCCGCGCCGCGTTGCCGCGTTGTCCATTTCCCGCCGCGTCGCCGAGGAACTCGCGGTGGAGTGGGGGCGCGAGGTCGGCTGCAAGGTCCGGTTCAACGACCAGACGAGTCGCGACACGCTCATCAAGTTCGTCACCGACGGCATGCTGCTCGCCGAGCTGCAGAACGATCCGATGCTGCGTGAGTACGACACCATCATCATCGACGAGGCCCACGAGCGCTCGCTCAACATCGACTTTCTTCTCGGCCACCTGCGCACGCTCCGCTTCCGCCGGCCCGAGCTGAAGATCATCATCACCTCGGCCACGATCGACACCGAGGCGTTCAGCGCCGCCTTCGACGGCGCCCCCGTCCTGCTCGTCGAGGGCCGCACCTATCCGGTCGAGGTCATCTACGCGCCGCTCGACGAACTCGGCTCCGATTACACCGAAAACGACGAGAACGACTCCCGTCCCGAAGGCACCAGCGCCGCGTCCGTCCGCGCCGAGGCGTTGCACTACATCGATGGCACCGTCGAGGCCGTGGAGCGGATCTGCCGCGAAAGCGCCACCGGCGACGTGCTCGTCTTCCTCCCGAGCGAGCGCGACATCCGCGAGGTCGGCGACCTGCTCGATGGCCGCCGGCTCCGCGGCACCGAGGTCGTTCCGCTCTTCGGCCGGCTCTCCATGGCCGAGCAGCAGCGCGTGTTCGCCCCGTCCACCCGCCGTAAGCTCGTCCTCGCCACCAACATCGCGGAGACGTCGCTGACGATCCCGGGCATCCGCTTCGTCGTGGACACCGGCCTCGCGCGGATCAGCCGCTACTCCGCGCAGTCCCGCACCCGCCGCCTGCCCATCGAGGAGATCGCGCAGTCCAGTGCCGACCAGCGCAAGGGCCGCGCCGGTCGCGTCGCCGAGGGCGTCTGCATTCGGCTGTACTCGGAAAAGGACTTCCTCGAGCGGCCGCGATTCACCCAACCCGAAATCCAGCGCGCCAACCTCGCCGACGTCATTCTGCGGATGAAGGCCTTCGGACTCGGGGACATCGAGCGCTTCCCGTTCATCAACATGCCCGCGACCAAGGCCGTTCGCGCGGGCTACAGCCTCCTCGAGGAACTCGGGGCGATCGGTGAGGCAGAGGCCGGAAGCCGGAAGCCGGAGGCCAGAAGCCAGAGGCCAGAAGCCAGAAGCCAGAGGCCAGAGGCCGGAGGCCAGCCTGTCCTCCGAAGCCTTGGCGAAGGAGGAAAGCCAGAAGCCGGCCTGTCCGCCGGAGCCTGGGCGAAGGAGGATGGTCAGACGTCAGAGGTCAGACGTCAGAAGTCAGAGGAAGGAAGCCGTAGCCCGGCGGCGAGGGAGCCGGTCGGCGAGGCGGATGTGGGCGGCGCGGCGTTTGCCACACATGTGCTGACGTCGATCGGGCGTGAGCTCGCGCGGCTGCCGGTCGATCCGACCGTCGGTCGCATGATCCTCCAGGCGCGCGCCGAGAAAGCCCTGCGCGAGGTCATCGTCATCGCCGCCGGGCTTTCCATCCAGGACCCGCGCGAGCGCCCGCTCGACAAGCAGCAGCAGGCCGACACCGCACACCGGCGGTTCGCGCACCCGGACTCCGACTTCCTCACGCTGCTCAACATCTGGACGTCGTACCACGGCGAGTTCGAGTCGCTCTCCCAGGCCAAGCTCCGCCGTTTCTGCCGCGATCACTTCCTCAGCTACACGCGCATGCGCGAGTGGCGCGATATCCACGCCCAGCTCCTGGAGGTCCTCGAGCAGCGCGACGATTTCCGCCTCACTTCCGCGCTCGACGCCGTGGCGCGCCAGGGCGAGCGCACCGTCCGCGCCACTGAGGGCCACGGCCACGGGCGCCGCGGTGACACGCCGCCCGCCCGGCCCAACGCCCCCGGCAAGCCGGACCCTCGCGCCCGCGCCGCCGGGCCCGAGCCCAAGCGCTCTGGCGGTCCCGCCGCCCCCGCCGGCGGGCGTCGTCCTGCGGCCGAGCCGGGCGATCCGCTCGCGTTCGGCACGCCTGCCTACCGCGCGATCCACCGGAGCATCCTCGCCGGCCTTCTGGGCAACATCGCCGTGATCGACGAGGAGAACGGCGGCTACAGGGCCACCCACGATCGCAAGGTTTCGCTCTTCCCGGGCTCCGTGCTCTTCCGCCGCGAGGACCCGAAACGCAAGGGTGCCGCCGCCAAGCCCGCCGACGCCGGCGAGTCCGCCGCCCGCCGCAACCCGCGCTGGATCATGGCTGCCGAGATCGTCGAAACCGCGCGGCTCTACGCGCGCACCTGCGCCCGCCTCGACCCGCAGTGGGCGCTCGACCTTGGCCAGCACCTTGTCCGCGTCGCCCACAGCGAGCCGTTCTGGAACGAGGCCGCCGGCCGCGTGATGGTCCGCCAGCGCACCCGCCTCTACGGGCTCGAACTCGAGAGCCGCGCCGTCGGCTACGGCCGCATCGATCCGGATCACGCCACCGAGATCTTCATTCGCGAGGGGCTCGTGAATGACACCATCCGCTTCCCGCTCGATTTCATCCCGCACAACCGCGCCGTCCGCGACGAGGTCGAAGACCTCCTCACGCGCGCTCGCGACAGCGGTTATCTCAACCTCGACGAGGCGGCGTACCGCTTCTACGCCGCCCGGCTGATGCCCGACGCGCTCGCCGCCACCGCCGCGCCGGGATCCGGCGAGTCCCCTGCGAATCCCGCAGAATCGTCCGGAGCGGAAGCCGTGGCTCGCACTGAACCCGCACCCGCCGCCGCCCCACGCGCGCCGAAGCCTCTGCCTGCTGCGGTATCGTCGGTTCCCGAACTCGTCGACCTGGTCCGCCACCGCCGCACGACCGATCCGCGTTTTCTATTCATGGCCGCCGAGGACCTGCGCGATCCCGCGACGCTCACTGTCGATGCGGATGCGTTCCCGAAATCGGTCCCGCTCGAGAACACCGCCCTCCCGCTGAACTACGCCTATAAGCCGGGCCAGCCCGACGATGGGGTGAGCGTGAACGTCACGGTGCGCGAGGCGGAGGCGCTCACGCCGGCCGCGCTCGACTGGGCTGTGCCGGGACATCTGGAGGCCAAGGTCGAGCACTACCTGCGGGCGCTACCCAAGGAGCTGCGCCGCGCCTTCGTGCCGCTCGGCGAATCCGCCAAGACCCTCGCCGGCGAACTCACGCACCGCGAGCTCTCCGATCGCCCGCTGACCGATGCACTTTCCCTGCTGATCGCGGAAAAGTACCGCGTGGCCGTTGATCCCGCCGTCTGGGCCGACAAGCTGCCGCCGGAGCATCTGCGCGTGCGCATCCGCGTCGTGGACGCCGAGGGCCGCGAACTGTGCGCCAGCCGGGAGCTCGCCGAGATTCGCGCGGCCCTGCTCGCCCAATCACGCGAAGCCAGCATTGCCGTCGCCCGCGAGGAGCCCGCCGCCTGGCGCGCCGCCCGCGCGCAGTGGGAGACGCCCGAGTTCGGCTCCTGGGCTTTCGATTCGATTCCCGAGCGGGTGCTCGTCGCGGAGCAGGGTGGGGCGCCCGTGTACGCATTCCCGGGACTACTCGCCGGCGCCGGCGGCGTGGCGCGCCGGTTGTTCAAGACGCCGGAAGAGGCCGACGCCGCCACCCGCCGCGCCGTGAGTTTCCTCCTCGAGCGCCAGCTCGGGCACGACCTGATGTGGACGCAGCGCGACTTGCGCTCCGTGCGCGAGGTCGGGCCGCTCGCCGCCACGCTCGCATCCGTCGAGTCTCTCCAGGAGCAGGCCTTCGTAGCCGTGCGTCGGTGGGTCACCGATCCTGCCCGCGCTCTGCCGCCCGCCGCGCGCAGCCGCGAGGGTGCCGCCGAGGGCCGGCTCCTGCCCGATGGCGCGGGCTTCGCTGCCGCCGCCGAGCAGGCGAAGACCGACCTGCGCGGACTCGTGCCGCGGCTGGTGGATCTCCTGCGCGAAATCCTCGGGCTGCGCCTGGAATTGCTGGTGCTCAAGGATCCGCCAAAGGGGCTCGGCGAGGACCTGGCCGCGCTCTTGCCGGCCGACTTCCTCGCCAGCACCCCGTACGAGCAGCTGCGCCATTTTCCGCGCTACCTGAAAGCGATGAAGCTTCGTGCCGAGCGCTGGCGGAAGAATCCCGGCAAGGACTCCGAGCGCGCCGCCCAACTCGCGCCGTACGAGAAGGCGCTCGCCGAACTGCAGCGGCGCCCTGGCACCGATGCCGCCGCGCTCGCGGCGTTCCGGTGGCAGCTCGAGGAGTTTCGCGTCAGCCTCTTTGCCCAGGAGCTCGGCACCGCGGAGCCCGTCTCTGCCGTGAAACTCGACCGTGCGATCGGCGCGCTTCGCGCCGGTCCCGCTGCGGCCAGGGCCGAGAGCCCCGCCACCGCCTCAGCCGCCCGGCCGATCCTCACCGCGCCGATCGTCCCGCGCGAAAAGAAGTCCGCACCGCTCAAGAACCTCGGCGCCCTCGACAAGCTGTTCGGTCGGTAGGGAACGGACAAGGTCTGGAGCTTGAGGCGTGAGGTGCGGGTTCCGCGCACCGGCGGGCGTTATGCGTTCACAATCAGGGAGGCTCCCACCGGGTTACATCCACCGCGTGGCTGTGTCCACTGGCGCCATGGCAAAGCAAGGATTGCCGTCCCATGGAAATCAGTTCTCCTACTTCGCGCGTTTCCAGTCGCTTATGTCGATCCACACCGACGCCCGGCCCGGTGCGACGGATGCGTTCCCACACCCATGCCCAAGATCCTGCTCGTTGAAGACAATGAAATGAACCGTGACATGCTCTCGCGCCGCCTGCTGCGCCGGGGGTATGAGGTGATCATCGCGGTGGATGGCCAGCAAGGGGTCGACCTTGCGGGCACCAGTATGCCCGACCTGATCCTGATGGACATGAGCCTGCCGGTGATCGACGGCTGGGAAGCGACGCGCCGGCTCAAGGCGAGCGACGTCACGAAAAAGATCCCCGTGATCGCGCTCACCGCGCACGCCATGGCCGGGGATCGCGAACAAGCGCTCGCCGCGGGATGTGACGATTACGATACGAAGCCGATCGAGCTGGATCGCCTGCTGCCGAAAATCCAACGGTTCCTCGGTTCCGCCGCCGCCTGAGCCGCGCGTTTCGCCGTTCCTAACCGGGTTCATTGATGTCCCCCGCGCCTTCCGAGGCCCGCGCGCCTTTGTCGCATTTGCGGCACGACCTGCGCACGCCGATCAACCAGATCATCGGCTACAGCGAACTGCTTGCCGAGGAGGCGCTCGACGCCGGGCACGACGCCTACGCCCCCGATCTCCAGAAGATCAATGGCGCGGCGCGTGCACTGCTGGCGCTGATCAACGCGAATCTCACTGATGATCGGCTCACGTTGAACGGGGCGGTGGCAGCGGGCGCAGCGCTCGCACCTTCACCGGCAGCCGCCGAGCCCGCCGAGTCCGCGGCTGCCGACGACCCATCGGAGGGCGACCCCCGGCCGGCGCCGACGCCGGGTCGCATTCTCGTCGTCGACGACCAGGAGGGGAATCGTGAGGTGCTCCGGCGGCAGCTCGTGCGCCAGGGCCATACGGTCACCGCTGTCGAACACGGCCAGGCGGCGCTGGAGGCACTGCGCGGCGAGCCTTTCGACCTGGTGCTCCTCGACATGATGATGCCGGTGCTCGACGGCTACAGCACGCTGGTCGAGATCAAGAACGATCCGGCGGTGCGGCACCTGCCGGTGATCATGATCTCGGCGCTCGATGAACTGGGCAGCGTCGTGCGCTGCATTGAGCGCGGCGCCGAGGACTACCTGCCGAAGCCCTTTAATCCGACGCTGCTGCGCGCGCGCATCGGCGCCGGGCTCGAGAAGAAACGCTTTCGGGACCAGGAACGCCAGTACGTCGAGGCCATCGAGCGAACCCAGCGCCGGCTGCACGCCGAGCTGGCTGAAGCCGAGAACTACGTCCGGTCCATCCTGCCGGCGCCGCTGACGACCGGACCGGTTCACACCGACTGGCGGCTGGTGCCGTCGACCGAACTCGGCGGCGACTCGTTCGGGTATCACTGGATCGATGACGATCATCTCGCCGTCTATCTGCTGGACGTGTGCGGCCATGGCGTCGGCGCGGCGCTCCTGTCGGTCACGGCGATCAACGTCCTGCGCAACGCCGCGCTGCCGGCGGTGGACTTTCGGGATCCGGGCGCGGTGCTCACCGCGTTGAACGAGGCGTTCCTGATGGAGAAGCAGAACGGGATGTACTTTACCGTCTGGTACGCCGTGTGGCGGCCGTCCACCCGCACGCTGTGCTTCGCCAGCGCGGGCCACCCGCCGGCCGTGCTCGTGACGAACAGGGAGGCGGAGCGGCGTCACGCGGAAGTGCTGAAAGGCGGGGGGCTCATTCTGGGCGGCATGTCGGGCGTCCGGTACCGCTCGTTCACCGCGACGGTCGACCGGCCGGCGGTGCTCTACGTCGTCAGCGATGGCACCTTCGAGATCACGCGGCCGGACGGGTCGATGTGGAGCTTCGCCGCCCTGCAGGAGTACCTCGGAACCATGCCGGCCGCCGGCGAGGCGGATCTGGACCGGCTGTTCAGCCACGTGAAGGAGCTGCACGGGTCGGATTCGCTCGAGGACGATTTTTCGATCATGCGGCTCGCGCTTTGAAGCCGCCCTCCCGCCCCCGGCATCGAGCCCCCCCTTTCCTCCATGAAGATCTCTCGTTTCCTGCCCAAGACGATCGGCGCGCGGCTCATGGTCGCCGGTGGGATGGCATCCGCGCTGGTCATCGGGAGCATTTCGCTGATGGCGTACCACAAGGGCCGCTCCGCGCTGGAGGCCCAGGTCGAGGCTGAGGCCTTCACGGAGGTGCAGACCGCCGCCGCGGCCGTCGACGAGGCGCTCAACCGGCTGGCGTACGTGCCGCGGATGCTGGCCGCGTACCAGGCCGGGATCGGCCGCGAACCGGCGCCGAATCTCGAATCGGTCATCCGCAATCTCCTCCGGCGCATTCCGGCGCGTGAGATCTTCGGCCTATACATCGCGTTCGAGGCGAAGAACGCCTATGACCCGCAGGGCATGGTATGGATGGACCGCGCCAGCTGGCCCGCCCTGCGGCGGGTCGACTACGACTACCACGACCCCGCGAATGGCTGGTACGCCCGCGCGAAGGCGAAAGGCAGTCTGCACCTGACGGAGCCGTTCTTCGATCGGGGCGGCTCGGATCACACGATGGTTGGCATCACGTTTCCCGTGTTGGTGAACGGCGAGTTCGTTGGTGTCACCGGCATCGATCTGCCGCTCACGGAAATTGCCGGCCTGCTGAAGTCCATCCATCACCAGGCGACGAATCGACGCGCGTCGGCCGCCTCCGAGTTTCTCTTTCTCGCCGGCGGTTCCGGCCAGCTGCTCGTGCACCCGAATGCCTCCCTGCTGCTACGCGAGGACTTTGCGGGTACGTCGCTGTCCACCCTGCCGCAGGGCGCGCGGCTCGCGGCGGAAGCATCCGGGACCACGCGTTACCGCGGCGCGGATGGCGAGCGGATCATATTCTGGGCCATCGCCCCAACCACGGGGTGGAAGGTCGTGCTCGATCAACCCGCGTCGCTCGTGCTGGCTCCGGTTCATGCGCTGGCGTGGCGGACCGCCGCCATCGGGGGCGGCGGGCTCGTGGTCCTGCTGGCTTTGATCGGCTTCATCGCCCGGCGCGCCACCCGCCCGATCGTCACGCTCGAGCAGGCGGCCAAGGCCCTGGAAAGCGGCTCGTTCCGCGTGGCCGAACTCGAGCCCCTCACCACCCGCGCCGACGAAAGCGGCCGGCTGGCCCGCTCGTTCCTCAGCATGGCCCGCGAGATCCAGGCGCGCGAGGAACGGCTGGCCGACTGGAACCAGAACCTGGAGCGCACGATCGAGGAGCGGACCGCGGACCTCCGGCTCGCGCGCGAGGCGGCGGAGGAGGCGAGTCGCACCAAGAGCGCGTTCCTTGCGAACATGAGCCATGAGCTGCGCACGCCGATGAACGCGATCATCGGCTACAGCGAGATGCTCATCGAGGAGGCGGAGGACGCCGACCAACCCGATTTCATCCCCGACCTGAAGAAGATCCACGGCGCCGGCAAGCATCTGCTCGGACTGATCAACGACGTCCTCGACCTGTCGAAGATCGAGGCCGGCAAGATGACCGTGTACCTCGAGCAGTTCGCGGTGCCGGCGATGATCAACGAAGTGACGGCCACGATCCAGCCGCTGGTCGACAAGAACGCCAACCGGCTCGTCGTAACGTGTCCGCCGGAGATCGGCACGATGCGGGCCGACGTCACGAAGATCCGGCAGACCTTGTTCAATCTCCTCAGCAACGCGGCGAAGTTCACGCACGAGGGCACCGTCTCCCTCACGGTTGAGGAAATCGCCCGTGGTGACGTGGACTGCATCGCGTTTCGCGTCACCGATACGGGCATCGGCATGACCCCGGAGCAGGTGAGCCGGCTTTTCGGCGCGTTCGTGCAGGCCGACGCATCGACGACGCGGAAATACGGTGGCACCGGACTCGGGCTCGCGATCAGCCGCCGGTTCTGCCGGCTCATGGGCGGCGACATCGAGGTCGCCAGCGCCCCGGGCCGCGGCACGACCTTTACGGCCGTGGTGCCCCGGATGGTAGCCGACGCGGCCGCTCCCACGCAGCCGCCGTTCGCCGGCCACACCGCCCAACCCGCCGACGCCGTGCCGCGAAGCCCGGATGCGCCGCTGATCCTCGTGGTCGATGACGACCCGACGGTGCTCGATCTGCTCAGCCGGACCTTGAACCGCGAAGGTTATCGCGTGCGCACGGCGGCCAACGGTGCGGCGGCGCTGACGGCCGCCCGCGAGCTGCGGCCGAAGCTCATTACCCTGGACGTGATGATGCCGAGCATGGACGGGTGGTCCGTGCTGACGGCCCTCAAGGCCGATGCCGCCACGCGGGATATTCCGGTCGTCATGGTGTCGATCGTCGACGACAAGCAGCTCGGTTTCGCCCTGGGCGCCGCGGACTACCTGACGAAACCGTTGGATCGCGATCGCTTCACCGAAATCCTCGCCAAGCATGCGCCGCTCGCCCGCGAACGGCTGGCGCTCGTGATCGACGACCTGGAAGACAACCGGGCGATGCTGCGCCACGCGCTCGAGCGCGAAGGGTGGTCGGTCCTCGAGGCCGAGAATGGTCGCGCCGGTCTCGCCCTGGTGACCGATCATGCGCCCGCGCTCATCCTGCTCGACCTGATGATGCCGGTGATGGACGGCTTTGAGTTTCTGCGCGAGTTGCGCGCCCGGCCGGACGGCCGCGCCGTCCCGGTGGTCGTCGTGACCGCGAAGGAGCTCTCCCCGGCCGAGCGGGATCTTCTCCGCGCGGGCGTGGAAAACATCGTGCAGAAGGGGACCGTCAGCCACGAGGCGCTGCTGGCCGACATTCGCGAGAAAATCGCCCGGCCCGCGCCGCCGGCCTCCCTGCGCACCCCCTGAATTCAATCCGATGAACACCTTCGTATTCCGCCCTGCGGTCGCGCTGCTTGCCGCCGCCCTGCTGTTCACCGCCAGTGCATCCGCCGCGCCGCGAATTGGCGTCCTGTTGAAAGGTCGCACCGATTTCTGGACGGCCGTGGAGAAAGGCTGCGTGGCCGCGGCTCCGGGCGGACGCGCCGAGGTGACCGCGAAAATGCCGCCGTCGGAGTCCGATATCGACGTGCAGATCCGGATGCTTGATGCGCTCGTCGCGCAGGGCATCGACGCACTCGTGATCGCGCCGTGCAGCACCACGGCCCTGTCCGGCCCCGTGGCTGCGGTCGCGGCCAAGGGCGTCAAGATCGTCGTCATCGACACACCGCTGGAGGGCGAGATGCCGGCCTTCATCGCCACCAACCACACCGCCGCCGGCGCCGCCGCGGGCAAGCTGCTCGCCTCGCTGGTGGCCGATACCGACGAAGTCAGCATTCTGAAGCATTCGCGGACCAGCGGTGCGACCACCCTGCGCGAGGTGAGCGCCTTCGCCGAATTGCGCCGCGCGCATCCCGGCCTCGTGATCCATCGCGACATCTTCAGCGGCACCGTGGCCGGACGCGAAGTGGAGCAGGCCCGGCGCCTCCTGACCGAACATCCGCGCACCGGCGGCATCCTGGCCTCCGGGACTCCGGGTTCGATGGCGATGTTGCGGGTGCTGCAGGAGTCCGGCCATGCCGGCCGGATCCGGTTCGTGGGTTTCGGCTTCAATCTCAATCCGACGGCCGCGGCTGCGCTCGAAAACGGCACGATGGATGGCTGGATTGCCCAGTTGCCCGGCGAGATCGGCGCGCGGGCGATCAACGCCGCCCTCGCGCTCCTGCAGGACCGGCCCGTGGCGGAAGTTTCGTTCTGTGACTTCCTCGTGATCACCCGCGCAAATCTCCACGAACCGCGCGTCCAGGCGCTTTTGTCCCAATGAGGCCGCCTCCCGTGTGCCTTGCCGTCGCTGCGCTCGCGCTGGCGGGGTGTGCCCGCGAGCCGGTCACCCTGGTGAGCGCCGCGTCCGCCGCTCCCGGCGCCGCCGCGGAAGGCGTGGCGGCGTTGGGTCGCATCATTCCGGGCGACGGAGTCGTGGAACTGAGCGCGCCGTATGCATCCACCGGCGGCCCGTCGCTGATCGCCGAGATCAAGGTGCGTCGGGGCGAGGCGGTCAAAAAGGGGCAGGTTCTCGCGGTCCTCGGCTCGCAACCCGCCGCGCTCGCCGACCTCGAGACGGCGAGGGCGCGGGTGGCCGTCCAGGAAGCGGCGCTGGCGCGGGTGCGCGCCGGCGCCAAGCCCGGAGCGATCGCGGCGCAGCGGGCCACCGTGGAGATGCGGCGGGCGGAGCTGGAGCACGCGCGCGAAAACCTGACCCGCACGTCCACGCTTCGCCGCAGCGCGGTCGCGGCCGAAATGGATCTCGAGGCCGCGACGACGCAGTTGACCGTCGCGGAAAAGGCGCTCGCAGCCGCGCTGCACGAAGCGGAGGCGATGGCGGAAGTGCGGGACGTCGATGTGCGGCAGGCGGAGTACGAGCTCGCGTTGGCCCGTGCCGAGGCGGTGGCGGCGGAACGCCGTTGCGACCTTTCCGTGCTGCGCTCGCCACTCGATGGCGCCGTGCTCGAAATCCTGCGCTGGCCGGGTGAGTTGGCGAGCGGGGGAACGATCATGGAACTCGCGGAGGTGTCCCGGATGGGCGTCGAGGCCTTCGTGTACGACTCCGACGTGGCGCGGGTCCGTCGTGGCGCCGACGCGGTGGTGGCCGGTCCCGCCTTCACCGGGGTGCTGCACGGCAAGGTCGACGAGGTGGGTGGCGTCGTCATGTCCAGCCCGACGCGGGCCGTGAATCCGGACGCGCCGGTCGATCGCCGCGTCGTCCGGGTCCGCATCGCGCTCGACCCCGCGGATGGCGCCCGCGTCGCCGCGCTCAACCGGCACGAGGTCTCGGTCGTGATTGCGCGATGAAGGGCCGGTTGTTTCCCCTCGGTGCGCCGCTGTCGTGGCTGCAGTTGCGGAGCGATCCCCACCGGTTCGCGACCGCGGTTGCGGGCGTCGCGTTCGCCGCCGTGATGATGCTGTTCCAGCTCGGTCTCGTGCACGAGCTCTTCGCGCGCGCCGTCGCCCTGCACGAGCGGCTGAACGCCGATCTCGTCATGGTGGGCCGCGAATACAGCTCGCTGGCGTTCAGTTTCCCGTTCGCCGAGGAGCGCTTGTACCAGAGTCGCGGCGACGCCGCGGTCGCGTCGGTTTCACGCTTGTACGTCGCGTTCATGCCCTGGCGGAACCCGGCCACCCAGCAGCGTCAGGCCAATGTGATGGTCCTGGCCTTCCGGCCGGATGAGACGCCGCTCGCGCTCCCGGACCTCGTCCGGCAGGCGGCGCTGCTGAAGCGCGTCGGCACCGCGCTCTACGATCGCGACGCGCGCCGCAATCTCGGTCCCGTGGCCGAGCTCCTCCAGGCGCAGGGGCCCTTCTATGCGGAGCTCCAGCAGCGCCGGCTCCAGATCGCCGGAACGTTCGCGCTCGGCCCGACCTTCTCGATCGATGCCAGCGTTGCCATGAGCGAAGAGACGTTCCTTGAGCAGTTTTCGAACCGGCGCGGCGGGCTGGTCGATCTGGGGCTCATCCGGCTCCGGCCCGGCCGCGACCCCGCGGCGGTCGCGCGCCACCTCGAGCGGCGCGCCGGCCCCGACGTGCGCGTCCTGACCAAGGCGGAGTTGATCCGGCTCGAGCAGAAATACTGGCGTGAGCGGACCCCAATCGGGTTTACGCTGCTCGCCTCGATGCTCGTCGCGTTTTTCGTCGGCGCCGTCGTCGTGTATCAGATCCTCTACGGCGACGTCGCGGAGCACCTGCCCGAATATGCGACGCTCAAGGCCATCGGTTTCGACGATCGTTTCCTGGTGCGGCTGATCATCGAGCAGGCGCTCACGTTGTCCGTGGTGGGCATGTTGCCGGCCGTGCTGGCCGCGACCGGCTTGAGCGGGATCATGCACGCCGTGACCGGCCTCACGCCGGCGGTGACGTGGAGCCGGTTCGGGGTGGTGTTCGCGCTCACGGTCGGCATGTGCGGCATCGCGGGCCTGCTCGCGACGCGGAAACTCCGGCACGCGCGGCCGGCGGAGGTGTTCTGACATGACCACGATCCCCGTCATTTCGGTGCGTGGTCTCCATCACGCGTACGGTTCCGGGGCGCTGGAGCGCAAGGTCCTGCACGGGCTGAATGTCGATTTCCATCCGGGCGAGATCACGATCGTCATGGGCCACAGCGGCTCGGGGAAATCCACCTTTCTCACCCTCGTCGGCGCGTTGCGCACCGTCCAGACGGGGCAGGTGAGGGTGCTCGACCAGGAATTGGGCGGCGCAACTGCCAGCCAGCTTGTGCGCGTGCGCCGCTCGATCGGGTTCATCTTTCAACGGCACAACCTCCTCGCGGCGTTGACGGCGCGGCAGAATGTCCACCTCGCCCTCGCGTTGCACCACCCGGCCGCCGTGGCCGCCGATGCCGACCGGCTGCTCGCCCGGGTCGGACTCGGGGCGCATGGCCACAAACGGCCCCGGGAGCTCTCCGGCGGACAACAGCAGCGGGTCGCCATCGCGCGCGCGCTGGCGGGACACCCGCGCGTGTTGATCGCGGACGAACCGACCGCGTCGCTCGATCGCCAGAGCGGGCGCGACGTCGTCGAGCTCATGCGCGCGCTGGCCCGCGACGAACAGTGCGCGGTGCTGATGGCGACGCACGACCCGCGCATTCTCGACATCGCCGATCGCATCCTGACGCTGGAAGATGGGGTGATGACGGAGACGGATGCGGCGTTGCAGCGGCTGGCGGATGAGCTCGCGGAACTCGTCGGAGTGCTGACGCAGTACCCGGCATGTTTTCCGGCGGAACGGACGGCGCCCACGGCGGAGCTTCCGCCGCTGCGGGAACGATTCAGTGCCGGAGCCACGACGCTCGCGGTGCAGACGGCCGACTACGTGCACCTCCGACTCCGGCCGGGACTCGCGGACAAGGCGGGCGCGACGCAGCAGCTCGCCGCGACGGTCCAGACCCTCGAGCAGACGCTCGTCGATTTCCTGGCCACGCTGCGCGCGAGCCCGGCCGATCTGCAGTCCGGCTTGGGCGACCGGCTTTTCCAAGCGATGGAGGTCCTGCTGTTCGCGACGCTCGATGCCGCGCGCTCACGCAGCCGCGCGGACACGGACATGCTGGGCGAGCTCACGCGGGATCGGGGCCACGCCATGCGGCGGCTGCGTCAGACCTACCTGACGGCGGGCGAAACCGGCAGCGAGGAACGTCGCGCGGCGGTGTTTCAGCTCACGCAGGGATTCGAGCGGCTGGTTTTTCTGTTGAGCGAAATGGCCCGGTTCGTTGCCCTCGCGCCGCAGGATTCCCCCCAACCCTGACCCCCCGTGTCCTCACCCGCCGTGCAGACCCTGGAATTGCGCAGCGAGCTCGCCGAGATCGAGCGCCTGGCGGCATTCATCGAGAGCTTTGGCGAGGCGGCAAAGCTCGGGCCCGATGATGTATTCTCGCTGCAGTTGGCGCTGGAAGAAGCCGCGACAAACGTGATTACCCACGGGTACGGCGCCCCGGGCCAGGTCTTCACCGTGACCCTCGCCGCCGGGCCAGACGCGGTCACGGCCACGCTCTCCGACACGGCGGCACCCTACGATCCGCTGGCGCGCGCGGACGTGGTTACGAATGCTCCGCTCGAGGATCGCGCGGTGGGCGGGCTGGGCGTGCATCTGCTGAAGAGACTGATGCACCGGGCCGAATATGAGCGGCGCGGCGACACCAACGTGCTGACGCTGACCCGCAACCTCGCGCCGCGGAGGTGAAGATTTATGGACATGACTGAAACCAGACACGACACGACGACTGTTCTCGCGCTGAACGGGCGCCTTGACGGCATCGCAAGCCCGGGCGCTGAACGCCGGATCGACGGGCTGATTGCGGGCGGAGTTCGCCGGCTCGTGTTTGATTGCAGCCAGTTGAGCTATGTCAGCAGTGCCGGGCTGCGCGTGTTTCTGACCGCGGCGAAGAAGCTGAAGGCAACCGGCGGCCAGGCGGTGTTTGCGGCGCTGACACCCCCGGTCGCCGAGGTGTTCGAACTCGCTGGGTTCACCGGCATTCTCGAGGTCCATGCCAGCGTCGCCGAGGCAGCCGGCGGGGGACGTAACGATTGAAGAAGTAACAGGTGCCAAGCGCCGGCAGCAGCTGGCGCCGCTGCCCTGTACGGCGCCGGCGCGGCTCGGCGCCGGGACAAAATCGGGCTCCGGGTTGCGGGCCGCCCGAGCCCGGCGACAGTGTGCGCCTACCCACCCCGCACCCATGAATGTTCCCGTCTCTGCCTTGCTGGAGCGCAAGGGTCACGGCGTCTTCTCCGTCACGCCCCAAGTCACGGTCTCCCAGGCCGTCGCCGAAATGAACCAACACCGCGTCGGCGCCATGCTCGTGCTCGAGTCGGGCCGGCTTGTCGGCATCTTCACCGAACGCGATGTGCTTCGCCGC
Organism: Opitutus sp. ER46; assembly: GCF_003054705.1. Lineage (NCBI taxonomy): Bacteria > Pseudomonadati > Verrucomicrobiota > Opitutia > Opitutales > Opitutaceae > Opitutus > Opitutus sp. ER46. The sequence goes on from NZ_QAYX01000024.1 coordinate 649,282, forward strand.
ATCGTGGGCCCCGGCCTCGACCCCCACCAGGTCCTCGTGAAGGACGTGATGACGACGCGCGTCACGACGATCTCGCCGGACGCCACGATCGACAACGCGATGGCCTTGTTCACCGAGGAGCGGTTCCGGCACCTGCCGGTCATGGATGGCGAGCGGCTCATCGGCACGATCTCGATCGGCGACGTCACCCGCTGGATCTCGGACCACCACCGGATGGAGGCCGAGCATCTCAAAAACTACATCGCGGGCGGGCTCGCGACCTGAGTTCCGGCGCCGCCTTTCTGCGCGCATTTCGCGTCCGTCCTGTCCCGGCCGGAGACGCGAGTCCGCGCGGCGCGCACCTCACCCATTTCCCACACCATGAAGCTCCTTGCCTGCCTATGCCTCCTTGGCGCCGCCCTCACGGCCCAAGCGAAGATTGTGACCCGCGCCGTGCCCTACGAACACAACGGCGTGAAGCTCGAGGGCTACCTCGCCTACGACGACGCGAAGAGCCGCTCCGGCCGCCTGCCCGGCGTGCTCGTCCTGCCCGAATGGTGGGGCCTCAACGAGTACCCGAAGAGTCGCGCCGAACAGCTCGCAAAACTCGGCTACGTCGCCTTTGCGGCCGACATGTACGGCGCGGGCGTGACCACGACCGACGCGAAGAAAGCGGGTGAACTCGCGAGGCAGTTCTACGGCAAATCGCTCATGGCCGAGCGCGCCCGCGCCGGACTCGACACCTTGCTCGCCAGCGGGCTCGTGGATCCGCAGCGCGTCGCCGCCATCGGCTACTGCTTCGGCGGCGCGGCCGCGCAGGTTCTCGCGTGGAGCGGTGCGCCGCTCGCCGGGATTGTCAGCTTCCACGGCAGCCTCGTGCCGCCGCCGAGCGAGCCGGGCCGCGTCAAGGCCCGCATCCTCGTCTGCCATGGCGCGATCGATCCCTTCGTGAAGCCGGAGGAGCTGGCGAAGTTCAAGGACGCGCTGGATGTGGGCGGGCTCGATTACCAGTTCATCCAGTACGCGGGCGCGGTGCATGCGTTCACCAATCCGCGGGCCGACGACGTTGCGCGCGCGGCCGGGCTGAAGGGCATCGGTTACAATGCCGCGGCGGACCGGCGTTCCTGGCAGCACATGCAGGACTTCTTCGCGGAACTGTTTGGGCCGCGGCCGTAAAGGGACTGCGAACCTGAGGCAAAAAGGCCGGCGGCTTGCCTTGGCCGCCGGTTTGGCCTTTCTCGCGGGACATGGATCTCGAGACCGCTCGTCAGATAACCAAGACGTACGTGGACCGAATGCGGGTCGCGTACCGGCAGCCGGTTTTTGACGAATGGGCGATCCTCGGCGTGACGGCTGGTACGGGCGGTGTGCTGGCCTACACGGGTCCGCGCGCCGAACAATTCCGGGCCAATGTTCCGAACGATGCCGAGCTCCTCAGCCGAGGCACCAAGGGCAAGCCGCTGCACGACGGTGATATCGAATTCGTCAGCGACGCCCATGGCACGCAGTACGACGCGCTGATGAAAACCGGCGCGACGAGTTATCTCGTTTTGAATCACACCACGAAGACGCTCGCCGATATTCGCGCCGACGTGAAGTGGCTCGCGGTGCAATCGATCCTCTTCGAGCTCAGCGAAAGATTCCGCGCGGATCCGCTCGAACTCTGAAGAATTTCCTTCGCCCTCCGCGTTCGCTTTTGCGCGCGGGGCCGCAGGATTTCTTCACGAAATCGTACGCGCTTTCGTCTTGGCGCGCGCAAAGACGAAAGAGCTTCGAGCGAAAACCCGCGCGCTCCGCGTCACAATTCTCGCCAAGCTCCTTTTGTTTTCGCCGCCGGCGAAAACAAAAGATCCGGACATTATGAAAAAGTATCCGGACATTATGCTGGAGTATCTGGACATTATCCCGGAAGTGCCATGTGCGTAGCGATTTATAATTGTTGCCCTCGTCCCCTCGTATCGAGGGTTTTTGCTACCGCAGAACTGAAAGCTGAGGGCTTTGCGACCAAGCTGCTGGGGATCGCGCATGAAGCGGGGGCGCGAGGAGGGCGCGAAAAGGGCGGCCCGGGGCAGTGCCGGGGGCGGCAAGTGTGACGAAACGGGGCCGCGAAGGGGCGAGACGCGGCCCGATCTGCGCGCCCCAAAGGGCGCGGATCCGGGCGCGAAGTCCCGCCGGTTGGGGCAGGGCCCACCAACTTCGGGTCGCCCCTCTGTTGGCTCCCTTATCTCCTGTGAGATGCCCTGGAATTCCGTGGCTCGAATCTCCAAGTCCCGATCCGCCTTACAGGAGGCAACAGAGGCAACGGAGGGTTTGTTTCAGGATGCCCAACCTCGGATCGGATCCTCTGTTGCCTCCGTTGTCTCCTGTGAGATGCCTTGGAATTTCGTGGTTCGGATTGCCCAATCCTCGCAAGGGAAGGTTCGTCCAACGGGCCCGAACCATCGATGCGCTCCGACGAGTGGCGAAGGGGCGCAATTCCGGCATCGTGCGCGCATGAGCGTGCGCATTGTTCGCCTCGGAACTCCCCGACATCCTCACGAAGGTCTGCGACTCGGCACGGTGCGGCGGCCGCCGCGCGGCGTGCCCAAATCTGAGTTTGCCGCGCAGAACTGGTACGACGTTTGGTTTCCCAATCTCGCGCCCAGTCTCGCATCCATGCAGCAGGCGCTGCGCGCCGAAAACCCCGCCCAGTGGAACGCGTTCGTGCGCAGCTATCGGAAGGAAATGGCCGCGCCCGCGGCCACGCATGATCTCGAGCTTCTCGCCCGGCTGTCGCACACCACAGACTTCTCCGTGGGCTGTTACTGCGAGGACGAGAGCCATTGCCATCGCTCGATCCTTCGCGAGTTGCTCCGCGCCCACGGCGCATCGTTTGCGGACGACGACGCGCCGCCCGCGAAATCCGATCCCGCGCGGTGAGCCGTGCGAGTGGGCGAGGCGGCCGCGCCCGTTCAGCCCAGGAGCCCAACGCCGACAAACCACGCGTACGCGCCCAGCAGCGGCCAGCCCATCCAGCGCGGCAGGCCGTCGGCAAACGCCACGCACAAGGCGTGGACGACCGCGACGATCACCAACAGCGCGAGGCCGGGCGCGAAGAACGCCGGCACCTTCACGGGATGCAGCATCGCGCTCAGGCCGATGCACAGCGGGATGCAGATATGTCCGTCGCCGACCTGTGAGGCGAAGGCGATGTCGGCGCGGCCCCGCGCCGCGTAGTAGAACGCGAGCAGCGCGTTGGGCAGCACCATCAGCCAGCCGGTGATCCAGCCGAGATGCGCGGCGTTGACGAACGCGCCCTGCTGCGCCGCCAGCCAGGTCACGAGCCAGTCGAGGCTCACGTACACCCCGAACGCCCCCACGAGCACCACGGCCACGTCGAGGTAGAACATTGAAGAGAAGCGCTGCCGCTGCCGCACGTTGTGCTTCAGGACGTCGAAGACCTGGAACGTCTGCCAGAAAAGGAAGAGCCCGACGAGGACCAGCCCGTCGCTCAGGTCGAGCACGCCGTCACGCGCCAGCGCCCAGGACACGCCGCTGAAGAAGCCCACCGCCGCGAGCGTGAGCAGGAGCGAGAGCCGGTTGAGCTGCCGGCTGGTCTCGTCGTCCTTGCCGCCGCCCGTCTTGCCGGCGCCCGCCGCCTTGCGCTTCCCCGCGCCGCCGGCGGGGCGTTTCCGCGCGAGGGTCAGCCCCCAGAACAACGTCGGCAGCCCGAGCACCAGCGTGAGATTGGTCGCGTTGTTCACCAGACAGTTGGTCAGCACCTCCTGCCCGGGCCCGCCTTGCATGCCGATGATTGCGACGAAGAGCAGATTTCCGAGCCCGGAGCAGTACGGCATCACCACCGTGCCGAGCGCAGTGCCTTCGAGCCCGTGCGCGAGCAGCGCCTCGAGCCGCCAGATCATCAGCAACGACGCCGCGAGAAAGAGCCCGAAATAGGTCCACGCGCTCGTCAGCCCGAGGGTTTCGATCGTATCGGTGAGCGGGTTCACGCGCGCGCAAACTGCAGGGCGTACCGGCCGTCGGGGCGCCGGGATAGCGTCAGCGCCGCGCCGAAGGTGGTGCTGAGCAGCGCCGGCTTCAGCACCGTGCGCCGCGGACCGGCCGCGATGATCCGGCCCTGCCGCAGGAGGAGCGCATGCGTGAAGGCCGGCATGATTTCCTCCACGTGGTGCGTGACGAGCACAAGCGCCGGGGCGCCGCGCCGCCGCGCGAGCCGCTCGATGAACTGCAGGAAGTGTTCGCGCGCCACCGGATCGAGCCCGGAGCAGGGTTCGTCCAGGATCAGCAGCCGGGGGCGCAGCATGAGCGCCCGCGCGATCAGCACGCGCTGCCTTTCGCCTTGCGAAAGAAACGCCCACTCGCGCTCCGCCAGGGCCTCGAGTCCCACGAAGCGCAGCCACCGCCGCGCCTGCGCCCGGTCCTCCCGGCTCACACGATGCCAGAGGTCGAGCTGCGCGAACTTGCCGCTGACGACCGTGTCGAGCGCCACCTCCGCCGGCGGGATCGCCGCGATGAAGGCGCTCGTCACCACGCCCACTTTGAGCCGCAGGTCGCGCCAGTCGCTGGCGCCGTAACGCTGGCCCAGCACCATGATCTCGCCGGACGTCGGCGGCAGGTAGCCCGTCAGCGTCTTGAGCAGCGTGGTCTTGCCGGAGCCGTTGGCTCCCAGGATCACCCAGTGCTCGCGGGGCGCGACGCGCCAGGACACGTCCGCGAGGATCGCGGTGCGTCCTCGTGTCACGCATAAACTGGATACGTCGAGCAGGGCCGGCATGGAAGGGCCGGTAGCATGGGCGTCTGGTCCTCTCTGCGTCAAACCGCCCTTCGCGCCCTTCTCTTTCTCCTACTCTTACTCGTTCTCTTTCTCTCCCAATCTGCGCCACCTCTCGCCCGTCCCGCCCCGCGGCGCGTCCAAACGCGCAAAGCCCGCGGTACCGGGCGAGCGTAGGATGTGCGCGCCACCGGTCGCGGGCTTCCGGTCTCAAACTAGGTCGGGGGCGTCCGTTATCGCGCGTCGACCCGGATGTTGCCGCCACTCGAACGGAGCTTCAACAGCGGGCCGCCGCCATTGACGGCACCGATGAGCTTGTCCCGGTCGCGCCGGCCGGTCTCAGCTTCGATGGAGAGGCCGTTGCCGCGAACCGTCCCGCCCCCCGTGGCCGCGTCGAGCCGGAAGGCGGCCGACGCGTCGATCGTGAGAATGATGCCGCCGCCGGACGTGGAGAGTTCGCAGTCTCCGGCGAGCTTGCCGACGAAGCCGACGCGGACGTTGCCGCCGCTCGTATGCGCGAGCACGCGGTTCCTGACCGACTCGATCTCGATGCTGCCCCCGGAGGTGCGTACATCGACTCCGGCACCGATATTGCCCAATCGGATGCTGCCGCCCGACGTGCGCGCTTCCACGTTTCCGCCCAAGTCGCCGACGATGATGCTGCCGCCGCTCGTGTGCAGATTGGCGGCATAGGCCGCCGGCACCGAAGCAATGAACTCCACCGAGACCGAGGAGGTGTCGGAGCCGGTTTTGTCCGCCGGCCCGCATTTCGCGGTCGCCTGCACGTCATTTCCGCTCTGGTCGAAGGCGAGCTCCACATTGGCCAGCAGCTTTTCGGCCTGGGCCTCGGAGTCCGCCCGGGCGGTCTGTTTGGCGACGATGGTCACAACTCCGTCTGGGCCCGCGGCCACGCGGATCGTGCCGCCGCAGGTGTTGAGCCGGAGCGTGCCGGCGCCTGTGACGGTGAAGGTCTTTTCGACGGTCCGCTCGGTTTTGGCGCCGAGCGGGAGCACGGCGAAGGACAGCGCGGCGGCGATGGCGAGGTAGGAGGGAAGTTTCATGCTGGTTTGTGGCTCAAGAACACGGCGTGGCGCAATTAGTTGCACGCGCCAGCGAAAAACCTTCGACCCCGCGTTGGGAGAGAAGGCCTCCCAATGCAAAAGCCCGCCAAACCGGCGGGCGCGAAGGCGCCGCCGGTCGCGGGCTTCTGGGCTCAGGCTGGGCGGGCTGGCGTGCTTACCGCGCGTCGACCCGGATGCTGCCGCCGCTCGAGCGGAGCTTCAGGAGCGGGCCGCCGCCGTTCACCGGGCCGGAGAGCTTGTTCCGGCTGTGGTGCCCGTTCTGAAGCGTCATGGTAATGCCGTTGACGTTCACGCCACCGCCGCTGGTGGAGGCGTCGAGTTGGAAGCTGGCGGCCTTGTCGACGGTGACGCTGACGCTGCCGCCGGAGGTGGAAAGTTCGCAGTCGCCGTTGAGCTTTCCGGCGATGCCGGCGCGCACGCTGCCGCCGCTGGTGTGGGCGTTCACGCGGTTGCTGACGGACTCGATCTCGATGCTGCCGCCCGAGGTGGAGAGGTCGGCGGTGCCGGCGACGTTACCGACTTCGATCCGGCCGCCCGAGGTGTTCAGCTTTACGTTACCGCTGGCCGAACGGAGCGTGATGCTGCCGCCGGAGGTGTGGGCGTCCACGTCATTGCCGATGCGGCCCAGCCGGATCCCCCCGCCGGAGGTGCGGGTTTCGACGCGGCCGTTGAGATCGCCGACGGTGATGCTGCCGCCGGAGGTGCGCAGATCGGTCACGTAGGCGGCGGGGACGGTGGCGATGAATTCGACGACCACCGGGCTGCCTCCCCAGCGGAAGAAGCCGCTGACCGGCCGGTCATACTTCGCCGACGCCTGCACGTCGTTGCCGTTCTGCGCGAACGTCAGCTCCAGGTCCTCCAGCAGCTTGTCGGCCTCCGCGTCGGAATCGGCCCGGATCGTCTCCTTGGCGACGATCGTCACGACGCCATCCGGCCCGGGCGAAACCCGGATCGCGCCGCCGCTGGTGTTGAGTCGGAGCGTGCCGATGCCTGTGACGGTGAAGGTCTTTTCGACGGTTCGCTCGATCTTGGCGGACAGCGGGAGCGCGGCGCAGGTGAACGCCGCGACGAAGGCGAGGGTGGTAAGGGCTTTCATGCAGGTTGGTGGCCCAAGAACACTACGACCGCCCCAAAAGTTACAGCCGGCACAGCAGTTTCTGCTGGTCGGCTGTAAGTGAGGCGCGGAGCAAGGCGCAGTCGCCCGCGCGCGGTGTGTACGGAGGTGCAGGGATTATTGGCGTGCTGGCGTGGCGGGCGCATTGCCGGCCAGGGCGTCGATGCGCGCGACGGCGGCGACGTAAGCCTGGTACTCTGCCGCCACTTGGCTGCGCTTTTCGTCCCAGTTTTGTTCTGCGCCGCGTCCGGCCGAGCGGAGACTCTTTTCGAGCGACTTCTCCCGGGCGCGCGCCTCGGCGTCGGCAGCGTCGAACGCCGCGCGGCCCTCGGGGCTCATTTCGCCGCGGGAGCGCCGATATTCGCGCATCGCGACCTGGCTCTCGCGCACGCGCACCCGGACGCTGTCGATCACCTCGTCGCGGCGGGTGCCGGCGGTGTTTTGAATGAGGGTCTGAACCTGCGGCGCGTCGAGGGTGGCGGCGGCGGCGATCACCGGGCGGCCCGTGGGCAGCAGCCCGGGCGCGACGGTCGGCTGCAGAATCGCGAACGCCGGGGGCGGCGCCGCAAACGGCGCTGGCGTGCTCGCAGGCGTGTTGGGCGGCACCGTCTCGTCGAACGCCTGGCCGTTCGGCGGCAGTGCGTCGTCCTGCGGACGAAAGGCGAGGAAGGGCGCGCGGCTGTAATTGCTGCCGTCGGGCACGGCGGGGATGGCGATCACGACCGGCGCGCTGGCGCGTTTCGGAGTGCCGGCGGAGAGAGTCGGGGCCAGGGCAAGCGAGCCGGCCGCGGAGGTAAGCAACAGAGTGACAAGGGTGTTTTTCATGTGAGCTCCCGTTCGAATTCGCGGCATAGAGCCCGGCCTCCGGCGTACGTTGCGCTACGGCCGGCAGGACCCACCGCATTCGCCGATGGGCGGGGCTCGAGACCCACCGGACCCCGGGTCTGCGCCGCGTACGGCGGGCGGTCCGCGCCCCAGGCCGGGCCGCGTCTCTCGCGTTTCACTCGTGGTCCGGCGCGTGCCAGCTTCGGGATTGTTTCGCCTTCGAAATCTGACTCAGTGGCGGGGCTTCCCATGCGCATCACCGGTCTTGCCCTCGTCCCGCCGCCTTCGGCCGCCGACCTGCCGAAGGTTACGCCTGAACTCCTTGCGTCGGTGCTCGCGCGCTATTCGCGCAGCAACGAGGGCATCGCCTCGATCCTCTCCAAGGTCGACGTCACCAACCCCGACGCCTCGATCGACCGCATCCTGAAGTTCGTCGACTACGGCCATGCCTCGATCGGCGGCCTCACCGGGGGGCTGGCGATCGCGCTGGACGGAGTGTCGATGTGGCTCGCGTACAAGATCTTTGAGATCGCGCAGATGGCCGACGGCCAGGAGTCGAGCACTCGCTACATCGCGATGGATGCGGCGAACCTGCCGACGGCGGAGGAACTGGGCGTCCCGGCTGACCTCGCGGGCCGGTGGCACGACGTGCTTGCCCGCGCGTTTGCCGCGTACCACGCGGAGTACGACCGGCTCGACGCGCTCGCGAACGCCGAGCCCGGCCGCGTTCGGCTCCCGGCCGACGCCAAGCCCGCCGTCGTCACGCGGCTGCGCAAGAACTACGCGCTGGACCGCGCGCGGTACTTCGTGCCGCTGGCGACGCGGACCAACCTCGGCCTCGTGCAGAGTTCCCGCATGTGGGCGATCACCGTGAAGCAGCTCGACTCACTTGCGCATCCCGAGGCCAAGGCGGCCGCGCGGCTGATTCGCGACGAACTGCTGAAGCAGTCGCCGCGGCTCATGCGGCACAGCTCCGCGGAAAAATCTTTTGAGGAGCAGGCCCGGCAGGAGCTTCAGACGTCGCTCGCGCTCGGTCTCGAGCGGCTCTCGGCGGACGCGTTGCCCGACGAGACCTGGGTGCACGTCGACCGCGCCACGCCGCCGTGGCTCGCGGAGCGTCAGTCGCTCGCCGAGGCGCTGCGGCATCGCACGAACCGCTATGGCCAGCAGGGCACCGCGACGCGCCGCATGCGGGTGACGTTCGCCTGGAACAACCTGGCGCTGGCCGAGCTGCGCGACCTAAACCGCCACCGGACGGGGCATCGGTACACGCCGCTGATCCAGGCCGGCTTCTATCTGCCGCCGGAGATCGACCGCGGGACACATGCCGCGCTGTTGCGGGATCAACTCGCCCTGACGCGCGAGCTCATGACGCGCAAGTCGCCGGCCTACGTGTACTCGCTCCTGCTCGGCGCGCAGACGCCGTTCGAGCACAGCACGCATGCCGACAAGTTCATCTACGAAGCCGAGCTGCGCACCGGCATGGGCGCCCACTTCCGCTACGCCGAACACCTGAGCGCCGCCCTGAAGGAGTTCTTCCGTCAGGTCCCCGAAGCCAAAGAGTGGGTGGTGGAGGGTACCGCCGAGCCCGAATAAGCCCCGAGCAATCCCGGCCCGGCCCTTCATCGTTCTCGTTCTCTTTCTCGTTCTCCCCGTCCATCCCCCCGCCGTACTCTTTCTCTTCCTCTTACTCTTCCTCTTTCTCTCATCTGTCAGCCCCTCGTCCTCACCGCCTGCGCTTACGGTCCCCGATCCCGAGCCCGAGCCCGAGCCCGAGAACGAGAACGAGAACGAGAACGAGAACGAGAACGAGAACGAGAACGAGAACGAGAACGAGAACGCGCGCGTCGGCTACCTCAACGCGCGCTGACCCTCAATCCTGCGGTTCTCGGCCCCACACTCCCTTCATCCCTCACTCCCTGCGCGCGGCGAGCCGCTGCGCCGCGCGCCCAAAAGGGGGTTGCGAGCCGGATTCCGGGGTTCATCCTCAGCGGCGCGCCGTCATGCCGGTTTTCTCCCGTCTCCCCATGGGCTTGGCCTTGCGCGGCAGGGAAATTCCCGCCGCCGCCAGCCGCGCGACCACGCCATGAAACCGCTGCGGGTGCTCCAGTTTAACATGCAGTTCGGCCAGGGGTGGGACGACGCCGATCCCGACCACGCGCCGATCCGGCTTGAGGACACGATCACGGTGATCCGGGAGCAGGACGCCGACATTGTCTTCCTGCAGGAGGTCGAGCACGCGCAGAACGGCGGAGTGCAGATTACGCCGCCGCCCAACTACACACGCCTGCTCGCAGAACTGTCCGGTTACCACGGCTGCTTCACGTACCCGCGGGCAGACCCGCGCGAGCTGCCCTTCGGCATCGGCCTGGCCATCCTGACGCGGACGCCCTTGCGCGGGGTGACGGTGCGCGACCTCCCGTCACCACCGGTGACCTTCGATTTCTATGGGCGGAAGACGACGCCGACGGATCGCGTCATGTTGCGGGCGGACACGACGATCGGCGGTCGGGAGCTGCGGCTCCTGAACACGCACCTGCTCGCGTTCTTCATGCTCGGGGCCAGCAGTGCCGACCACCCCGGCCAGCGACAGCGGGTAGCCGAGGAACTCGCCGCCGCGCCCGGCCCAATGCTCCTCGCCGGTGATTTCAACGTCAGCCACCACGAGTCGCTCGTCGCCCAGTTTGCGGCGCAAGGCTTCCGCACCGTGCAGGACCAGGAGATCACCTGGCGGCGCCGGCCGTACGTGCTCGACCACATCTTCTTCAACGCCCCGCTGGCGCGCGTCGCTCACCGGGTCATCCCCACGCCCGCCAGCGACCACCACGCGTTGGTGGCTGAGTTCGAGTGGGTGAAGTGAGCCGCGTGTCGCCGACGTCCGGTGGCGCCGCTCTGTTATCCCCGTTTCCCCGCGTGCCGTCGCGGAACTCGCTCGTACCGAGTGTCACGCAATACGTGACACTGGCACGGGGCGCCACGAGGGAGCGGAAGAAAAAGTGTCACGTATTGCGTGACACTTAGCGGAGCCAATTTTTCGGTCCGGTCGGGCCTGTGCCGGCGGCGACCCGGGGTGCGGCATCTCCTTCGACCTGAGCGGCATGCCCGGGAATTCGCCGCGGGTGAGGGCCGATCGCGCTGACGGGCACGAGCGCCGGCGCGGCAAGCGGGCTGACGCAGGGCGGTTGCAGGACAGAAATTCGATTTGCGCGGCGGACAAAATCCGCGACCTTGGCGCCGTCTAGCGCGAACACGATCGCGACCGGACACTCAAAACCACAACTCATCCTTCCTCGGGACCCGAGGCTTCATCGCCATGCGACAAGCACCCATGTCCTCTTCCGCCGCCTGCCCGCCGGTTTTCCGAAGTCGGAAAACAGCGAAGGCCAGGTGAAGACGATCCTCGATTTGGCGCGCGCAAAGCGCGAACAGCAGCCGATTGTAATGTTGACGGCGTACGACGCGCTCATGGCGCGCATCGTCGCAGCCTCGGAAGCCGACCTCATTCTCGTGGGCGACAGCGTGGCCATGGTCGTCCATGGCTTTCCTTCCACCGTGCACGCGACGCCGGAAATGATGGCCGCCCACGTGGCGGCGGTGCGCCGCGGGACGCCCGACATGGTCGTGGTGGCCGACATGCCTTTCCTCTCGGTGCGCCGCGGGACCGCGTACGCCGCCGAGGTGGCGGGCCAGTTGATGCAGGCGGGTGCGACTGCCGTGAAGGTGGAGGGCGTCACCGGGCACGAGGAGGTGATCTCGCATCTCGTGGGCAGCGGCATTCCCGTGATGGCCCACCTCGGGCTCACGCCGCAGTCGGTGCACCAGTTTGGGGGTTACCGTTTCCAGGGCCGCAGCGCCGCCGACGCCGAGCGGCTGCGCGACGAGGCGCGACAGGTCGAGGAACTGGGCGCGTTCGCCCTCGTGCTCGAGTGCGTGCCGTCCGCCCTCGCGAGCCAGATCACCGAGGAGCGTGCGATTCCAACGATCGGCATTGGCGCCGGCGCGGGGACTTCGGGTCAGGTGCTGGTCATCTCGGACCTGCTCGGGCTCGATGCGCAGTTCCAGCCGCGCTTCGCCCGTCGGTACCTCGAGGGCCACCAGTTGATCGGAGAGGCCATAAACCGTTTCACCCGCGACGTGCGGGGCGCCCGGTTCCCCGCGCGCGAGGAGGTGCTTGCATGAAGATCCAACGCGAACTCGGAGTTCCACCCCGGCCGGACGTCCCGCCGGTCTACACCCGGCGTGCCGGCTGGCAGGCGGTGCGCGGCGATGCCGCCTGGGCAGGCCGCAGCATCGGCTTTGTCCCAACGATGGGGGCGCTGCACGCCGGACATGAGGCGCTGCTCGCCCGCGCGCGCGCCGAGAATGAACGCGTGGTGCTCAGCATCTTCGTCAATCCCACCCAGTTCAACGATCCGACCGACCTGGCAAAATACCCGCGCACGCTCGAGGCCGACCTCGCGCTCGCGCGGTCGTATGTTGACGCCGTCCTCGCGCCCGAGCCGGAGGAGCTGTATCCGGATGCCTATCGCTACCGGGTCACCGAAAACGAGCTGAGCCGCCGCTGGGAGGGTGCGCATCGCCCGGGTCACTTCGACGGCGTGCTCACGGTTGTCCTGAAGCTCTTCAATCTCGTGCGGCCCACGCGGGCCTACTTCGGTGAGAAGGACTGGCAGCAGTTGCTGCTGGTGCGCGGCATGGTCCAGGCCCTGTTGTTGCCGATCGAGGTCGTGCCGTGCGCGACCGTGCGCGAGGCCGACGGGCTCGCGATGAGTTCGCGCAACCGCCGGCTGGCTCCCGCCGATCGCGCGCGCGCCCCGGAGTTTGCCCGGGCCTTGCGCGAGTCGCCCGACGCCCCCACCGCCGCCGCGCGGCTGCGCGCCGCCGGTTTCGAGGTCGATTACGTCGAGGATGCCGACGGCGTCCGCATGGGCGCGGTTAGGCTCGGCGACGTGCGGCTCATCGACAACTGCCGCCTGCCCGCGGCGCGGTGAGCGCGGCCGCGCCTTCTCCTTCCGCTTCCAGCTTCCATGAGCAACGTTCTGTTCATCCTCACCGGCTCGATCGCCTGCTACAAGGCGTGCGAGGTGATTTCCCAGCTCGTACAGCGGGGCCATCACGTGCGCCCGGTCGCCAGTGCGGCCGCCTTGCGCTTCGTTGGCGCCACCACCCTCGAGGCCCTCACCCACGAAAAAGTGCGCACCGACCTTTGGGCCGAAGGTGAGGCGCTCGATCACATCAATCTCGACCGCTGGGCCGACGTGACCGTCGTGTGTCCCGCCACCGCGAATACCCTCAACGCGCTCGCGGCCGGCCTGGCGGACAACCTCGTGGGTTCGCTGCTCCTGGCGCACGATCCGCACAAACCGCTCCTCGTCGCCCCGGCGATGAATCCGGCGATGTGGAAACACCCGGCGACGGTGGCGGCGAGCCGGCGGCTCCGTTCCTGGGGCGTGCAGTTCATCGAGCCCGCCGCCGGGCGCACTGCCTGCGGCGAAGTGGGCGAGGGGCGTCTGGCCGAACCGGAGACCATCGTCGCCGCGATCGACGCCGCCCTGGTGCGACCCGAACACCGGCTCCGCGTCCTCGTCACCAGCGGCGGCACCAGCGAGCCGATCGACGGTGTCCGCGTGCTAACCAACATCAGCACAGGCGCCACCGGCGCCGGCATCGCTGAGCATTTCTCCCGGCTCGGCCACGACGTGCTGCTGGTGCGGGCCGCTACGTCCGTGCCGTTGTCCGCTCCGGGCCGCGAGGAGACCTACGGGAGCTTTGGCGACCTCGATGCCGTCCTGGAGCGCCGGCTCCGCGAAGAGCACTTCGACGTCGTCATCCATGCGGCGGCCGTTTCCGACTACGCGATCGAGGCGATCGAGGTGGACGGGCAGACGTGGCGACCCGGCGCCGGCAAGATCCCGTCGCAGGCCACGCCGCTGATCCGGTTGCGGCGCAATCCCAAGCTCCTCGACAAACTGCGGAGCTGCAGCCTCAACCCCGCCATCCGCGTCGTGGCTTTCAAGCTGACCAAGGAGGCCGACGACGCCGCCATGCGCGCGGCGGTCGAGGCGATCCTCGCCCACGGGACCGCAGATTACGTCGTGCAGAACGATCTCGCGCAGCGTGAGCCGGACGGGGCGTTTCCCGCCGACATCTGGGGCCCGCAGCGCACCATCGTCGCCCACTGCCGCGACCGCGCCGACATCGCCTTGGCCCTCGCAACGCTCCTGTCGTAGCCGGCTCTTTCTCTTACTCCTACTCTTACTCTTTCTCTCCAACTCCGTCAGCCCGCCGAATCCTGAGGATACCGGCACAAACTCGGAGAGAGTAAGAGAAAGAGGAAGAGTAAGAGAAAGAGTACGATCAGACGGGCTCCACCCACTCTCACTCTCACTTTCACTCCGAAGGCACTCGTACTTTTTTGCCCCATGCTCCTCTGTCTCGATATCGGTAACTCCCAGATGCACGCGGGCGTGTTCGATGGCGACACGCTGCGTCTCCAGTTTCGCAAGACGACGCACCCCCTCGGGGCGTCGGACGAGTTCGGCGTGTTCTTCACGTCGGTCCTCCGGGAAAACGGACTCGATCCGCGCGCGATCACGCAGGTCGCTCTCTGCTCCGTCGTGCCGGCGGCCGTGTATCCGATCCGCAACGCCTGCCTGAAGTACTTCCACCACGAGCCGTTTGTGCTGCAGGCGGGCGTCAAGACCGGTCTCCGCGTCCGCTATCGCAACCCGCTCGAGGTCGGCGCCGATCGCATTGCCGGTGCCATCGCGGCGGCGCAGCGCCGGCCGGGCGGCAATCTCATCGTTGTCGATTGCGGCACCGCGACGACCTTCGATGTCGTCACCAGCTCAGGCGACTACCTCGGCGGTGCGATTCTCCCCGGCATCGGCATCTCGGTGGAGACGCTCGCCGGCCGCACCGCCAAGCTGCCTTCCGTCGAGATCGCGCGTCCCGCGGCCGCCCTCGGGCGCTCCACGGTCGAGAGCATCCAGGCTGGCGTCTATCACGCGCATGTCGGCGCCATCCGACACCTCGTCGCCGAGCTCAGCCGCGAAGCCTTCGACGGCAACCGGCCGTTCATCGTCGCGACCGGCGGATTCGCGCGGCTCCTCCTGACGGAGAACCTGTTCGATGAGGTCGTGCCCGAGCTGGTCCTGCTCGGCATCAAGCGCGCCGCCGAACTCAACCCCGAGACTGCCGCCACCCCCGCCTGATTTCCATGCAACTGACACTTCTGAAATCGAAGCTGCACCGCGCCACGGTGACAGCGGCCGACCTCCATTACGAAGGCTCGATCGCGCTCGGGCCCGACCTGCGTGCGGCGGCCGGGCTGCTCGAGTTCGAGCGGGTCGAGATCTACAACGTCACGAATGGCGCGCGCTTTGCCACCTACGTGATCGCCGGTCGCTCGCGCGGCGAGGTCATGCTCAACGGCGCCGCCGCCCGGCTCGTGCAGCCTGGCGACCACGTTATCATCGCCGCCTACGCGCAGTTCACGCCCGAGGAGGCCGCGAAGCACCAGCCGACCGTCGTCCTCCTCGACGCCAAGAACCGGCCGAAGCAGAAGAGGGCCCCGGCGCGGGAGTGAGCGGCCCAAGTCTTTCTCTTACTCTTAATCTTCCTCTTTCTCTCAAGCGTTGCGCCGGACCGGCACTTTTGGCCGTCCCGAAGCGCTGGCTCGCCTCGACGACCGACCGGCTGAGACTGGGAGAAAGAGGAATAGTAAGAGAAGGCGGTGCAGAGCGCCCCCGTGCCGGTTTGGCGCGGTGGCGTGACACGCTGTCCACCGGCGGCACACCCCGGGGCGGCATTTGCCGAGGGCGCCGCGCGGGGCTATCTTGGCGCGCCGGCTGCGAAGGAGGATGCACTATGGATTTTGCCAAACTCACCCAGAAGTCGCGCGAGGCGGTCGCGGAGGCCCAGAACCTCGCCCGCCGTCAGTCGCACAACGAGGTTGATACCTGGCACCTGCTCGCCGCGCTGATCGAGCCGGAGGACGGCATCGTCAACGGGCTCCTGCACAAGCTGAACTCGACTCCGAGCGCGATGCAGCTCGCCGTCAGCCGCGAGTTGGAGCGGCTGCCCAAGGTGTCCGGCAGCGTCGACACCTCCAAGGTTTACGTCACCCAGGCCGTCAACGAGGTGCTCACCCGCGCCGAGGAGGAGGCCGACAAGCTCAAGGACGAGTACGTCTCGGTGGAACATCTGTTTCTGGCGCTGCTCGACGTGGGCAAGCCGGATGCCCTCAAGAAGCTGTTCAAGAGCTTCGACCTCGACCGCGCGAAGGTGCTCGCGGCGATGAAGGAGATCCGCGGCTCGCAGCGCGTGACCACCGACAACCCGGAGAGCACGTACCAGGCGCTCGAGAAGTACGGCACCGACCTCGTGGCCCTCGCGCGGAAGGGCAAGATGGACCCCGTCATCGGACGTGATGAGGAGATCCGCCGTACCATCCGCATCCTCTCCCGCAAGACGAAGAACAACCCCGTGCTCATCGGCGAGCCGGGCGTCGGCAAGACCGCCATCGTCGAAGGGCTCGCCCAGCGCATCCTGCGCGGCGACGTGCCTGAGGGGCTGAGGGACAAGACCCTCTTCGCCCTCGACATGGGCGCGCTCGTCGCTGGCGCGAAATACCGCGGCGAATTCGAGGAGCGCCTCAAGGCCGTCCTGCAGGAAATCAAGCAGAGCGAGGGGCGCATCATCCTCTTCATCGACGAGCTCCACGTCATCGTCGGCGCCGGCAAGACCGAGGGCGCGATGGACGCCGGGAACCTGCTCAAGCCGATGCTCGCGCGCGGTGAGCTGCACTGCATTGGCGCCACCACGCTCGACGAGTATCGCCAGCACATCGAGAAGGACGCCGCGCTCGAGCGCCGCTTCCAGCCGGTCGTCGTGGACCAGCCGAGCGTGGAGGACGCGATCTCGATCCTCCGCGGCCTGAAGGAGCGCTTCGAACTGCACCACGGCGTGCACATCCAGGACAACGCGCTGGTGAGCGCGGTCACGTTGTCGAACCGCTACATCTCCGACCGCTTCCTGCCCGACAAGGCCATCGACCTGATGGACGAGGCGTGCGCCATGATCCGCACCGAGATGGACTCGATGCCGCAGGAGCTCGACGAGCTCACGCGGCGCGTGCTCCGGCTCGAGATCGAGGAGACCGCGCTCGCGAAGGAAAAGGACGAAGCCAGCGCGCGCCGCCTTGAGGCCCTGCGCCACGAACTCGCGGAAGCGCGCGAGCAGGCGAAGGGCCTCAAGCTCCAGTGGGAGCGCGAGAAGGCCGCCATCGACCACACCCGCAAGCTGCGCGAGCAGATCGACGCCGCCCGCCTCGAGATGGAAAAGGCGGAGCGCGCGTACGACCTCAACCAGGTCGCCGAACTCCGCCATGGCCGCATCCCGCAGCTCGAGGCCGAGCTCAAGCGCCTCGAGCAGAAGAGCCGCGACCAGGTTGCGTCACTGTTCAAGGAGGAGGTTTCCCAGGAGGAGATCGCCGAGGTCGTCGCCAAATGGACCGGCGTGCCGGTCACCCGCCTGATGGAGGGCGAGAAGGAGAAGCTGCTCCGGCTGGAGGACGTGTTGCACCAGCGCGTCGTCGGCCAGGAGGAGGCGGTCTCGCTGGTCACCGAGGCCATCCTGCGCGCGCGCAGCGGCATCAAGGATCCGCGGCGCCCGGTGGGCAGTTTCCTGTTCCTGGGTCCGACCGGTGTCGGCAAGACGGAGCTGGCCAAGACTCTCGCCGAGACGCTCTTCGACACCGAGGCGGCCATCGTCCGGATCGACATGTCCGAGTACATGGAGAAGCACAGCGTGGCCCGGCTGATCGGTGCGCCTCCGGGCTACGTGGGCTACGAGGAGGGCGGCCAGCTCACCGAGGCCATTCGCCGCAAGCCGTACGCGGTCGTCCTCTTCGACGAGATCGAGAAGGCGCACCCCGACGTATTCAACGTGCTGCTGCAGGTGCTCGACGATGGCCGCATCACCGATGCGCAGGGCCGCACGGTCGATTTCAAGAACACGATCATCATCATGACGTCGAACATCGGCTCGCGCTTCCTGCTCGATGGCGTGCAGGGCGATTCGATCCCCGACAGTGTGCGCGAGAGCGTCATGGCGGAGCTGCGCCGGTCGTTCCGGCCGGAGTTCCTGAACCGCATCGACGAGACAATCCTCTTCAAGCCGCTCACCCTCGAGGAGATCACGACCATCGTGGATCTGCTCGTGGCGGACCTGAACCGGCGGCTCGCCGAGCGCCGGGTCACGGTCGCGCTCGACCCGAAGGCCAGGGAGTGGGTGGCGGAGAAGGGCTACGACCCGGTGTTCGGCGCCCGCCCGCTGAAGCGCTTCCTGCAGCGCAACATCGAGACCAAGCTCGCCCGCGCGCTCATCGGCGGCGAGATCGCCGAGGACAGCACCGTGACGTTCTCGATCCACGGGGACGAGCTGGTGATGTCCGGTGCCGGCGCCGCGTCGCGCCCTTCCCCCGCCAAGCGCGCCCGCTGAAAACTGTCACGCAATACGTGACAGTTCCCGCCCGCGGCTCCGGCGCACAGTGTCACGTAATACGTGACACTGGAGCGCGCACGCCAGAGGGGGGATCCGGGAAAACTGTCACGTAATACGTGACCGTGGGCGCGCGCGGCGGACGGCGAAAGTGTCACGTAATACGTGACACGATATCTCACCACGGGAGACCGGGGAAAGCGCGATGCGGGCGTGTGGGCCACGCGTCGGGACCCGAAGCGGCGCGGTTTCGGCGTCAGCTCAGAATTTGGCGCAGGCTTTCGAGATCGAGCACGCTTGCGAGCGATTCCTCCTGCACCACGGCGGCGGCGAGGGCTGCCTTTTCCTTCTGCAGGGCGCGGATCTTCTCCTCGATCGTGTCGCGCGCGAGGAGGCGGTAGGCGATCACCTGGTTGCGCTGCCCGATCCGGTGCGTGCGGTCGATGGCCTGCGCCTCCACCGCGGGGTTCCACCATGGATCGAACAGCACCACGTAGCTCGCCGCCGTGAGGTTCAGGCCCGCGCCGGCCGCTTTGAGCGAAAGGAGGAAAACAGGAATTGCCGCGCCGTTCTGGAACCGGTCGACCAGCTCCTGCCGCTTCTCCGTCTGGCCGGTCAGCATCAGGTGGGCGATGCCCCGGGCCGTGAGTTCGTCGCGAATCAGCTCCAGCATCGTGACGAACTGAGAGAAGATCAGCACCTTGTGGCCTTCGGCCGCGAGCGGCTCGACGGTATCGAGGAGGGCCTCAAGCTTGGCGGAGGCTGGGTCGGCGGCGGGCGCGGTGGCTGTGGCGCGCCGGCGGGCGGGGCGGGGCGCTTCCCCCACGCCGACGAGCCGCGGATCGCAGCAGATCTGGCGCAGTCGCAGCAGCGACTGGAGGATGTTGAAGCGCTGCCGGTCGAGCTCGCGTGCGGACTTCACGCGCAGAAGCAGCGCGCGGGCGCGCTTCAGCTCGGCGTCATAGAGGGCGCGTTGGGTGCCTTCCAGTTCGACCACCAGATCCTCTTCGATGCGCGGAGGAAGGTCGCGGGCCACTTGGGCTTTGGTGCGGCGTAGGAGGAAGTGTTTCACCCGCTGCGCTAGGCGCGTGCGGGCGGAGGGGTCGTTCTTGTCGTTGTAGAGCCGCTTGAAGGCTGCTTGGGGGCCGAGGAGTCCCGGTTGCGCAAACGCGAGCAGGCTCCAGAGGTCGAGGAGCCGGTTCTCGATCGGTGTCCCAGTGAGGACGAGTCGGTGCGCCGTCCGCAGCTCCCGCGCTGCCTGCGCGGTGGCGCTGGCGGGGTTCTTGATGTTCTGGCCTTCGTCGAGGATGACGGCGTCCCAGCTCTTCGCAGTGAAGGCCGGAGCGTGGAGCCGGAGCTGGGCGTAATTGACGACGAGAATGTGCGCATCGAATGGCGCCAGACGCGCGCTGTCGCCGGAGCCCGCGCCGCGCTTCGGCGGAGGCGTAACCAGGCCGGAGTGAAACACGACCGTCGTGAGGCCCGGGGCGAAACGCGCGGTCTCGAGTTGCCAGTTAACCATGACGGACTTGGGGCAGACGACGAGTGCGCGGAACGGCTGAGCACCCCGGGAACGGGCCGCAAGGGCGAGGAGCCATGCCAGCGTCTGGAGCGTCTTGCCCAGGCCCATGTCGTCGGCGAGCACGCCGCCAAAACCGTTCTCCGAGAGGAAGGACAGAAAGTGAAAACCCTCCTGCTGGTACCCACGGAGCTCCGCGACCAGCCCTCCAGGGACGGGAGGCGGAGGGAGCGCGCGCAGCGTGGCGGCGCGGGCGCGGACTTGTTCCCAGATCTGCGCCGGCAACGCGTCGCGTAGGGCGTCATCGGCAAGCTGCAGCGCATGGAAGCGCAGTGGCTCGCGCCGGGTCTCCGCGGTCGCAGTGACGGGATCCAGGCCGAGGTGCTCCAGCTTTTCCTGCGCGGCAGGCGTTTCTTCGACGGCTAGGCGGCGCCAGCCGCGGCCCGCCAGCCGTACGAAGCGTCCGCGCGCGGCGTGGAGCAGCGCGACCTCCTCCGGCGTGAGCGTCGTGTCCTCGGCGCGCAGCGCCACGCGCACGTCGAACCAATCCACCCCCCAGGCCGCGCTCGGGGTGAGATCAATGGCATAGTGGGCCCGCGTCGGTGCCTGAGCGAAGGCGGCGAGTTCAGGCGCGAGATCAATCAGCGTGGCGGGGGGAAAGGTGGCGAGCCACGCGGAGAAGGTTTCCGGAAACGTGGCGGACGCGATCTCGACGTGACTGCGCGGGCCTTCTGGATGCCACGTATCGACGAGCCGGGGCAGCCGACCAAACACCTCGACGGCGGCTCGTGTGGGATCGAAGTCAGAAACAATAAAGGCCGCATCCGGGGGCAGCGGTGACAGGCCGGGACCGGTGCGGCGCCACCCGGCGCCCTCGAGGAGGGCGCGAACGGCGCCATCAGGGGCCAGCGCGGCCAGTTCCAGGAGGAGGACGTCGTCTCCCGCCGGCGCATTGGGACGGCGGGGGGCAAGCCAGGCCCGAAGCCGGGGGCGGAGGACCTCGTGCCGGAAACGCCCGGCGGTATCTCCGGGCAGCACGAGACCGGCCCGGGCGGCAAAGCGGCCCGCTTCGGGCAGGGCGAGGGCAGCCCGCGGAAGCGCCACCGGCACCGTCAAATCGTCCTCGCTCGGCGCGTACTTCGTGGTCGGCGGCGGCAGGCCGGAGAACAGCGTGTTCTCGTGCAGGTAGAGCGCTGGATTCTCCGACAAATGCTGGAGCGGGCTGGGGACCGGCGTGCCGTCGGCGAACGCGAGTTGCGCCTGGACCAGGTCGGGGTCGGTCGGGTGGTCGCGAAAGTGCCAGATCAGGCGCCGGGGATCGCGTACGATGGGAAGGCCCTGGCCGCCGACGACGCACTCGCGTGCCAACGGGTGCTGAAGCACGCGACCGAGAAACGCGCGGTCTTCGGCGGCTCCGGGGCGGAGGGTCGTGCGCCCCCGCGCGCCAAAGTGGGCGCGGGCCATGGCGGCAAACGACACTGAGACGGAGGCGAGGGGCGCATTCTCCGCGTTTTCCAGAAGTTCGCGGAGTTCCGCTCCCGCGAGCGGGTTGTAGGGAGAATCGATGGCCGCATTGGTGGAGATTTCCCAAACGGGCTTCTTCTGTGCCAAGCGGAGGCGGAGATGGCGCAGGACGGGAGGCGCGTCGTTTGTGGCGGCACCGGAGGCGCCGGCCAACGCTTCCAGTTGCGCGAACCGCTGGCGCCAGGAATCGATCTCGCGTTGGCGAAGGTGGCCCGCGACTGCGGCGCGGGCCCACGCGAGATCGGTGAGCCTCTCCATGAACGGAGGTGCTGGAACCCCTCTCTCGGTCAGGATCAGCGCCAGATGGGACCACAATTCGAGGGGAGTGCCCGGCCGCTCCGCCCAGCGGTTGGTAAACGGATTCTCGTAATAGCGGAAGCAGCGGTACCGATACGACGTCGGAACCAAATTCTGCAGGGCCTGAAAATCAATGTTGCCCGCGTGCACGCTGCGATGCAGCGCGAGGAGATGACGCAGGTAGTTGAGCTGCTTGCGAACCGGCGCGATGCCGTTCGCCCGGGTAAATTGGGCGGCGAGCGCCTGCTCGTCGGTCGGTCCGGCCGCGTTGGCCGGCGAGGAAAACTTGCTGACATCGGCGTCCAGGAGTTCGTCCAACAGCAGGGCGCCGACGGCGTAGAGGTGTTTGCACGCGATGCCGATCGGGCAGGAGCACTTGCCATCCCAGCCGCGCCCGGGAGCGTGGGCGAGCGTGCAATCGTAAGGCTCCGAACCGCTCACCGAGGCCTCGACGTAGGTTTCATCATTCTCCGTCGACACCTCGAGCGGGCTCACGCGGCCGCTTGCATAGTAGGCGCGCCCCTTTGCGCGGGTGGCGATCGGGAAATTATCCAGCCACCCAGAGAGCGAAACCCGCAGCGGCGATTGAGACAGGACGCGACCGGACATGGGGGTACGATCGAACACACCCTCCGGCGGGCGTCACGCCGGAATCCTGCGCCGCCCAAAAAGCGACGCCGGGTTGCGACGGACCCTTCCCGCGTGGGGCGACGGCGCCGCGTCGGCCCGCTGAAAGTGTCACGCAATACGTGACACTGGAGCGCGCACGCCAGAGGGGGATCTGGGAAAACTGTCACGTATTACGTGACACTGAGCGCGCGCGGCGGACATCGGGAGTGTCACGTAATACGTGACACTTTGCCGGGGGACATCTCACCACGGGAGACCGGGGAAAGCGCGATGCGGGCGTGCGGGCAACGGGGCGGGCGTGCCTCGGTCTAGGTGGCGATGAACAAAGAAACGGTCCTGATCACAGGCGCCTCGAGCGGCATCGGGCTCGCGCTGGCGCGTGAATTTGCCTCGCAAGGTCACCCGCTCGTCCTCACGGCCCCGGTGGCGGCCGAGTTGCGCGACGTCGCCGCGGATGTCGGCCGCTCCTACGGCGTGAGCGTGCGGACGATCGCCAAGGATTTCGAAACGATCTCTGCCTCCGAGGAGATCTTCGCCGAGCTCGCGGCGGACCGGGTGTCCATCGAGATCCTCGTGAACAACGCGGGCTTCGGCCAGCGCGGCAAGTTCTGGGAGACGCCGCTCGATCGCGACATCGGGATGCTGCGGGTGAATATCGAGGCGGTGGTGCGGCTCACAAAGCTCTTCCTCCCGGGCATGGTGAAGCGGGGCCATGGCCGCATCCTCAACACGGCCTCGGTGGCGGGCTTCGAGCCCGGCCCGATGCTGGCGGTGTACCACGCCACGAAGGCATTCGTGCTCTCCTTCTCGGAGGCGATCGCCACGGAACTTGAGGACACCGCGGTCACCGTGACCGCCTTGTGTCCGGGGCCGGTGGACACGGACTTCTTCCCGAAGGCGGACATGATCGACACCCAGGTTTTCCAGCGCGGCAAAGTCGCCGCCCCCGCCGAAGTCGCCAAGGCCGCGTACCAGGCGCTCATGGCTGGCGAGCGCGTGATCGTTCCCGGAGGCGTGAACAAGGCCATGGTGTTCCCCCGTCGCTTCATGACCGAGTCGGCCCAGGCGAAGATGAACGAGAAGATGTACGAGGACGCCGACCCGGCGAAGCGGAAGCGCGAGCGCGGCGACATCGAGGCGGAGCAGTCGAAACCCAAGCCGCACTAGACATTAGGCAGGACGAGGGGTGCGCTCGAGCCAGGGAAGGACGGGGAGACCGAGAACGATTAAGAGAACGAGAACGATAGCGGGGCGCCCCGGCCCTTGCCAAACCCCGGGGTTGTGCCCCGGCCGGGGTTCTGTTTCGTTGCGCGCCGAATGGCCGAACCCATCCGTTTCTACAATCGCTACACCCGTAAGATCGAAGCCGAGAAAATGTACGGCGAGCGCTGGGTGCGCATGGCGTACGAGAACCCCGTCGGCCGCTTCTTTGTGTGGGCGATGGCCCGACGCGCCGCATTCTCGCGTTACTACGGCACGAAGATGAACAAGCGCGTCAGCGCGCTGCGGATCCTGCCGTTCATCGCGCAGTACGACATCAACCCCGACGAGTTCGCGAAGTCGCCGTTCGACTACAAAACCTTCAACGAGTTTTTCTTCCGTGCCCTGAAGCCTGAGTGCCGCCCCATCGCGGCGGGCGAGAAGGTCGCGGTCTTCCCGGCGGACGGACGCCACCTGGCTTTCCAGGACGTCGCGCAGGCGCCGGGGTTCTACGTCAAGGGCGTGACCTTCACGCTGGCGGAGCTTCTCGGGGAGGCGTCCCTGCCGGCGGACCAGCAGACGCTCGCCAAGACGTTCACCGGCGGGGCGATGGTCATTTCCCGGCTCTGCCCCGTGGACTACCACCGTTTCCATTTCCCTGTCTCCGGACTGCCCGCGGAGTCCCGCCGAATCGACGGCTGGCTGTACTCGGTCAGCCCGGTGGCGCTGCGGCGGAACCTGCGCTACCTGATCGCCAACAAGCGCGAAATCACGCTCATCGACTCCCCGCAGTTCGGCCAGGTCGCGATGATTGAGATTGGCGCGACCAACGTCGGCTCGATCAGCCAGACCTTCGTGCCGGGCCGCGAGGTGAAGAAGGGCGACGAGAAAGGCATGTTCGCCTTCGGCGGTTCGTGCGTCGTCACCGTTTTCCAGCGCGGCCGCATCCGGTTCGACGCTGATGTGCTCCAGCAAAGCGCGGAGCACATGGAAACGTTTGCCCGCATGGGCGACCGGCTCGGCGAGGCGCCCTGACGTCCGCGCGCCGGCGGGGCCGCCGCCTTACGGTGACGGCAGCACGAGCACTTCGAGTCGGGAGGCCGCCTCGGGCGATCGGTAAACGCGATGCGTCTGCCGGCGGTAGTCCTCGGGTTTCGCCTTCGCGATGTCCACAAACGTCTGTGGGTTGCGGTCGATCAGCGGAAACCACGAGCTCTGCACGTGCACCATGAGCTTATGGCCGCGGCGGAAGGTGTGGCAGATGTCGGGCATCGTCAGCTCCACCTTTGTGACCTTCCCGGGCACGAAGGCCTCGGGGTGCTCGAAACTGTTGCGGAAGCGGCCGCGCATCACATCGGCGCGGACGAGCTGCTGGTAGCCGGAGTAGATGACGCCGGTCGGATTCGGGTCGGGGTTGGCGGTGTCACCGGCGTACACGTCGATCACCTTCACCACCCAATCCGCGTCGGTTCCCGTCGTCGCCACCTGCAAGGTCACCTTGATCGGCCCGGCGATCGTGAGGTCCTCCTCCAGCACGCCGGTGGTGTAGGCGAGGACGTCGGGACGTGACGTCGCGAAGCTCTGGTCCTCCACCGGATAGTCCTTCGGGTAGCGCGTGGTCCGCGTCATCGTGTACGGCACGGGCTTGGCCGGATCGCTGACGAACTCATCGCACGCGCCCGCCTCGGCGTCCGGGGCGGCGAAACCGATCGTGCCCCCCGCGCCGAGGTACAGCGTGCGCGGCTGGGCGGCCTTCGGCGGCCAGGCATCGAACTTGCGCCAGCGGTTGGTGCCGGTCTCGAACATCGTGGCCTCCACCGGCTGGTAGCTCTGGTCACCCTTCAGGTAGCGGCGGAAGAACGGCAGCTCGATCTCACGCAGGTAGTATTCGGAGGTCTTGGCGCGAAACCCCACGTCGCCCAGCCGGTCGCCGGGGGTGCGACTCCAGCCGCCGTGGATCCAGGGGCCGATCACGACGACGTTGGTGATGCCGGGGTTCTGCTGCTCGGTGCGGCGGTAGGTGTCCAGCGTCCCGGGGAAATCCTCCGCATCGTACCAGCCGCCGACGGTGAGCACGGCGCAGCGGACATTCTTCAGGTGCGGGCGGATGTCGCGTGCCTGCCAGAACGCGTCGTAGTTCGGGTGGGCGAGCACGGTGTTCCAGAACGGGGAGCGCCCCTTCAGCAATTGCGCGTCGGAATTGGCGAGCGGTCCCATACGCAGGAAGTAGTCGTAGCCGTCGGCCGTGCCGAACGTGTAGCCGGGGCCCGACTCGTGCAGCGGATCCGCGACCTTCTGGTCGATGGCGGCAAAGAAGCTGAAGTTCTGGACGAGGAGGAGTGCGCCGTTGCGGTGCGCGTCGTCGTTGATGAACCAGTCGGTGATGGGGGCCTGCGGGGACACCGCCTTCAGCGCCGGGTGGGTGTCGATCATGCCCATCGAGGTGTAGAACCCGGGGTAGGAGATGCCGAACATGCCGACGTTGCCGTTGTGGTTGGGGAGATTCTTCACCAGCCAGTCGATCGTGTCCCAGGCGTCGGAGCTTTCGTCGACCTGCTGTGGGGTGCGTTTTTCGACTTGGAACGGTCGCACGTGCTCGAAGGTCCCCTCTGAGCCGTACCGCCCGCGCACGTCCTGCGTGACGAGGATGAACTTGTCCTTGGCGAACGACAGGAGCGAGCCCTCGGGGGCATCGTAGTTGTCGGTGCCGTAGGGTTTGAGCGAGTACGGCGTGCGCGTGAGGAGGATCGGCCAGCGCTGCGAGGTGTCCTTCGGCAGGTAAACCCGGGTGAAGAGCCGCACGCCGTCACGCATGGGGATGCGGTATTCGTACTTCGTGTAGTGCTCGGCCATCCAGCGGGCGCTGGATTCGGCGGGTTTGTCGTCAGCCCGGGTCACCGGCACAAGCGCCAGGAACGCGAGGCAGAGAAGGGTGCAAGGACGCATCATGATGAAAGTGGTGCCCGAGGCGGGACTCGAACCCGCACGCCTTACGGCAAAGGCTTCTAAGACCTTCGTGTCTGCCATTCCACCACCCGGGCGGGGGCGAACGGGGGGCAGACTGCCGAGGGCCCATTCCTGAGGGCAAGAGCGAAGACAGGGGGGCGGGCCTGGGATGACGCAGGCGGCCGGACGATCCGGGCAAAAAAACAGGCGGGTGGCCGCCGCAGCAGCCACCCGCCCGGGTTTCGCGCCGCGGGGGTTTAGCGCGCGAGTTCCTGCCAGAGCCAGGCGCTCATGCGCTGGCCGGCGGCGAAGCAGTCGAGATCGAGCCGCTCGTCGGGCGAATGGATGTTCGCGTCGGGCAGCGCGATGCCCAGCAGGAGGGTGTCGACGCCGAGGACCTGCTTGAAGTCGTTCACGATCGGGATGGATCCGCCCTCGCGCGTGAGCACGGGCTTCTTGCCGAAGCCGGCCTGCAGGGCGCGCAGCGCGGCCTTGGCGTGGGTGCTCGTGGGCTCGACGAGGTAGGGCGTGGAACCGTGGGCGTCGGTGATCTCCATCCGCACAGTCGGCGGGCAGAGCTTCTTGAGGTAGGCGATGGTGGACTTGAGCACCTTCTCCGGCTTTTGGCCGGGGACGATGCGCAGCGTCAGCTTCGCGCGGGACCACGCCGGGACGATGGTCTTGCCGCCCGGGCCCTGGTAACCGCTGGTGAGCCCGTTGATCTCGAAGGTCGGGCGGGCGACGGTGCGCTCGATCGAGCTGTAGCCGGCCTCGCCGTGGAGCTTGGGCACGCCGAGCATGCGGCGGTACTTTTCCTCGGAGCCGAAGATGCGACGCAGCTCCTTCCGCTCCAGCGCGGAGAGCGGGCGGACGTCATCGTAGAAGCCGGGAATGGTGATCCGGCCCTTGGCATCGTGCATCTGCGCCAGCAGGCGGCAGAGCGCGGTGGCAGGGTTCTCGACGGAACCGCCGAAGATGCCGGAGTGGAGGTCGCGGGCGGGCCCGCGAAGCGTGACCTCAAGCGCGACGGTCCCGCGCAGGCCGTAGGTCAACGCCGGCATGTCCTTGGCGGGCATATCGCCGTCGGAGACGACGACTGCATCGCAGGCGAGCTGCTTGCGCATCTGGCGGAGGAACGGCGTGAGGCTTTCGCTGCCGACCTCCTCCTCGCCTTCGAAGACGAAAATCAGGTCGCACGGCAGTTCGGTGCCGGTCTTCAGGTAGGCCTCGACGGCCTTCAAGTGGGCGAAGAGCTGGCCCTTGTCGTCAGCCGAGCCGCGGGCGAAGAGGTTGCGGCCGCGGCGCGTGGCCTCGAACGGCTGCGAATGCCACAACTCGAGCGGGTCCGGCGGCTGCACGTCGTAGTGGCCGTAGATCAGGACGCGCGGGCGGCGGCCGGAGCGCGCCGGCGTGCGCGCGAGCACGATCGGATTGCCCTTGGTCGGGCAGAGCTTGGCCGTGAGGCCGATGCTGGCGCAGTGCTGGGTGAGCCACTTGGCGCAGGCGAGGAGATCGCCGCGATGTTCGGGCTGCGCCGAGATGCTCGGGAACCGGAGAAACTCGCCCAGCTCCTCGAGGAAGCGGGGCTGGTTCACCTTCAGATAGTCGAGAACGGTTTTCATGAGTTGTGATGGCGCGGCACGAAGCGGCGGGAGCCGCCGCGGGGCCGGGCTGGTGGGCCCGGCGCCGGTCGTGTCGATGCGCATGTCTGCGACGAGTCCGACACAATCCGCGGCGCCGCACAAATCAGATGTCAACGGTGCTGGAGGGGGCTCGATGCACCCGCCGACGGATGGCGTTCTCCGGCGGACGGCGCGCTGGCGCGGGCATCACGGCACCGGCTCGAATTCGCGGTGCGGGACGGGGGGCGCCGGCAGTTCGGGCGGGGGGCCTGCCGGCGCGGGCGGTTGCGACAAGGTGATCGTCCAGGCGTCGTTTTCGCCGCCGAGCGAGACGATCGTGGTGGGCCGGCCGCGATGCGCGGCGAGGAGGGCGTTGATCCAGGGCTCGATCGCGGGGTCGGACGCGCCGGGCGCGTCGCCGGCAAGGACGATAAGGTCGGCGTCGAGCGCGGCGGTCACGGCGCGATCGGCCCAGTAGGAACTCGCGAGTTGCGCGAAGCGCCACAGCCGCGGCTGGATCTCCACGCGGAGGCCGGCGCGACGCACCACGTGTCCGACGATGCCCGTGGCGCGCCGGGCGGCCGCGATGTCGGCGTAGCCGATGAAGACACGGAAGGGGACCACAGGCAGGGGACGCCGCCGGCTCAGGCTCCGGGGACCAAGGTGACGGGCGGCGGGCGGGGTTTTCATCTCGGCCCAGCGTACCGAACGCGGCAGCGTCCTCGCAGTAGGTGGAGCCCGTAGCCAGAGGCGGGTGCCCGGATGGGCGCCCGGCGCGGCCGGTGGAGTAGGCCAAGACCCACCTGTAAACGGGGTGAAGACCGCAGCGTCCGTTTTGGCTGAGGCGCGGACTAACCGGCCACGCGCGACCGCCGGGAACGCGCCCAACCCAAACCACGCATGTACTCGTTATCCGTCCTTACGGCGCTCGTGCGCCGGATCAGCGAACGCGCGCTCTCGCCGCTCGCTGCTGCTTGTCTGTGGCTCGTGCTACTGGCCGCGCCGCACTCCGTCTCCGCGCAGACGTTCCTGGCGGAGTGGGGCTTCGATGACATCGGGCGCATCGGGCCCACCGGGCTCGCGTTGGATACCTCCGGCTCCACGACCCTCCTCTACGTGGCCGACCAGCCGGGCGGGCGTATCCTGAAAATCGATGCCGCCACCGGCGCCCGGCTGGCGGTCTGGGGCCAGACCGGCAACGGCCCGCTCGAGTTCAACAGCCCGTACGGCGTCGCGGTCGATCCGGTGTCGCACGACATCTACGTGGCCGAGCGGACAAACCATCGCATCCAGCGCCTCACCGCCAACGGCGTGTTCGTGATGGGCTGGGGCGAGCTCGGCACCGAGCCCGGGAAGTTCGACGGCCCGATCGGCGTCGCCGCGGACGCGCAGGGCAATGTGTACGTCGTCGATCACAACAACAACCGCGTGCAGAAATTCCACGTGCAGGGCAGCGCCGGCAACGGGTCGGCGCAACTCGTCACCACGTGGGGCGGCCCCGGCTCCGCAGCCGGCCAGTTCAACGCGCCCTACGGCCTCGCGCTCGACGCGCAGGGCAACGTCTGGGTGGCGGATGGCGGCAACCACCGCGTCCAGAAATTCGATGCCAACGGCCAGTTTCTCGCCGCGATCGGCACGTTCGGGACGGGGCCAGGCCAGTTCGTCACGCCGGTCTGGGTGTCGTTCGACAGCGCGGGTGCGCTCTACGTGAGCGAGTCGAATTCCGATCCGACCAACCCGGCGGCGCCCGATCTCGCCAACCAGCGGGTGCAGAAATTCAAGGCCGACGGCACCTATGTGCTCGGCTGGGGCACGTACGGCGAGGGGCCGACCAACTTCAAGCTACCGTTCCAGGTGGTGGTCGACGCGCAGCAGAACGCGTATGTCTCGGACTACTACAACACCCGGGTCGTGAAGTATTCGCTGAACGCCGCGCCGGCGGGGGGCCGCTTCGTGAACATCTCCTCGCGCCTGCGGGTCAGCTCGGGGCGCTCGCTCATCGCGGGGTTTGTGATTTCCGGCACCGCGCCGAAGCAGGTGCTGATCCGTGGCGTCGGTCCCACGCTCAGTGCGCTCAACGTGAGCAACCCGCTCCCGAATCCGGGGCTGCGCGTGTACTCGGGGCAGACGGTGATCGCGAGCAATGAAGACTGGGGCGGGAACGCGGACGTCGCAGCCGCGGCCTCGCGGCTGTATGCGTTTGGCCTGCCGGCGACGAGCAAGGATGCCGCGCTCCTGGTCACGCTCCAACCTGGGCTCTATACCACGCAGGTGACGGACAATGGCGGCGACGGGGTGGGATTGGTCGAGGTTTACGATGCCGACACCTCGCCCGGCTCGAGCCTCGTGAACGTTTCCACGCGCGGCTACGTCGAGCCGGGCGACGCCGGCGTGCTGGTGGCGGGCTTCGTCATCTCGGGCACCGCGCCGAAACGCGTGCTGATCCGCGCGGCTGGTCCGTCGCTCACCCAGTTGCAGGTGCCCGACGCGCTGCCTGATCCGGTCCTGCGCGTGTACAACTCCGACTCGAAGCTGATTGCCCAGAACGACAACTGGGAGGTCGGCATGACCGTGACCGGGGGCGTCACGGTTGGCACCCTTGCCGAGCTGCGCACCGCGACCACGGCGACGGGGACGTTTGGCTTTGGCGCCGGGGGCAAGGACGCGGCGGTGCTGCTCACGCTTCCGCCGGGGCTGTACAGCGCCATGGTCAGCACCAACGGCACCGCCGGCACCGGACTGGTGGAAGTTTACGGCGTACCGTAATCGGACCTCGGTGCGTCGGCCAGAGTCGCGTCGCTCCCGCGGCGGCGCGGCTCCGGTATGCACGGAACCCCGCGTGGGCGATGCGGACAGTTGCGGATCATGCCACGATCCACGACCAACCGATCCATGCGCGTTGAACGGCCGGTGAAGGCGTTGCGCCAAGCGCCCACCGATGCCGGCGAAACCGACGAAAAGAAGGCAGCCGGCGCAAACGGGACGGGCAGCCGGATGCGGCGGCGGCCCGGTCGCGCCGCCTCGCTGCGATCAAGTTCGAACCGCACCCGCTCGCAGCGCTGGCGCGTGCCGAAAAAGGGCGCGCGGCGGATGCGCCGGGGCAATGCGGTGAGGAAGGGTGCGAAGTAGCGACCAGGCCGCGGGGCCGTCACGGCGGTGCAGATGACGTCCGCCCGCTCGACGTCCGCCGCGTTTGCCCAGAAACAAAAAAAGCCCCGCACGAATGGCGGGGCTTTGCTTTGGGCGCGCTGCGGGCCGGCGGAGCCGATGACCGCGGCGCACAAACGCGAACTCAGACGCTCTCGAGCAGCTTGTTCAGCCGGGCGACCATCGCGGTCGCGTCATCGAGCAGTCCGGCGCTGATCAGCGCGTTGTCGAGGAGCTGCTCGGCGACGAGCTTGGCCTTCTCCGGCTGCGCGGTGTGCGTCTCGAACAGCCGCTTGATGACGGCGTGGCGCGGGTTGATCTCGAGGTTCACGCGCAGCGGGGTCTCGGCGTCCTTGTTCATCGCCTTCATGATGCGGCGCATGTGCGGGGACATGAACTTGTCGGCATTGAGCGCGATGACCGGCGAGTCGACGAGGCGGTCGCTGGGCTTCACCTCGGAAACGCGTTCGCCGAGGGTGTCCTTGAGCCACTTGGTGAGCGTGGTGACGTCCTCGTCCTTCAGCGCGCCCTCGGGCTTCGGCAGGTCGGCGAGCTTCACGTCGGCGTGGTCGGCGGCGGTGAGCTTCTTGCCGTCGAATTCGCGGACGTTGTTCATGACGTACTCGTCGACCGTCTCGTAGCAGAACAGCACCTCGAGGTTGCGGGCCTTGAAGCCCTCGAGGTACGGACCGGACTCGATGGAGGCGCGGTTCGGGCCGACGAGGTAGAAAATCTCCTTCTGGTCGGCGCCCATGCGGGAAACGTAGTCGGCGAGCGAGGTGGTCTTGCCCTTCTCGGTGAGCGAGGACTCGAAGCGGAGCAGCTTCACGAGCTGGTCCTTGTGGGTGAAGTCGAGCGCGGCGCCCTCCTTCAGGAATACGCCGAACTCCTTGTAGAACTCGGTGTAGCCCTCGGCCCGGTTCTTGGCTTCCTCCTCCAGGAATTTAAGGAAGCGCTTCGTGATGACCTTGTTGAGTTTCTCGAGGAGCGATTTGTCCTGCATCGTCTCGCGCGAGATGTTCAGCGGGAGGTCCTCGCTATCGACGACGCCCTTCAGGAAGCGGAGCCACTCGGGCAGGATGTCCTTGGGCTTGGCGTCGATGAGGACCTTGCGGCAGTAGAGCGAGACGGACGGTTCGAGGCGGGAGAAGCCGAGCTTTTCAGTGTTCTCCTTCGGCACGAAGAGCAGCGCGTTGATGGCGAGCGGGGCGTCGGCCGAGAAGTGCAGCCGGAGGCGCGGCTCGTCGAAGGCGTGGGCCTGGAACTTGTAGAACTCGGTGTACTCCTCGTCCTTGACCTCGTTCTTGTTGCGCAGCCAGAGGGCCTGGACGGTGTTGATGCGCTTGCCGTTGAGGTTGATCGGGAACGAGACGAACGCGCTGTAGCGCTCGAGGATCTCCTTGATCTTCCAGTCCTGGGCAAAGTCGGCGCAGTCATCCTTCAGCTCGATCACGATCTTGGCGCCGCGGCGCTGGCCCTCGGCCTCCTCGATCTCGTAGGTGCCGCTGCCGTCGCTGGACCACATGTGGCCGGGGGCGTCCTTGCGCCAGGAGTGCGTGTACACCTTGACGGACTTCGCAACCATGAACGCCGAGTAGAAGCCGACGCCGAACTGGCCGATCAGGTTGGAGTTCTTTGCGCCAGATTCGCCGAGCGCCTGGAGGAAGGCCTTCGAGCCGGAGTGGGCGATCGTGCCGAGGTTCTCGACGAGTTCCTCGCGCGTCATGCCGACGCCGAAATCCTGAATCGTGATCGTCTTCGCCTTGTCGTCGGTCGTGACGTTGATCTCGAGCGTCAGGTTGTCGTCGAAGACCTCCTTTTCGGTCAGCTGCGTGTGGCGTAGCTTTTCCAGCGCGTCGGACGCATTCGAGACCAGCTCGCGGACGAAGATTTCCTTCTCCGTGTAGAGCGAGTGGATCACGATATCGAGCAGCTGCTTGATCTCGGTTTGGAACTCAAATTTCTGCGGAGTGGAGTTGGACATGCTTGATGCGATGTGAGGTTGGAAAGGAACGCCGGACGGTCCGGCGAGCCCGCTAGTTTAGCGGCTCAGAGGAAAAATCAAGCCACGCGAACGCGCGGCACGAGCCGGACGGCGCGATGGGGACGAACGGGTAAAGTGTCACGTATTGCGTGACACTGGCGCGGGGCTGGTTGCGACGTTCAGGGTGCGGAACCTGCTATAGAGCGGACGGTTGTGTATCAAATGTGCGCGCGGACAGGCGAATGAAGTGTCACGTAATACGTGACACTGGTGCCGCCGCTCGTGCGACCCCGTTCGGCGGGAGGTGGGATGCAGTGCGGGCGGTCAGACGGTGCGCTCGACGGGGGCGCGTTCGATCTTCACGCGGCGGACGCGCTCGGCGCTGACGTCGACGGCGGTGACGCGGTAATCGCCGGTGACGAAGGATTCGCCGCGCTTGAGCGGGCGGCCGCGGCGGCGTTCGGCCCACTCGCCTACGGTCTCGCGGCGCTCCCATTCGAGATCCCAGCCGGTTTCGGCTTGGAGTTCGCGCATGGTGAACCGACCGCTGACCACGATCAGGAGGTCGGTCTGCTCGAAGACGGGGCCCTCGCCGAGGTCGAGTTCGTCGCGGATGTCGCCGACGATCTCCTCGAGCACATCCTCGAAGCTGATGAGGCCCGCGGTGTTCTGGCCGTCGTCGAGGACAATCGCCAGGTGGCTGCGGGAAGTGCGGAAATGCTCGATCATCGCGTGGATAGGAGTCCGCAGGGTGAAGGTGAGGTACGGGCGGATGAGCGGCTCGTACGAGGCCTCGGGGCCGAGCGCGAGGGTCTGCCACAGCCATTCGCGGACGAGGACGACGCCCTTTACGTCGTCGAGCGATCCTTGGCAGACGGGCAGGCGGCTGAAGCCGGCGGTCTGGGCGATGCGGAGGTTCTCGGCGAGGGGCTTGTCGAGCCAGAGGGCAACGATCTGGTCGCGCGGGCGCATGACCTGCTGGGCGGTGGTCGTGCGCAGCCGGAGCGAGCGGACCATGAGTCGGTTGATCAGCGCATCGCCGGGATGCGAGTGTCGCGCGTGGCTGAAGACGTGTTCCAGCTCGTCAGCGGAGAATTCGTGTTCGCCCTCAGTCGCGGGCTGGAGTCCGCCCCAGCGCAGGAAGGTGTTGGCGGTGCCGTTGAGCGCCCAGATGAACGGGTACAGCAGCCGGTAGAAGATCATCAGCGGGCCGGCGGTGTTGAGGGCCACGCCTTTGGGGCGCTGGATGGCGAGCGACTTCGGCGCGAGTTCGCCCAGAACGATGTGGAAGAAGGTGATCGTCATGAACGCCACGCTGATCGAGATCGACGAGACGGCGCCGGGATCGGTGATGCCGACGTACCGCAGGAGCGGAGCGAGACGGTGGGCCAGGAACGGTTCACCCAGCCAGCCGAGCCCGAGGCTGGCGAGCGTGATGCCGAGCTGGGTGGCGGAGAGGGCGGCGTCGAGATGGCGGGTGGCCTGGATGGCGACCTTGACACGCCAGCCACCCTGCTTGGCGAGAGGCTGAAGCTGGCTCGTCCGGACCTTCACCAGCGCGAACTCGGCGGCGACGAAGAAGCCATTCGCCGCCACCAGGGCGAAGATGGCCAGGAGTTCGAGGATGATGACGAAGACTTCGTGCATGAACGAGTGGGCGGCCGGCGTGGGCGGGCAGGGAAATGCTGGGACGGAAACCGGCCGGCACAACAGGTTTTCGCAGCGGGAAATCCGCCGCGAAGGGTGCGGCAACGGAGCCGCTGCGCGGACAGGGCCTCAGGGCTTGGCGGGCCGGAGCGGGATGAGGGAGACGGGACCGAGGAGTCCGGACGGAGTGACGGGCCAGTTCGAGGCGTCGAACGGCTGGTAGTTGATGTTCACGAAGTTGATCTCGCGCATGATCTTCCAGTCCACGCCCCGGCGATCCAGATCGCGGATACGGTTGGCGGCCAGATTCGTGACCTCGATTTCGAGGACATTGCGCCCGGGCTTGAGCAGGTGACCGACACGCAGGCGGAAGGGGAGGCTCCAGGCGGTGCCGACCGGCTGGCCGTTGAGGCGCACGCGTGCGCTCTCACGGACGTCGCCAAGCGCGAGGTCCCAGTCCTCGGCACTGGCCGTCGGCGCCTCGAACTCAAGACGGTAACGCGCGGTGCCGGCGAACCGCTCGGCGTCGGTGCCGGCGAGTTCGGTCCAGGGCTTCAGCGTGGTCGTCTTCACGGTGGCGGGGAGCGCGGGGCCGCCCTTGATGAACTCGAGCTGCCATTCCCCCGCGAGCGGGACGGCGGCGCCGGCGGTCTGCCGGTACGGCCAGGCGGCGAGCGCGGGGCTCGCGGCGACGGAGCCGCTGCGCGCCAGGAGGGATTCGCCGGGGACGAGCTGGAGGTAGATTTCGGTGTGGCCGGCGTGCTGGCGGAGGGCCGCGCGGCCGGCATGTCCGTTGAGCGGGTCGAGGATGACGACCGATTCCGCGCGCCGGCCGAGCGGCATCCAGCCATCGAGCGCCTGGCCCGTGAGGTTGGCAAAGAAGTAGTCGTAGCCGGTGCCGTTGGCGCGGCGGATGACGCTGATGCCGTGTTGGGCGACCGGTTCCCGGGCCACGCCGAATTGCTCGAGCGCCGCGAGGGCACTCGCGGGCGCAAGCTGGAGGTTCGTGCCGGGCGCGGCGGCGGCTTCGCGGAGGGCGGCCTGGAGTTTTTGGAACTCGGCGCGGCGTTGGGCGAGACGGCCGAGTCCGGGTACGTCCTCGGGCACGGCCTGGAAGATGATCTTCGCGCCCTGGCGGCCGAGCTCGAGGATCTGGCGGAGGGTCTCGACCGGCATGCGCCGGGCGGCGGGGACGAGCAGCACACGATAGCGCGCGCCGGGGGTGACAAGGGCGCCGGCTTCGACGTGGGTCTGCTGGAGTTGCGCATCGGAGATGTAGTCGAAGCTGTAACCCTGAGCGAGCAGCGCGCGGGCGGTCCGGCCGACCGGGTGTTCGGTCAACCAGCTCACGTTGTGCACGCCGAGCTGCATCATGAGGCCCTTCGGGTTTTCGAACACGTCGGCGATGGGCCAGTAGAGCAGCACCTCGTTGTCAGGCGTGCCGCGCTGGAGGACCGACTGTACGCGTGCGACGTAGCGGGTGAGGGCGCTGAAGTCGTCCCACCACGGGTTGTTGGGGTTGAACTGGGTGGAGGCGTAGAAGAGCCAGCCCGGCCACGCGGCGTCGCGGGGCGAGAAGACGGTGCCGTGAAAGACGATGTGGTTGATGCCGTCGGCGAACAACCGGTCGATCTCGGGCTTCGCGAAGGCGAGGGAGACCTTCCAGTGGTCGCGCAGCCAAGTGCAGGTTTCGCTGGAGGTGAGCGGATGGCCGGCCACGTGCGAGGCCGAGGAGGCCATGCGAATCACGAGCGTCTCGGGCAGGTCCTGGTCGTGGCGCACATCCTCGGGCGCGCGGCGGAGGCCGGGGATCGGGAAAGGCGTGGAGCCGAAGACTTCGGTCTCGGCGATGTCGGCGTTGGCGTAGAGATCGAGCAGGTTGCCGGGGGCGCCATGCGACTGGTTGCGCACGAGGAAGCCGTTCTGGTGTGACCAGACGACCCAGGCGTGCAGGAAATCGAGGTGCATGCGCGCGAGTGTGGCGCGGTAGTCGCCTTTGAGACGTCCGAGGGTGTCGGGGTCGGCGGGCTTCTGGCCGAGCAGTTCGGCGGCGTGCTCCTGGATATCGTAGCCGTGCATCTCCTTGAACACGGCGGGGAGCAGGGGCGACCAGCTGGCGGAAAAGTACTCGAAGGAATCGTGAAACTGGCTGCGGATGAGCGGCCGCGGGAAACCGGCGAAGGCGCGGTCGAAGCGCGCGAGGTACCGCTGGAGCGCATCGGGCGAGTAGGGGTCGACGACGAGACCCTCACCGCCAGGCGCCGCGCGTTTGACCATCATGCCGGTCGGCACGCCGGTGAGGGTGCCCTCGATGAGAGCGACTTTCTTCAGGGCGTTGCCCTCATCGATCCAGGGGCCGCCGAACGGCCAGCCGGTGCCGGTGGCCATGTCGACCCCGAGCCCGAGCCGCTGGGCCTCGGTGCCGGTGTGCTCGAGCATCTGCATCCAGCGTTGGGAAAGAAAATCGATGTAGCGGTCCTCGGCGCCCTTCGCGCCGTAGATCGGCGTGATCTCGACGCCGCCGAGCCCGGCGCTGGCGAATTGCTCCAGCTGATACGTGAGGCTGGCGCGGTCGACGGCGCTGCCGGGCCACCACCAGCGCGTCCACGGCTTGTTCTCGCGCGTGATCTCGGGCCACGCCGAGGCCGGAGTGGCGGAGGTCGGCGCGGCGGGGGCGGCGAAGGCGGAAGCGCAGGTGAGGAGGGCAGCGGCGAGCGACGCGACGAGACGGGGTGAGCGCATGCTCGCACCTTTGGTCATCAGCGGGTTGGCGCAACCACCGGCCCGCGTTGACAGTCCAGCCACGCGCGGGTCATCCGCCCAGGTAGGCGGCCTTCAATTGTGGGTCGGCGCGCAACCGGCCGCTTTCGCCTTCCATCGCGATGCGGCCCGTTTCGAGGACGTAGGCGTAGGTGGAGATCTCGAGCGCGAGGTTGGCGTTCTGCTCGACGAGGAGGATGGTGATCCCGTGGTGGCGGTTAATCTCCACGATCTTCTCGAAAATCGTGCTGATCAGCCGGGGCGCGATGCCGAGCGAGGGCTCGTCGAGCATCAGGAACTTCGGACTGCCCATGAGAGCGCGCCCGATGGCGAGCATCTGCTGTTCGCCGCCGGACAGGGTGCCGGCGGTCTGGTGGAGCCGCTCGTTGAGCCGCGGGAAGATGCTGAAAACGTAGTCCCGGTTGCGGGCCTTGACCGCCGGGTCCTGCTCGAGGAAGGCGCCCATCGCGAGGTTCTCGTTCACCGTGAGGTTGGAGAAGATCATCCGACCCTCGGGCACGTGGCAGAGCCCGCGCGCGACGATTTCGTGGGCAGGGAGCGTGGAGATGTCCTCGCCGAGGAAGGTGATCAGCCCCGACTGCGGACGCAGAAGCCCGGAGATGGTGCGCAGGGTGGTGGTCTTCCCCGCGCCGTTGCCGCCGATCAGTGTCACGATCGAGCCCGGTTTGATGGCGAAGGAGATGCCGTTCAGCGCGGAGATGGCGCCGTAGGAAACGTGGAGATCGGAAACCTCGAGCATCGGGAAGGGGCGACGGGCGGGAACGCCGAAGCGTCAGTGGTGCGAAAGGCTCTGCTGGTGATCCTCGCCGAGGTACGCCTCGATGACCTTGGGGTCGCTCTGGATCTGGGCGGGAGTGCCCTCGGCGATCTTCACGCCGTAATCGAGCACGGCGATCCGCTGGCAGCACTTCATGACCACCTTCATCGAGTGCTCGACCAGGAGGATCGAGAGCTGGAACTGCCGCTGGACCTCCTGGATGAGGCGTACGAGCTCGACCTTCTCGGTCGGGTTCATGCCGGCGGCGGGTTCGTCGAGGAGGAGCAGCTTCGGCGCGGTGGCGAGACAGCGGACGATCTCGAGCCGGCGCTGTTCGCCGTAGGGGAGACTGCGCGCGGGGGTGTCGCGGAAGCGGCTGAGATTGAACATCTCGAGCAGCGTCTCAACCCGCTGCGCGATGGCGCCCTCGTCGCGCCGAAACCCGCCGAGCCGCACGAGGGACTGCCATGCGCCCGACCGGCGGTGCAGGTTGCAGGCGACGCGGACGTTGTCGAAGACCGAGAGCGAGCCGAACAGCCGGATGTTCTGGAACGTGCGGGCGATACCGCGCGCGACGATGTCATCGACCCGCAGGCCCTTGAGATCGCGTCCGCCGAACCGCACGGCTCCGTCGGTGGGTTGGTACACCCCGGTGATCAGGTTGAAGACGGTGGTCTTGCCCGCGCCGTTCGGGCCGATGAGGCCGCAAAGCTCGCCGGGGTTGACGGTGAAGTCGACCGCGTTGACGGCGGTCAGGCCGCCGAAGCGGATGGTGACGTGATCGAGTTGAAGGAGAGGGTCGGCCACGGCGACGGATCAGAGTTTGGCCTGGCGGCCCTGCGGACGGTGAAAATTGAAGAGACCCTGCGGGCGCACGAGCATGAGCACCACCAGGAGGAAGGAGTAGATGACCATCCGGTATTCCGCGACCGGACGCAGGAGCTCCGGCAGGAGCGTGAGCAGGATGGCCGCGAGGATGACGCCGACCGTGTTGCCCATGCCGCCGAGGATGACCATGACGACGATCTCGATGCTCTTCGTGAAATCGAAGCCCGTCGGCGTGATCGTCATCTTGAAGTGACCGTAGAGTCCGCCGGCGACGCCGGCGAAGAAGGCGCCGATGACGAACGCCACGATCTTGTAGTGCGTGGTGTTGAGGCCGACCGCCTCGCTGGCGATCTCATCGTCGCGGGTGGCGAGGAAACCACGGCCGTAGGTCGAGTGCACGAGGCAGACGACGACGAAGATGGTGATGGCGGCAACGCCGAGCACCCAGCCGATGGTGGTGTAGGGCGGAATGCCGTTGAGGCCCAGGGCGCCGCCGAGCACGTCGACGTTCTGGAAGATCACCCGGATGATCTCGCCGAAGCCGAGCGTCACGAGCGCGAGGTAGTCGCCCTTGAGGCGCAGCGACGGCACGCCCACGAACCAGCCGGCGATGGCGGCGCACACGCCGCCGCAGAGCAGGGCCAGGAGGAACATGCTGCCCTGCTGCATCGCGGT
Source organism: Opitutus sp. ER46 (assembly GCF_003054705.1). Classification (NCBI taxonomy): domain Bacteria; kingdom Pseudomonadati; phylum Verrucomicrobiota; class Opitutia; order Opitutales; family Opitutaceae; genus Opitutus; species Opitutus sp. ER46. The sequence goes on from NZ_QAYX01000024.1 coordinate 689,113, forward strand.
GCCGCCGCTTTCGCCGAGCAATTTCGGGCCGAGGTAAAGGCTCACGGCGGCGGACAGGTAGGCGCCGATGGACATGAAGCCGGCGTGGCCGAGCGAAAACTGCCCGGTGTAGCCGTTCACCAGGTTGAGCGAGACCGCGAGGATGACGCTGATGCCGATGCCGGTAAGCACATCGAGAAAGTAGGGATCAATGGAATCGGCGAACTGGCCAAAGCCGAAGGCCAGGGCGAGCCCGACGAGAAGGACGAGATGAGGGCGCGGGAGCATGGTCGGCGGGGCGAGCTAGACCTTCTCCACGCTGAACTTGCCGAGCAGGCCGGCCGGGCGGAACAGCATGATCAGAATGAGGACGGCGAAGGCGATGGCGTCCTTGTAGGTCGACCACTCGCTGCCGTTCACGAACGTCTCGATCGTGCCCAGGATGAGCCCGCCCAGCGCGGCGCCGGGAATGTTGCCGATGCCGCCGAGCACGGCGGCGACGAATGCCTTCAGGCCCGGCATGACGCCCATCAGCGGATCGATCGACGGGTAGTTCATCGCGTACAGGATGCCGCCGGCGGCGGCCAGGGCGGAGCCGAGGCCGAAGGTAAACGAGATCACGATGTCGTTGTTCACGCCCACGAGCTGGGCGGCCTGCGGGTTGAGCGCCACCGCGCGCATCGCGGTGCCCATCTTGGTGCGGAAGACGATCAGCTGGAGCCCGATCATCAGCACGATCGCGAGCACGATCACCGCGAGCTGGTTGGTGGAGATCACGAGCCCGCCGAGGTCGAACGACTTCATCGGAAAGATCTGCGGGAACGTGCGGGGCGCGGCGCCGAAGAAGACCTGGCCGCTGTACTCCAGCAGGAGCGACACGCCGATGGCGGTGATCAGCACGTTGAGCGTCGGCCGGCCGCGCAGCGGGCGATAGGCGAGCCGCTCGATGATGATGCCGAGCACGGCGCAACCGAGCATGGCGAGGAGCAGCACGCTGAGGCCGCCCCAGAGTGTCCCCTCGGGCACGAGCTTGCCGGCGTAGTAACCGATGAAGGCGCCGACCATGAAGACGTCGGAGTGCGCGAAGTTGATGAACCGCAGGACGCCGTAAACCATGGTGTAGCCCAGCGCGATGAGCGCGTAGATGGCGCCCAGCGAGAGGCCGTTCAGAAGCTGTTGCAGGAATTCAGACACGGGGAAGGCGCGGGGCCGGAAGCGGAGGTGGGGACAGGCGCCGGGAGCCAAGCACGGCGGTCCCTCGGGGAGCGACTGGTTTCTGCGGCTCGGGGTGAGGCATCAGGGGGCGCCGATACTCAGTGCCAGACTCGGACTTCTGCAAGAGCGGGGACATCCCCATGGCAAACGGACGGCAACGGGGCCGGCGCACCGACCGTGATCATGGGGTGACGGACTCGAAGAACTCGGTTCGCCCCTGGCGGACGACGAGCATGACCGCGGCCTTGGCGCTGTTGCGCTTCTCATCGATCGTCGTGCGGCCGGTGACCCCGGGAAAATCCTTCGTGGCGGCAATGGCATCGCGGAGCGCGGGAGCATCCGTCGTGCCGATACGCGTGATGGCCTGGGCCACGAGCCGGAGCGCATCGTAACCGAGGGCGGAGACGGCCTCCGGCGTCTCGCCGTTCCATCGCGTTTGGTAACGCTGCACAAAGGCGCGGACCTCGGGGGCGGTGTTCCCGGCGGAGAAGTACGTGGAATAGTACGAGCCCTCGACCGCCTTGCCCCCGAGCTCGGTGAGCTGAGGGGCCTCCCAGCCATCGCCGCCGATAAACGGCACCTGCAGGCCGAGTTCGCGCGCCTGGAGGCAGACCAGGGCGGCCTCGGTGTAATAGCCCGTGACCGCGATGACGTCCGGCCGGGTGGAGCGGATGGCCGTGAGCTGGGCCCGGAAGTCCTTGTCGCCATCGGCGTACCGCTGCTCGGCGACGACCTCGCCGCCCAGGGCGATGAAGCGTTCGCGCAACACGCGGGAGAGCCCGACGCTGTAGGGGGCGGTGGCGGCGGTGAGGATGGCGAGCCGCTGCGCGTGCAGGGAGCTGCGGGCAAACTTGGCGAGGACGGCGCCCTGGAATGGATCGATGAAGCAGATGCGGAAGATGTAGTTGCCGACTTCGGTGACCGAGGGGCTCGTGGACGAGATCGCCATCATCGGGATATGCGCGCGCTGGCAGATCGGGGCGGCCTCGAGCGAGTTGGCGGTGGCGTTGGCGCCGAGGACGGCGATGACGCGGTCGCGGGAAATCAGCTTCTTCGTGGCTGTGGCGGCTTCGCCGGGCTTGGACTGGATGTCCTCGACGAGGTACTCGATCGGGCGCCCCAGCACGCCGCCCGCGGCGTTGATCTCCTCGACGGCCAGCAGGATACCCTTGCGGGTCGCGTTGCCAAACGCGGCCTCCTTGCCGGTGAGCGAGGCAATATGGCCGATGCGGATCGGCTCGGCGGCGCGGCTGGCCGCGGTGGCGAAGAGCGCAAGGGCGCCGAGTACGAGAGCGCGAACGAGGCGGTGGACAATCATGAGCAAGGAAATGGCGGAACGGGCGAGGCCGGACGCGACGACCGGCCAGCATCGCGCCGCCGATTGCCGGCGTCCACGTCGCACTGTGTCACCAAACCGGCGTTCGCCGTCGCGCGGCGCCGGTGCGCTTAGGGCTCGATCGACTGGAGGAGCCGGAACCGGCCGCTCTCCACCGCGATGATGGTGGCGGGCTTGGAGGCGTCGCGGCGCGGGTCGATGGTGGTGCGTCCGGTGATGCCGGGGAACGCCTTCGTCGCCGCGAGGGCGTCGCGCACGGCAGGTCCGTCGGTCGTGCCGGCGCGGTGCAGGGCGTCGGCCAGGATCAGCATTGCATCGTAGGAGAGGGCGGCGAGGGAGTCGGGCGTGGCGCCATCGAAGCGGTGGCGATATTTTTGCACGAACGCCTGCGCGGCGGGCTCAGTGCTCTCGGCCGAGAAATGCGAGGAGTAGAACGTGCCGTTGACGGCGGCGCCGCCGATCTGGACGAGCTCCGGCGCCTCCCAGCCGTCGCCACTGACGAGCGGGCAGCTCAGGCCGAGGTCGCGGGCCTGGCGGCAGATCAGCGCGCCCTCCGTGTAGTAGCCCATGGCGGCGATGGCGTCGGGTTTCAGCCCGCGGATGGCGGTGAGCTGGGCGCGAAAGTCCTTGTCGCCCTCGGCGTAGCGCTGCTCGCCCACGATCTCGCCGCCGAGCGCGATGAAGGCGTCGCGGAAGGCGCGGGAAAGGCCGACGCTGAACGCGGAGGACACCGAGGTCAGGAGGGCGACGCGCCGGGCCTTGAGGGTGTCGTGCGCGAACCGGGCGAGGACAGCGCCCTGGAAGGTGTCGGTGAAGCAGGTGCGGAAAACGTAGTTTCCCATCTCCGTCAGCGGCGGGTTGGTGGCGGTGGTCGCCACCAGTGGGATACGGGCATGCTGGCAGATCGGCGCGCTCTCCGTGCATTGGTTGGACGTGCCGCCATTGACGACGGCGACCACGCGGTCGCGGGTGATCAGCTTCTTCGTGATCGTGGCGGTGTCACCCGGCCTGGACTGGTTGTCGTGCGTGACGAGTTCGAGGCGCCGGCCGAGAACGCCGCCGCGGGCGTTGATCTCCTCGACGGCGAGCACGATGCCCTGATGGGAGGACTGGCCGAAGGCGGCCTCCTTGCCGGTGAGCGGCTCGACCTCTCCGATCCGGATGGGTGCGGCAGCCAGCGCGACGGGCAGGAGGAGCAGGCTGAGCCGGAGGATGCAGGTGAAGGAGCCGAGCGTGCGGCGGAGGTCGGAGCCGAAACGGAAGTGCTGGAGGGTCATCGGCGAAAGGAGGTGGCGGACGGTTGGGGCGGATCGCACTCTTTCTCTTACTCCTACTCTTTCTCTTACTCTCCCGATCGGTGGGTTGCCACGAGTTTGGCGAGCGGCGGATCGGAGACGCGGGGAGGGCTGGGGACGTAGGAAATGAGAGTAAGAGAAAGAGGAAGAGTAAGAGAAAGACGTGTTGAGCGGCCCGGAGAACGAGAACGATTCTATGGGGCGACAGTCCGCAGGAAGGTGATCCTGCCGTCCTTGATGACGTTGATGGAGGCGGCCTTTGACGCGTTGCGCTGGGCGTCGAGGGTGGTGACGCCGGTCACGCCGGCGAGATCCTTGGTGGCGGCGATGGCGTCGCGCAACTTGGGGCCGGCGGTGGTGCCAGCGCGTTCGATCGCGCGCGCGATGATGTAGACGCTGTCGTAGCCGAGGGCGGAGAACGCGCCGGGGAGCTCGCCGCCCCAGCGGGCCTTGTACTTGGCGACGAAGGCGACCACGGCGGGATCGGAGTTCTGCGCGGAGAAATGCGTCGAGTAGTAGCAGCCATTCATCGCGCTGCCGCCGGTCTTCATCAGTTGATCGTCCTCCCAACCGTCGCCGCCGATGAAAGGCATGGTGAGCCCAAGGTCGCGGGCCTGGCGGACGATGAGCGCCGCCTCGGTGTAGTAGGCGGGAACGAAGACAACGTCGGGATTGGTGGCCTTGACGGCGGTGAGCTGGGCCCGGAAGTCCTTGTCGCCCTCGGAGAAGCTGTTCTCCGCCACAATCTCACCGCCGGCGGCGGTGAAGGTTTCCCGGAACACCTTGGCGAGACCGAGGCTGTAGGCGTTGGAGACACTCGACAGGATGGCGACGCGCTTCGCCTTCAGATCCTCCTGCGCGAACTTCGCCATGACCTGGCCCTGAAACGGATCGATGAAGCACGCGCGGAAGATGTAGTTGCCCTTCTTGGTCACCTCAGGGTTGGTCGCCGCCGGGGCGATCATCGGGACGCGGAACTGCTGTGCGATGGGAGCGGCCTCCAGGGAACGGGAGGAGGACACCTCGCCGATCAGCGCGACAACCTTGTTGCGCGAGATGAGCTTCTTGACCGCGGTGGCGCTCTCACCGCCCTTGGTCTGGTTGTCCTCGTAGACAAGTTCCAGCTTGCGGCCGAGAATGCCGCCGGCGGCGTTGATTTCCTCGATGGCGAGAATGACGCCGTGGTGGGAGGTCTGGCCGAAGCCGGCCTCCTTGCCGGTGAGCGAGGCGTATTCGCCGATGCGGATGGGGTCGGCGGCGTGGAGGGCAGGGAGCAATCCGGCGAGCAGGGCGGCGAGGTGGAGCAGTCGTTTCATGTGGGAAAAGTGAGAGTGGGCGCGACGGTGGAGGGGGCGGGAACGATGGCGCGAGGGGCGTCGAGGGGGCTACGGGGTGATGGTTTCGATAAAGTGGAACTTGCCGCCGCGGACCTGGAGCACGACGGCGGACTTGGTGGGATTGCGCTGGGCGTCGAGCGTGATGGTGCCGGTGACGCCCACGAGGTCTTTGGTCGCGGCCAGAGCATCGCGCAGTTTCGGAGCATCGGTCGTTCCCGCGCGCTGCAGCGCGTCGGCGAGCATCATGACAGAGTCGTAGCCGAGGCCCGCGAGCGTGTCGGAGCCGACGCCCCAGCGCTTCTGGAAGCGGGTGTTGAACGACACGACGGCGGCGGCGGAATCCTCGGGCGAGAAATGGGTGGCAAAGTAGGCACCCTCCACGGCGGCTCCCCCGAGCCGCACCAGTTCGGGTGACTCCCAGCCGTCGATGCCGAACAGCGGTATCTGCAGGCCCAGCGCGCGGGCCTGTTTGCAGATGAGTGCGGCTTCGACGTAGTAGCCCGGGATGAAAAGTGCGTCCACGCCCGCGGCGCGGACGGCGGTGAGCTGGGCGCGGAAGTCCTTGTCGCCATCGGCGTAGCGCTGCTCCAGCGCCACGGTGCCGCCGTCGCGCGCGAACTGCTCCCGAAAGTAGCGCGACAGCCCGACGCTTTCGGCGGAGGTGATCGAGCTCATGATGCCGACGCGCTTCGCGTGCAGGGTGTGTTGGGCAAAGCGCGCCATGATCGTGCCCTGAAACGGATCGATGAAACACGCGCGGAAGATGTAGTCGCCGCGGGCGGTCACCTCCGGGGCCGTCGACGCCGGCGAGATCATCGGAATGCGTGCAGCCTGGCACACCGCGGCGCCTTCGAGGGATCGGCTCGAGGCCACCTCACCGATCACGGCGATGACTTTGTCGCGGGAGATCAGCTTCTTGACGATGGTCGCGGCCTCGCCGGGCTTGGACTGATCGTCCTCGGCCACGAGCTCGAGCCGCCGGCCGAGGATGCCACCGGCGGCATTGAGCTCCTCGACGGCCATGACGACACCGCGGTGCGCGGACTGGCCAAACGTAGCCTCCTTGCCGGTGAGCGAGGCATATTCGCCGAGCTTGATCGGTTCGGCTGCGGGCGCGGCAAGCGGGCCGGAAACCAGGAGGGCGAGGGCGAGGAGCCGAAGGGGGCCAGGCATTGGGGACGAAGCGGCGGCAGCCAAGGTGAGGACCGGGGGCTTTTCAACCAAACGTTTGGACGATGGTCCGCGCCGCCGCGCGCGCGTTCCCGGCGGCATGGCGTTCGCGGGAGCGGATGGAGGTGTCGAGATCGGAGCGTTGCACGAGAGTGGGTTGGCCGTTCGGGGGAGCACGCCGTGGGCCAAGCGGGCAGCCCGGGGCAACGTGGACCGGCGGGGCGGCGCGGACGTGCGGGCTGGGTTTTGGGCTTTCCGCGGGAAGAGGGGACGCTTTGATGGCCCCGCGTTGAACACTTTCGACCGGCACCTCCTCCGCGAATGGCTGCAGATCCTCGGGCTCGTCCTGGCGGCGACCTGCGGGCTGCTGGTGATTCAGGTGCTGTACGATGATTTTCAGGACCTGCGGGGCTACGGCGCCCGGGGCTGGGTGTTCTGGCAGTACCTCGGCGTGACGCTTCCCAGTTTCCTGGCGATCGTCCTGCCGCTCGCGCTGCTGGTCTCGCTGCTCTACGTGCTGGGCAAGCTGCACCGCGCGAACGAACTCACGGCGATGCGCGCCGCGGGCGTGAGCATCTTCCGCATCACCGCGCCCGTCTGGTTCGTGGGCATCCTGTGCTGCGGCATCTCGTGGTGGCTCAACACGACCGTCGTGCCCTGGTCGGTTGCGCAGTCGCGCGCGATGCGCGAGACGCTGGAGTTTCGGCAGCAGGCGAAGAACGCCCTCCCGGAGGACCGGCGCGGGGCGGTGGGCAGCGTCGCGTTCGACAACTCGAAGGACGGCCGGATGTGGTTCTTCAACCGGTTCAGCAAGTACACGGGCCACGGATACGGGGTGGCGGTGTCGGAACTCGATCGCCAGCGCCGCGAAGTGCGCCGCTACGTGGCCGCCGAGGCCTGGCCCATCCCAGAGGGGGGCTGGGTGTTCATCAACGGCCGCACGCTCACCTACGCGCCCGAGACCGGCGAGATGATCGGGTCGAAGCCGTTTGCTCGCTTCGTGGCCCCGACCTTTCGGGAGGATCCGGCGCTGATGCTGCTGATTGACCGCAAGGCCTCCGATCTCTCCCTGCACGAGCTCAAGAACCTGATGGCGTACCTTGAGGCCGAACGGAGCCCAAAGCTCGTCAGCTACGCGGTCCGCTACTACTCGCTGATCGCCGGCACGCTTGGGCCGTTGATTGTGATCGCCATCGCCATCCCGTTTGCCGTGTCGGGCGTGCGGGTGAATCCGGCGGTGGGGGTCTCGAAGTCCATCGGCCTGTTCGTCGTGTACTACCTGCTCTCGAACATCTCCGCCTCGCTCGCGACCAAGGGGCTGGTCGACGCCTCGGTGGCGGCCTGGCTGCCGAACATCGGGATGTGCGCGCTCGCGGCCTGGCTCTTCACGCGGATCCGCTAGCGCGGCGCCGGTGGTCCGCGTCCGGGCGGCGGAATTTTTTGTGCGGTGCCCGTCGAGGCGGCTACTTACCCTGACGCCACCATGACCGAGGATGCTGAACTGCTGCGCCGGTATGCCCAGGAAAGGACGGAGTCGGCCTTCGCCGAGTTCGTGCAACGGCATGTGGACTTCGTGTACGGCTGCGCGGTGCGGCGGGTGGGCGGCGACGCGCATTTCGCGCACGATGTGACGCAGCAGGTGTTCGTGACCGCGGGGCGCGAAGCGGCGGTGCTGGCGCGGCATCCCGTCGTGACCGGCTGGCTCTACACGGCCACGCGCAACATCGCGGCGCAGCTGGTGCGTTCCGAACGTCGCCGGCACGCCCGAGAACTACAGGCCCAAGTCATGGAAGAACTCACCCGAAACGAGGACGCGAACGTTGACTGGGCGCGACTGCGTCCGGTGCTGGACGAGGCGATGGACGGATTGAGCGAGGCGGACCGGCAGGCCGTGCTGTTGCGGTATTTCGAGGGGAAGTCGTTCGCCGAAGTGGGCGGGCGCCTGCGCCTGGCGGAGAATGCGGCGCGGATGCGCGTGAATCGTGCGCTCGACAAGCTCGCGGCGGCGCTGGAGCGGCGCGGCGTGACGTCGAGCGCGGCGGCCCTCGCGGTGGCGTTGGCGAGCCAGCCGACGGTGGCAGCGCCGGCGGGATTGGCGGCCGCGGCGACCGGGGCGGCGCTGGCCACGGGCGTGGGCGGCGGCGGGGCGATCGCAGTCTTTATGGGCATGACCAAGCTACAACTCGGGTTGGCCAGTGCAGTCGTCGTGGCGGGCACGACGGGCTTTGTGGTGCAGTCGCAGACCCTTTCCTCCCTGCGCGCCGAATCGGCGCGGCTTGAGCAGCAGGTGCAGGCGGGCGCTGAGGTGGAGAAGGAGAATGCGCTGTTGCGCGACACGCAGCGCGAGGCCGATGCGCTCGCGCGTGCCCGCGCGGAGGAACTGGCGGCGCTGCAGCAGAAGATTGCTGACGCCCGCGCCAAACTGCAGGCGGCGAGCGACGCCCGCATGGCCGCCATCACTCGCACGACGGCCGGGAGCGCGGTGGTCCTAACCGGCCAGCTGTACGACCTCGCCGCACTTTCGGTGAAGCCCAATGCCACATTCCGGAGCCCGCCGAGCTATCCGGTCGAACTGCGAAAGCTCGGCATCACGGGCGAGGCGATGATGGACTTCGTGGTCGATGCTTCGGGAGCCGTGCAGAACCTCCGCGCGATCAAGGCCACGCACCCGGAGTTCGCCGAAGCTGCGGTGGCGGCGGTGCAAAATTGGAGATTCGAGCCGGGCCGGAAAGACGGCGCCGCGGTGGCGACGCATATGCAGATGCCGGTCAGGTTCACGTTGTCGGACGGAAAATCGAAGTCCGCCGAAAAGCGGACGCCGGTCCTGCCCTGGTTCTGACCATGACCTCGAAATTTGGCTGGGTGATCACCCTTGGGCTCGCCATGGCGGCTGGCGCGCTGGTGCTGGCGCGGTGGCGCGATGTGGGCGTGCTGCGGGCCGAAGTGGCCGGGCGCCAGTCGGCCGTGGCCCGACTCGAAGATCTCCGGCGCGAGAACGAACAACGCCGGGTGCGCGCGACGCAGGCGCCATCGGTGGCGGCCGATGAGGCGGCGATCGCGAAGGCGCAGGCGGAGCTCAAGCCACTGGAGGCGCGGCTCGCGCGGGTGTCCGGAATGAACCTCGGTGCCGGCGACAAGGCGGGCGCGGAGCGGTTTGCCGCCGGCCGGAAGGTCCCCGTGAAGGACTGCCGGCAGGCGGGGTACGCCACGCCACAGGCCGCGTTCGAGACGGCTCTCTGGGCGGCGGCGGGCGGTGATGTGGACGCCTTCGCGCGCTCGATCTTCTTCGTCGATGATCGCACGCGAAAGGCAGCGGCCGACCTGCTGGCGAGCCTGCCCTTTGATGCCCAGCAACGTTACCAGACGCCGGAACGGCTGGTCGCGGAGCTCACCATTCCGAACGTGCCGCTGGGCCAGTTTGAGGTGAATGGCTGGGGCGAGGCGAAGGACCTTACGATCACGACGGTGGCAGGGCGCTTCTGGTCCGCGGAAGGCGAGGCCAGCGGCAAGACCACCGTCGTGCCGTTTCGGCGTCAGGGTGACGAATGGAAGGTGATGGTGCTGCCCCAGGTCGTGGCGCACTTCGCCGCCCAATTGCAGGGTGGCGCCACGAAGTGACGTTCTGCTTTCTGCGTCTGAGGGGAAGCGGAACGGCGGCTAGATGCCGCTGGCGTCGCGCTCGGCCGCCTCGGCGAGGCGCTTGCGCAGCTGCGAGGCGCGGTTGAGCACCGTCTGCTCCGCGCAGCCGATGACCCGGGCGATGCGGCTCGGGCTTTCGTGCGCCAGGACGCGCCGCTCGAGTTCCCGCACCTGTGCCGCAGTGAGCCGATGGCGCACGCGGTCCGGCGTGGTGAGCAGGTTGTTCGCCCGGGCGAAGGCATAGGCGAAAGCACGTGCATCCCGAAAACCGTACCGTTTGGGGAGGGCCCGGAGCATCCGATCCAGGAGGGCACGACGGTCGGCCTCCTCGCGCGGATGACGCTTCCGTTGCTTCGCGCCATAGGGGCTCGGCAGCGCGATCACGTTGTCGCGCTGTGCGTCGATCGTATCGAGCTCCTCGTGGAGCCGATTCAATTGCCAGGTAACGAACGAAGGCGTCACAGAGCCACCACCGTAAGGAGGCGGCCCGAGGCGGAGCAAGATTGCCACCCCTCGACTGGCCCTTCGGGGTGCGACAAAGAAGCCGGCCGGCCGCCAACTATAAGTGACAAGACTCGGGCGCGATGTCTTCCCGCCGATGAGTTGCCACAACCGGCCGCCGAAAGCGTATCGGCGCGCCGCCCCAGCCGCAGAAGGCGGCGAAAGCCGTCAATACTGCCGGATGTGGGTCAGCGCGATGGTCTGGTTCTCGAACTGGACGTCCCGGTGCTTCGTCTGGGCGTACTCGTAGGAGAGCATGAGCGCGGTGTCCGGCGCGATGGCACGGATGAAGGCCAGCCGCGCGCCGATCGTGCGGGCGTCGGCCGCGTAGGCGGTCATCGGATCCTTGAACGTATCGACGAGCTTCTGGTGGTGGGCGACGGCGGCGAGATCGGGCCGGTTATACTGGGCGTGGGTGACGACGTCACCCTGGCGCCAGCGGCCGGTGAGCGTGACGCGCATGTCCTCGCTGAAGTCGTGACCGATCTCGATGGCGGTCTCGTGGCTGCGACTGTCGAAGACGACGTCGCCAGCCTTGTACGCGTCGAGACGTTCGCGGAGGGCGGCGCGCCAGCCGCGCGCGAAGCGCTGGTCGACGCGGAATGTGACGGTGCCGCCGAAGCCGTTGCGGTCGCTTTCGCCCGTGATGGCACCATCACCCGCCAGCTCCGCCGTGAAGACCGGGGCGAGCGCACTGGTGCCGAAGGTGTGCTGCCAGTCGGCGCGCCCCCCGAGCGTGCCGCGGGCGAGCGCGTTGAACCGCGGAAAGTACTCGCCCCCCAGGTGGGTGCTGAGGTGAAACGCGTCCGCCGTCGACAGCTCGCGGCGCGACGTCGCGAGGTAGTCGAAGGCGAGCTGGAGCGTGCTGATACGGTCCCACACCGCGCCGCCGTTGGTGACATTGCCCTGCCACGCGACGACGCCGGTGATGTTCGGCGCCCAGTCGGTCGAGGGCGTGGCGGCGAAGAGGCTGGCGGGTAGGAGCAGGAGTGGCAGGAGGCGTTTCACAGCAAGGGACGAAGGGTTTTCCAGACGGTCTCGGCAACGAGTCGGTGGCCGGCGGCGGTCGGATGAATGCCATCGGCCTGATTCAGATCGGGGTGGCCGGCAACTCCTTCCAGCAGAAAGGGCAGCAGCACGGCGTCGGCATCGCGGGCGACGGCCGGGAAAATCGCGCGATAGCGGTCAATGTAGGCCTGGCCCATGCCCGGGGGCATTTCCATGCCGGCGACGATGACGCGAGCGGTGGGATTGCGGGCGCGGACGCGCTGCAGGATCTGCGTGAGGTTGGCCTGGGTAACGGCGGGGTCGACGCCCCGGAGACCGTCGTTGGCGCCGAGGGCGAGAACGAACACCTGGCAGGGCTGGCGCAGGATCCAGTCGACCCGGCGCAGGCCGCCGGCGCTGGTTTCGCCGCTGAGCCCGGCATTGACGGCGCGCCACCGGACGCCGCTTTCGTCGAGCTTCTGCTGAACGAGGGCGGGATACGCTTCTACGCCAGGGTTATCCAAGCCGTAGCCAGCGGTAAGGCTGTCACCGAAGAAGATGATCGTCGACACGGCGGTTGGGTCGGCGGGAGAAGGGGGCGCGGCGCGCATCGAGAACGGACAGACAGAGGCGATGAGCAACAGGAGTGTCAGCGCAACGTGGCGGCCAACCGGTCGTGGAGCATTCGGGCCATTCAGCATCAAGGGCTTCCTTTCGGAGACTTTGTGGGTTTTGTGAGCGATGGGCATGAGTGTTCAACCGATGCTGAAAGTCGAGCGGCTCACCAAGACGTACGCTGCCGCGCATGGCCCGCTGACCGTGCTGAAGGAGGTGAGCTTCGCGCTGGCGGCGGGCGAGAGCCTGGCAATTGTCGGCCCGAGTGGCAGCGGGAAGACAACCCTCCTTGGGCTTTGTGCCGGACTTGACCAACCCAGCACCGGCGAGGTGGTTCTGGCGGGCGAGTCGCTGGGCCGCCTGGGCGAGGACGATCGCGCGCGGGTGCGCAACCGCCATGTCGGCTTCGTTTTTCAGAACTTCCAACTGGTGCCGACGCTGACGGCGCTGGAGAACGTGCTCGTTCCGTTGGAGCTGCGGGGTGAGGGTGGAGCGGCCGCGGAGAAGGACGCGGGCGAGTTGCTGAACCGCGTCGGCCTGGGCGAACGCTTTGATCACTACCCGGTGCAGTTGTCGGGTGGAGAGCAGCAGCGCGTGGCGCTGGCGCGGGCGTTCATCAACCGGCCGAAGATCCTGTTTTGCGACGAGCCGACGGGAAACTTGGATGGCGATACGGCTGCGGCGATGGCGAATCTCATTTTTGGCCTGAATCGCGAGCGCGGCACGACGCTGGTGCTGGTGACGCATGATCTGGCGCTGGCGGGCCGGTGTCAGCGGATGCTCAAGTTGCGCTCGGGGGCGGCCATCGATGGCGAGCCTGAGACACTGGCCGGAGCGGCGCGGGGCCGCTGAGGACGACGGACTGAGATCATGCGCTTTGTCCTTCGGATGGCCTGGCGGGATTCCCGGGCATCGCGGCGACGCCTGGTGTTGGCGTCGCTCTCGGTGGTCCTCGGGATTGCAGCGTTGGTGGCGATCGGCTCGTTCAGCGCGAATCTGGCGCGGGCGATCGACACGCAGGCGCGGGGACTCCTGGGCGCGGATCTCGTGGTCACGCTGCGGGCCGAGCCCTCGGCCGCGCTGCGGGCGGCCCTGACGGAGTTGGGCGGAGAGCAGGCGCAGGAGATCGGGTTCTCCTCGATGATGGTGTTCCCGACGGCGGACAATCTCACGCGCCTGGTGGAGGTGAGGGCGATGAGCGGGGCATTTCCGTTCTACGGTGATTTTGCGACGGTGCCGGCGGATGGGCCGCAGCGGTTGCGTGCCAACGCAGCCGACGCCACGGCTCCGAACCTGATCATTCTCGAGGAGACGCTGCTGCGGCAGTTCGGCGCCCGGCCCGGGGACGAGGTGAAGCTGGGCGAGGCGCGCTTCGTGATTGCCGCGGGGCTGCAAAAGCTGCCCGGGGAAGGCTCCGCGGTGTCGGCCACGTTCGCCCCGCGGGCGCTGATCACGCGACGCGGGCTGGAGGCGAGCGGGCTTACCGGCAAGCCCACGCTCCTGCGTTACCGGACGCAGATCAAACTGCCCCCGGGGCGTGATCCCGACGCCATCGGACGCGAACTGCGCACGCGCTTCGCCGGCGAGCGGCTGTCGTACGACACCGTGCAGCGGCGCAAACGCGACCTCGGCCGCGCGCTCGAGAACATCCAGGGCTTCCTGAGCCTCGTCGGCTTCGTGGCGCTGTTCCTCGGCGCGATTGGCGTGGCGAGTGCGATCGCGGTCTATGTGCGGCAGAAGATCACAACCATCGCCGTGCTGCGTTGCCTCGGGGCGAGTGCGCGGCAGGCGTTCGCGGTGTATCTCGTGCAGGGCCTCGCGCTCGGCGTGGCGGGCGCAGTGATGGGGGCCACGCTGGGCGTGGCGGTGCAGCGGCTGCTGCCTCCGCTGGTCGCGGGGTTGCTGCCGTTTGAGGTGGAGTTTTTCGTCGCGTGGCCGGCGGTTGCTCGTGGCGCCGTGGCCGGGCTGGTCATCTGCCTGCTGTTCACCCTCCTGCCGCTGCTGGCGGTGCGGCGCGTGTCGCCGCTCGTTGCCTTGCGATCCGCGTTTGCCGAGCGCGTTGGCGGCGGACCGGATCCATGGCGGATCACACTCGGTGTCGGAATCGTCGTAGCCGTGAGCGGCTTCGCGGTTTGGCAGACGGGGAGCGCGCGGATGGGACTTGGTTTCGCGGGGATGCTGGCGGTCGGCCTGGGCGTGCTGGCAGGGGCGGCGAAACTCGTGGCGGCACTCGCGCGCTGGTTGATTTCGGGCCGCGGTCGCCGGTGGCTGCCCGGGCGGGCGCCCTACGTGGTGCGTCAGGGCGTGGCCAATCTCTACCGGCCGCAGAATCGCACGGTCCTGCTGCTTTTCGCGCTGGGGCTGGGGACGTTCCTGATGCTGACGCTCTTCCTGTCGCGTTCGACGCTCCTGCGGGAGATCGAGCTGACGGGCGGCGAGGGTCGGCCGAACCTGCTCTTCTTCGACATCCAGGACGACCAGCTCGAGCCGTTGACGAAACTCGTCGCGGACGAGGGGGCGCCGGTGCAGGTCGGGGCGCCCGTGGTGACCATGCGAATTGCGGCGGTGAACGGCGTGAAGACTGAGGACCTGCTGGCGCGACGGGGGCGGCTGGCGGACGGGACGCCGGGTGGCGACGCCGGCGAGCAGGCGCCTGCAGCGAGGGCGTCGGAGCGCAGCGCGGAGAAGGCCAAGCGAGGCGAAGGCGCGCCGATCGCGGGATGGACGCTGCGGCGCGAGTACCGATCGACGTTTCGCGGCACGCTCGGACGTTCCGAAAAGGTGGTGCAGGGCGAGTTCGTGGCGCGGGTGGAACCGGGGGCGGAGGTGGTGCCCATTTCGATCGAGGAAGGACTGTTGAAGGAGATGAACCTGCGCCTGGGGGATCGGATTGACTGGGACCTGCAGGGCGTGCCGCTGGCGTCGCGTATCGCCAGCGTGCGGACGGTGGAGTGGCGGCGGCTCGAGCCGAACTTCTTCGTGGTGTTCCCCGAAGGCGTGCTCGAGGGCGCGCCGAAGTTTCACGTTGTGGCGCTCCGCGCGGCCTCGACCGAGGCCTCGGGTCGATTGCAGCGGGCGGTGGTGGCGGCGTTCCCGAATGTGACGGCGATCGACCTGGCGCTGGTGATGCAGACGGTGGACGGAGTCGTCTCGAAGGTGGCCTTCGTGGTGCAGTTCATGGCGCTGTTCACGGTGGCGACGGGCGTGATCGTGCTCGCGGGCGCGGTGCTGACCGGACGTTTTCAGCGACAGCGCGAGACCGTATTGCTGCGGACCGTGGGCGCGACGCGCCGGCAACTCACGCAGATGATGCTGGTGGAGTACGCCGTGCTGGGCGGGTTGGCGGCGGTGACGGGAGGTGGGCTGGCGATCGTGGCCAACGCGTTGCTGGCGGCGTTTGTTTTTCGCACCACCCCGGCGGTGGCACCGCTGGAAATTCTGGGGGCAGTCGTGGCGGTCATCGGCGTGACGCTCGCCACGGGGTTGTGGGCGAACCGGGGCGTAACGCGCCACCCACCGCTGGAAGTACTGCGCCAGGAAACCTAGACGGGGCGCGGCGCAGGAGCGCGGTGGCCGGATGATGCCGGGCGGGTCGTCGGGGCGAGGGAATGGCGCACGCTTGCTTCTTTGCCGTTGTTCCTTCCCTTCATGCGGCCATGCCACGCGTCGTTAGCTTCCACTACACCCTCCGCGATCCGTCCGGTCGGGTGCTCGACACCTCCGCTGGGAACGATCCCATCACGTACATTGAAGGGGCGGGTCAGATCATTCCCGGACTCGATCAGCAGCTGCGGGATGCGCAGCTGGATGAGAAGCGGAAAGTGATCGTGCCGGCGGCGCAGGCGTATGGCGAACGCGACCCCGAGCAGGTGCAGCGCGTGAAACGCGAGCTGTTGCCGATCGATGGCGAACTCAAGGTTGGTGATCAGTTCCAAGCGGGTGCGGACCGGCACGCTCCGATCGTGACCGTGACCGCGATCGAAGGTGAGGATGTGGTGCTGGATGCGAACCATCCTCTGGCCGGAGTTGAGCTGACTTTTGACGTGCAGGTGACCGCGGTGCGCGAAGCCACCGAAGCCGAGCAGCAGCGCGGCCATGTTCATGGCGGCGAAGGCTGTTGCGGCGGTGGTGGCGGTGAGTGCGGTTGCGGCGGGCACTGATTTGCCGCGGTCCTGACCCAAGCCGGCGGCGCTGGGGCTTTTTGCCGGGCGCCGCCTAGGCGGCACCGGACGAAAGGAGGAGCCAAGCGGACGCTACCCGACGGCTCTTGGGCTGGAGGTGGTTGTCTGTAAGCAGGCCCGCCTGCAGCTTGCCGTTTGCGGCAAACGCCCCGGGTGTGAATCCTTTCGTCATGAACGTACTCGGCATCGACATCGGTGGCTCGGCGCTCAAAGGCGCGCCGGTGAACACGCTCACGGGCGAATTGCTTGCGGAGCGGCACCGTATCGCGACACCGGACACGCTGTCGCCGAAGGAGATGGCGGCGAGCGTGGGCGAGCTGGCGCGGCATTTCCGGTGGCGCGGGCCGATCGGCGTGGGTTTTCCCGGCGTGGTGCACGGAACCCGGATTCTGACGGCGGCGAACCTGCACAAAGGGTTCGTGGGGTGCGATGCGGGGAAGCTGTTCGCCGGGGCGACGCGTTGTCGTGTGGCGGTGACCAACGACGCGGCCGCGGCGGCGATGGCGGAGATGCGTTTCGGTGCCGGCGAGGGGTTTGATGGCAAGGTGTTGATCCTGACGCTCGGGACCGGCGTGGGCTCGGCGGTCGCATTCGGCGGGGTCGTGGTGCCGTTCGAGCTGGGGCATCTGCCGTGGAAAGGGAAGGATGCCGAGAAACATGTGGCGGCGTCGGTGCGCGAGCAGAAGGATCTTACCTGGAAAGAGTGGGGCGGGCGGTTGCACCACTACGTTGCGATCCTCGAACGGGTGATCTGGCCGGAGCTGATCATCGTGGGCGGCGGCGTGAGCTCGAAGCACCACAAGTTCTTCAAGTACATCAAGCCGCGGGCGCGGCTGGTGCCGGCGGAGTTCTTCAACGAGGCGGGGATTGTTGGGGCGGCGCTGGCGGCGACGGCGGTGCACGCGCGAAAACGCTGAGGCCTGGGAGCGGAGCACCGTCCGGTCGGGGCGCGGCGCGACATTGCGATTTTCCGTGTCTTCGCCGTTTTTGGCCGCCACAAACCAGCCCCGATGAAAAGCGCCTACGAACTCGCCATGGAGCGGCTCGCCAAGTCCGAGCCGACGTCCGCCCCGCTGACCGCCGAACAGAAGGCCCGCCTTGCGGAGATCGATCGCGTGTACAAGGGCAAGCTCGCCGAGCGGGAGATCTTCCTGCGCCAGCACCTGGATCAGGCGCTGGCCGACCAGAAGATGGAGGAGGTCGACAAGATCAAGCAGCAGATCGCAAATGAGCGCGCCCGGATTGAGGAGGAGCGGGAGGCGGAGAAGGATCGCGTGCGCAAGGGCGCCTGACGGCGTTTGCCGCGGGCGGAGCTACAGTTGGTAGCGGACTCCGGCCGCGAGCGTGAGGGCGACGACGACGAACGGCGCCCACCGCAGCCCGTGATTCCAGCGGCCGGCATAGCCGGCGATCAGGGTTGCGGTGAGGAGGGTCAATGCGGCGCCGCCGATCCAGGGCGCCCGAAACTCCGCGGTGATGTAGGCGCCGGGCACCCGCACGCCGTGGCGGACGAGTTGCTCGATCACGAGCAGCACGAGCGCGGAAGCATGGTTGCACAAGGCTGCCCAGCTCGCGCAGCCGATGAGACCGAAGAGCAGCGCGGCAAAGCCGCCGAGCGTTACCAGCATGGCGGCCGGAATCAGGACCAGGTTGGCGACAAATGCGCCCGGGGTGACGAGTTTGAAGAACTGCACGCTGGTGAGCATCCCGACGAGCGATGTGGCGACCCCAACCGCCACCGCCAGGACGAACTTGCGCCAAGCGCCATCGAGCGCGGTTTGCCACGGCCGCCAGGTGGCCTTTGGCAGGTCCCGCCAGAGCGCGGCTCGCTCTTCCCAATGCTCAGCCAGCGGCAAACCCAGCAGGAGCAGCACGAGCACGATCGCGTAGCTCATCAGGAAGCTGGCGCCGAAGAATTGCAGGGGTGCCACCAGCAGGACAACCGCGGCGGAGGCGACCAGCGCCGCGATCGGGTTGGGTGGGCGCCGCAGCACGAACGCGGCGTGGAAGAAGACCGCCATCGCGAACGCGCGCACCGCGGAGGGCGCCGCTCCCGTGATGTCGACGAACAACCAGAGCAGCGGCGAGCCGATGAGAAAGCGCGACCAGGAACCGAGGCGGACCAGCAGGAGGAGTGATTGGATCGCGAGCGCGATGACCCCGATGTTCAAGCCGCTGATGGCGAACAGGTGCATCGTGCCGCTCTGCATGAACACCTCGCGTTGCTCGTCGGTCAGCTCACGCGTTTCGCCGAGCATCATCGCCCGGAGCAGCCCGGTGAGCCGCGGCTGCCGTTCCTCGATGCCGAGTCCGAGAATGACCCGGAAGCGTCGCACCGCTCGATCGCAGAACGCATAGTACGGTGACGGCGGAATCGCTTCGGCGCGAATCCACCCACGCGTGAGGCGCTGGCGGATCCCCGCTGCCGCGAGAAAGCCTTCGAAGGTGTCCGCCGCCGGTCGGGCCGGCAGCGGAGCCAGCACGCCTTCGACCGTCATCACCGCGCTGCGGCGGGGGCGTGGCACGCCCGGGGCGACAAGGCCGGCAAAGTACACCCGCTGTCCCAGGAGCTCCCGAAAGATGTCTGGTGCCTGCACGACGCGGCCGAGCCCGGCGGATTTTCGCGCATCGCGGGTCGCGAAGGTGCGTTCGACGCGGAGTTGGAGGACCGTCTCGCGGGCCGGTCGCGGCTCGGTTTCCGGTGGAGGCGTCGTGCCTTGGTATCGGGCAACGCCGGCGGCGCCGAAGGCGGTCACAATCCCCGTTACCCAGAGCACGCGCGGCCAGTCGCGCAGCGCGGCCAGCAGCGCGACGATGGCTCCGGCGGCGGCGAGCCCCAGCGGCCAGCCGGAGCCCGCCGGCTCAGCCAATCGCGCCAGCAGCAGCCCCATCCCATACGGCAGCACCAGCCACAACAGTGGCGCCCGGTGTCCAAGGCTGCGCGAAACCATGCGAGAACGCTAAGTAATGTGAAAATAACGGCGACAAAGAAAATGATGACAAGTAGCAGGCTCGAAGTGTCACGTAATACGTGACACTGGGAGTGCGTGGCGCATGCCGAAAAGTGTCACGTATTACGTGACAGTTGGCTCGAGAAACAACCCCGATCATCAGTGTGAAAGTGGCCGACGGGAGCCCGGCGAGAGTGTCACGTAATACGTGACAGTGGACAGGAGGTGCGGAGCGGGGAGGTGTCACGTAATACGTGACACTTTGAAAATGAAGTAGACATCACGAAGACAAATAAACAGAGACAGTTATGGCTGCTCCTTTTGATATGCCAAAGTCGGCGATGCTGCCGCTGGAGATGATGGCGTTGATTTGCCGGGCGGGGGTGGAGCTGGGCGGCGAGGTGCGGCGGGCGGGGGCGGTGCGCACCGAGGGGGCGCCGGGTGCGGGGCGGCGGGGGCGGACCCTGCGGCCCGGGGAGGGGACGCCGTTGTGGAATGCGCTGCGTCGCCGGCTGGGCGCCGAGCTGCGTTTTGGCGATCAGGCGCGGTTGGCGCGGATGCTGGGTTTGCCACGGCAGAGGGTGAACGAGTTTCTGACGGGCGGCCGGCAGATGCCGGATGCGGAGCGGGCGTTGCAGTTGCTGGCGGCGGTGAGCGCGCTGGCGGCGGAGCGGACGGCGGACGGCGTGGAGGCCGACGGGACGAAACGGCCGCGGACGCGAACGAAACCCGCGCCCCGGCAGGTTCGCGTTTGAACCGGGGCCGGGGCGCGTCTATCGGTGCGGGCCAATGGCAGCACCTGATGACGAACCTGAGCTTTTTGGCGACGAACCACTGGCGGAGCCGGTTGGGGCGGGCAAACCGGCGGCAAACCAGCCGCTCGCCGCGAGGATGCGTCCGCGGAAGTTGAGCGAGGTCGTTGGCCAGGAGCACATTCTCAGACCCGGCAGCCTCCTGCCGCGGCTGGTGGCGCAGAACCGGTTTGGCTCACTGATTTTCTACGGACCGCCGGGCTGCGGAAAGACGAGCTTTGCGGAGGCGATCGCGGCCGAGACCCACAGCCGGTTCGTGCGGGTGAATGCGGTGATGTCCAACGTGGCCGAGTTGCGGGAGATCCTCGGCCGGGCGCGGCGCCATCCGGAAGCGGGCACGATCCTGTTCATTGACGAGCTGCACCGGTTCAACAAGTCGCAGCAGGACCTGCTGCTGCCGGACGTCGAGGAGGGCAATGTGCGCCTGATCGGGGCCACGACGCACAACCCGGGCTTCTACGTGAATCCGCCGCTGCTCTCACGCAGCCATCTGTTCCGGCTCGAGCCCTTGTCCACGCAGGCGGTGGTGGGCGTGCTCAAGCAGGCGCTGACCGACGCGGAGCGCGGGCTGGGCACCCGGGGCGTGACGGCGGACGACAAGCTGCTGGCGGACCTGGCGGTGTTGTGCGGCGGCGATCTGCGCCGGGCGTTGAACTCACTGGAGGTCCTGGTGCTGGGATTGCCCGAGCAGGGGACGATGTCCCCGGCGGATCTCGAGGTTTTCGCGCGCGAACGCCGGATCCGTTACGATGCGGACGAGGATGAGCACTACGATACGATCTCGGCGTTCATCAAAAGCTGCCGGGGAAGCGACCCGGATGCGGCGATGTACTGGCTGGCGAAGATGTTGGAAGGCGGCGAAGACCCGCGGTTTATCGCGCGCCGGCTGGTGATCCTGGCCAGCGAGGACGTGGGGCTGGCGGATCCCCAGGCGTTGCCGCTTACGGTGGCGGCGCATCATGCGGTGGATTTCATCGGCCTGCCGGAGGCGGAGCTGACGCTGGCGCATGCGACGCTCTACATCGCCACGGCGCCGAAGAGTAATTCAGCGACGCTGGCGCTGGGCGAGGCGCACCGAGCGCTCAAGGAACAGCCGGTGCAGACGATCCCGGCGGCGTTGCGCAGCAAGAGCGGACAGGCCAACAAGCGCATGGGGCAGGGGAAGGGGTACAAGTACGCGCACGACTTCCCGGAGAATATTTCGGGCGACGATTACCTGGAGAAGCCGCTGCGGATCTACGCCCCAAAAACGGCGGGCTGGGAGCAGAAGATCGCGGATCGGCTCGCGCGGTGGGCGGCCTTGAAGGCGGAGATTCGCGCGCGGGAACGTTGACCGGACGGGCGCAGAGGCGGCGGAGATTTTGCGGAATTCTTGACGAGGTCGCCGCTTGCCCGGGAGGGCGGCACGGCTAGCGTCGGCGCCATGAAACGAAGCGCCTGGATCGGCGGCCTTGCGGGAATCGCCCTCCTTCTCGTCGACGCGAGCGGGGCGGAAAACACCCCGAAAAAGAGCGGCGTGCGGATCAACCTGGACGAGCTTGAAGCGAAAGCGGCGGCCGCGCCGAAACCAGCCGCACCGGCGGTCAGCCCGATCCCGGCGGACACACCCAAGGCCAGCGCACCCGCGGCCGCGAGCACGGCGACGAAACCCGTGTCCGCGACGCCGGCCGCCAAGGCGGCGCCGGCGCAACCCCCGCAGCCGGAGCCGGGTGTGGAGATCCCTCGGGGTGAGAAGGGCTTCCTGCGGATCGCGATTCAGGACGGGAAATTCCGGCTTTCGTTCTACGACAAGTTTCGAGAGCCGATCATGGCGGACGTGCTGAGTGCGGCGCTGCGGTGGCCGGTGAAGTATCAGCCGAACGATGAGCGGGCACTCCTCACGCCGACGGAAGCGGGGATGGCGCTTGGCTCGGAGAAGATCGTCCGGCCGCCCTATGCGTTCAAACTCTTCATCACGCTGAACAAGGATCCGGACGCGAATCAGACGCCGGAGAGCTACGTGATCGACTTCCGCTGAGCCCGCGGCGGCCCGGGCAGCGCGCCAGACCGCGCCGACGTTGACGGAGACGCGGGCCCAAGCGCCGCGCGCACCTGGTCAATTCCGGTGGAGCTTGCGGTACTTGATGCGGTGGGGCTGGTCGGCTTCCTTGCCCTTGCGGCGCCGGTAGTCCTCGAGGTAGCTTGAGTAGTTGCCGTTGAACCACTGCACGGTGCTGTCGCCCTCGAAGGCGAGGATGTGCGTGGCGACGCGGTCGAGGAACCAGCGGTCGTGCGAGACGACGACGGCGCAGCCGGCAAAGTTCTCGAGCCCCTCCTCGAGCGCACGAATGGAGTTCACGTCGAGATCGTTGGTGGGTTCGTCGAGGAGGATGAGATTGGCGCCGCTCTTGAGCAGGCGGGCGAGGTGAACGCGGTTGCGTTCCCCGCCGGAGAGGACGCCGACCTTCTTCTGCTGGTCGGCGCCGGTGAAGCCGAACTGGGCGCAGTAGGCGCGGCTGTTCACCTCGCGACCGGCAAGCTTCATGATTTCTTCGCCGCCACTGATCGCCTGCCAGATGGTCTCCTGGGCGGGCAACGAATCGCGCGACTGGTCGACATGGGCGATCTTCACGGTGTCGCCGACGCGGAGCGTTCCGGCGTCGGGCAGTTCGGCTCCGGTGATGAGGCGGAACAGCGTGGTTTTGCCGGCGCCATTGGGACCGATGACGCCCACGATGCCACCCGGCGGGAGGGAGAAGGTAACGTCCTCGAAGAGCAGGTTGTCGCCGTAGCTTTTGGCGAGTTGGTCCGCCTCGACCACGACGGTGCCGAGCCGGGGGCCGGGCGGGATGAGGATCTCGAAGTCGCGCTCCTTCTCAGCGACGTTCTCCTTGAGCATCGCCTCGTAGGCGTTGATGCGGGCCTGCGACTTGGCCTGCCGGGCCTTGGCGGATTTTTGGATCCACTCGAGTTCGCGAGCCATGGCCTTCTGGCGGCGGTCCTCGGTGCGCTGCTCGATGGCGAGCCGGCGCTGCTTCTGTTCGAGCCAGGAGGAGTAGTTGCCCTTCCAGGGAATGCCGTGGCCGCGATCGAGCTCGAGGATCCACTGGGCGACGTTGTCGAGGAAGTAGCGGTCGTGGGTGACGGCGATGACCGTGCCTTCGTAGCGGGAGAGGTGCTGTTCGAGCCACTGGACGCTCTCGGCGTCGAGGTGGTTGGTCGGCTCGTCGAGGAGAAGGATGGAGGGCTTCTGCAGGAGCAGCCGGGCGAGTGCGACGCGACGGCGCTCACCGCCGGAAAGCTTGTCGACGGGCTGGTCGCCGGGCGGGCAGCGGAGGGCGTCCATGGCCATGTCGACGTGCGACGCGACATCCCAGGCGCCGAGGGCGTCGATCTTCTCCTGGAGTTCGCCCTGCTTGGTGGTGATGGCGTCGCGCTCGGCATCGCTGGTGGCTTGGCCGATTTCGTCCCACGTGGCGTCATAGGCGGCGACGAGGTCCGCGAGATGCTGGACACCCTCTTCGACGCAGGCACGGACGGTCTTGCCCGGTGTGAGGTGAGGCTCCTGCTCGAGAAAGCCAACGGTGTAGCCGGGCTCGAAGTGGACGCGGCCATCGATCTCGGTGTCGCGGCCAGCGAGGATGCGCATGAGCGAGGATTTGCCGGAGCCGTTCAGGCCGAGGACGCCGATCTTGGCGCCGTAGAAGAAGGAGAGGGAGATGTCGCGGAGGATCTCCTTGCGTTCGATCTTCTTCGAGACGCCGAGCATCGAGAAAATGATGGTGGGAGCTTCGTCGGGTTTGGCCACGCGCGTGACTGAATCGGCGGGCACGGCGGCGGCAAGCTTGGGCTCCGGCAGGGGCGAGGCACGGTGTGGGTGCGTCGACGGGCGGCGCGCCGCGCCGGTTTAGGCGCATGATTATTCCACCGGCATACCACCGTTGCGCGCTTGCGGCGGTTTCGCGCGGCGTTGTTCGATGCAGGCTCCCCTCATGAATTCCTATTCTATCCCCAGATTCACGATGGTGCTCGCGGGTGTGTTGATGGGCTGCCTCGCGATGGCGGCGCCCGATCAGCCCCCGGTCAGCGCCGAGAAGGCCGATGAACGCGCGGGTGCGTTGCTCGCGAAGATGACGACGGAGCAGAAGCTCGAGCTGATCAGCGGCCACAATCAGTTTTTCATCAAAGGATTCCCGGAGCTGGGGATTCCGCAGCTGTACATGTCGGACGCGACGCAGGGCGTGCACATCCGGCCGCAGCTCAGCAACCAGCTCGAGAAATCGGTCGCGTTTCCGGCGCCGATTGCACTGGCGGCATCGTGGAACCCGGACCTCGCGTATGCCTACGCGAAGGCGGTGGGGGAGGAATGCCGGGCCGGTGACGTCGCGGTGCTGCTTGGGCCCGGAATGAACATCTATCGCGTGTCCCAGTGCGGGCGGAACTTCGAGTATTTCGGTGAGGATCCCTATCTCATCGCGCGCATGGTGGAGCGGTACGTGCGTGGGATGCAGGATACCGGCACGATGGCGACGCTGAAGCATTTCGTCGCGAACAACACCGATCACCGGCGGCGGACTTCAAACTCGATCGTCGATGAACGCACGCTGCACGAGATCTATCTTCCGGGCTTCAAGGCGGGCATCGATGCGGGGGCGCTGGCAGTCATGACCTCGTACAACCAGGTGAATGGCGAGTGGGCGGGCCAGAGTCGCGCCGTGATCACCGACCTCCTGCGCGGGCAACTCGGATTCAAAGGGCTGGTGATGTCCGATTGGACGTCGGTCTGGGATGCCGAGAAGATCATCAAGTCGGGCCAGGACCTGGAGATGCCAGGCAAGGCGAATATCGTGAAAGACGCCGCCCGGCTGCTGGCGGAGGGCAAGGTGGCGATGGCGGACGTCGATCGGATGGCGCGGTCGATCCTGCGGACGTGCATCGCGCTGGGGCTGCACGACCGACCGGTGAAGGACGAGAGGTTTCTGGCGAAGTTTGCCGATCACGAGAGTGTCGCGCTGCAGAGTGCGCGCGAAGGCGTGGTGCTGCTGAAGAAC
The DNA here is from genome assembly GCF_003054705.1 of Opitutus sp. ER46. Classification (NCBI taxonomy): domain Bacteria; kingdom Pseudomonadati; phylum Verrucomicrobiota; class Opitutia; order Opitutales; family Opitutaceae; genus Opitutus; species Opitutus sp. ER46. The sequence continues at coordinate 714,161 of NZ_QAYX01000024.1, forward strand.
AACGGTGTGCTCCCGCTCGCCCCGAAAGGCACGGGCAAGATCCTTGCGACGGGCACGTTCATGGAGAAGCTCCCGCGCGGGGGCGGTTCGGCGGACGTGCTCGGCTACAACGCCGTGCTGCTGAAGCAGGCCATCGCCGAGACGTATGGCGAGCGGGTCACCTTCGTGGCGGAGCCGACGGACGAGCAATTGAAGGCGGCGGACGTGGTGCTGCTCAGCACGGGTACGCTCGATAAGGAAGGCGCGGATCGGCCGTTTGCCCTGGCGAAGGCCGACGAGGCGCGGGTGCAACGCGCAGTGAGCCTCAATCCGCGCACGGTGGTGATCGTGAACAGCGGCGGCGGCATTCAGATGACCGACTGGAACGAGCAGGCGGCGGCGGTGGTGTACGGCTGGTATCCCGGCCAGGTGGGCAACCGCGCGCTGGTCGAGGTGATCGCAGGCCTGACGAATCCATCGGGGCGGCTGCCCATCACGATCGAGCGCCGGTTCAAGGATTCGCCCGGCTACGGGTATGTGCCGGCCGGTGAGGACGTCGGCAAAGGTCTGAAGCGCGGTGAGGAGATGGCGAAACCGGTCTACCCCATCGAGTACAAGGAAGGCGTCTTCGTGGGTTATCGCTGGTACGAGGCGAAGAAGATCGCGCCGTTGTATGCGTTTGGCGCGGGACTCTCTTACACGACCTACGCGTACGGTCAGCCGGTGATCGCGAAGGCCAACGCCAAGCGGGGCGAGGCCGTGACCGTGACCTGCACGGTGCACAACACGGGCAAGGTCGCGGGCGCCGAAGTCGTGCAACTCTATGTGCGGCCCGCGAAGGCGCCGGTGCCGCGGCCTGAGAAGGAGTTGAAGGGCTTTGCGAAGATCCCGCTGGCCCCGGGCGAAGTGAAGACGGTGACATTCACCCTGAACCCGCGGGACTTCGCGTATTGGGATGTGGCGCGCCATGACTGGTCGGTGGCTCCCGGTCGCTACCAGGTGCTCGTGGGCGGCGCGTCCGACCGCATTGCGGGCGAGGCGAGTGTCACGCTGGAGTGACGCGCTGCCCCCTGAAAACTCCCAGCCGCGGCATCCAGAGCCGCGCGGTTCGCGCAGTCGCCGCACGTTTGCGGTCTTGACACGCGTGAAGCAGCGCGGCTTCCTCCGCGGCGCCATCACTCCCATGTCGTCGCTCGTCACAACGCGTTCCCTCCTCGACCTCGCTCTGGTCGTCGTCGTTGTGGCCGTTACCAAGGCGCCGCGAGGGAGCTGAGCATTTACGCTTTTCGCCCCTCCGGTGCCGGACACCGGAGGGGCTTTTTGTTTTCCCCGGTGCACTGGCGGCGGAGGTGGCAACGAAACCACCACACGCACATGAAAACCTACACCGGGGCCACGTTGCTCCGAACCCTGCTCGAACGACAGGGCATTCACACCATCGCCGGCATCCCGGGCGGAGCGATCCTGCCCTTCTACGACGCCTTGCACGGCAGCCGCATCCGACACGTCCTCGCCCGCCACGAACAAGGGGCGGGCTTCATCGCGCAGGGCATGGCGCGCGTGACCGGACACGCGGCGGTCTGTGTGGCGACCTCCGGGCCGGGGGCCACAAATCTGCTCACGGCGATCGCGGATGCGCGGCTCGATTCGGTGCCGCTGGTGGCAATCACCGGCCAGGTGCCGCAGCCGCTGATTGGAACGGATGCCTTCCAGGAGGTGGACACCTACGGGCTCACGCTGCCGATCACGAAACACAATTTCCTCGTGCGTTCGGCGGCGGAGCTGCTCGAAGTGGTGCCGCTCGCCTTTCAACTGGCGGAGTCGGGACGACCGGGGCCGGTGCTGATCGATGTGCCGAAGGACGTGCTGAACGCGCGGATCGACGTGGCCGGATTACCGGAACGCGGGCATCGCACCTCGGTGGCCTGGTGTCCGGACGAGCCCATCGAGCAACTCGCCACGCTCCTGGTCGGCTGTGAGCGGCCGGTGCTCTATCTCGGCGGCGGCGTGATCGGGGCCGGTGCCGCGGAACTGGCGCGGACGCTCGCGCAGCGGTTGAACGCGCCGGTGGTGGCGACGCTGATGGCGTTGGGCGCGATGGAGCACGACGACCCGTTGTTCATGGGCATGCTGGGCATGCACGGCGGCAAAGGCACCAATCTCCTCCTGCAGGAGGCGGATCTCGTGCTGGCGGTGGGAGCGCGTTTTGACGACCGCGCAACCGGGAAAGTGGCGGAGTTCTGCCCGCGGGCCATGATCGCGCACATCGACATCGACCGTGCGGAAATCGGGAAGATCAAGACGACGGCGCTTGGATTGCAGGGCGACGCGGCCGATATCCTGCGCCGGCTCGTGGCCCAGTTGCCCGATGCTCCAGCGCGGCCGGCGTGGCGGCGACGGGCGATGGATCTCAAGGTGAAGCACCCGCTGCATTGCCCCGCGCCGGCGCACCATCCGCTGCACCCGCTCAACGTGATCCGTGAACTCGGCCGTCAGCTGCCGGAGGACGCGATCGTCACGACCGACGTGGGGCAGCATCAGATGTGGGTGGCCCAGGCGTATCCCTTCCGTCAGCCACGCACGCTGCTGACGTCAGGCGGGTTGGGCACGATGGGCTTCGGGCTCCCGGCGGCGATCGGCGCGGCGCTCGCGGCGCCGGATCGGCGCGTCGTGTGCGTGAGCGGGGATGGGTCGATCCTGATGAACGTGCAGGAACTGGCGACGCTGGCGGAGTTGCAGTTGCCGGTGGCGATCGTGCTCTTCAACAACTCGAACCTCGGGCTAGTGCGGCAGCAGCAGGAGCTCTTTTACGGCGGCCGGTACGAAGCATCGCGGTTCGCCCACGCCCCCGATTTCGCCGCCGTGGCGCGGGCGTTCGGGCTGCGGGGCGTGCGGCTCGACCGCGAGGGCGATCCCTTGGCGCAATTGGCAGCGGCGCTGGCTGAACGCGGGCCGTGTCTGATCGATGTGCCGATCGACGATCAGGCCAACGTCTACCCGATGGTGCCCCCGGGCGCCGCGAACCTGCAGACGATCACCGCACCGGAACTCGAACTGGCCACGGCCCATGAATAACACCACTCCTTCCTCCCCGACGATGGCACCGGCGCTCGAGCCGAGCCATGGCCACGCGGCCAAGGCCGTCCTTGAACTTCGGGTACGCAATCACCCTGGAACGATGTCGCACATCACCGGGCTCTTTGCCCGCCGGGCCTTCAACCTCGAGGCGATCGCGTGCGCCCCGGTGGGCGATGGTGCCACCAGCGCGATGTTGTTGCTTGTGGCGAACGAGCCCCGCCTCGAGCAGGTTGTGCGGCAACTGGAGCGACTCTACGACGTGCTTTCGGTGCGGCCGCGGAGCGACCTGACGCCGGAGTTCTTCACTCGCTGGATCCACGACGGCGGCGAGCGCTGATCCTGATGGCGTGACCTGCGTTTCAGGCGCCGGACCGGTCGGGCGCGGCCAACGCCCCGGTCCGGCGTGGCGTGGTCGTCAGCCGAAGAGCGGCCGCGGCGCCTGTTGTTCCGCATTGAGCCGGCGCAAAAACTCAGCGCGGGTAATCTCGTGGGCTCCCAGCAGGGCGAAGTGGGGCGTGAGCTGCTGGATGTCGATCCAGGTGGCGCCCCGGTCCCGGAGGTGGTCCACCAGATGCAGGACGCAGAGCTTGGAGACATCGCTCAGCCGATGAAACATGCTCTCGCCGGTAAAGACGTCGGCCGCCGTGACGCCGTAGAGGCCACCGACGAGAGCGGCACCGTCCCAGGCCTCCACGCTGTGAGCAAGGCCACGGCGATGGAGTTCCACGTACGCGCCAATCATTGCCGGGGTGATCCAGGTTCCTGCCTGACCGGGGCGGGGGGCGGCGGCGCAGGCGTGGATGACGGTTTCGAAGGCGCGATCGGTCGTGAAGGTGAGGTGCGAGAGGGCACGACGAGCGCGCCGCAGGTTGTGGGGCACGTGCAGACGGTCGAATTCGAGGATGGCGCGGTGTGGCGGGCAAACCCAAGGGATGGGATTGAGCGGAGAGCCGTCGGGCCAGGGGAAGATGCCGTGCCGGTAGGCGGACACGAGGCGGTCGGCGGACAGTTGGTAATCAAGGGCGACCAAACCGAGCCCATCGTCAGGCTCGGGTGGGCCCCAGGAAAATTCCGGGACGGCGTTCACGTGCGGCGGCAACAGGGTGAGTGAAGGAGGGGGGCGCGCCAGTTTGTTTTTGCGGCGGGACGGTTCGGTTTCAGTCTGGGCGCGTGATGTTCTCGAAACGTATCTGGGCAGGGGTGTGGCGGTGCCGGATGGACGATCGCGGGCGCGGTGCCACGAGAGAAATCGGAATGGCGGCGGGTGGATGGCGGCTCGCACTCGGGCTGGTTGCGACCGCGGCAGGAATTGCGCCGGGCCGAGGAGAAGTCACGTGGCTCCAGCCGGAGGCACCGGCGGTAACTCCCGGCGCGGTGTTGGCGCTGCAGGTGGTTTCCGGAGAGAGTTTTGGGGAGCCCTTTGCTCCCGTGCTACCGACGAGAATACGCGTGATTGGAGGATGGCTGGCGGATGGGCCGGTGGCGGTGGGTGCGCCAGTACTGCAGACCACGGGGAACGCCACGGTGACGCATCCGGCGGCCAGGCCGGTCGCGCCGAACCCGGCTCCGGCTGCCAATGGCGAGCAGCGTTTGGTCGCAACGTTGGCCCGCCCGGCGGTGGCGGCGTTCACGGCGGAACTGGAGCCCGAGGTGCGGACGGTGCCCCGGCCAGGTGTGCACGGCTATTTGAGGAAGGTTTTCGCGTCCGAGGACGTGCTGGAGGCGTGGGGCGAAGTGCCGGCGCCTGAGCCATGGCGGGAAGTGCGGAGAATCCGACTCAAAACGTATGTCCGGGTGGGCGAACCGAGTGCGACGGATCGGAGTTGGGCCAAGGCGGAAAGGCGTGGCTTGGACGTGGTGCCTGATGGCGATCCGACCGCTGTGCAGGAAGGCGCAGAGTTGGCGGTGTGGGTCTGGCGTGATGGTCGGCCGGCGTCTGGGGTGTTGGTCCAATTCTTGGCGTGGGGAGGGGATCGGGAGCACGTCGTGGCGTCCGACGACAACGGGCGGGCGGTGAGTCCAGTGGACGCAGCGGGGCTGTGGCAGGTCCAGGCGGTGGACATTCGGAAAGCGGCCGTGCTGGAAGCTGCGTGGGAGGTACAGGTTGTCCGGTTGACATTCAACGCCCGCGCTAGGCCGCGGGGTTGATGGAAAAATGCTGGGCGGCCGGGATGGGAGGGCTCCCGACTCTCGCCGTGGAAGCATCCGGTTACCTGAACACGGGGCCGATTGGGGCAAATGGGTGGCAGCCATCGCGAGGGGATGGGGAGGGGAACCCAAAACAGGGCGGTGGGGCGCCCCCGGGGTGGCAATTGCGTTCGTTGGCCGGATGCCGCGAGGACGCAGCAGAGGGTAGGTTGAGGCTCCAGTGGAAACTCAATCGCAATAAAACCACCACAGCCCAACCCACGTATGAAATCTATTTATATCGGTCCGATTCTCGCCGCGGTTTCTCTCGGTGCGACGGCGGCGCTCGCGCAGATGAACTCTACCGGTGGCGTGCCAGCCGGAACGACCGGTTCGATGCCGGAGAGCATGGTCTCTCCGGCCGGGACTTCGGTCGCTGGCAATGTAACCACCACCTCAGACGGAGGATCGCTCAACGGTTCGATGAGCGCTCAAGCTGGTTCAAGTGCCGGGTTCGCTCCGGTCAATTTTGGCAACATGATCCTGAGTAGCACCCCGAGCGAGGCGACCGGCTCGTCAGGAACAAGCAGTCTCTTCACGGCCTCCGGGGCTGGATACGTTTTGGGCACCGGCGGGGCGTTGGTGAATCCGACGACGTTCGACTATAAGGTCACAGGACCGAACACTGCCCTGATTTCGGCACGGTCCACCAGCAACGCGGATGACGAGATCAAGACGACGCTGACGTTTACGGGGCCGCATGAGGGGATCTATTCGACTGAGTCGAGCTCCGGGACTGCAACCGGGGCGTTTGATCTGGCTGCGATCCCGACATCGGCACCCATCGCGAATGTCTCATCGCGGGCGACGGTGGTGGAAGGCGGCTCAACGATCGTCGGATTTGTCATTGATGGCACGATGCCGCGGCGGGTGCTGGTGCGAGCCGTTGGCGCTGGACTGGAGCAATTTGGGGTGGCCAATCCGTTGGGTAATCCGCGGCTGCAACTGTACCGCGGCAACGAAGTGCTGGCCACGAACGACGACTGGGGCGTGGAGGCGACTCAGGCATCGCTGGCGTTCGCGACGGATATCTCCGGGGTCCAAGCGTCGGGAGGAATGACCCGTGGCAGCAGTTCTACGGCGGCGGGCGATTCCACGACGGGAACCGGGACCTCGGCTGTCATGGGGAGCGCTGGGGGAATGGGATCGACGACGGGAACTGGGAGCGGATTGGCGGGCGGGGGCGCAACCTCAGGCACTGGAAGCGCGAGTGGGACGGGGTCGACCGGAGGCGCGGGATCGACGATCGGCACCGACGATGGGCCGATGGTGGGAGGCTCTTGGGATCGCAGCCTGCTGAAGGCGGAGCTGGCGACGGCGGATGATTTTAAGCGGGTCGGGGCCTTTGGCCTGACCGACGGCAGCGCTGACTCCGCCTTGGTGGTCACGCTTCCTCCCGGGCCCTACACTGTGGTGGTTTCGGCCAGCAGGAGTTCGCGCGTGACAACGAAGGCAGCGGCGGATGCGGGCTCGATCGCTGGCGGCGTGAATGGTGGCACGAATTCGACCGGAGGGATGGGTGTGGGCGCGTCGGCCGGGATGAACGGAGGTACGGGAACGAGCGGTGGAACGGGTGGTGTGACCGACACGGGTGCCGGCACCTCGGTACGGACATCGGGCGAGGTCCTGCTCGAGGTCTATTTCATCGAGTAGCTCCCCACGCGTCCGCCCAAGTGCCTCCATGGGGCGCCGCGGGCGCAGACGCCGAAATCGAGCCCGCTCTAGAGGCGCGACGCGAAAGAGAGGGGACTCATTGAGTCCCCGTTCTCCGATTAGGAGAAGAGATCGACCGCCGTGCGGCTGAGGAAGTCTTCCATGTAGGCCGTGGTCGCCTTGCCCTCGATGAACACGGGGTCCGCCATGATGGCGCGATGAAGCGGGATGGTGGTCTTGACGCCACGGATAAGATATTCGCTAAGAGCGCGATAGGCACGCTCCAGGGCCACTTTGCGGGTGGATCCGTAGCAGATCAGCTTTCCAATCATCGAATCGTAATACGGCGGAATAGTGTACCCGCTATACACGTGGGAGTCGACGCGGACGCCATGGCCACCCGGAGCGTAGTACAAACCGATCATTCCGGGAGATGGCGCGAAGTTGCGGGCCGGGTCCTCGGCATTGATGCGGCACTCGATGGCGTGCTTCTCAAACTTGATGTCGCCCTGGTCGAAATCGAGCTTCTCGCCATTGGCGATTCGGATCTGTTGCTTGATCAAGTCGATGCCGGTCACCTCTTCGGTGACGGGGTGTTCGACCTGAACACGGGTGTTCATCTCGATAAAGTAGTAATTTCCTTTGGCATCGACGAGAAATTCAATCGTCCCGGCATTCTCGTATTCCGCTGATTCAGCGGCTTTTACTGCAGCCTTGCCCATGCGTTTTCGCAGGTCGGCGGTGAGGAAGGGAGATGGAGACTCTTCGATGAGTTTCTGGTGGCGGCGTTGCACCGAGCAGTCGCGTTCGCCCAGATGCAGAACCTTGCCATGGGAGTCGGCAAGGATCTGAAACTCGATGTGGCGGGGTTTCTCGATGTACTTCTCGATATAGACCGCGCCGTTGCCGAACGCCTTTTCGGCTTCGCCGCGGGCCACGTGGTATTCCTTGGCGAAGGAGACGTCGTTGTGGGCGATGCGCATGCCGCGACCGCCGCCGCCCGCCACGGCTTTGATAATGACAGGATACCCAATTTTCCGGGCGATCTTAATCGCCTCGCCCTCGTTGTCGACGGGGCCGTCGGAGCCAGGGACGATGGGCACCCCGGCTTTGCGCACGGTGTCCTTCGCCACGGACTTGTCGCCCATCATCTTGATGGCGCGCGCGCTGGGCCCGATAAACTTGATGTTACAGGATTCGCATTGCTCCGCGAACTTGGCGTTTTCCGAAAGGAAACCGTAGCCCGGATGGATCGCGTCGACGTCGGCGATTTCGGCGGCGCTGATGATGCGATCGGCGCGGAGATAGCTGTCGGAGCTGCGGTTGCCGCCTATGCAGATCGCCTCGTCGGCGAGTTGCACATGGAGGGACTGAACGTCTGCTTCGGAGTAGACCGCGAGGGTCTTGATTCCGAGTTCCCGGCAGGCACGAACGATGCGGAGGGCGATTTCACCGCGGTTCGCGATGAGGACTTTCTGAATCATGTATCTGAAAAGCTGGGAGCTGGGAGCTGGGAGCTGACGACCGAGAGCCCAGAACCGCCGCAGGCGGGTGCCTGGACTCCCGAGCTCTGGAGGCTTGCTCCCGACTTTGGAGATCAGGCCTGCTTTACCTTGAACAGCCGTTGGCCGTATTCCACGGGCTGGCCGTTCTCGACGAGCACTTCAACGATGGTGCCCTTGGTTTCGGCCTGAATCTCATTCATGATCTTCATGGCCTCGATGATGCAGACGACGGTGTTTTCGACCACCTTGGCCCCGACATCTGCGAACGGCTTACTTTCGGGTGAGGCGGCACGGTAGAACGTGCCAACCATCGGCGATTTGACGTAGGTGACGCCGACCTCTTCTTTCGGAGCCGCAGGAGTCGCAGCGGCGGGAGCCGCAACCGGCATCGGGGGCGTGGTGTCGCCGATCACAAAGGGCGGCGTGGAGCCGCGGTTGGCGGAGACCACAGGAAGTCCGTTGGTGCCGCGCCGGATCTTGAGCTTGAATCCCTCTTCCTCGACCGCGAACTCGGTCAGCTCCGAGCGCTTCATGAGTTCGATGATGAGCTTAATCTGTTTCAGGTCCAAAGGCGTGCCTTGGTTGAGTTAGGAGTCGGAGAAGTTAGTGCCGATTTGAGGCTGTGCGTTCAAAAGTATTCCGATACGCCAAGCAACCTCTGAATCGGTCTCCGGCTAATGCGGCAAATTAGCGAGAACTCGAAAGGCCGCCAAAATGCCCAAAAATTGGGCGAAAATTGGCCAAAATTGGCCAAAAAGCGGGTCCTCGGGGCATTCTCGCTGGTTTCGGGAAAGTGAGAAATTTGGCGGGTCGGCCTACGACCGAATGCTGGTTTTCGGCCCAAAACGGTCAACTGACGGTCACTTCGAGCCCTGATTCGGCGATTTCAAAGTCGATGAAGCGCGCGCGGCGATTTGGCGGTTCTTGCTCCAATTTCGTCCGAATTCGGGCCCCGGCGTCAGGATTTGATGCACAAAGGAGCATATATCCGCCTCCGCCAGCTCCCAACAGTTTGGCGGCGGCCAGGTCGCTTCCGCAACGATCCAAGATGGTGTTTATCTCGGGCGTCGTGGTGCCTGGGTCGAGACGCTTGTTCAGGTCCCATGACCGGGCGATGCAGCGATGAAGGGCATGGGGGTCGCTTTGCTGGACCGCATTGAACAGCGCGTGAGCATTGGCCCGGATCAGGCCGAGGGTCTGAAGCGTGTCGAACCGCGCCAGGAACATGTCATGGACGATTTCCTTAAGAATGCCTTTGGCGAGTCGGGTGATGCCAGTGTAGTACAGCAGCATGGTCCGATTTGCGTGAGTGGGCCCAAATAGATGTTGGGGCAGGTACCGGACGCTGGGCGTTTGGGCCGAGCCGGCGCTGGTTTCGACCAGCTTGATTCCCCGGAAGAGGGCGCCGGCCTGATCCTGCCAGCCGCCACCGGTTGTCAAAAGCTGCTCCACGCCAAGCACGCGATTATATAGACTTACTTCATCCCAACCGAGGCCGCAGGCACGGTTAAGCGCACCGAGGATGGTTGCGGCGAGGATGGACGAAGTGCCCAAGCCTGAACCTTTGGGCACGGCGCTGAGGAGAGAAATTTCGAGGCCCCCGCCGAAGCGCTTGAGGCGGGAAGCCAAGGTGGGGGCGGGGCGCCCAGCGCTGAAGTCCGGGTGAAAGCCGGCCATCGCGAGGGCGGCCTTGGGTAGGCTGAATCCCGACCGGGGATCCCGAAATGTATTCAGCCCATTGTAGGTCTTGATCACTTCAGCAGCACCGAGGTCGATCGACCGAAGGCTGATGACAGGCTCGGTGAGGGGGCGGACGAAGACTTGGATGGGGGGCTGGCCGTTGAGGAGTACGGCAAGGTTGAGGACCGAACCTCCATGCTCGAGGCAATACGGAGGAGTGTCGGTCCATCCACCGGCGAGATCGAGCCGGACCGGGCTGCGGCCCCACACGATCTGATCCTCTTTGAGGGCGAGTCGGGGCTGGGAGCGGCCGAGTTCGTCGGACGCGATGACGCCCCGTTGGAGGCAGGCGTGTGCTTCACTGCTAAGGCGTGCGGCAGATTTGGAGGGGCTAATGTCGGCCAGCAGCATGAGGAGTCGCGACCGGTGCTCGGGGCGGTTCACGCGGCACAGAAGCTTCCGGCCATTCCGCAGAAGCCATGATTTGAGGGAGGGCTGCCGCTTTGCATGACGGGCGATTGCCGCGAAGTCCTGAAGGAAGACGCGTCCGTCGCCGGTTTCCAGGCAGGCGGATAATTGGGAGACCAGCACCTGGGTGTGACCGGCGTCACGTTCGGCGAAATACCGGTCGAAATTGACCGACGCGGGAATTGCTGAGGCTGACAATCGCGTGGCATCGTGAACCTCAGCGGAGATGACCGGGTCTGGTTCGGCGGCAAAGAACCAGTTGATGAGCGCTTGGTTGATCCTTTCACGCG